>CAYZBJ010000014.1:0-16823 GCA_964476625.1 uncultured Burkholderiaceae bacterium | reverse complement strand
GCCAGGAGAAGGACCCGGCCAAGTCGGAGATCTTCATCGTCGAGGGCGACTCCGCCGGTGGCTCGGCCAAGCAGGGCCGCGACCGCAAGAACCAGGCGATCCTGCCGCTGCGCGGCAAGGTGCTCAACGTCGAGAAGGCCCGCTTCGAGAAGCTGATCTCATCCGAGCAGATCGCGACCCTGGTCACCGCCCTGGGCACCAGCATCGGCGATGAATTCGATGCCGCCAAGCTGCGCTACCACCGCATCATCATCATGACCGATGCGGACGTCGACGGCAGCCACATTCGCACCCTCCTGCTGACCTTGTTCTACCGGCAGATGCGCGAACTGGTCGAGCGCGGCCACATCTACATCGCCCAGCCGCCGCTCTACAAGGTCAAGCACGGCAAGGACGAACGCTACCTCAAGGACGAGCACGAGATGAACCAGCACATGCTGCGTCTCGCGCTCGACAAGGCCCAGCTGATCCCCTCGCGCGGCGCCGACCCGATCTCCGGCGATGCCCTGGGCGAACTGGCGCGCAAGTACCTCGTGGCCGAAGCCGTCATCGACCGGCTCTCCGGCATCATCGCCGTCGGCGCCCTGCGCGCCATCCTCGGTGGCGTCCAGATCGAACTCTCCGATGAGCAGACGGCAATGGCATCGGCCGCCCGCCTCGAGGAAGCCATCGCCGCCTCGAACGTGGTGCCGTCGACCGCGCCGCCGACGCGGGTCGTCGCCAGCTTCAACGACAAGCTCGAGCAGTGGCGCCTGAAGATCAGCAAGACCCGCCACGGCAACGTCCGGGTGAGCTACATCGAGCCCGAGTTCCTGCTCTCGGCCGACTATAGGGCCCTGCTCGACAGCGCCCTGACGGTGTCGGGCCTGATCGGCGAAGGCGGCGAGATTCGCCGTGGCGAAGGCGACAAGGCACGCTCGCAATCGGTGCGCGACTTCCATTCGGCGATGCGCTGGCTGTTGGCGGACGCCGAGCGCGGCGTCACCCGCCAGCGCTACAAGGGCCTGGGCGAGATGAACGCCGACCAGCTCTGGGAAACCACCATGGATGCATCCGTGCGCCGGCTCCTGAAGGTCCAGGTCGAGGACCTGATCGCCGCCGACGAGATCTTCACCACCCTGATGGGCGATGACGTCGAGCCGCGCCGCGCCTTCATCGAGAAGAACGCGCTCGGGGCGAGGAACATCGACGTCTGACGGGTTCGCCCTCGATCGCAGGAACGGGCGGCACGTCAGGCGCTGATCATCCAGCCGACGGCAGCGGCCAGCAGCACGACGATCACCGGCGACACCTTGCCGAACTGCAGCAGGCCGAAGGCGGCAAGCGCCAGGCCGAAGTCCGCCCTGGTGTGGATGGCGCTGGTCCAGACCGGATCGTAGAGCGCAGCTGCAAGCACGCCGACCACGGCCGCGTTGATGCCGGCGATCGTGGATTGCGCGGCCCCGCGCTGTCGCAGGGCTTCCCAGAACGGCAGTGCGCCGACGACGAGCAGGAAGCCCGGCAGGAAGATCGCCAGCAACATGGCCAGGCCGCCGATCCAGCCACCGAGCGGTGCCGGCATCGCCGCACCGAGGTAGGCGGCGAAGCTGAACAGCGGCCCGGGTACGGCCTGCGCAGCCCCATAGCCCGCCAGGAAGGCGTCGGTCGATACCCAGCCGTTGGGCACCACGCCGGCCTGCAGCAGTGGCAGTACGACATGGCCACCGCCGAAGACCAGTGCACCGGCCTGGTAGAAGGAGGCGAACCCACGGAGGATGACGGACTCGCTGGTGGCGGCAAGCAGCGGCAGGCCGAGGAGCAGGATGCCGCAGCTCGCGAGCAGCAGCGCACCGGCGCGGCGTGACACACCACGGGCTCGATGCCGGGCTGGCGTCGCGTGGTCCAGGCGCAAGGCCCAGCGGCCGACCAGTCCGCCCGCGATGATCGCCGTGACCTGCCCGAAGGCTGACGGGACCGCCAGCACGAGCAGCGCCGCGACCACCGCGATCCCGGCGCGCAACCGATCGGGACACAGCGACCTGGCCATGCCCAGGACTGCCTGCGCCACGACAGCGACCGCCACCACTTTCAGACCGTGCAAGGCGCCTGAAGCGGACAGGCCCGGCCACTGCGCGAGGCTGTAAGCGAAAACAATCATCGCGATGGCCGAGGGCAGCGTGAAGCCGATCCATGCCGCGACGGCTCCAGGCCAGCCGGCGCGACCCAGCCCCAGGCCGATGCCGACCTGGCTGCTGGCTGGTCCCGGCAGGAACTGGCACAGGGCGATGAGATCGGAATAGCTCCGGTCGTCGAGCCAGCGACGGCGCTCGACGAATTCGGCGCGGAAGTAACCCAGGTGCGCGACCGGTCCACCGAAGGAAGCCAGCCCCAGCTTCAGGAAAGCGAGCAGGACTTCCGAGGCCAAGCCGTGCCCGGATTCATTCATCGGGCACCATCCTGAGTTCGCCGGCGACGACATCCTCGTGCGCCTCGATGCGCACCGCGGCGGGCAGGCTGTCGGACATCCGGGCACCAGCCCCGTTCGCAGTCAGTGCGTCGAGCCCGCGCTGCAACCATGCTTCGGCTGCCCCATGCTCGGATGGGTGGCACAGCAGGATCCAGCGAGAGCCGGCGGGCAGTCCTGCAAGCCGGATCGTGGGGTCGTCGGACAGTCGCCAGGAGGGCCCGGCGTACTCGGCGCCGGGCTCGCTCTCCTGCCGGGTCGCCAGCGCTGGTGTCTCGCCGAGTGTCGGCGCTGCACTCGGAGCCGGAGCCGGGCGCGGGGCAGCCGATCGTGCGGCTGCCGGCGGTGGTGGTGCCGCCGCTGCGCTGCTACGGCGTTCCTGCATCGCCCGCTCGCGGTCCTGTCGTTCGCGCGATGCCAAGGTGTCACGACGGGTTTCCGCCTCGCGTGCCTGCTGCTTTCGCGCGGGCTCGGCGAAGCCCTGGCGCTCCATCGCCTGTGGTGCCTGCGACATCGCCCCACCACTATCGGCAAAGGTGGCCGCGTTGCCTTGTGCTTCTTCCGACGTCGATTCGGTGGTAACCCGGGCAGGCGCCTGCTGCGGTGTTGGTGCCAGCGTCACTCGCAGGCCGACGCCAAGCGCCAGCACCGCTGCCAGCCCACCGCCGGCGTAGCGCCACCAGCCTGCTGGCCACCCGGGCCGCTTGCCTTTGCGGCTCACGTCGCGGTCGTGGCCTGCACTGGTGTCGCGGCCCCGGGCTCCAGCGCCGCCTCGGTCGGTTGTGGCCGTGGGCGCGCCTTCGCCCGCAAGCGAGCGCTCGCGTAGCCAGGCCTGGGTGGCCGGCGAAACCTTCGCATCGAGCGCGGCGGCCGGGTCGGCGCCGCGGGCGACCTCCCCGAGCACGGTGTCGCGCCGGGTCGCCTGGGCCGCTTGCTGGCGGGAGATTTCCCCGAGGACGGCCGCTTCGAGGCGGGCCGGTGGCTCGAAAGCCGGCGCGCCCGCGGGCATGCCGGCGAGCATGCGCTGGAACTCGCCTGCCATTCGCGCGGGCGGCTCGAACGCCGGCAGTTCGCGCAGCGCCGCCGCCAGGGGACCCTGCCCGGCGATGAATTCATCGTCCGGGCTGCGTCCATCCGTTCGCCCTTTCACCGACCCGCTCATCGGCCCCTTCGTTCCCTCGTTCATGCCCCGGCCTCGAGTTGCGCCCGCAGCGCCTTGTAGGCATAGCGCAGCCGGCTGCGCACCGTTTCAATACCGGCGTCGACCGTGCCCGCCACTTCGTCGAGCGAGAGGTTCGCGAAGTAGCGCAGCACGATCACTTCGCGCTGGGCCACCGGCAGGGCCATGAGCGCGGCATGGAGCAGGGTCCGGGATTCGGCGGCGAGCAGCGCCGCCTCCGGGGTGTTCCGCCTGTCGTCCGGTCCCTTGCCGGGTCCATCGGGCAGGTCATCTTCCGGCCGGCCACCCGGCTCGCTTCGCGCGAGCGCGTCCTCGACGTCGATGTCCTCGCGCAGCCGCTCGCCAGCGGCGCGGCGCGCATCGAGGAAGCCGTTGCGGGCGATCTGGAACAGGTAGGTGCGAAAGGCCGCCCTGCCCGGCTGGTAGTCCGCGCAGCGGCTGATCAGCTTGAGCCAGGTCTTCTGGGTCAGGTCCTCGGCTTCGGCAAGGTTGCCCCCGCAAAGCCAGGCGAGGAAGTTGTAGAGCGCGCGATTGTGGCGCGCGAAGAGTTCGGTTGCCGGTTCCTGCACGATGCCGCGCGCCACCAGCAGCATCAGGTCCTCGTCGGGAAGTTCTTCGAGCCCCTCGGGCGGGCTCGCGGATGTGGTCTTCATGGGTGTCGGCGAGCGATGCGGCAAAACCGGATCATCGCCCGATTCGGCCTGCCGCATCGTCGTCGCGACACGCGACGGTGAGTCCACAGGCTTCAGCCGCCTGCACCGGCCGACGGTGCGCGGGTCTCGAGCGCAGCGGCGAGGTCGACGAGGCGCAGGAACTCGCCCCGGTACCCGAACGGATCCTCGCCCCGCGCATCCGCCGCCAGGCTGCGCACCGCCTGCCAGTCCCAGCCGGCGGTGTACTGGCCACCGCGCAGCAGCTGCCCGAAGCCGGCCACTGCGATGGCGAAGCGGCTGTCGGTGTTCGCCGAATCGAGACGGCTGAAGTCGCGGTTCGTCACCGGGCGCGTCAGCAGCACGCTTTCGTTCTTGCCCGGCCGCTTGTAGCGCAGCTTGACGAAGGCGAACTCGCCTGCATCGGCTGCCGCGTTCGATCCGATCCGCGCGTCGGGCTTCGCACCGTTCCCCGTCATGTCCTGCCGCGCTGCGTCGTCCCCGCGTGCGCCACCGGCGCCGGTCGACTGCTTGCCGCCATAGCGCGGCGGGTCGACATGGCCGGGCGTGCCCGCCAGGGTCAGTTCGTAGAGCGCGGTCACCGTATGGCCGGCGCCGATGTCGCCGGCGTCGACCCGGTCGTTGTTGAAGTCCTCGCGGGCGAGCATGCGGTTCTCGTAGCCGATCAGCCGGTACTCGCTCACGCGCGCAGGGTTGAACTCGACCTGGATCTTCACGTCGCGCGCGATGGTCTCGAGGGTCGAGCTCGCCTCGTTGACCAGGACCTTGTGCGCTTCCATGAGGCTGTCGATGTAGGAGTACGCCCCGTCGCCCGCATCGGCGAGTTGTTCCATCAGTCGCTCGTTGTAGTTGCCGCTGCCGAAGCCCAGGGTCGACAGGGCAATGCCGGACTTGCGCTTCTCCTCGACCATGGCCTTGAGCTGCCCGAAGTCCGTCATGCCGACGTTGAAGTCGCCGTCGGTCGCGAGCAGGATGCGGTTGATGCCGCCGGCGATCTGCGCCTGCTGCGCTGTCCGGTAGGCCAGCTCGATGCCGCTCGCCCCGGCGGTGCTGCCGCCGGCCTGCAAGGCGTCGATGGCATTGACGATGGCGAGCTTGTCGTCACCGGCGGTGGCCGGCAGCACGAGCTTCGTGCCCGAGGCATAGGTCACCAGCGAGATCCGATCTTCCGGCCGCAGCCGTTGCGCGAGCAGCTTGAGCGAAGACTTCAGCAGCGGCAGCTTGTCGGCGCTGTGCATCGAGCCCGACACATCCACGAGGAAGACGAGGTTCGATGGCGGCAGGCTCTCGCGAGCGCGATCCTCGCCCTTGATCCCGATGCGCAGCAGGCGGGCGCCGCTGCGCCACGGGCTGTCGACCATCTCGGCATGGACCGCGAACGGCTGGCCCTTCGCGGGACCGGCGTATCCGTAGGGGAAGTAGTTGATCATTTCCTCGACGCGCACCGCATCCTTCGGCGGCAGGCGCCCGGCGACGAGCATGCGGCGCACATTGCTGTAGCTGCCGGTGTCCACGTCGATGCTGAAGGTCGAGACGGGCGCTTCGGCGACCAGCCGCACCGGGTTGGCCTCGAGGGCCTGGTAGCGTTCGCGATCGGCCGGCGGAGGCGCCGGCATCGGATAGGGAATCGGACGTGCAATGTGGTCAGGCATCACGCCGCGTATCGGCGCTGCAGGGGCCGGTGAGCCCGCATGCCCATGCCGGATCACCGCCTGTTCATGCAGGATCCTCGACTGCCGGGCCTTGGCCTGGCGGTTCTCGGCCTCGGCGACATCGCGATGCCGGGTATCCGGCGCGGGCCCACCGGTAGCGGGCGTGCCGCCAGCGGCGGTGTCGCTTGGGTCGGTGGCGGCGGCGCCCGTGTCCGAGAGGATGGGGGCATGCTGCGATTCGAAGGTGCAGGCGCTGGCGAGCAGCACGAGCAGGGGCACGGCGATGATGCGGTTCATGTTGTCGTTCCTCGGGGTGGTTTCCGATGAAACGATCGGCCGGCGCAAACCGGGTCAGGTCGAGGTCCGGCCGATTTGCAACAGAAGGTAAGCCGGGGCCATGACACAAGCCCGCATCCGGGTCGGCCCGCGCGACAGCCAGGCCTTCGCCCGGCAGCCAAACACCTGGCTCAGCCGAAATCCTCGGTGATGAGGTCTTCGGTCACGCCATAGGGCTTGCCGCGTTCGTCGTAGCCGGTGTCGCCGACCATCGGGGTGCCATCGACGTTCAAGGTCGGTCCGCAACCGAGCAGACGACGCATTCCGGCATCAGGACGCGGCTCGAACAGCTGGTATTTGCCGCCTTCTTTCCCCAATGCGAGCTTTTCAGCGGTCATCTTCGCAAGCGAACGGCGTGCGCCGATACGCTGGGGGTTCGGTTGCCGCGGCGGCTCCGCCGCGACGTCGGCCACTGGCCCCGTTGCCCGGGCCGGCCGGCCAAAGAGTCTTTCGAGGAATCCCAGCATGATCGCCCTCCCCCAAGGTCGACCGGCGGCGAAGCCGGTCATCACGTCTATCGATCCGAGAGGGGAATTCTTGAGTCCGAAATCCGGATCCGATCGACGGGAAAGGCCGGCAAAACCCGCTAGCCAGGCTTGCCCGGGCCGCCGGGGCCGGCCCGGCAACCGTGGATCGTTCGTTCACGGGCCCTCGCGCATGGCGTCCGATCGGCTGCGCAGCAAGACTTTCTCGCGCGCATTGCCGGCGAGATCGGCGGCCCGGGCGTAGGCGCGGCGGGCTTCGTCGCGACGGCCGAGCTTCTCGAGCAGGTCGCCCTCGACGCTCGGCAGCCAGTGATAGCGGGCCATCGCGGGATGCCCGGCGAGTCGTTCCACGATCGGCAGGGCGGCGGCCGGCCCGTCGGCCATGCCGATCGCGACCGCGCGGTTGAGCTCCACCACCGGTGAACCGGTGACCTGCACGAGCGCGTCGTAGAGCTGGACGATCCGGCGCCAGTCGGTGTCCGAAGTGGCGCGCGCCTGGGCGTGGCAGGCCGCGATGGCCGCCTGCAGCGCATAGGGCCCCGGGCCCTCGTCGCCGACCAGCCGTTCGGCCCGCGCCAGTCCGGCCAGGCCGCGCTGGATCTGCAGGCGGTCCCAGCGTGAGCGGTCCTGGCCGGCGAGCAGGACCGGTTCGCCGTCCGGCCCGGTCCGGGCGGCGGTCCGCGACGCCTGCAGTTCCATCAGCGCCAGCAGGCCGTGGACCTCCGGCTCGGCCGGGGCAAGGCTGGTGAGCAGGCGGCCGAGCCGGATCGCCTCGTCGCAGAGCGCCGGTCGCAACCAGTCGTCCCCGCCGGTCGCGACATAGCCTTCGTTGAACACCAGGTAGACGACCTCGAGGACCGAGGCCAGTCGCGGCCCGAGTGCTTCCCGGGGTGGCAGCTCGAAGGGCACCTGTGCTGCGGACAGGGTCCGCTTGGCCCGGACGATGCGCTGGGCCATGGCCGGCTCGGAAACCAGGCAGGCCCGGGCGATCTCGCCGGTGCCCAGGCCGCAGAGCAGCTTGAGGGTGAGCGCCACCCGCGCGTCGGTCGAGAGCACCGGATGGCAGGCGGTGAAGATCAGCCGCAGCAGGTCGTCCCCGACCGGATCGGCCTCGGCGGCGACGATCGCGTCGAGGATGTCGGGCGTGAGGTCGGCGCCGAGCGCCTGCAGGCCATGGCCGATCGCTTCATGGCTGGCCGCCGCCATGCCGGCATGGCGCTGGCGATCGAAGGCGCGGCGCCGCGCCACCGTGGTGAGCCAGGCGGCCGGATTGTCGGGAATGCCGTCGCGCGGCCAGTGCTCGAGCGCCGCGACCAGGGCGTCCTGGACCAGCTCTTCGGCGAGGCCGATGTCGCGCACGATGCGGGCGACGCCGGCCACCAGTCGCGCCGATTCGGTCCGCCAGACCGCATCGACGGCCTGCCGGACCGCAGTATCGGCTGTCATCGGCTCGCTGGCGGCTCGTCGCAGGGGCCGAGCTGCCGGACCTCGACGCAGGCCCAGCCGGCCGCCGGGCATTCGGCGGCGATCGCGCGGGCCTCGTCCGGCCCGGCGCAGTCGACCAGGAAGAAGCCGCCCACGATCTCCTTGGCCTCGGCGAAAGGTCCGTCGATGGTCCGGGCCGCGCCATCGCGGACCGCGACCCGGCTGGCGCCGTCGAGCAGGAGCGATTCGCTCGCCACCAGCTGGCCCCGGGTGGCCAGCGATTCGCCGAACGAAAGCATGCGCTCACGTACGGCGCGGGCCTCTTCCCGGCTGCGGCCGGCGCGTTGATCGACAGGTTCCTGGATCAGCAGCAGGAAGCGCATCGTGAAGCTCCCGGCCCGGCTGCACCGCCGGCCGGACCGCGTTTGCCGGCCACGCTGGCCAGCTTCGGGTTTGTCATGCACGGGATCGCCGATGATCGGCCCCCGCCGAGGGAGTCCGTCATCCTAGGGCGATTCCGGAACGGCCGCAACGAGGCGGTCGGGATGGATACCGCGGCCCGGGGGCGGGCGCCGTCTCCTTGTGATGGATCAAGCCGTCAAGGGGCATGAGACCGGAAGATCGGGGCATGGAGGGCAGGACATGGACTTCACTCACTCGGCGCGTTCGCTCGAGTTGCAACGCCGGGTCGCCGACCTGATCGACCGCTGGGTACTCCCGGTCAATCCCGACTGGCATCGCGCCGTTGCCGCCGGCGACTATCCGCCGGCCTTTCTCGCCGACCTCAAGGCCTATGCCAGGTCCGAGGACCTCTGGAACTTCTTCCTGCCGAGTCTCGACGAAGACGAACCGGGCATCGGCCTGTCGCACGTCGAGTACGCGCCGCTCGCGGAGCTGATGGGGCGGGTGCCCTGGTCGGCCGAGGTCTTCAATTGCAGCGCGCCCGACACCGGCAACATGGAGCTCCTCAAGCTGTTCGCCAGCCCCGCGCAGTACCAGCGCTGGCTGAGGCCCTTGCTCGAGGGCGAGATTCGTTCCGCCTTCGCGATGAGCGAGCCCGACGTTGCCTCGTCGGATGCGACCAACATCCGCACCACGATCCGCCGCGACGGCAGCGACTATGTGGTCGATGGCCGCAAATGGTTCATCACCGGAGCGGCCCATCCCGATTGCCGCTTCGTGATCGTGCTGGCCGTCTCCGATCCCGACGAGAATGCGCCGCGGCATTCGCGCCACAGCATGATCATCGTGCCGATGGATACGCCGGGCCTGTCGGTCGCGCGCAATATCCCGGTGCTCAGCCACGTCGCGCCCGAGGGACACTGCGAGTTGGTGTTCCGCGAGGTGCGGGTGCCGGCCGACCATCTGCTCGGCGCCGAGGGGCAGGGCTTCGCGATGGCGCAGGCGCGCCTCGGGCCGGGCCGCATCCACCACTGCATGCGCACGATCGGCCAGTGCGAGGTCGCGCTCGAGCTGATGTGCGACCGGGCGCTCGAGCGACGCGCCTTTGGCCATTACCTGCACGGCTATGCGAACGTCCAGCAGTGGATCGCCGAGTCGCGGCTCGAGATCGACCAGGCGCGGCTGCTGGTGCTGCGCGCGGCCTGGATGCTCGACACCGAAGGCAACAAGGGCGCGCGCGCCGACGTGGCCGGCATCAAGGTCGTGGCGGCCCGCCTGCAGACCCGGGTGCTCGACCGGGCGATCCAGCTCTTCGGGGCGATGGGCCTGACGCCCGACACGCCGCTCGCCGAATTCTTCCGCTGGGGCCGGGCGCTGCGCCTGCTCGACGGGCCCGACGAGGTGCACCTGCGCACCGTCGCCCGGATCGAGCTCGATCGGGCGCGCGCGAATCCGGGCCGCTCGAGCGCGTACTTCACGATGCCCGAGCGGCTCTAGGCATTGCGCGCCGGGGCCGGCTCCCAGGGAGCCGACGCCCGCCGCGAACGCGCGGTGCCGATGCCCTACTTGCCGTGCTGGTGGCCGTGCCCGTGGCCCTGCATGGCGTCGCCATGGGCCGGCGTCGCGAGCGGCTTGACCGGCACCTGGATGTCGACCGAGCTGCGCTTGCCGCTGGCATCCTCGAAGGTGAGCGAGACCGGAATCGCGGTGCCGGCTTCCAGCGGTTTCGGCAGCTGCATCAGCATCAGGTGGTAGCCGCCCGGGCGCAGTTCGACCGCCTTGCCGGCGGGCAGGTCGAGCGCCTCGATCGGGCGCATCTTCATGACGTTACCTTCCATCTTCATTTCATGGATCTCGGCGACACCGGCGGCGGGCGACCCGACCGCGACGAGCCGGGTGTCCTCGCTGGCGGTCAGGGTCATGAACGCGCCGCTCGCCTTCTGCTGGGGCACGGTCGCACGCGCCCAGGCGTCGGCGACCGCGACTTCGGCATGCGCGGCGGCCCCGGCCAGCGACAGGAACACGGCGGTGAAGGTGGAAAGGACAATGCGCGCCGACGGCGCGGACGAAATGATCGTGGTCTGCATGGATTTCTCGTCTGGATGTCGAGTCGCCCGCCAGCGAATGCGGGCGTTGCGATGGATCGGCCGGCGGCATGTCCGCCGGTGCGTCACTCAGGCGAGCGAAGGGGGCCCGCGGGCCTCGACGAATTCCCTGCCGGCCGGATGGCCGGGCGCGGCCGTGGCGGTGGCGACGCCGCGGGCGAGGGCCGCTGGCGCGGTCGGCTTCGCCGGCACCGCCGGCGGGGGCAGGGCGTCGGCATGGCCGACGGCGGGACAGCAGCAATCCCCGAGGTGGCGATGGCCGGCCGGATGGCCAGGTACACCGGTTTCCGCCGGCGCGCACAACACGCCGGCGGCCATCTGCAGCGCCCGCAGTTCGGCCGAGGCGGTGCGCAGCGAGATCGAGCCGGCCGCGGTGGCGACCAGCGCCGCCACGAGCAGCGCCGCCAGGGCAACGGCGAGCAGCCTGATGGCGCGCAAGCGGGTGGGTCCGATCATGGGGCGATTCTAGCCGCCCGGCAGGGCTTGTGGCTGGCCGGATGCGCCCGCCCGCACCCGCCCCGGGGTGCCCAGCGGGCGCGGATGGCTCGCTCCCGGGTTCCTAGGCCAGTTCGGCGAGCACGCCCCGGTCGTAGGCGTCGAGTTCGGCGAAGCGGCCTTCGCGTACCTTGCGCGCCCAGTCGGGATTGGCGATCAGGGCGCGCCCGACGGCGACCAGGTCGAACTCCTCGCGATCGAGGCGGCGCAGCAGTTCGTCGAGCGAGGCCGGCTCGGATTTCTCGCCGCCGAACGAGGCGACGAACTCGCCCGTCAGGCCGACCGAGCCGACGGTGATCGTCGGCAGGCCGGTCAGCTTCTTCGCCCAGCCGGCGAAGTTCAGCTCCGAGCCCTCGAATTCGGGTTCCCAGAACCTGCGTGTCGAACAGTGGAGAACATCGACGCCGGCATCGACCAGCGGTTCGAGCCATTGCGCCATTTCCCCGGGCGTGCCGGCCAGCCGGGCGGGGAAGTCCTGCTGCTTCCACTGCGACAGCCGGATGCAGATGGGAAAGCCGGGCCCGGTGGCGGCGCGTACCGCGCGGATCGCTTCGCAGGCGAAGCGGGTGCGGTCGGCGAGGGTCGTGCCGCCGAAGCGGTCGGTGCGCTGGTTGGTACCGTCCCAGAAGAACTGGTCGATCAGGTAGCCGTGCGCGCCGTGCAGTTCGACGCCGTCGAAGCCGAGTCGCTGCGCATCGGCGGCGGCGCGGCCGAAGGCGGCGATCGTCGCCTCGATATCGGCCTCGGTCATGGCGATGCCCGATTCCCGTCCGGGCCGCGAGACCCCCGAGGGGCTCTCGAAGGGCTGCGGCGGCCGCCAGGTGCCCGAGCCGCTGCGCAATGCGCCGACATGCCAGAGCTGCGGCCAGATCCGGCCGCCCACGGCATGCACCGATTCGACCACCTGCGCCCAGCCGGCGAGCGCGGCCTCGCCATGGAAGTACGGTACGCCCGGGTCATTGCTGGCCGACGGCCGCTCGACCACGGTGCCTTCGGTGATGATCAGGCCGACATCCTGTTCGGCGCGGCGCCGGTAGTAGGCGGCGACATCGGGGCCCGGCACGCCGCCGGGCGAAAACGAGCGCGTCATCGGGGCCATCACCACCCGGTTGGCGAGCGCGAGCCCGGCGATCTCGACCGGCTCGAAGAGACGGGTGGTGACGGGTTGCGTCCCGTTGCTGCTGTTGCTCATGCATGAATCCTTTTTGCACTGGCCCGGCCGGCTTGCGCCGAAACCGTCCAGTGATTCGCGACCGGTCGGAGGAGGGACACAATCCTAAGTAGTTTCTCGATTGTGCATTGGGACGCCGATGAATATAAACTGCCCCACGGCTGCGAAGGCTCGGCAGCACAATAGAATCTTCGAGACAGATACCCACGGTCCGATTTTCGAGCTGGCCCGCGAGCGATGATTCGCTGAGTGGACCGGGCATCTTGTTGGCTCGCAAGCTGGTCCGTACATCGTGGGCGTGCCCGCCGGGCCAATAGAAGGAGACACCACGGAGTGAGTAGCGAGACGCTTCTCAGCGTGCGGGGAGTCACGGTGCGCTTCGGCGGCATCACCGCACTCGACGCAGTCGGATTCGACGTCACCCAGGGCGGGGTATGCGGCCTGATCGGGCCCAACGGCGCCGGCAAGACGACGCTCTTCAACTGCCTGTCGCGCCTGTACACCTACGAGTCGGGCGACATCCTGTTCGAAGGCCAGTCGATCACCAATGTTCCGGTGCATCGGATGGCCGGCCTCGGGATCGGCCGCACCTTCCAGAACCTGGCGATGTTCGGCACCATGACGGTGCGCCAGAACATCATGGTCGGCGCGCATTGTCGCTCGAGCGCCGGCTTCGTCGGCAGCTTCCTGAACCTGGTCTCGGTGCGCTCCGAAGAAGCCCGCCTGACCCAGCGCGCAGACGAACTGATCGCCGCCTTCGAACTCGAGCGCTACGCCAGCCATCCGGTCGGCGCGCTGCCCTTCGGTATCCAGAAGCGGGTCGAGTTCGCCCGCGCGCTTGCCGCCGACCCGAAGCTGCTGCTGCTCGACGAGCCGGCCGCCGGCCTCAACCACGAGGAACTCGCCGGCCTGGCCGACATGATCCGGATGGTGACCGACCGGTTCGGCATCACGGTGTTGCTGGTCGAGCACCACATGAGCCTGGTGATGGAAGTCTCCGACCATATCGTCGTGCTCAACTTCGGCGCCAAGATCGCCGAAGGCACGCCGGCGCACATCCAGGCGCACCCGGATGTCATCGCGGCGTATCTCGGCGCCCCGGCCGCGGCGGAGGCGTCATGAGTCGCCTGCTCGAAGTCAGCAAGCTCGACGCCGCCTACGGCGCGACCAAGGTCCTGTTCGACATCGGCTTCGGCCTGGAGGAAGGCGGCATCACCGCGATCCTCGGGGCCAACGGCGCCGGCAAGACCACCACCCTGCGCGCCTTGTGCCAGGTTTGCAGGACGAGCGGCTCGATCCGCTTCGACGGCAAGGAACTCGTCGGCATGGCGACCGAAGACGTCGTGCGCCTGGGGGTGGCCCACGTGCCCGACGGGCGCGGCACCTTCAAGGAAGTGACGGTCGAGGAGAACCTGCGCCTGGGCGCATATGTCCGTCGCGACAAGAGGTCGGTCGCCGAGGACATCGATCGCATGTACGACCGCTTCCCGCGCCTGCGCGAGCGTCGCAACCAGCAGGCCGGCACCCTGTCGGGTGGCGAGCAGCAGATGCTCGCGATCAGCCGCGCCCTGATGCTGCGTCCGCGCCTGCTGCTGCTCGACGAGCCGTCCTTCGGCCTGGCGCCCCTGATCGTTGCCGAGATCTTCGAGATCATGCGACGCATCAACACCGAGGACAAGGTCAGCATGCTGCTGGTCGAGCAGAACGCGTCGCTCGCCCTCGATCTTGCCGACAACGCCTACCTGCTCGAGACCGGCAGGGTGGTGGTGTCGGGCACGAGCGAGCAGATCAAGAACGACGAGACGGTACGCAAGGCGTATCTCGGTTTCTGAGCCGGGCTCGGAAACGCCAGGGCATTGGGAGTACTCATGGAGGCATTCATTCAGCAGCTGGTCGCCGGTATCGCTACCGGCGGCATCTACGCTGCGCTCGCCCTGTCGCTGGTGATGATCTACCAGTCGACTCACCTGATCAATTTCGCCCAGGGCGAGATGGCGATGTTCAGCACCTACGTCGGGTGGCAGCTGATCCAGTACGGGCTGTCCTACTGGACCGCCTTCCTGCTGGCGATCGTGATCTCCTTCTGCGCCGGCATGCTGATCCAGCGGGTGATCCTGCGGCCGGTGGAGCGGGCACCGATCCTGACCAACGTGATCGTCTTCATCGGCCTGCTGGTGATCTTCAATGCGGTCGCCGGCTGGATCTGGGAGCACACGGTCAAGGCCTTCCCGTCGCCGTTCCCGACCGACGCCTGGTACGCGACGAGTTATTTCTCCGCCCACAACATCGGCTCGGTGGTCGTCACCCTCCTGATGCTGCTCGCTCTCTTCGGGTTCTTCCGCTTCACCCCGATGGGGCTCGCGATGCGCGCCGCGGCGCAGAACCCCGACTCGGCGCGACTGGTTGGCATCCGGGTGTCCTGGATGCTGGCGCTGGGCTGGGGGCTCGCCGCCGCCATCGGCGCCGTGGCGGGCATGATGATCGCGCCGGTGGTGTTCCTCGACCCGAACATGATGGCCGGGATCCTGCTCTACGGCTTTGCCGCTGCGCTGCTGGGCGGCATCGACAATCCCCTGGGCGCGGTGATCGGCGGCTTCATCGTGGGCGTGGTCGAGAACCTGCTCGGCGCCTACGTGATCGGCACCGAGCTCAAGCTCACCGTCGCGCTGATCCTGATCGTCGGGATCCTGACCGTCAAGCCGGCCGGCCTGTTCGGCAAGCATGTGGTGACACGAGTATGAGAACGATCCTCATGGGTTCCCCGAACGCCTCGCGTGGCCTGTCGAACACGCAGCTGCTCTGCTGGATCGTCGGCCTGCTCGCGGTCATGCTCCTGCCCTTCCTGGTCAGGAACTACGTGGTGTTCCAGTTCACCCTGGTCTGGGTCTACGCGATCGCGGTTCTCGGGCTGAACATCCTGACCGGCTACAACGGCCAGATATCGCTCGGCCATGGCGCGTTCTACGCGGTCGGCGCGTACACCGCCGCCATCCTGATGGAACACGGCAGCATGCCGTACTGGCTGACCCTGCCCATCGCGGCCGTGATCTGCTTCGGGGTCGGCTACCTGATGGGCTTTCCGGCGCTGCGGCTCGAGGGCCACTACCTGGCCCTGGCCACCTTCGCGCTGGCCGTCGCGATGCCACAGTTGCTCAAATGGAAGGTGATCGAGGACTGGACGGGCGGCGTGCAGGGGATCGTGCTGATGAAGCCCGAGCCCTGGTTCACCTTCAGCCTGTTCGGGCAGAAGTTCAACGACGATCGCTGGCTGTACTTCATCTGCCTGTTCGTCATGCTGCTGATGTTCTGGTTTGCCCGCAACCTGCTCACGGGGCGGGTCGGCCGCGCCCTGATCGCGATCCGCGACCACCCCACCGCGGCCGCGGCAATGGGCATCAACCTGCCGGTCTTCAAGTCGATGGCTTTCGGCGTGTCGGCGGCGTTCACCGGGGTGGCCGGGGCGCTCGGCGCGATCGTGGTGGCTTTCGTGGCGCCCGACAGCTTCAATGCCTTGCTGTCGATCACCTTCCTGGTCGGCTGCGTGGTGGGCGGACTGGCATCGATCCACGGGGCGATCTTCGGGGCGCTGTTCATCCAGTTCATCCCCAACGTGGCCGACCAGATCTCGAAATCCGCGCCCTGGGCGGTCTACGGGATCTTCCTGATCGTGTTCATGTACGTCATGCCGTTCGGCTTTGCCGGCCTGCTGCAGAAGCTGTCGCATCGGTGGAAGACGCGGCGCGTCGGCCAGCAGTGAGCAGGCGTATCACGCCGGGCGCCGGCATCCGCGGTGGATGCCGGCGCCCGGCAGACAGCAGCGCAACCAGTCACTAGAAGAAGAGCTCTCGGAGACAGTCGGATCCATTTGGCAGTACCGGATTTCCGCAGGCCATGCGAAGCATGTCGGCGCAATCCGGTCCGGAATCGTTCAGCAGTCTCGGCAACCCGGCCAGAGCCGGGCCGGGGTATTCCACCGAAGAGGAGAAGACGTCATGCGCAAGCAGTTTCTGAGTTCCGCGATCGCCGCGGCGGCACTGGTGGCGCTTGCTGCCGGTGTCCAGGCCAAGGACTACGGCCCCGGCGTGACCGATACCGAGATCAAGATCGGCAACATCATGCCGTACTCCGGTCCGGCGTCGGCCTACGGCACCATCGGCAAGGCCGAGGCCGCGTACTTCCAGTACATCAACGACCAGGGCGGCATCAACGGCCGCAAGATCAACTTCATCTCGCTCGACGACGGCTACAGCCCGCCCAAGACGGTCGAGCAGGCTCGCAAGCTGGTCGAGCAGGATGAAGTCCTCCTGCTGTTCCAGCCGCTGGGCACGCCGCCCAACTCGGCGATCCACAAGTACATGAACAGCAAGAAGGTGCCGCAGCTGTTCGTGGCGACCGGCGCCTCGAAGTGGAACGATCCGAAGAACTTCCCCTGGACGATGGGCTGGCAGCCCAACTACC
>CAYZBJ010000013.1:11162-63693 GCA_964476625.1 uncultured Burkholderiaceae bacterium | reverse complement strand
CCACCAATGCGCTGCTCGAGCGCAAGGGCGAGCCCCTGCTGCTGCTCGTGACCGCCGGCTTCGCCGATGCCCTGCGGATCGCCTACCAGAATCGACCGCGCCTGTTCGACCGGCGCATCATCCTGCCCGAAGCTCTCCAGGCCGAAGTCGCCGAGGTCCGCGAGCGGCTCGCCCATGACGGCGCGGTGATCGAGCCGCTCGACGAGGACGATGTGCGGCGGACCCTCGCCGGGGCGCGTTCGCGCGGCCTGCTGGCGATCTCGGTCGTCCTGATGCACGGCTATCGCTACCCCGACCACGAACGCCGCATCGGCGAGCTCGCGCGCGAGGCGGGCTTCACCCAGGTATCGCTCTCGCACCAGGTCTCGCCCCTGATCAAGTTCGTCTCGCGCGGCGATACCACGGTGGTCGATGCCTACCTGTCGCCGGTGCTGCGACGCTACGTCGACCAGGTCGCCGCTGCGATGCCGGGCGTGCGACTTCAGTTCATGCAATCGAGCGGCGGGCTCACCGACGCCCATGCCTTCCAGGGCAAGGACTCGATCCTGTCGGGCCCGGCGGGCGGCATCGTCGGCATGGCCCGGGTCAGCCGGCTGGCCGGCTTCGAGCGGGTCATCGGCTTCGACATGGGCGGCACCTCCACGGACGTCTCTCATTTCGCGGGCGAACTCGAGCGCGCCTTCGATTCGCTGGTCGCGGGCGTGCGGGTCCGGGCGCCGATGCTGAGCATCCATACCGTTGCCGCCGGCGGCGGCTCGATCCTGCATTTCGATGGCGCGCGCCTGCGGGTGGGGCCCGATTCGGCCGGAGCCAATCCCGGCCCGGCCAGCTACCGGCGCGGTGGCCCCCTGACGGTGACCGATGCGAACGTGATGCTCGGCCGGATCCAGCCGGCCTTCTTCCCCTCGGTCTTCGGCCCCGACGGCGACCAGCCGCTCGATCGCGAGGTCGTCGTGACGGGCTTCACCCGCATGGCCGCGGAGATCGCCGCTGCGACCGGCCGGCAGCTCTCGCCCGAGGCGATCGCCCAGGGCTTCATCGACATCGCGATCGGCAACATGGCCAACGCGATCAAGAAGATCTCGGTGCAACGCGGCTACGACGTGACCCGCTACACCCTCGTCACCTTCGGGGGCGCCGGCGGGCAGCATGCCTGCGGCGTCGCCGATGCCCTCGGCATGCCCACGGTGCTCGCCCATCCGCTGGCGGGCGTGCTGTCGGCCTACGGCATGGGCCTGGCCGAGCAGTCGGCGATCCGCGAGCATTCGGTCGAGGCAGCGCTCGACGATACCGGCCTGGCCGCAGCCGATGCGATCCTCGCGGGCCTCGTCGATGCCGCCCGCCAGGAACTCGTCGACCAGGGCGAGTCGCCGGCGACGATCCGGCTGGTGCGGCGCGCCCTGCTGCGCTACCTCGGTACCGACACCGCGATCGAAGTGCCCTTCGGCGACCTGGTGTCGATGCGGGCCGATTTCGAGGCGATCTACCGGCAGCGCTTCTCCTTCCTGATGGACGACCGGCCGCTGGTCATCGACTCGGTGGTCGCCGAGGCGCTGGGGCCCTCGGGCGAGGGGGCCGCGCTCGACGCCGGGCCGCCGCGCGCCGGCGCGCTCGCGCCGGTGGCGACAGTGCCGCTGTTCGCCGACGACCGCTGGCACGAGGCGCCGCTCTACCGGCGCGAGCACATCGATGCGGGCGATGTCATCGACGGACCCGCGATCATCGCCGAGGCGACCGCCACCACCGTGATCGACCCGGGCTGGCGCGCCCGCATGACCGGGCGAGGCGACCTCGTCGTCGATCGCCACATCGCCCGCCCCGAAAGGGTGGCGATCGGTACCCAGGCCGATCCGATCATGCTGGAGATCTTCAACAACCTGTTCATGTCGGCCGCCGAACAGATGGGCTACCGGCTCCAGAACACGGCGCACTCGGTCAACATCAAGGAACGGCTCGACTTCTCCTGCGCGGGCTTCGATGTCGGCGGTGCGCTGGTCGCCAACGCCCCCCACATGCCGGTCCACCTCGGCTCGATGGGCGCGAGCGTGCGGGCTGTGATCGCCGCCAACCCGGCCGACTCGATCCGCCCGGGCGACGTCTTCGTGCTCAACGATCCCTACGCCGGCGGCACCCACTTGCCGGACGTCACCGTCATCTCCCCGGTGTTCGATGCGCCCGGGCGCGAGATCCTCTTCTGGGTCGGTTCGCGAGGCCACCATGCCGATATCGGCGGGCTGACCCCGGGATCGATGCCGCCCGACAGCCGGACGATCGACGACGAAGGCGTACTGATCACCAATTTCCGCCTCGTCACCGATGGCCGGATCCGGGAGGCGGAGATGCGGGCGGTGCTGGCCGGGGCGCGCCATCCGGCCCGCAATCCCGAGCAGAACCTCGCCGACCTGCGCGCGCAGGTCGCCGCCAACGAAAAGGGCCGCGAAGAGCTGCTGCGCATGGTCGATCAATTCGGCCTCGAGGTGGTGCGCGCCTACATGCGCCATGTCCAGGACAACGCCGAGGAGTCGGTGCGTCGGGCGATCTCCGCGCTGCGCGACGGCGACTACACCCTGCGGCTCGATAACGGCGCCGAGATCCGCGTCGCGTTGCGGGTCGATGTCTGCCAGCGCTCGGCGAAGGTCGATTTCACCGGCACCTCGGCCCAGTTGCCGAACAATTTCAATGCGCCGCGCGCGGTGACGATGGCGGCGGTGCTCTATGTCTTCCGGACCCTGGTCGACGACGACATCCCGATGAACGAGGGCTGCCTCAAGCCGATCGAGGTCGTCGTTCCCCAAGGCAGCATGCTGGCACCCGAAGCGCCGGCCGCGGTGGTCGCCGGCAACGTCGAGACATCGAGCTGCATCGTCGCCGCCCTCTATGGCGCCCTCGGCGTGATGGCGTCGGCCCAGCCGACGATGAACAACCTGACCTTCGGCACCGAGCAGTTCCAGTATTACGAGACCATTGCCGGCGGCTCGGGAGCGGGCGGCGTATTCGATGCGGATGGCAGGCTCGTCGACGGCTTCGACGGTTGCGCCGCGGTGCAGACCCACATGACCAATTCCCGCATCACCGACCCCGAGGTCCTCGAGGCGCGCTTCCCGGTGCGCCTGCTCTGGCACCGGATCCGCGCCGGTTCGGGCGGGGCGGGGCGCTGGCGCGGCGGCGACGGCGCGAGCCGGGCGATCCGCCTGCTCGCGCCGATGACGGTGTCGATGCTCTCGAACGGGCGTATCGAACCGGCCGCCGGCGCGGCTGGCGGTGGCGCCGGCGCACCGGGCGTCAATCGCCTGCTCGATGCCGAGGGCAGGGAGCGCCTGCTCGGGCCGACCGATTCGGCGCAGGTCGAGGCCGGCGCGACGATCATCGTCGAGACGCCGGGCGGCGGCGGCTTCGGTACGCCGGCATAAAGCCGCTGGCCGGGCGCGACGCTGGCGCCGGCGCCGACCAGGCGGGAGGGCCGGCGCCGATATAATCGGGGCTTTCCTGCCTCGGTCGATCCCCGATGTCCGCGTATTTCACGCTAGCCGGTTCGCCGGCGCTGTCCGGCTTCCGTATCGCTCGCCTGCTCGCGGGGCTGCGCCGGATCGAACCCCGGATCGACGCCCTCGAATCGTCCTGGTTCTACCCCGGCGTCACCGATCGGGAACTCGATCCGCTCACCCGCGCCCGCCTGCAGTCGCTGGTCGACGATACCGCGCCCGCGGACGCGGCCGCCGATGGCCCCGGCCAGTCGGTCTGGGTGGTGCCGCGCCTCGGCACGATCTCGCCATGGGCGAGCAAGGCCACCGACATCGCGCACAACTGCGGCTTCGACACGGTGCGCCGGATCGAGCGTGGCATCGTGTACCGGCTCCGGACCCGGCGCGGCGTCTTCGGCGGCAAGCCCCTGGACGAAGCCGTCCTGCGGCAGCTCGCTGCCGTCCTGCACGACCGGATGACCGAATCCGCGCTGCTCGAGCATCCCGATCCGGCGCGGCTCTTCACCTCTCTCGAAGGCAAGCCGATGCAGCGCATCGCGCTGCTCGCCCGGGGGCGGGAGGCGCTGGTCGAGGCCAACCGGAACCTGGGGCTCGCCTTGTCGGATGACGAGATCGACTATCTCGTCGACGCCTTCGGGCGGCTCGGTCGCGACCCGAGCGACGTCGAGCTGATGATGTTCGCGCAGGCGAACTCCGAGCACTGCCGCCACAAGATCTTCAACGCCGACTGGGTACTCGACGGCGAGACGATGGAGAAATCCCTGTTCGGGATGATCCGGGCCACCCATGCCGCCCATCCCGAAGGCACGATCGTCGCCTATTCGGACAATGCGGCGGTCCTCGCCGGTCGTGAAACCGTGCGCTTCCATGCCTGGCAGACCTTGCCGGATGGCCGCCAGGTCAATGGCCTGTACGCCGGCGAACCCGGCCTGACCCACAGCCTTCTGAAGGTCGAGACGCACAACCACCCGACCGCGATCGCGCCGTTTCCGGGCGCGGCCACCGGCGCGGGCGGGGAGATCCGCGACGAGGGCGCCACCGGTCGCGGTTCGCGGCCCCGCTTCGGCCTGACCGGCTTCACCGTGTCGAACCTGCGCATCCCGGGCTTCGAGCAGCCCTGGGAGCTCGCCGGCGGCGAGCCGGCCGGGCACTACGGACGCCCGGGGCACATTGCGTCGGCGCTCGAGATCATGGTCGATGGCCCGATCGGCGGGGCCGCCTTCAACAACGAGTTCGGCCGGCCCAACCTGCTCGGGTACTTTCGCAGCTACGAGCAGGATGTCGAGGGCACGATGCGCGGCTATCACAAGCCGATCATGATCGCCGGCGGGGTCGGTGCGATCGACGCCCGCCACGTCGGCAAGAACCCGCTGCCACCCGGCAGCCTGCTGATCCAGCTCGGTGGCCCCGGCATGCGCATCGGCCTGGGCGGCGGCGCGGCCTCGAGCATGGGCACCGGCACCAACACGGCGGAGCTCGATTTCGATTCGGTCCAGCGGGGCAATCCCGAGATCCAGCGCCGCGCCCAGGAGGTACTCGATCGCTGCCAGGCGCTCGGTCCGAACAATCCGATCCTGTCGATCCACGATGTCGGCGCGGGCGGGCTGTCCAACGCCTTTCCCGAAATCGTCCATGACGCGGGCCGGTCGGCTCGTTTCATGCTCACCCGGGTGCCGCTCGAGGAGTCCGGCCTGTCGCCCGCCGAGATCTGGTGCAACGAGTCCCAGGAGCGCTACGTCCTCGCGCTCGCTCCCGGCTCGCTCGAGGCTTTCGAGTATTTCTGCCGCCGCGAGCGTTGCCCCTTCGCGGTCGTCGGCACCGTCACCGACGACGGCCAGCTGCAGCTCGTGTTCGACGAGGAGCAGCCGGCCGATGGCCATCCGGTCGACATGCCGATCGAGGTCCTGCTCGGCAAGCCGCCGAAGATGTCGCGCACCGGCGCGAGCCGCGAGCGCCGGCTGCCGCCGGTCGATGCGGCCGGCCACGAGCCCGGCCCGGTCGCGACCTCGGTCCTGCGCCACCCGACCGTCGCGAGCAAGCGTTTCCTCGTCACCATCGGCGATCGCACCGTGGGCGGATTGAGCGCACGCGACCCGATGGTCGGGCCGTGGCAGGTACCGGTGGCCGACTGCGGGATCGGGCTGGCCGACTTCCATGGCCATGCCGGCGATGCGCTCGCGCTCGGCGAGCGCAGCCCGCTCGCGGTCATCGATCCGGCCGCCTCGGCGCGCATGGCGATCGCCGAAGCCATCACCAACCTGTGCGCGGCCCCGGTCGAGCGGATCGACGCGATCAAGCTCTCGGCCAACTGGATGGCGGCCTGCGGCAACTCCGCCGAGGACGCGGACCTCTATCACGCGGTGCGCGCCGCGAGCGAATTCTGCATCGCGCTGGGCATCGCCATCCCGGTCGGCAAGGACTCCTTGTCGATGCGCACCACCTGGCGCGACCCCGATTCCGGCCAGGACAAGGCGGTGCTCGCGCCGACCTCGCTGGTGGTGACCGCATTCGCGCCGGTGGCCGACGTGCGCACGGCGAACACCCCGCAACTCGATCCCTCGACCGATACGGCCCTGATCCTGGTCGACCTCGCGGCCGGCCGGCAGCGGCTCGGCGGCTCGGTGTTCGCGCAGGTCACCGGACAGGTCGGCCACCAGGCTCCGGATATCGACGATCCGACGCGCCTGGCGGCGTTCGTCGCCGCGATCGCCCGCCTGCGCGCCCAGGGGCGCCTGCTCGCCTACCACGACCGCTCCGATGGCGGCCTGTTCGCGACGGTCTGCGAGATGGCCTTCGCGGGCCGCTGCGGGGTGGCGATCAACATCGACATGCTGACCTTCGATCCCCAGTCCGCCGACTGGGGTGACTACAAGATCCGCCCCGAGCAGGTCGAGGTGCAACGCGGCGAGGCCACGATCCGGGCGCTGTTCAACGAGGAGGCCGGTGCGGTCATCCAGGTCCGGGCGACCGATCGCGATGCGGTCATGGGAGAACTGCGCGCCCTCGGGTTGTCGGCCTTCTCGCACGTCATCGGCAAGCCGGCCGACGGCGACGAGATCAGCTTCTACCGCGATGGCCGGCGCATCTTCGCCGAATCGCGCGCCGCCCTGCAGCGGATCTGGGCCGAAACCAGCTACCGGATCGCATCGCTGCGCGACGATCCCGAATGCGCCCAGGAGGAGTACGACGCGATCGCCGCCGGCGACGACCCGGGCCTGCACATGAGCCTCGGCTTCGATCCGGCCGAGGACATCGCGGCGCCCTTCGTTGCATCGGGGGCCAGGCCGCGGGTGGCGGTGCTGCGCGAGCAGGGCGTCAACAGCCACGTCGAGATGGCGGCCGCCTTCACCCGGGCCGGCTTCGATGCGTACGACGTGCACATGACCGATCTCATTGCCGGCCGGCATCGCCTCGGGGACTTCAAGGGCCTGGTGGCCTGCGGCGGCTTCTCCTACGGCGACGTGCTCGGCGCCGGTGCGGGCTGGGCCCGCTCGATCCTGTTCAATCCGGCGATGGCCGAGCAGTTCTCGGTCTTCTTCAACCGGCCCGAAACCTTCAGCCTCGGGATCTGCAACGGGTGCCAGATGTTCGCGCACCTGAAGTCGATCATCCCGGGCGCCCACGACTGGCCGGAGTTCGTGCGCAATCGTTCCGAGCAGTTCGAGGGCCGGCTGGTCCAGGTCGAGGTACTCGACTCCCCCTCGATCCTGCTCGCCGGCATGGCCGGCAGCCGGATGCCGATCGTCGTGTCGAACGGGGAAGGCCGGGTGCGTTTCGCGGGCCCGGAGCAGGCCGGCCGGGCGCGGGCGGCGCTGCGCTTCGTCGACGGCGATGGCGCGGTCGCGCAGCGCTATCCCGCGAACCCGAATGGCTCGCCCGCCGGCCTGACCGGATTCAGCTCCGAGGACGGCCGCGCCACCATCCTGATGCCCCACCCGGAGCGCGTCTACCGGACAGTCCAGATGAGCTGGGCGCCGCCAGGGCTCGGCGAGGATTCCCCCTGGATGCGGATATTCCGCAACGCCCGGGCCTGGGTCGCCTGAGCCCGCCGACAGGTCGGAATCGCGCCCCGTTCCGGGGCCGATCTCCGCGCTGGCCGCTGGCGATTTCGCCTAGAATTGTCCGACGCCCAACACAGGATCCGGCCGCAAGGCGTTCTGGTCGATGCGCGGGACAGCCGAGCACGCAGCGACACCGACCATGACCGAAGGGTGCCGGCCCGCCAATTGGAGATAGTGGATGGATCTTTCATTTAGCCCCGAAGAGCTCGCCTTCCGCGATGAGGTGCGCAGCTGGTTCGACGCCAGCCTGCCAGCCGACCTCAGCGACAAGGTGCTCAACCACAAGGAACTCACGAAGGACGATCTCGTGCGCTGGCACAAGATCCTCGCCAAGAAGGGCTGGCTCGCGCCCTCCTGGCCCGTGGAGTGGGGTGGCACCGGCTGGAACGCCGCCCAGAAGTACATCTACGAGGAAGAATACGCTCGCGCCGGCGCGCCGCCGGTGGCCGCCTTCGGACCGACCATGTGCGCATCGGTGCTGCTGCGCTTCGGCACCGAGGAGCAGAAGAAGAAGTACCTGCCGCGCATCTACAACGGTGACGACTTCTGGGCGCAGGGCTATTCGGAGCCGGGCTCGGGCTCGGACCTCGCCTCGCTCAAGACGCGCGCCGAGCGCCGTGGCGACCACTACATCGTGAACGGCCAGAAGATCTGGACCACGCTCGGCCACTTCGGCGACTGGATCTTCTGCCTGGTGCGCACCGACAACTCCTCGCCCAAGAAGCAGGAGGGCATCAGCTTCCTGCTCATCGACATGAAGACGCCGGGCATCACCGTGCGCCCGCTCATCCT
Organism: uncultured Burkholderiaceae bacterium; assembly: GCA_964476625.1. Taxonomy (GTDB): domain Bacteria; phylum Pseudomonadota; class Gammaproteobacteria; order Burkholderiales; family Burkholderiaceae_E; genus JAMLIN01. The sequence continues at coordinate 55,358 of CAYZBJ010000013.1, read as the reverse complement.
TCTCGACGAGGCGCACGAGGTCAACGAAGTCTTCTTCGAGGACGTCAAGGTCCCGGTCGAGAACCTCGTCCACGAGGAAGGCAAAGGCTGGACGGTCGCCAAGTACCTGCTCGGCCACGAGCGGCTCAACAGCGGCCGGATCGGCGGATCCAAGCGCGAGATCGGCCGCCTCAAGCGGATCGCCGGCGAGATCACCCAGAACGGGCGCCCGCTGCTCGAGGACCCGCGTTTCGCCGACAAGCTGGCCCGCGTCGAGATCGAGCTGATGGCGCTCGAGATCACCAACATGCAGTTCGTCGACGAGGTGATGCGCACCGGGCAGATCGGCCCGATGGTCTCCCTGCTGAAGATGCGCGGCACCGAGATCCAGCAGGCGATCACCGAGCTGCTGGTGCAGGCCTACGGGCCACGGGCCCGCGCCTTCCGCGCCCTGGACTACGACGGCTTCGATGATTTCATCGCCGCCGCCGCCCCGCGCTACTTCAACTATCGCAAGACCAGCATCTACGCCGGTTCGAACGAGATTCAGCGCAACATCATTTCCAAGATGGCCCTCGGGCTCTGATGGAGGGCAGGACACCATGGATTTCACACTCAGCGAAGAAGAACAACTCCTTGCCGACAGCGTCAACCGCCTGATCGACAAGGCCTACGATTTCGAAACCCGCAAGGCCATCACCCAGTCCGAGACCGGCTTCGAGCCGAAGTTCTGGGCCGCGCTCGCCGAACTCGGCCTGATCGCGCTGCCGCTGCCCGAAGCGCAAGGCGGCTTCGGCGCGGGCGCGCTCGGCATGATCAGCGTGCTCAAGGCGCTGGGCCGCGGCCTGGTGGTCGAGCCCTATGTGCCGACCGTGACCGCCGCCCGCCTGGTCGCCGCGCTCGCCTCCGAGGCGCAGCAGGCCATGCTCGAGAAAGTGGTCGGCGGCGAGACCAAGCTCGCCTTCGGCCATGGCGAGCCGGGTTCGCGCTACAACCTCAACGAGGTATCGACCCGCGCCACCAGGGCCGGTTCGGGCTACCAGATCAGCGGCGAGAAAATCCTCGTGCTCGGCGCCCCGGTTGCCGACAAGCTGCTGGTGTCGGCGCGCACCGCCGGGGCTGACGCCGACACCGACGGCATCAGCCTGTTCCTTGTCGACGCCAAGGCCAAGGGCCTCGTACTCAAGACCTACCGGACCAACGACGACATGCGCGGCGCCGACCTGGTGCTCGATGGCGTCGAGGGCGAGCTGGTCGGCGCCGAAGGCGGTGCCTACGCGGCCATCGAGGAGGCGGTCGACTTCGCGACCCTGCTCGAGTGCGCGGATGCGGTCGGCGCCATGAACTACGCCAACGAGGCCACCCTCGAGTACCTCAAGACCCGCAAGCAGTTCGGCGTGACGATCGGCACCTTCCAGGCGCTGCAGCACCGGATGGTCGACATGACCATCGAGGCCCGGCAGGCCGAATCGATGCTGCTGCTGGCCGCGTCGAAGTTCGACGATGCCGCCAGGGGCGAATTGTCGGCATCGGAACGGCTGCGCTTCGTGTCGGCGGCCAAGGTGAAGTGCGGGGATGCCGCCCGCCAGATCGGCCAGGAAGCGATCCAGATGCATGGCGGCATGGGCATGACCTACGAAATGAAGGTCGCCCATACCTTCAAGCGCCTGACGATGTTCATCCTCAGCAACGGCGATACCGAGCACCATCTGGGGCGTTACGCGACCAACACGTTCGCTGTTTGATACCAACCCGTCGGTAGGGTGTCCGCCGCCGCCGCTGAGGCGGCGAGCGACACCCCTGTCAGGTTTCGTCGGTGCGGCTGCGTTCGCGCAACCAGTGCAGGAGCTGGTTGCGCAGCGCGGTCGCGGCCGGCCCCGGCTGGTCGGGCGCCACGATGCGGATGTCGAGCTTCGGCACCGCCGGCAGACCGGCGCCTTCGAGGGGCGCGAGGTCGAAGCGGGCCGCCTCGGCCACCGGCAGCAGGCTGACCCCGATCCCCGCCTTGACGCAGCGCACCGCGGTATCGAGGTCGTCGGCCTGGACGGCCACCTGGCGATCGCCCACCTTGATCGCACTGGTGAACGGCGGCAGCAGCTCCAGGGCGGCGCGACGCAGGTCGGTCATGCCGCTGCGCTGGCCGTACCAGCGCAGGCGCTCGCGCCGGGCCGGGCGCAAGGAGGCCGCGCCGCCGGGCAGGCTGCCGGCCCCGATGATGAGGTCGTAGTCGCCTGGGGCGACATCCGCCAGGGCCGGGTCCGGCGCGCAGCGGGTGTTGAGCCGAAGCTCCGGATGAGTCCGCATGAAGCGCGCAAAGAGCCGGTGCATCTCGTAGATTGCGAACAGCGGGGCGCTCGCGAGCACCCGCAACTGCCCCGCGAGCGGGGCGTCGGCCAGACGGGCCGAGGCGATCGACTGCAGGCCGACGATTTCCTCGGCGACCGGCAGCAGGTGCTCGGCCAGCGGCGTGAGTCGAACCGTGCGGGTCGTGCGGGCGAACAGCGGCTGGCCGATCTGGTCCTCGAGGCGGCGGATCTGGGTACTGACCGTCGATTGCCGGCTCGACAGCGCGCGAGCGGCGCTGGAGAAGCTGCGCAGGCGAGCCACCTGTACGAAGGCCCGCCAGACCGACGGGGGGACGTCGATTTCGTTCATCTGTCGATCGATCCGGAGTGATCGGTGCAGTTGCGGAACAGCCGGGCCAGTGTACACGGCCCGGGTCCGGACGGCACCGCCCGCCGGATCGATCGAGGCTTCAGGCGAGGCGCACCGGCACGAAGATTCGCGACTGCCCGCGTTGCACCAGCAGGGCGACCTGCTTCTGCTCGCCCGAGAGCAGGCGCTGCAGCTGGTCCGGGTCCTTCACCGGCGTGCCGTTCAGGGCGAGGATCACGTCACCGGGCTGGATACCGGCCCGCGCCGCCGGGCCGCTGGCGTCGCTCACCAGCAGTCCCGAGTTGAGGCCACTTTCGGCGCGCTCGCTCGCCGACAATGCCCGCACCGTCACCCCGAGTCGCTGTGGCGAGGCGGGGCCGCCCGCGGAAGCGATCTCGACCGCGGTCTCGCGACTGCCGACCTGCGCCTGCAGGGTCTGCTTGCCGCCATCGCGCCAGACTTCGAGACCAACCTTGTCGCCGGGATCGCGCTCGGCGATCGCCCGCGCGAGATCGACGGCGCGCACGACCTGCGTCTGGTCGACCGCGAGGATGATGTCGCCCGGACGCACGCCGGCGCCAGCCGCGCCGCTGTCCTCGTCGACCGAGGTCACCAGGGCGCCCATCGGCTTGTCGAGCCCGAACGAGTGGGCAAGCGAATCATCGACCTCCTGGATCGCCACGCCGAGGCGACCCCGGGTCACCTTGCCGTTGGCGACCAGCTGGGTCTTGACCTGCATCGCCACGTCGATGGGGATCGCGAACGACAGGCCCTGCCAGCCACCGGTCTGGCTGTAGATCTGCGAATTGATCCCGACGACTTCGCCATCGAGGTTGAACAACGGCCCCCCGGAGTTGCCCGGGTTGACCGCGACATCGGTCTGGATGAAGGGCACATAGGCTTCACTGGGCAGCGAACGCGAGGTGGCGCTGACGATCCCCGCGGTCACGGTGTGCTCCAGCCCGTAGGGAGAGCCGATCGCCGCGACCCACTGGCCGACCTCGAGCCGGGCCGGGTCGCCGATCCGCACCACGGGCAGGCCGCTCGCCTCGATCTTGAGTACCGCGACGTCGGTCTCGGTGTCCATGCCGACCACCTGGGCGGGGAATTCCCGGCGGTCGCGCATCCGCACCACCACTTCATCGGCGCCGTCGACGACGTGGGCATTGGTGAGGATGGTGCCGTCGGCGCCGACGATGAAGCCCGAGCCGATGCCTTGCTGGGGTCGATCGGGACGCTCCTGGCCCGGCAGGCCCCGGAAGAACCAGTCGAAGGGCGAGGGCATCTGCGGCTGCTCCCTCGTTGGCATGGGAGCGGCCCGGGATGCAACCCGGATGTTGACGACGGCGGCCGCGCTGTTGCGTACCAATGCGGTGAAATCGGGCAGCGCGCCGGCTGTGGTGGTGGTGGGTGTGGCGGTGGCCGGCGTACGCGTCAGCGAAGTCCTGTGCGCGGCGGCCTCGGTGCCCCAGGGCGCCGGCGCGTGGACCGTGCCCTGCGCATAGGCGACGCCGAGGGCGGCGGCGAGTGCGATCGAACCGATCGCGGCAATGAGTTTCATGGCGGGATCGCTCCTGCGTTGGATCAGGAAAACGAGGCTAGACCCCGGGGCTTAGCGGCAGATTAATTCACCTGAAGCGCGTCTTAAGGGTGGTTGCAGGAGGTTTCGCGCGGTTCCAGGTGATGTCATGAACCGGCCGATTGAGCGGGAAAACGGACATCGACCCGCAAGCCGCGGCCGAGGGGATTGTCGAGCAGGCTGACGCTCGCGCCATGTCGCGTGGCGACCTGGCGCACGATCGACAGGCCGAGTCCGCTGCCATGCTCGCCATGAGGTCCGGTCGATGCGTAGTCGGTGCGGTAGAAGCGATCGAATACCCGCTCGCGTTCGGCCGGCGTGATGCCGGGTCCGTCGTCGTCGACCCGCAGCACGATACTGTTGCCGTCGAGGCCGCACCAGAGGTCGACCCGGCCACCGGCCGGCACGTAGCGCAAGGAGTTGCCCACCAGGTTGGCCACGAGGATGGCGAGCGCATGCGGGTCGCCATGGAGCTGCAAGTCGCCCGGCCTGGCCGAGCCATCGGCGACGCCGAGGTCGATGTGCCGCACCTCGGCAAGCGCGGCATGGTCGGCGGCGCAATGCGCGAGCAGTTCGGCTGGATCGACGTTGTCCTGGATGAGGGTCACCTCCGCATCGGCATCCTGGCGCGCCAGCAGCAGGAGCTGGTCGACCAGCACGCCGAGCCGGCTGATCCCCTGGGCCAGCCGCTCACCGGCGAGATCGCGCTCGGGCGCCGTTTCGGCGCGGCGCAGGAGGTCGAGCTGCAGCCGCACGGCAGCCAGGGGCGTGCGCAACTCGTGGGCGGCATCGGCAAGGAAGGCGCGCTGGTTGCGAAACGCGGCATCGAGCCTGTTCATCAATGCATTGATGCCATTGACCAACGGCTGCAGCTCGGTCGGCATGTTCCGGGACTCGAGTGGCTGCAGGGTGTCCGGCGCCCGTTGCGAGAGCGCGTCGCGAACCAGGGCGAGGGGCGCGAGTCCGCGGCCGACGAGCACCCAGACCAGCAAGGCCAGCGCGGCGCTCAGCAGGGCGAGCGGCGCCGTCTGGCCTATCGCGGAACGGGCGGCGATACGGGTCCGGAACAGCAGCGGCTGCGCTGCCTGCACCAGGATGCCCGCGCGCAGGGCGCTGTAGACGCGCACCGGCCCATGCGGGGTCGTCACGGTCGAGAACCCCAGCGCTGCGCGCTGCGGCAGCTCCCATTCCGTCGACGACCGATAGACATGGACGCCATTGCGGTCCCATATCTGGATCATGATGCCTTCGTTGATCGGATCCTCGAAGGGCACCAGCAGGTCCATCGGCGCCCGTGGGGCGGGAACGCTGAGCGCGATCTGGCGCAGGTGGTCGTCGAGCAGCGCATCGGTGTTGCGACGGGCCGACTGGAACACCAGGGTCGCGGTCAGGACGACCGCGACCGTCACCGCGCCGATGATGCCGACCAGCAGCGAACGCCGGATCGAACGCATCAATCCGCGAGCACGTAGCCAACGCCGCGAATCGTGCGGATCCGGTGCGCCCCGATCTTGCGGCGCAGGGCGTGCATATGGACTTCGATCGCGTTGCTCTCGATCTTGTCGCTCCAGCCGTAGACCCGGTCCTCGAGCTGCGCCTTCGAGAGCACGGCCCCGGGCCGGACCATGAGCGCCTCGAACAGCGCCAGTTCGCGAGCCGAGAGCGCTACCTGCACCCCGGCCACGCTGAGGCTGCGGTTGACGGTGTCGAACGCGAGATCGCCGTACTCGACGACGTTCGCACCCCGGCCGGCCTGGCGACGGATCAGGGCCCGCAGGCGGGCCGAAAGCTCCCCGAGGTCGAAAGGCTTGACGAGGTAGTCGTCGGCACCGGCATCGAGCCCGGTCACCCGGTCCGGCACCGCGTCGCGGGCGGTGATCACCAGCACCGGCACCCGGCCGCGGACCCCGGTCATGGTCCGCAGGTAGCGCAACAACTCGAGCCCGTCGACCCGGGGCAGGCCGAGGTCGAGCAGGATCGCATCGTAGGTTTCGTTCGACAGCACCGTGCGCGCGGTTTCGCCGTCACGGATCCAGTCGACCGCGAAGCCGTCCTTGCGCAAGCCGAGCCGGACGGTTTCGCCGATCATCGAGTCGTCCTCGACCAGCAGCAATCTCATCGCATTTGCCTCCGCCCGACCGGACGCTCCCGCTCAGGCCGACGGAATGAAGTCGGGGTCGTCCTGGTGCTTGCGCTCGAATTTCAGGAAGGTGTAGTAGCCGCAGGTATTGCCATTGGGGTAGCTGCGGCAGACCGTGGGCCGGGCTTCGTAGACGGTGCAGCGCCGCTCCTCGCGATCGAAGAATCGGCAGACCGTCTTGAAGACGGTGTCCTTGCGATGGCGCAGGATGCGCTCGTCCTTCGCGTACCACTCGGAGAATTTCCGCTCCGCCTTCTTGAAGCTGAACCCGAAGTGATCGGCCAGCCGCTGGACATCCTCGTCGAGCAGCTCGATGCGCGGATAGGTGCAGCAGTAGCCCGGGCAGCGCGAGCAGTCGTACTTCGGTCCGGATGTCTTGTTCGACATGTTCGCCTCTGTGGATGCAGCGCCTAGTTTAGCCCGCCGCCGGCCATCGCCCGGCGCAGGAAGCGGGCGGGATCGACCGAGGCGGCGAGATCGGCCTCGATCGGCAGCGGATGGCCGCAGGCGAGCGCCGGCAGCAGGCGCGCGGCCAGCAGGGACCAGAGCGCGCCGCGCGAACCGAAGCCGGTGGCGAGCATCAGCCCGGCGGCGCGCGGCAGCGGCAGCTTCGCATTGCGCAGCAGGGCCTCGCGATCGGCGAATGCCGCCGCGTCGTCCGGCGCCCAGCCGATCAGCGGCATCCGGTCGCGAGGGCTGAAGCGAAACCCGGTGGCGGCGCCTCGGTAGAGTGGATCAAGCGCCGCCGGCGCCACCGCGAGCATGCGCGCAAGCCGGCGCAGGTTGCTGGTGTCGTCAGCCGGGTCGGGCGCGAGGTCGACCTCATCGGCGAAGGTCGAGCCGACCAGGGTTTCACCATCGGGCAGGGGACATGCGTAGGCTTCGCCGCCCAGCAGGCAGCGCAGATCGGCCAGCATGGGGCTGCGCAAGCGGGTCGACTGGCCGCGGGTACGCAACAGGGCGAGGCTGGCGAAGCGGCCCAGCCCAACGGCCGCATCGGGGCAGGCCAGGACCACGAGGGCATGGCTGCCCAATGGCTGGCCCGCCGCACCGAAGGCGCGCCAGCGGTCGCCGTCGCGCTGCAGGTCGGCAACCCGGCACCCGAAGCGGGTATCGATGGCGGGGTCCGCCAGCAACCGGGCGCACTCGATTCGCGGATCGACGACGCCCGCCCGCGGCATCCAGATGCCGCCCCCCGGCAGGCGGATCCCGGCGATGTCCCCGGCCTGGTCGCGCTCCACCCAGCCGGCCAGTTCCGGCGCCAGGCCGAGGCGCTCGAGCATGGCTTGCTGTCGATGCGCCTGCGCCGCATCGATCGCCGGCGACAGTCGGCCGATCGCCTGGCGAGCCTGGTCCTGCGCCAGCGGCGTACCGGGGCCCATGCCGAAGGCGGCCCGGGCGAGTCGCGCCAGCCGGTTGTCGTCGGGCGAGAGGTGCAGGTGCAGGGCCAGCCGGGGCTGGCCCGATCCGCCGCTGGCTGCCCGCGCACCGGCATCGACGACGCTGGCCCGCCATCCGGCAGCCGCGAAGCCGGCCGCGACCGCGGCGCCCGCCACGCCGGCGCCGACGACCAGGACATGGCGCTCGGCAAAGGCCGGCGCTGGCGGTGGCGCGGGCCAGGTGCGCCAGGCTGGCGCATAGCGCCCGACCAGGCGGCCTCGCTTGCCGCCGAAGCCGGGCGCCTCGTCGGTTTCGAAGCCTGCCTGCGCAAGCGCGCGGCGTACGGCGCCGGCCACCGAGTACGAGGCGACGCCGGCGCCGGGCCGGGCCCGGCGGGCGAGTTGCTTCATCAGCTCGACCGACCACATCGAGGGGTTGCGAGCCGGAGCGAAGCCATCGAGATAGAAGGCGTCGGCGGCCAGCGCCAGGCGGGGAACGACCACCGCGGCATCGCCAAGCGCCAGGGTCAGCACCACCCGGCCTTCGTCGAAGAAGACCTGGTGCAGCCCGGGCAGGGGCAGGGGCCACTGGGCGAGCAGCCGCTGCGCATCGGCGGGGGCCACGCCGATCCGGGCGAGGGCGACCGCCAGGTCCGCGACCGGCAGGGGATGCGCCTCGACCGAGACGAAATCGAGGCGGGCGGGGCGGCGCGCATCGTCGCGCCATGCGGCGAGGGTGGCGAAGAAGTTCGCACCGAGGCCGAAGCCGAGTTCGAGCACGGTGAACGCAGCAGCGCCACCCCAGCGCTCGCGCAAGCCGGCGCCACCGACGAATACGGCAGTGGCCTCGGCAAGCGCGCCCGCGGCGCTCTTGTAGACGTCGCCGAAGGCGGGGCTCAGCAATCGTCCGGAGGCATCGCCGGCGAGGCGGCCGGGTTCGAGTGGCAAGGCGCGATAGGGCCAGTGAGGTCGGAGCGCCGATGATATCGGCCCCGCGGCCCGCCGTGAACAGCGCCGACATACACTTGCCCGATGAAACATCGCCCCCACGCTCCCCCATTTCATGGGGTCGCTGCCCCCCGTGGGGGCGCGTTTCATCTTGGGACGGCCCGGCGATGAAACCCAACCCGGACACGACCGTCGTCGACCTGCGCGAGCGCTACGGTCCGCGCTATCGCTGGCTGGTGCTCGCCACCGTGATGCTCGGGCTGATCGCTTCGATCATTTCCTCGACCATCGTCAACGTGGCTGTGCCCGACATGAGCCGCCACTTCATGCTCGGCCAGGAGCGGGCGCAGTGGATCGCGACCTCGTTCATGATCGCCACCACCCTGGCCATGCCGCTGACGCCATCCCTGCTCGAGCGCTTCGGCCTGCGCCGGGTGTTCATGGCCGGCGTCGTGATGCTGGCGATCGGCGGGGTGGCCGGCGGCCTGAGCAACCGGTTCGAGCTGATGATCGCGGCGCGGGTGCTCGAAGGCTTCTCGGCCGGCCTGCTGCAGCCGATCCCGAACATCGTGATCCTGCGAGCCTTCGCGCCGAGCGAGCAGGGGCGTGCGATGGGGCTGTTCGGCATGGGCGTGGTCCTTGCGCCCGCCCTCGGACCCACCGTCGGCGGCATGCTGGTCGAGGCCTTCGGCTGGCGGTCGATCTTCTTCTTCGTGGTGCCGCCCTGCGCGATCGCGTTCTGGTTCGCGCGCCGCTTCCTCGCCACGGCCTCGAGTTTCGCGCCGGCGACCGGCCGCTTCGACTGGGTCGGAACCGGCGTGTTGTCGACCACGATCCTCCTGCTGCTCAACGGCCTGGTCTCGGTCCACAACGGCGTGGTCGAAGCGTCGACCCTGCTGTTTCCCGGCCTGCTGCTGCTTGCCGCCTTCGTCTGGCTGCAGTGGCGCCACGCCCACCCGCTCGTCGACGTGCGCCTGTTCAGGCGGCGGATCTTCGGCCTCGGCGCGATCGTCGGCTTCGTCTACGGCATCGGCGTGTTCGGCTCCACCTACCTGCTGCCGGTGTTCCTGCAGATGGGCCTCGGCTATTCCCCCTCGGCGGCGGGCGCCGCGCTCTTTCCCGGCGGCATCGCGCTCGCCGCGGCCCTGTACTTCACCGGCAGGCTGGTCGATCGCCTGCCGCCGGCGCGCCTCGTCTTTGCCGGGGTGCTGGTCTTCTCGATCTCGATCGGCGTGATGGCGACGGTATCTGCCGCCACCCCCTATGCGGTGATCATCGGCTGGATCGTGCTGGGCCGCATCGGGCTGGGCATGATCCTGCCTTCGTTGACCTTGGCGGTGACCCGCGGCCTCGAGCGTGACGAGATCCCGCAGGCCGCGAGCATCACCAGCCTGCTGCGGCAGTTCGGCGGGGCCGCCGGCGTCGCGACGGTAGGGCTGTTGCTCGAGTGGCGCCTCGGCGCCCGGGGCTTCACTGCCGATGCGCTCGGATCAGTGGCCACGACCGTGCCCGCCGGCCTGGTAGGCGCCTTCCAGGAGACCTTCGGCCTGTTGATGCTGCTGACCCTGCCGGCCGTGCTGGCGGCCTGGCTGATGACACGACCTAGTCGAACTCGTAGTGATCGCGATTGAGCACCGCGGCGACCGCGGCGACTTCATCGGGAAACATGCCGAAGCCCATCTCGGTATTGCAGCTCTCGACCATGGCGAGAAGCGCGCCGGCGTTCCTGATCCGGCCAACGGGGCTGTAGATCGAACTGCCGTCGCCGCCGACCCGCTTGACGTGGCAGGCCTGGCACTTGTGTTCGACGATCAGTTGCTCGCCGAGCGCGAGGTCGGCGTCGCGAAACAGGCTGGCGCCCCCCTGGCCGACCGCGCTCGAGCCGAGCAGGGCGATCCAGAACAGCGACCAGATGGCATTGCGGCGTCCCACTCCCTTGTGCATTCGGCCTCCTTGCGCAGCCGTGACGGATGCAGGTTAGCGCAGGCGCACGCCGGCGCATAACCAACAGTTGCGGCCGGACAACTCCCGACATCCGCCCGGGCGGTTCCCGCATCGCGCAAAAAGCACCCGCCGCCGCCTGATTCGTGCCGGTGACGGTCCTCACCGGGGTTTAAGCTGATCGCCAAAGACAACACCCGTCGACGGAGCGAGACATGCGAGTCCAGGTGGCGATCATCGGGTCGGGGCCGGCCGGCCTGCTGCTGGGGCAACTGCTGCACGAAGCCGGCATCGACACGATCATCCTCGAGCGCCAGAGCCGTGACTATGTGCTCGGGCGGATCCGCGCCGGCGTCCTCGAGCAGGTTGCCGTCGAACTTCTCGACGAAGCCCGGGTCGGCGAGCGGATGCACCGTGAAGGATTGCTGCACGACGGCATCGCGCTGTCCTTCGATGGCCGCCGCCATCGCATCGACCTCGCCGGTCTCACTGGCGGACGCCATGTGATGATCTATGGCCAGACCGAAGTGACCCGCGACCTGATGGATGCCCGCCTCGTCGCCGGGGCGCCCACGATCTACGAGGCCACCGACGTGGCGCTGCATGACTTCGATACCGAACGGCCGCGGGTGAGCTGGACGAAGGACGGCGTGCGCCACGAGCTCGAATGCGACTTCATCGCCGGCTGCGACGGCTCGCACGGCGTGTCGCACAACAGTGTCCCGGCCGGTGCGATACGCCGATACGAGCGCATCTATCCGTTCGGCTGGCTCGGCCTGCTCTCGGACACGACGCCGGTCTCCGAGGAACTGATCTACGCCAGCCATGAGCGCGGCTTCGCGCTCTGCAGCATGCGTTCGCGCACCCGCAGCCGCTACTACGTCCAGTGCCGGCTCGATGATCGGGTCGAAGCCTGGAGCGACGACAGGTTCTGGGACGAACTGCGCCGGCGGCTCGATCCGCCGGCGGCCGAAGCGCTGGTCACCGGACCCTCGATCGAGAAGAGCATCGCCCCCTTGCGCAGCTTCGTCGCCGAGCCGATGCGCTTCGGCCGGCTGCTGCTGGCCGGCGACGCGGCCCACATCGTGCCACCGACCGGCGCCAAGGGACTCAACCTGGCGGCCTCCGACGTGCGCTACCTGTCGCGGGCGCTGATCGACCACTACAGTGGCGGCGGGCGGATGGTGGAGATCGACGCCTATTCGGACAAATGCCTGCGCCGGGTCTGGAAGGCGGTGCGCTTCTCGTGGTGGATGACCACCTTGCTGCATCGTTTCCCGGACAACGGCGAGTTCGGCCGCCGGATCCAGCAGGCCGAACTCGACTATCTCTGCGGTTCCAGCGCGGCCGCTACCGCGCTGGCGGAGAACTACGTCGGGCTGCCATTCGAAGACTGACGGGCGATCATCGCGTCGACCGCGAGCATCCGGTCGCCGCGGCAGATCACCGGATTGAGGTCGATCTCGGCGACATGCTCGGCGAGATCGGAGATCACCTCGCCCATGCGGACCACCAGCGCCGCGAGCGCTTCGCGATCGGCGCCCGGCTGGCCACGAAACCCGTCGAGCAGGCGGCCGGCGCGCAGCCGGCGCAGCAGTTCGAGCGCTTCGTCCTGCGAGAGCGGCGCCGGCGCCGTCGCGGTGTCGCGCAGGACCTCGACCAGCACCCCGCCGAGGCCGACCAATACCACCGGGCCGAATTGCGGATCGACCCGGGCGCCGATCACGATCTCGACACCGGCGGGCACCATCGGCTGCACCAGCACGCTGTCGATGCGCGCCTTCGGATCGTACTTGCGCGCATTGGCGAGGATCCGCGCATGCGCCTCGCGGACCTGCGCCTCGTCGGCGAGGTCGAGTGCCACCACGCCAGCCTCGGTCTTGTGCGCGATGTCGGGCGACTCGACCTTCATCACCACCGGATAGCCCGCTGCAGCAGCGCTGCGGACCGCTTCGTCCGCACCCTGGCAACGGTGATCCTGCACCACGGGCAGACCGTAGAGGGCGAGCAGCGCCTTCGATTGCGCCTCGGTGAGGATCGGGGTGTCGATATCGTCGAGCATCGCCAGCGCGTGCTCGCGCGCCTCGGGCTGGCTCAGGCGCCGCGCGTTCCGGTCGAGCTTGCCGAGGCGATCGCGCTCGTGCCAGGCGTGCAGGGTTGCAAAGCACCGGTCCATGGAGCGGAACAGGGCGACGTTGGGATTCTCTTCGGTCTCGCGCGAGCCCGGGCCCTCGAGCCATTCGTTGGCCCAGACGGCGCAGCCGATCTTGCCGTGCCGGGCGGCGACCTGGCCGAGCACCTCGATGCGCGGATTCATGGTCGTGTAGGCATAGACGGCCGGAAACACGAGGGCGCCGAAAGCCGGTTCGGCCAGCAGCGCATCGGTGCAGGCGACGAAACTCTCGGGCACGGTGAGAACCTGGGCGGTGACGTCGCAGGGATTGCGCGCCGAGCCGAACTCGGGAATGTGGCGCAGGAGCACCTCGCGGGTCGCGTCGGCAGGCTGGGGCAGGGATACGCCATGCTTTTCTGCCTTGTCGGCGCACATGATCGCGCCGCCGCCCGACGAGGCGATCACGGCCACGCCGGCCGCCTTGGGTGGGGGCGCCTTGGCGAAGAAGCTGGTGGTCTCGACCAGGGCTTCGAAGTCGTCGACGACGACGACGCCGAGTCGTTCGAGCGCGGCCCGGTAGACCGCGTCCGAACCTGCGAGCGAACCCGTGTGGGATGCGGCCGCCGTCGCACCCTGTTCGCTCGAGGCGATCTTGAAGATCACCAGGGGCTTGCCGGCCTGCTGGGCCAACCGTGCCGCCTCGAGCAGCCGGGTCGGCGCGGCCATGCCTTCGAACAGGCAGGCGATCGCATGGCAGTTCGGATCGCGGGCGAGATAGGCGACCTGGTCGGCGACGTCGACATCGCAGGCGTTGCCCGAGGTCATGACGTGCGAGACCTGCACGCCGTGCTCGACCGCCAGGGCCATTGCGAAAGCGAGCGCGCCCGACTGGCTGATCACGCCGATCGCTCGCTCACCCGGTTTCTGGAATGCGGGCGCCGCCGAGAAGGTGAGCACCGCCCCCACCGACGTGTTGACGATGCCGATGCAGTTCGGCCCGATGATCGGCATGCGGTATTCGGCGGCGATCTCGGTGAGGCGCCGCTGCTGCGCGATGCGCTCGGCGGTGCCGACCTCGGCGTAGCCGGAGGCGAAGATCACCAGGCCGCCCACGCCCTTGCGCGCACAGGCGAGCGCATTGGCCTCGACGTGTTCGCGCGGCACCGTGACGACCACGCAGTCGGGGGACTCGTCGATCGCGTCGATCGAAGGCACGCAGGGACGGCCCTCGACCGTGTCGTACTTGGGATTGACCGCCCAGACCTTGCCCTCGTAGCTGGCCAGGTGCTGCATCACGCGGTTGCCGAAGGCGCCGACGGTGCGCGAGGCCCCGATCACGGCGACGGACTGCGGTTCGAGAAGGCGCTTGAGCTGCTCGTACTCGTAGATGGACTGTCTCATGGGTCGATCTTGAAGAGAGGGGCGGAAACCGGTGGAACCGGGCTCGGTCGACGATATCACGATCGGCCGGCGCCTCCGGTCGGCCCCCGTTCACCGCCCGGCGGGGGCGGTCCCGCGACAGCCGGACGCGCTCCACACAATGCCCTCGACCCAATCCACGGCGAGGGCTCTGGCGATGACGATCCTGGAGATCCAGCAAACCCGCAAGGCGGCGCCCGGCGCGCCGGGCGGCCCGGTCCACTACCTGGCGCAGCTGCGCCACCAGTTGCCCAGGGTGATGGCCGGCGAACTCCGGTTCCGGCCGATCGCCAGCGACGACTACTGGCGGCTGTGGCTCGCCACCCGCAATCCGGAATTCAATCGCTGCCTGCCCTGGCCGGCGCCGAGCGAGCCCAGCGGCGCACTCGCGCGCATCCGCGCGGTGATGGCCGACGAAGCGGCCGGCAAGCTGATCGCGTTCGCCTGCGAACGTCCCGACCAGGACCGGCAATGGGTCGCGATCTTTCGCTTCACCACCTGGCGCGACGGCCTCGAGACCGGCCTGTGGCTGCATCCCGAAGGATGGGGCAAGGGCTACGGCACCGGCATCATCGCGGCCGCCATCGAAACGGCCTTCGCGCGCACCGCGATTCCGGCGGTGTACTCGAAAACCACCGCCGACAATGTCGGCGCCTGCCGGATCACCACGCGTTGCGGCATGACCGCGATCGGACAGGCCAGCGCGCCCGATGACCGCGGTGGCATGATCACCGGGATCGAGTGGCGGATCACCCGCGAGGAAGCGGCTCGCCGCAGGCAGGCGGCGGCAGTGGAGGCCGGCGCCCCCGGCTGAAGGCCACCCGCCACGCACGGGCCGCCAGCCCAGGGCGCGGTGCGATGCCGTACGAGGCCGCGGGAGCGCCTTCCCGGCAGGGCGCTATGATCACGGTTTGGCCCGGCCACGCCCATGTTCAGTTATCGCCACGCGTTCCATGCCGGCAATCATGCCGATGTGCTCAAGCACGTCGTGCTGCTCGCCCTGGTACGCCATCTCCATCAGAAGGAAGCGGCCTGCTGGCTGGTCGATACCCATGCCGGCGGCGGCTGGTACGAACTGTCCGACCCCGCCGCCCGCAAGAAGGGGGAGTTCACCGGTGGCATCGGGGCGCTCTGGGACACCGATCCGGCCGGCCTGCCGGAGGCGCTCGCCGACTATCTCGCGCAGGTCCGTGAAGCCAATCCTCCCGGGCGGCTGCTGCGCTACCCGGGCTCGCCCGCGCTGCTGGCGGCCACGATGCGTCCGCAGGACCGGTTGCGGCTCTACGAGCTGCACTCGACCGAGATCGAGGTCCTGCGCACCCGCCTGCCGAACACCCGGAAGATCAAGGCCGAGCGCGCCGACGGCTTCACCGCCCTGCGGGCGATCCTGCCGCCGCCGCAGCGCCGGGCGCTGGTGCTCATCGACCCGTCCTATGAGGACAAGAACGACTACCGCAGGGTCCGCCAGACCCTGCGAGACGCACTCGAGCGCTTTGCCACCGGCGTCTACGCGATCTGGTACCCGCGGGTCCGGCGCCATGAATCCGAACGCATGGCCGCGGCGCTGCAGCAGATGGTCGGGCACGACTGGCTGCACGTCCGGCTCGACGTCGATGCCCCGCCCGCCGATGGCTTCGGCCTGTACGGCAGCGGCATGTTCATCGTCAATCCGCCCTGGACCCTGCCGGCGGCTCTCGAGCCGGTGCTGCCGATCCTGGTGGAACGCCTCGGCCGCTCGCGCGCCGCCAGCTCGGGCCTCGCGCACCGGATCCGCTGAGCTACCGAACAGCGTGGCCGGCATGGCTTGAAAACCTCGCCGGCCGCCCCGAGCTTCAGCTCATGGGCGGCACCAGGAAGCCTCCGGCGCCGCCGCCACCGGAGATCAAGCGCATATGACGCCTTCGACCGAAGGGGCCGTGGGCCCCGGCAAGATCCAGACCATCGCGATGCTCGCGGGCCTGCTCGAGTCCGTCGAGCGCGGCTTCCATCGAGCCGATCCCGACGGCTACCGCCGGCTCGCGGACCGGTTGCGGACCGAACTCATGGACGTGACGCCCGACGACCGGCTGCGCGAGCTGCTGGCCGCCAGCCCCGCCACCGCCGAAATCTACGAGAACCTCCACTACGGCCATGCCGGGCTGTGCCTGCAACCGATGGATGCGGCGGTCCGTGCCGAGCAGGCCGCCACCGACCTGATCGCCCGGGCGCGCAGCACCGCCATCCGCTAGGCGTCGGAGCCAGGCGGCGGCGCGCTGGCGCCTGGCGGCCCTTGTTGGCTCTACGCTCCGGCCACTGGAGCGCCCGGCCTCAATCGCGCGCCGGCACCACCAGGCCACGCTGCACCGCCGGTCGCTCGAGACACCGATCGAGCCATTCGACCACCCGGCCGAAGTCGGCCAGGCCGACGAGATCGCCCGCCTCGTAGAAGTCGCGCAGGCTGCGTACCCAGGGAAAGCTCGCGATGTCCGCGATGCTCAGCTCCCCGCCCATGATGAACCGGCGCCCGGCCAGCCTCTGGTCGAGGACCCCGAGCAGGCGCCGGGACTCGGCCGCATAGCGCTCGACCGGGTAGGGGTTGTTGCGGACCTTGTCGGCGGCGAACTTGTGGAAGTGCCCGAGCTGGCCGAACATCGGTCCGATGCCGCCCATCTGGAACATCAACCACTGGATGCACTCGTAGCGACCAGCCGGATCGGTCGGCATGAGCAGGCCGGTCTTCTCGGCGAGATAGACCAGGATCG
This sequence comes from uncultured Burkholderiaceae bacterium, assembly GCA_964476625.1. Taxonomy (GTDB): domain Bacteria; phylum Pseudomonadota; class Gammaproteobacteria; order Burkholderiales; family Burkholderiaceae_E; genus JAMLIN01. The sequence goes on along the minus strand of CAYZBJ010000013.1, from coordinate 38,464 downwards.
CGCCGCTTTCGAACAGTGCCAGCGGACGCCCGCCGGGCCCGTTCGGATCGATGATCGCCGGGATCTTGTTGTTCGGGTTCAGCGCGAGGAACTCGGGGCTCATCTGGTCGTTGCGCTCGAAGGAGACCAGGTGAGCCTCGTAGGGCAGGCCGATCTCCTCGAGGGCGATCGAGACCTTGACCCCGTTCGGGGTGGTCAGCGAATAGAGTTGCAGGCGCTCCGGATGGGCCGCCGGCCAGCGCCGGGTGACCGGATACTCGTTCAGGGTGTTCATGTTCGGTCCTGGTGGGGAGGAGGGCAGCGATCGGGCGATCCTTGCGATGATAGGTCGCAGCCGGACACCTCGTCCGCGACACTGGTATGGACATCGCTCCGTCGAGCCACTGCCACCCGGCCGAGGGCGCTTACAAATGCTTACAAGGCTGCGTCGGCGCCTTACCGGCGGCAGATCGACCATGGCTGCCAAGCGCTCGATGCCGGGCGTGGCCGAACGAAAGACCCCTCCCATTCATGCCAAAATGCGAGCGCCCGTGTTCTGCTCCGTTTCTGGATCTCGTCGCCCATGAGCACCGACAGTCAACTCCTCGACCAAGTGCGCAACTGGGTCGACGAGGCTCGCCGCATCGTCGTCCTGACCGGCGCCGGTATTTCGACCGATTCCGGCATTCCCGATTTCCGTGGTCCTCAGGGGGTATGGACCCGCAATCCGGCTGCCGAGCGCCTTGCGACGATCCAGGACTATCTCGCCGATCCCGAAGTACGCCGCACCGCGTGGCGCAATCGCCTCGAGAGTCCGACCTGGCATGCGCGGCCCAATCGAGGGCACCAGGCGATCGCGACCCTCGAGAAGCGCGGCCGGCTGCATGCCCTGGTGACCCAGAACATCGACGAACTCCATCAGGCGGCGGGCAATTCATCGGAACTCGTGATTGAAGTGCACGGCACCATGCGCCGTGCGATGTGCTGGTCCTGCGGCGCCCGATACCCGATGCAGGAAATCCTCGAACGGGTACGCAACGGCGAGCCCGATCCTGCCTGCCCCCGCTGCGGGGGCATCCTCAAGAGCGACACGATCTCCTTTGGCCAGGCACTCGTGCCCGACGTGATCGACCGGGCCCTGCGGGCCGCCGCCGAGGCGGACCTGCTGCTGGCCATCGGCAGCACCCTGCAGGTCTATCCGGCGGCCAATGTGGTGCCGATCGCGAGGGAAGCCGGCGCGCGGGTCGTGATCATCAACGCCGAGCCCACCGGCATGGATTCCCTCGCCGATGCGCTGCTGACCGGCGCGATCGGCGAACTGCTTCCCGCGATCGTGGGCGAAGCAGCTTGAGGCGCATATCGAATCCCGGCCAGCGCGGCCGTATCGCGACCGGCTGGCTGGCCGGCCTGGCCCTGCTCGTCGTCCTCGGACTGGCCTTCTGGTGGGCGAGCGAGCCGGGCCGGCCACTGGCCGGCTGGCGATCGGGCGATGCGACGCCGGCCACCGGCCAGGCGCAACCGGCTCGGCGGGCCGGCGGCCCTGGCGGCATGGCGGGCGCGCAGGCGCCGCTGGTGAGCGTGGCCGCGGCCCGTCGCCAGGACATCCGGGTCACCGTCGACGCGATCGGCAGCGTGCTGGCCCGGCGCACCGCGGTGGTCCAGCCCCGGGTCGACGGGGAACTGCTTTCCCTGCACTTCGAGGAAGGCGAGCCGGTCAAGGCCGGCCAGTTGCTCGCCAGGATCGACCCGGCGCCGTTCCGGATCGCGCTCGCCCAGGCCGAGGCGGCCGTCGCTCGCGACCAGGCGCAACTCACCAGTGCCCGGCGCGACCTCGAGCGCTTCCGTGGCCTGCTCGCCAAGGACGCGATCGCGCGGCAACAGGTCGACAACCAGGAGGCCCTGGCCGCGCAACTCGATGCCACGGTGCGCGCGGGCAAGGCGCTGGTCGACGAGGCCCGCCTGCAGCTCTCCTATACCGAAGTGAAGGCGCCGATCGGCGGGATGGCCGGACTGCGCCGCCTCGACCCGGGCAACCGGGTGCGCGCGAGCGATACCGAGGGCATCGTCACCATCGTCCAGGTCACCCCCGTCGACGTAGTCTTCTCGTTGCCCGAAGCGGTGTTGCCACGGATTCGCGCGGCTCGCGCGGCCGGACAGGACATGGCGGTGGTCCTGTTCGATCGCGACGGCCTGCGCCGGCTCGCCGAAGGCAGGCTCTCGACGGTGGACAATGCCATCGACGCGGCGACCGGCTCGATCCGGGCGAAGGCCGAGTTCGCCAACACCGACCGGGCGCTCTTTCCGAACCAGTTCGTCAATGTGCGCATCGAAGTCGAAGTGCTGGCCGACCGCCTCACGGTGCCGGTGGCCGCCGTGCAGCGTTCGAACCGCGGCGCTTCGCTCAGCGTGGTGCTGCCCGACCTGACGATCGCGACCCGGGCGGTCCAGACGGGCGAGCGCGACGGCGACTGGATCGCGGTCGAGGGCGAACTCGAAGCGGGTGAACAGGTGGTGATCGACGGCGCCGAGCGGGTGCCGGCTGGCGCGAAGGTGAGGATCGCGGGGCAGGGCAACGCGCAGGGCGCCGGCGTGCTAGTGCCAGGACGATGAACCCGTCACGCCTGTTCATCGAGCGGCCGGTGGCCACCGTGCTGCTGATGGTCTCGGTGCTGTTCTCGGGCCTGCTCGCATATCGGCTGCTGCCGCTGTCCTCGCTGCCCGAGGTCGACTATCCGACCATCCAGGTGAGCAGCCTGTATCCGGGCGCGAGCCCCGAAGTGGTGGCTTCCGGGGTGACCGCGCCCCTGGAGCGCCAGTTCGGCCAGATGCCCGGCCTGGAGCGGATGAGCTCGACCAGTTCGGGCGGCGCTTCGGTGATCACCCTGCGCTTCAACCTCGACCTGCCGATCGAAGTGGCCGAGCAACAGGTGCAGGCCGCGATCCAGGCGGCGGGCAACCTGCTGCCTTCGGACCTGCTGCGACCGCCGGTCTACAGCAAGGTCAATCCGGCCGACGCCCCGATCCTGTCGATCGCGGTCAGCTCGCCGACCCTGTCGGTGACGGCGGTCCACGACCTGGTCGAAACCCGGGTCGCCCAGCGGATCGCGCAACTGCCGGGCGTGGGCATGGTTTCGATCGCCGGCGGACGCCGGCCCGCGGTCCGCATCCAGGCCAATCCGACCGCGCTCGCCTCGCTCGGGCTGACCCTCGACCAGGTCCGCACCGCCATCGGGGCGGCCAACGTCAACCAGCCCAAGGGCAGCTTCGACGGCGCCGCCCGCGCGCTGTCGATCGATGCCAACGACCAGTTGCGCACCGCCGAGGAATACCGGCGCCTGATCGTCGCCTACAGCGAGGGGCGGGCGGTGCGGCTGGGCGACGTCGCCTCGGTCGTCGATGGCGCCGAGGACGAGCGCCTCGCCGCCTGGGCCGACTCGCGCGAGGCGGTCATCCTCAACGTGCGCCGGCAGCCGGGCGCGAACGTGATCGCCACCGTCGACGGGATCAAGGCGCTCCTGCCGCGGCTGCGCGAGAGCCTGCCCGGCGGGATCGAGCTGGAGCTGCTCGCCGACCGCACCCAGACGATCCGCGCCTCGGTCGAGGCGGTCCAGTTCGAGCTGCTGCTGTCGATCGCACTGGTCGTGATGGTGATCTTCCTGTTCCTGCGCAGCGCCCGGGCCACCCTGATCCCGGGGGTCGCGGTGCCGATCTCCCTGATCGGCACCTTCGGGGTGATGTACCTCGCCGGCTTCACGATCAACAACCTGACCCTGATGGCCATGACGGTGGCCACCGGCTTCGTCGTCGACGATGCGATCGTGATGATCGAGAACATCGCCCGTCATGTGGAGAATGGCGAGCGGCCACTGGCGGCCGCATTGCGGGGCTCGAAGCAGATCGCCTTCACCATCGTCTCGCTGACCGTCTCGCTGGTCGCGGTCCTGATTCCGCTGCTGTTCATGGCCGACGTCGTCGGCCGGCTGTTCCGGGAGTTCGCGATCACGCTCACCGTGGCGATCCTCATCTCGGCGGTGGTCTCGCTCACCCTGACCCCGATGATGTGCGCGAAGCTGCTGCGCCCCGCGGCCGAGCAGCGCGAGGGCCGTGTCGCGCGGGCGGTCGGCGCTGGCTTCGATCGCATCATCGAGGCCTACATGCGGGCGCTCGACGTCGCGCTCGCCCACCGGCTGGCGGTCATGGTGATGTTCGTCGCCAGCCTGGTCGCGACGATCGCGCTCTGGACCTGGATTCCGAAAGGCTTCTTCCCGATCCAGGACACCGGTGCGATCAACCTCTCGATCGAGGCGCCGCAATCGATCTCCTTCGAGGCGATGAGCGAACTGCAGCAGCGCGTCGCCGCGGAGATCCTCGCCGATCCGGCGGTATCGCATGTGGCGTCCTTCATCGGCGTCGATGGCGAGAACCCGACCCTGAATGTCGGCCGGATGCTGGTCGCGCTGGCGCCGCTCGAAGCGCGCGACGCGCGCGCCGATGCGGTCGGGCGCCGGCTCGCCGACATCGAGAACCGGGTGCCGGGCATACGGATCTATGCCCAGCCGGTGCAGGACCTGTCGGTGGAGGACCGGGTATCGCGCGCCCGCTACCAGCTCACCCTGGGGGCCACCGATCCGGATGAACTCGTGCGCTGGTCGCCGGCCGCGCGCGATGCCCTCACGGGGCTGCCCGGCGTCCGCGACGTCGGTACCGACCTGCAGGACCGGGGGCTGCAGGCCTATGTCCACATCGACCGTGACGCCGCCGCCCGTTTCGGCGTGAGCGTGGCGCAGATCGACCAGGCGCTCTACACCGCCCTGGGCCAGCGGGCGATCTCGACGATCTTTACCCAGTCGAACCAGTACCGGGTGGTGCTCGAGCACGCGCCGGCCTTCCGGCGCGGCCTGGCGAGCTTCGATTCGGTACACGTGGCCACGCCGGCCAACGGCCCGATTCCCCTGTCGCGCCTGGCCCGCATCGAGGAACGCACGACCCTGCTGTCGATCCAGCGGGTCGACCAGCTGCCCGCCACGACCCTGTCGTTCAATCTCGACGAAGGCGCTTCGCTCGGGCCCGCGATCGAATCGGCACGCAGGGCCCTCGGCGAGATCGGGCTGCCGGCCTCGATCGAAACCCGCTTCGAGGGCGCGGCGCTCGCCTTCCAGGCCTCGCTCACCAATACGATCTGGCTGGTGCTCGCGGCGATCGTGACGATGTACATCGTGCTCGGGATCCTGTACGAGAGCTACATCCATCCGCTGACGATCCTCTCGACCCTGCCGTCGGCCGGCCTGGGCGCCTTGCTCGGCCTGTGGATCGCCGACATGGACCTCGGCCTGGTCGCGATCATCGGCATCGTGCTGCTGATCGGCATCGTCAAGAAGAACGCGATCATGATGATCGACTTCGCCCTCGATGCCCATCGCAGCCGTGGCCTCGACGAACAGGCCGCGATCGTCGAGGCCTGCCGGCTGCGGTTCCGGCCCATCCTGATGACGACCGCGGCCGCGCTGCTGGGCGCGCTGCCCCTGATGCTCGGCACCGGCATGGGCAGCGAACTGCGCAACCCGCTCGGTGTCACCCTGGTCGGCGGCCTGCTGCTGTCCCAGCTCATGACCCTGTTCACCACGCCGGTGATCTACCTCGCCTTCGCAAGGTGGGCGCGATGAACTGGGTGCGCACCTTCATCGACCGCCCGGTGGGCACGACCCTGCTCACCATCGGGATCGCGCTCTTTGGCTTCATCGCCTACCGCTTCCTGCCGGTGGCCCCCTTGCCGCAGGTCGACTTCCCGACCATCTCGGTATCGGCCTCGCTGCCGGGCGCCGCGCCCGAGACCATGGCCGCGACCGTCGCCACGCCGCTGGAACGGGCGCTCGGCTCGATCGCCGGCGTCACCGAGATGACATCGCGCTCCTCGCTCGGCTCGACCCGGATCACGGTCCAGTTCGACCTCGGACGCGATATCGATGCGGCGGCACGCGATGTGCAGGCGGCGATCAACGCCGCCCAGTCCCAGTTGCCCAGCGGCATGCCGGACAACCCGACCCTGCGCAAGGCGAACCCGGCCGATGCCCCGGTGATGATCCTGTCGCTCACCTCCGCCAGCCTGACTCGCGGCCAGATGTACGACGCGGCCTCGACGGTGCTCGCGCAACGCCTCGCGCAGATCGACGGAGTCGGCCAGGTCACCATCGGCGGTGGCGCGCTGCCGGCGGTGCGGGTACGGGTCGACCCGGGTCGTCTCGCGGCCACCGGGATGGCGCTCGACGACGTCCGGGTCGCGCTGGTCGAGGCCAGCGCCAACCGGCCCAAGGGGAACCTCGACGACGGCCAGCGCACCTGGCAGGTCGGCGCCAACGACCAGGCACGCAGCGCGGCGGACTTCGCGCCGATCATCCTGCGCTACCAGGACGGCAATGTCCTGCGCCTGACCGACGTCGCTTCGGTAAGCGATTCGGTACAGGACGTGCGGACCTACGGTGTGTCCAATGACCGCCCCGCGATCCTGCTGATCCTCTACAAGGCGCCCGACGCGAACATCATCACGACGGTGGACCGGGTTCGCGAACTGATGCCGGTGCTGCGGGCATCGATTCCGCCGCAGATCGACCTCGACATCGTCAGCGACCGCACCCCGACGATCCGCGCTTCGGTGAGGGAAGTCGAGCACGCGCTGATGATCTCGATCGGACTGGTGATCGCGGTGGTCTGGATCTTCCTGCGGCGGGTGCGCGCGGCCCTGGTGCCGAGCGTGTCTGTGCCGGTCTCGCTCGCCGGCACCTTCGGCGTCATGTACCTGCTCGGCTACAGCGTCGACAACCTCTCGCTCATGGCGCTGACCATCGCCACCGGCTTCGTGGTCGACGATGCCGTGGTGGTGGTCGAGAACATCTCCCGTCACCGCGAGCGTGGCCTCGGCGCCCGGGAGGCCGCCTGGGTCGGTACCCGCGAGATCGCCTTCACCGTCCTGACCATCAGCATCTCGCTGATCGCGGTGTTCATCCCGGTGCTCTTCATGGGCGGCATCGTCGGGCGGTTGTTCCGGGAGTTCGCCGTCGTCCTCTCGATCGCGATCCTGGTGTCGATGTTCGTCTCGCTCACCACCACGCCGATGATGGCGGCCCACCTGCTGGGCGACGATGCCGGCAAGGCGCGCAAGCGCCAGCGACCTCCCTGGCTGCTGGCGCTGGTCATGCGCGGCTACCGGCGTTCGCTGCGCTGGATGCTGCGCCGCCAGGCGCTCGGCTGGCTGCTTTTCGTCGCCGCGACGGTGGCGACCGTCGCGATGTACCAGATGATCCCGAAGGGCTTCTTCCCACGCCAGGACACCGGCCAGCTGATGGGCTTCGTCCGCGGCGAGCAGAGCGTCTCCTTCGAACAGATGCAGGAATCCCTGGACCGGGTCATCGCGATCCTGCGCCAGGATCCGGCGATCGAGTCGGTGACTGCGTTCACCGGCGGCGGGTCGCGCAACCGCGCCTTCATGTTCATCGGGCTCAAGCCGCTCACGCAGGGCAGGGAGCCGGCCGAGCGGGTCATCAACCGCCTGCGGGCGCCGCTCGCCCAGATGCCCGGGGTGCGCGCCTTCCTCTCGCCGGTGCAGGACATCCGCATCGGTGGCCGGGAGTCCAGTTCCAACCTGCAGTACACCCTGGTCGGGGACGACCTCGCGACCTTGCGGCAATGGGAGCCACGGATGGTCGAGGCGCTGAAGAAGGTGCCGCAGATCACCGACATCGACAGCGACCTCGACGACCGTTCGCCGCAGGTCGAACTCATGATCGATCGGGACGCCGCCGCGCGCTTCGGTGTCGATGTACGCGACATCGACACCGCGCTCTACAACGCCTTCGGCCAGCGTCCGGTCGGGGTGATCTACAACCCCCTCAACCAGTACCGGGTGGTGCTCGAACTCGATGCGCCGTGGCTGACCGGCCCCCATGGCCTGCAGCAGGTCTGGCTGCGTGGCCGCGACGGCGAGATGCTGCCGCTCGCCGCGGTCGCGGGACAGCGCGACGGTGTCGGCGCCCTGTCGATCGGGCACCAGGCCGGCGCGGTCGCGATCACCACGAGCTTCGCTCTCACCGAAGGCTACGAGCTCTCCGAGGCCACCGCGGCCGTGCGCGCAGCCCTCGACGACCTCGGCATGCCCTCGAGCCTGCGCGGCAGCTTCGAAGGCACCGCCGGCGCCTTCGGCAAGTCGATGGCGAGCCAGCCGATGCTGATCGCCGCTGCGATCCTCACCATCTACCTCGTGCTCGGCATCCTCTACGAGAGTTTCCTGCACCCGCTGACCATCCTCTCGACCCTGCCGTCGGCCGGGCTCGGCGCATTGATCGCCTTGCAGGCAACCAGCCTGCCGTTCACCGTGATCGCGCTGATCGGGGTGTTCCTGCTGATCGGCATCGTCAAGAAGAACGCCATCCTCGTGATCGACTTCGCCCTGGCGGCGCAGCGCGCGGCGGACCGCGAGGGCCGGCGCCTCTCGCCGGGCACGGCAATCTACCGGGCCTGCCTGCGCCGGGTACGCCCGATCCTGATGACGACTGCCGCCGCGGCGCTCGGTGCGGTGCCGCTGGCGATCGGCTCGGGCGACGGCGCCGAGATGCGCCAGCCGCTGGGCGTGGCCGTGGTCGGCGGGCTGATGCTCAGCCAGTTGCTCACGCTCTACAGCACCCCGGTGGTATTCCTCGGCCTCGAACGACTGCGCGCCCGGTTCCTCGGGCCGCGCGGCCGGGCAGGGCTCGAACCGCAACCCGTCGCGAGCGCCGGATGAACGACTCGACCATGTCCCCGGCCCGTCGCCCCTGGCGCGACCGCGCCCATTGCGTCCACGGCAGGTATTTCGCTGACGGCGCCCGGCGCGGCAAGTCCGGTCGGCTGCGGCAACTGCGGCGGCTGTTGGCGAGCGGGCTGGTGGTCGGCCTGGCGGCGGGCTGCGCCATCACCGATACGCCGGCGCCCACGCCGGCGGAGCCACCGGCGGCATTCCGGCACGCGCCGGACGTACCCGTGGTTGCCACCGATGCCTTGAAGCTGCCGCCGGCCGACGACTGGTGGCAGTCCTTCCGGGATCCGGAACTCGACGCGCTCGGACACCGCGCCGCCGCCGGCAACGAGGACATCCGCGCCGCTGCCGCCCGGGTGGCGGTCGCTCGCGCAATCCTCGCCGCCCAGCGCAGCCGGCTCTCGCCGACTGTCGGCATCTCGACCAGCGCAAGCCGCGCCGACGGCGGCCGCAACGACAGTCCCGCCACCCGCTATGGCCTCGGCGCCGACGCTGCATGGGAGATCGACCTGTGGGGCAGGGTGTCGCGCGCGGTCGAGCTCGGCGAAGCCGGGCTGGCGGCGAGCATCGCCGACGAAGCGGCCCTGCGGCTCTCGATCCAGGCCTCGCTGGTGCAGACCTACCTGCAGCTGCGCGGCGTCGAGCGCCGCGAAGCCCTGCTCGACGACAACGTCGCGATCGCGCACCGTCTTCTCGAACTCAGCCAGGTGCGCTACGAGGCGGGGGTCGTCGACCGGGCCGACGTGCTGCAGGCCCAGACCCAGTTGGCGAGCGTCGAGGCGCAGCGCAGCGAGCTGCGTATCAGCCGCGCCCAGCTCGAACATGCCCTCGCCCTGCTGGTCGGCCTCCCGCCGTCGGAGCTCTCGGTCGCGCCGACCGCGGTACTGCCGACGGTGCCGACGCTGCCGGCCCTGCTGCCCGCGCAGGTCCTGGCGCGGCGGCCCGACATCGCGGCGGCCCGCCAGCGCGTGGTGGCCGCCTACGCCGCGATCGGGCTGGCCGAGTCGGCGGACCTGCCGTCGCTCAACCTCTCGGCGAGCGCCGGTTTCAGTGGTTCCGATCTCGGCAGGCTCATCAGCGCGCCGGCCCTGGCCTGGTCGCTGGGCGCGGCGCTGGCCAGGAACCTGGTCGACGGAGGGCAGACCGAGGCCGCCACGGCCCAGGCGCAGGCCGAAGCCGAGGAGTCCGTGGCCGCCTATCGGCGACTGGTGCTCGAGGCCCTGGTCGAGGTCGAGGACAATCTCGTCGCGGTCGAGCAGTTGCACCAGCAGGCCGCCCTCCAGGAGGTCGCCCTCGAGGCGGCGCGCCGGACCCTCGAGATCGTCGAGGCGCAGTATCGCGAGGGGACCGTCAGCTTCCTGAACGTCGCCACCGCGCAGTCGCAACTGCAGTCGGCCGAGATCTCCCTGTCGGACGCCCGCCTGCGGCTGTTGCTCGCCAGCGCGAGCCTGCTCAGGAATGCGGGCGGTCGCTGGCAGCCGCCCGCCGACAGCCGATGAACCGGCAGTCCCGGCGCGCCACGTGCCGGGACCGCCGCGCCGGGTTCCGGCAGGCCGGGCTTCTTGTAGACTTCGGGTCGGATGACAGTCACATGACCCCGGAGACCCCATGTATCAGCCGTTCCCGCACCCCGCCGACCCCGAGGAATTGCCGCTCGCCGGCCTGAAGGTACTCGATTTCGCCCAGGGCATCGCTGGCCCGCATGCCACCATGCTGCTCGCGCAATACGGCGCCGACGTGGTCAAGGTCGAGCCGCCGGCGGGTGATTGGGGACGCACCCTCGGCACCGCCTACGGCGACCTGTCGGCGCATGCGGTCGCCTTCAACCGGGGCAAGAAGAGCCTCGCGGTCGACCTCAAGAATCCCGAGGCGCTCGCACTCGTGCGCAAGATGGCCGCCGAGGCCGACGTCATCGTCGAGAGCTTCCGGCCCGGCGTCATGGCCCGCTTCGGCCTGGGCTACGAGGAACTCGCCAAGGCCAATCCGTCGCTCGTCTACCTGTCGGTGTCCGGTTTCAGCCAGCAGGGCCCGAACCGCGACCTGCCGGCGACCGACGCGATCCTGCAGGCCTATACCGGCTGGATGTTCATGAACAAGAACGCCGAGGGCATTCCGCAGCGCGCCGGCATGGTCGTCGTCGACGTCATGACCGGGCTGTATGCCTACCAGGCCATCGCGAGCGCGCTGATCCGGCGCTTTCGCAGCGGACAGGGCCGCTACATCGACTGCAGCCTGATGCAGGCGGCGGCGGCCTTCCAGGCCCCGAAAATCATGGAATACCACCTCGAGGACGGCGCACCGGCCGGCCTCTACGTCCCGGTCGGCTGCTTCGAGACCGCCGAGGGCTACATCAACATTTCCTCGATGCGCGACCATCACTACGATGCCCTGTGCGAAGTGATCGGGCGCAAGGACATGATCACCGACCCGCGCTACGACAGCCGGCCCAAGCGGCTCGAGAACGAGGCCGAGCTGATGCGCGAACTGCGCGCCGAGCTGCTCAGGAAGACGGCCGCCGAATGGGCTGCCCTGCTGACCGAAGCGGGCGTGATGAACGGCATCGTCTCGCACTACGGCGACCTGCTCGAGGCCGAGCATGTCCGCGAGGTCGAGCTGATCGACTGGACCGAGCATCCCGACGTCGGCCGGGTGCCGGTGCTGAAGATCCCCGGGGTGCCCGGTACGCCGAGCGAGGATCCCAACCGCGCCCATGCGCCGCACATTGGCGAGCAGACCCGCGAGATCCTCGCCGCGCAAGGCCTCGATGACGCCGGGATCGACCGACTCGCCAAGGCCGGCGCGATCCGGCTGCACGGCTAGGCGCGACGGACCTCCGACGGACCCTGGGGCCCGTCGAGGCCATCCTCCTGCGGCTCGACATGGGTCTCGAGCAGCACGCCGGCCACGGCCAGGCCGACCGCCCGTTCGATCTCGTCGGCCGCATCGTGGGCCCGGGTGACCGTCCAGTCGCCCGGCACCCGCAGGTCGACGTTCGCGAAGCGCTGCGCGCCGGCCAGGCGGGTCCGCAGGTTGTCGAAGCGGACGCCGCGGGCCTCGTAGGAAGCCAGGACCGCCTCGATCCGCTCGATGTCCTTGGTCGCGAGGGCGCGATCCATCAGGCCGTCGATCGAGCGGCGCATCAACCGCCAGCCCTCGCGCAGGATATTGAGCGCTACCGCGATCGCGACCAACGGGTCGAGCCAGTGCCAGCCACTCGCCCAGGCCAGCCCGACTCCGACGATGATGCCGGCGGTCGTCCAGACATCGGTCATCAGGTGGCGGCCGTCGGCCTCCAGCGCCATCGATCGGTGCGCATGACCCGAGGCCAGCAGGATGCGCGCTACCCCAAGGTTGAGCAGGCTCGCGATGATCGCGAAGGCGGTTCCGATGCCGAGCCGCTCGATCGGCTGGGGATTGAGCAGGCGCTCACCGGCGGCCCCCATGATCGCAAGCGCCGCCAGCGAGATCAGGCCCGCCTCGAACACGGCCGAGAAGTATTCCGCCTTGCCGTGGCCGAAGGGGTGTTCATCGTCGGCCGGCTCCTGCGCCCAGCGCAGCATCCACAGCGCGAACAGCGCGCCGGCAAGGTTGACCGAGGACTCGAGCGCATCGGACAGGAAACCCACCGAATCGGTCAGGGCCCAGGCGGCGACCTTGATCGCCATGGTCGCGAGGGCGGCGCCGACCGACAGCTTGATGGCGAGTTGTGGAGCGAGGACTCTCATGAGGGTTGAGGGGCGGCCGGATGGCGGGGACGAAGCTAGAGTACCTTACCCGGTGACAGCGTCGATCCGGGCCGCGCGCCGCAATCGCGGACAATAGGCGACAGGTGACAACAGGCGAAACCAGGGACGGAGCCGACTCCATCGGCTACGGGGAGAACAGCAAGCGATGAGCGAGACCACCATCTATCACAACACCCGCTGCGGGACTTCGATGAACACCCTCATGATGATCCGCGACGCCGGCATCGAGCCGACGATCGTCGAGTACCTGAAGGATCCGCCGTCGCGCGACACCCTGCGCGACCTGGCAGCCCGCATGGGTGTGCCGATCCGCGGCCTGCTGCGCGAGAAGGAGCGGATCTACGCCGAACTCGAGCTCGCCGACCCGAAGTGGAGCGACGACGAATTGCTCGAGCAGATCGTGCGGCACCCGGTACTGCTCAATCGCCCGATCGTCGTCAGCGCCCGGGGCGCCGCCCTGTGCCGGCCCGCGGACAAGGTGCTCGAGCTGCTGCCCGAGTCGTCCGGCATCTAGGCCGATCGTGGATCGACGCGCCTGCCTCGGCATGCTCGGCGGCCTTGCGTCGCTGTGCGCACTGCCCCTCGCCCGGGGGCAGGCCTTTGCGGAAGGCCCCGAGGCGAGCGCCTGGTTCGAGCGGGCAGGGCAACTCGCCGGCTTCAGTACCGGCGCAGGCGACGGTCCGCCGGCAGCCGTGGTCTTCTTCGACGCCCGTTGTCCGCATTGCACGAGGCTGTGGGCCGACACCAGACGACTCGATGGCTCCGCCCGACTGCACTGGGTGCCGGTCGTGCTGCTCGCGCCGGCATCGGCGCGCCAGGGCGCGGCCCTGCTGCGCGCTGGCGACCCGGTCGCGGCAATGGACGCGCACACGCAGTCGCGCTCGACCGGCGGCGACGGCATCGCAGCTGGCGACGAACCCAGTGACGAGGAAACCCGCGCGCTCAGGCAGAACACCGCCACCTTGCGCGCGATGGAAGTGGCCTCGGTGCCGGCGATCCTGCACCAGGATCGTGACGGGCGGATCGGCCTGACGGTCGGCGCGATGCCGGCGGCGGAACTCGCCCGGCTGGTCGGAGGGCCCTAGGCGGGGATTCGCACCGGCAGCGACGAGAAGCCGCGCACGAAGGCCGAACGCACCCGCTGGGGCGGCCCGACGACTTCGATGATGGGAAAGCGGGCGAGGATCTCCTCCCAGAGAATGCGCAGCTGCATTTCGGCCAGGCGATTGCCGACGCAGCGATGGACTCCGAAGCCGAAGGCGAGATGCTGGCGGGGACGCGGCCGATCGATGATGAAGCGATCGGCATCCTCGATGGCATCGCTGTCCCGGTTGCCCGACAGATACCACATGGCAAGCTTGTCGCCGGCCCGGATCGTCTTGCCGCCGAACTCGAAATCGCTGGCCGCGGTACGCCGCATGTGGGCGAGCGGCGTCTGCCAGCGAATGATCTCGGGAACCAGGCTCGCGACCAGCGCCGGGTTGGCGCGCAGCTTCGCCCATTCACCGGGGTTCTCGTGCATCGCCAGCAGGCCGCCGCTCATGGAGTTACGCGTCGTGTCGTTGCCGCCGACGATGAGCAGGACGAGGTTGCCCATGTACTCCAGCGACCCCATGTTGCGGGTCGCCGGGCCATGGGCGAGCATCGAGACGAGGTCGTTGCGCGGCGGTGCGTTCACCCGGTCGTTCCAGAGCCGGGTGAAGTACGCCAGCATCTTGCCGAGTTCGGCCATGCGCTCGGCGGGCTCGAGGGCATCCGGATTGACTGCCTTGTTCATGGTGGCCACGTCCGACCACCAGGTGAGGAGCCGCCTGTCCTCGAGGGGGAAATCGAACAGCGTCGCGAGCATGAGGGTGGTCAGCTCGATCGAGACCTTCTCGACCCAGTCGAAGGTCTCGTTGCGTGGCAGTGAGTCAAGCACCCCGCAGGTACGTTCGCGGATCAGTGCTTCCATCGTTGCAAGATTGGCGGGCGCGACGATCGGGGTGACGGCCTTGCGTTGTTCGTCGTGCTGCGGCGGGTCCATCGCGATGAACATCTGCAGTTGTTCACCTGGTGGCGGATCGGTCAGGGTGATGCCACCGCGCGACCAGTGCGACGAGAACACCGCGTGATTGGTGTCGACCGCCATGATGTCCTGGTAGCGGGTGATCGACCAGTAGTCACCGAAGATCGGGCTATGGGTGCGATGGACCGGATCCTCGAGGCGCAGGCGCTCGAAATAGGCGCCGACGGTATCGTCGACGAAGAGCTGCGGGTCGCTCGGATCGATCGATTCGAGCGGCATGGCCCAGGCGGCCTCGCGGGCCCGCGCCTTGACTGCGGAGAGTTCGATCATCGGGAATCTCCTGCATTCGGGTGATGGTGAGGGGCTACAGGGCGGCCATATCGTGATGGTGCCCGCCGCGGCGAGCCCGCGCTCAGTGCTGGCCTTCGGGCATGGCGACTTCCAGGCCGTCCATGGCTTCGGTGACCTTGATCTGGCAACCGAGGCGCGAAGTGGGTCGGAAGTCATCGGCGAAGTTCAGCATGTCCTCTTCGGATTCGCTGCGCTGGCCGGTCAGCGCCGACCAGGGCTCGTCGATGTAGATGTGGCAGGTGGCGCAGGCGCACTGGCCGCCGCAATCACCGTCGATCCCCGGCACCGAGTTGTTCGTCGCCGCTTCCATGAGGGTAGTGCCGGCCGGCACTTCGACGGTATGGCGTTCTCCGCTGAACGCAACGTAGGTGATCTTGGGCATGGTCTCGTCGGATAGTCGTTATGCTGGCGGTGATCCGCCGAAGCGAAAGCATGGCAGATCGGGGCGCGGTTTGCGAGCCTGCGCCAGTTCCCCTACGGGGACTCCCTATAATCCGCCCGGATCCCATCCGATCCGACCGTTGCCGCGCGCCACCGAGGGCCAGCCATGAGCGATTTCAACCAGCTGCAGCTGCCGGCCTCGTTCGTCGCGCTGTTCGTGCCGCCCGGACGGATCCGGCCCACGGAATCGCGCGAGCACATGCTGGCACGCTACGAGTTCTGCGAGGATCTCGCCGAAACGCTCGTCGAGCATGCGCGCACCCTGCAATGGCAGCTCGGGGTGGCCGAGGAGGATGTCCTCGAACGCATGCAGCTCGGCCTGGCCGAGGGCGATGCCGGCCTCGAGCCGCGCGAAGCGCGCTGGGTCGCCTGCCGGCTCGCCGAGCTGCTCGACTGGCCGGCGCCGGTGCCGATTCCCCCCGGTCCCGACGACGACAAGGATTGATGCGAAGCAAACGAGCCCCTGCCGCCTCGCGTATATTGGTGGCACGGCCCGGAGCGGTACCGGCCGGGCCGACTGCCTTCCCGACTCCTCCCCACTCCCGGAGATTCGACATGTCCAGACGTGATTCACTCGTCGAGGATTTCAGCGCGATCCTTGCCGAAGCCGAAGACTTGCTCAAGCATGCCAGCGAAGAGACCGGCGACAAGGCGCAGGCGCTGCGCCAGCAGGTGGAAGCCCGACTGCTGAGCGCGAAGCTGCGCCTGCAGGAACTCGAGGAAGACGCCATCGCCCGGGCGAAGGCTGCGAGCCGGGCCACCGACGACTACGTCCACGACCATCCCTGGCAGACGGTCGGCATCGTCGCCGCCGTCGCCTTCGTCGCCGGCCTGCTGCTCAACCGCCGCTAGGCCGGACGCCACCAGGACCGCCGAGAGTGCCCGGATCCGACGACAGGCCATCGCTGCGCAGGATCATCTCCCGTGCCGTGGCCGGCGGGGCCGGCCTGCTCGGCGCCCGCTTCGAGCTGGCCACGCTCGAACTGGCGCAGGAGCGCGAGCGCCTGCTGCTGCGGCTCGGCCTGCTGGCCGGGGGCGTCCTCGCGCTGCTGCTCGGCGCCCTCGGTATCGGCGCCTTCGTCGTGGTGTATTTCTGGGAGACTGGCAGGCTGGCGGCCATCCTCGCCGTCGCCGCGACCTTCATCGTCGCCGGCGCCGTACTCCTCGTCCTTGCCATCCGGCCTGGCCGGCACGGGGCCGGCCCCTTCGAGGCCACCATCGCCGAATTCCACAAGGACGTCGCCTTGCTGCGCGAGGTCCTCGATCGCGATACGCCGCGAGGCGGCCCGCCGAGGGGCGATTCCCCATGAGTACGCGCACCCTCGGGCTTGCCGAGCGCAAGCGCCTCGCGCTTGCACGGGCCGATCTCGAGCGCCTGCAGATCCGCCTGGCCGGGCGCGAGGCCCGCGCGCTGCTCGCACCGGCCGCCAGCCACGGCAATGCCGGACGCGCGCGCTCGAAGGCGGTCGCACTGCTCTCGGTGGCGGTTCCGCTGCTCGGCGCAGCACGGTTCGGCCGCCTGCTGCGGGTTGCCAGCATCGGGCTCGGGGTGTTGCGGCTGGCCCGCGGCCTGCGGCGCTAGACTGACGCCCCGGCGCCGGGAAGGCGCCAGCCGCGCATGACGCGGCCCTCCTCGACGGGATACGCATGGCAAGAATCCGCGGTTTCTTCCTGGGCACGGCCGGCAGCCTGGCGCTGGCGCTCGTCGCCGGCTGTGGCGGCATCGAACCCGGCGAGGGCGAAGCCAGCCTGCGCGCCGCACTGGCCAGCGCATCGGGCTGCGACTACCAGCATGTCCACGTCACGATCGACAGCGTGCAGGTCCACGAGTCGCCGCTCGCCGGCACCGGCGCGCCCGGCTGGCGGGTCCTGAAGCTCGAGACGCCGCGGCGGCTCGACCTGCTCGCGCTCGACAACGGCGTGCTCGAAGAGCTCGGCGAGGCCAGCATTCCGGTCGGCCGCTACCAGCAACTGCGCCTCGCGCTCGCGCCCAACACCGCCGCCCAGCCCTTGCGCAATGCGGTCGTGACCGCCGGGCAGGGCGAGACGGCGCTCGCAATGCCCGATGCCCAGCAGGCCGGACTGGTGATGCGCATCGATCGCGACGTCGCGGCCGATGAGCAGCTCGACCTGGTGCTCGATTTCGATGCCTGCAGATCGGTGGTTCCGCAAGGCGCTGCCGGCGGCTATCTCCTCAAGCCGGTGCTGGGCATGCTGCCGCGCCCCGTCGGCGATGGCCTGTCGGTCGCGGGCCGGCTCGGCAACCTGCCCGCCGAAGGTGCGGTGGTGAGCCTGCAGCAGGCGGGCCGGGTGCTGCGCTCGACTGCAACCGACGCCGATGGCCGATTCCTGCTCTCGCCGGCGCCCAGCGGCAGCCACGACCTCGTCGTCGTCGCCCCGGGCAGGGCGAGCACGGTGCTCGCCAACGTGCCCGTCACCGAAGCCGGCCGCAGCACCCTGACCGCGGGCGACCAGCCGATCGCGCTGCTGGCGAGCACGATGCGCACCGTCTCGGGCCGGATCGCGCTGCTCGGGACCAGCGCGGTGCCCGAAGCCCTGGCGAGCGCCCTGCAGACCGTCGGCACCCGCGTCGTCGAGATCGAATCCCGCCCAACCAATGCCCTCGACGGCGGCTACGCCCTGCGGTTGCCCGTGCAGGCGCCGATGCTGGCGAACTACAGCGCCGGCGCCACCGACTACGACTTCACCCCCGACGTCGGCCACGCGGCGCACTACGGCATCGAGGCCGCAGTACCGGGGCGCGCCGCGCAGACGACGACCGTCGACATCGGCCTGGCCGACGCCGTCGCGAACTTCGACTTCGCGCCCTGACTCGGGGATACCCGCAGGCGATGCGCGATTCGGCGATCGCCGGCCCGCCAGGCCACGGGCCTCAGGATGGCGCCGTGATCGTCCCGTCGATGCAGGTCACGGCGGCGCCGCCCACCTGGATGCGCGATGGTTCGATACCGATGCGCAGCAGGCCGTCGCGGCCGACCGCCCGGCCCTGGGATGCGATGAACGAGGAGCCGAACCGCTCCGCCTGGCCGGTTTCGCGGATCAAGGCGGCCATGCAGCCATTGCCGCTGCCGCAGACCGGATCCTCGCCCATGCCGCAGGAAGGCGCGAATGCGCGTACCTCGACTCTCGATGCCGTCCCGGCCTCCTGTTCGCCGAAGATGACGACCCCTGTCGTCCCGAGGGCGAGATCATGGGCCTTCATGCGCTCGAGGTCGGGAACGACGGCGAGCACCGCAGCCGCGCTCGGCAGCTGGGCGACGATCCAGCGCGGCCCCACGTCGACCAGGCGAGGACGTGCCGCGGTTGCAAGCGCCGTACCGAGGATCGCGCCGAGTTCCGCGACTGCGGCATCGGACAGCCCGGTAATCCGCGGCGACGGCAGTTCGAAGGAAATCGACCGGCCGAGCAAGGCATCCTGCCCGATATCCAGCCTGACGAGCCCGGCGCTGCATTCCTGCACGAGCCGCCCCGCGCGAGCATCGACCAGCCCGGCCTCGAGAAGGGCGTGGGCCGTACCGATCGTCGGATGACCGGCAAAGGGCAGCTCGGAAGCAGGCGTGAAGATGCGCACCCGATAGTCGGCCTCGGCCCGGGTCTTCGGCACGACGAAGGTCGTCTCCGACAGATTGGTCCAGTTGGCGATACGTTGCATCTGCCCGGTGTCGAGGCCGGCGGCGTCGAGCACCACCGCAACCGGATTGCCCTGGAACGGAACGCGGGTGAAGACATCGACCTGCTTGAACGCCAGTACGTGCATGGATGTTCTCCGGTCAGGCGCTCGCAGCCAGCAGGGCCTCGAGGCGCGCACCGACATCGAGCACCCGCCAGTCGTCGCCACGGCGACCGACGAGCTGGATGCCGATCGGCAGGCCCTGGTGGCCCTGGCCGCAAGGCAGGGTCAGCGCCGGCATGCCGGTCAGGTTGAAGGGCGTCGTGAACGCGGTCATGGCGGTGTGCGCGGGAATCTCCCGATCCGTGAGGCGCACCATGGCGACTCCCGATGGTGGCGCCTCGGTCCGCAAGGTCGGCATCACGATCAGGTCGACGTCGCGCATCGCCGTAGCGAACATCGCGGCCAGGGCGGCGCGCCCGCGCTGCGCCCGGACGTACCAGGTCGCCGGCAGGAACAGGCCCATCTCCAGGCGCTTGCGGACATCGGGGCCGAGTGTTTCGGGACGCTCCACCAGGCGCTTCCTGTGCAGCTCGGTCGCCTCGCTGCACAGGGTCACGAACTGCAGCGCGGCGCTTGCGTCGAGCCCCGGCAAATCGAGTTCGACTGGTTCGGCGCCATCGCGCCGCATGAACTCGAGCGCGGCGCCGATCGCGCCGGCAACATCGCCTGCCAGCGGCTCGAGGCAGGCGGCACGCGGCACACCGACCCGCAAGCCAGCGAGGGGTCGGGGTTGGGCGACATGCGCCGGCTGGCCGGCCATGATCGCGTAGGCGAGGGCGGCATCGGCCACGCTGGCGGCAATCGGCCCGACATGGTCGAGGCTCGCGCCCAGGGCGCTCACCCCATCGCGGGGAACCGCATCGAAGCTGGGCTTGAAGCCGACCACCCCGCAGCAGGCAGCGGGGATGCGGATCGAACCACCGGTATCGGTGCCGATCGCAAAGCGGACGATACCGGCGGCGACCGCTGCCGCCGAGCCGCCGCTCGAGCCGCCGGCGATGTGGCCGACCTTGCGCGGATTGCCGACATGGCCATGGTGGGGGTTCTCGCTGGTAATGCCGTAGGCGAGCTCGTGCAGGTTGGCCATGCCGATCGGGACCGCACCGGCCGCGCGCAGCCGTGCGACCGCGAGCGCGTCGGCGTGGGCTGGCGGCGTCGGCGCCCCGCCGGTGCCATCGGACTGCGGCAGGCCGGCCACCGCCATCAGGTCCTTGACCGCAAAGGGAACCCCCAGCAGCGGCATCCGGGCGCCCTCGCGCAGGCCACGCACGGCAGCGGCCACCGCGGCTTCGATCGTCGCCGGGTCGGCGAGCGATATGAAAGCCTTGAGTCCCGCCTGCGCGTGGGCGCTGGCGAGGGCCGCGAACGGGGCCTCGCCAGCCTTGTCGGGCGCGGCTCGCGCAGCGCGGGCGATCGCCGCGATACCGTCCGCATCGGCCCCGGGAGCGACGCCCCCTGGGGCAATGTCGGCAGGAGGCTGGGTGAGGAATCCGGTCTCGGGCGCGGGCGGCAGGCGATCGAAGGCTTCGAGTTCCGGGAGGTTGAGGCGCAGCCGCTCGAGCCAGGTGTCCCGGCGATCCGTATGCGGATACTCCTCGAGGCTGGCCATGGCATCGATGGCCTGTTCGAGACGTTCGAAGATGCTGCTCATTGCGATGGCGGCGATCGAATCGACGCTGGTCGGGAAACGAGTCCCGAGCATAGCGGAAGAGGGCATCGGCGGCGGCAGGGTAGCAAGGCAGCGACACCACCAGGTGCATCGTCCCCACCAAGTATCATCGCGAAACGCTCATAGCCGTCCCCGCAATGGATACCGTCGCCGTCATCGACTTCGAGACCACCGGCATGTCACCGGAAACCGGCGGGCGCGCGACCGAGATCGCCGCGGTGCTGGTGTGCAACGGACAGGTCGTCGATCGCTACCAGAGCCTCATGAATACCGGCGCCTGGGTGCCGCCATTCATCGAGGCGTTGACCGGCATCAGCAACGAGATGGTGCGCGCCGCGCCGCCGGCGGCCCGCGTGATGGGGGAGGTCGCCGATTTCGTCGGCACACATCCCCTCGTGGCCCACAACGCCGCTTTCGACCGCCGTTTCTGGGATGCGGAGCTTGCCCGCCTCGGCGCGAGGCGGCGACAGGAATTCGCCTGCACCTTGCTGCTCGCCCGACGACTGTATCCGGAAGCGCCCAACCACAAGCTGGGCACCCTGGTCGAATTCCATGGCCTGCCGGTCGCGGGACGCCACCACCGGGCGCTGGCCGACGCCGAGATGGCCGCGAGCCTGCTGCTGCACATGCAGGACACGCTGGTGCGACGCTTCGGCCTCGCTGGCGTCACCCATGACATCCTGCGTGAAATCCAGGCCGTGCCCCGCCATCGCCTAAAGGCCTGCCTCGCGCTGCATGGCCGCCAGTTCGCGCCGCGGCGAGCCGGCGGGGAAGCGCCACCGCCCCGCTAGGGCGCCCGGGTCGATATCGCGATCGTCTCCGGTGCGCATGGGCGCGCAGTCGTCGACGGCCCGGACAAGAGGCTTCAGTCCGGATCGTCCGTGGCGCCCGCCAACGTAACCGGCGTGGCGAAGCCCGCCTCCCGAATGGCCTCCGCCATGATCCTCGCCGTCTCGGGCCGGCGTTCCAGGCAGCGCGAGACCGGACCCGCCACGACGATGGACAGGCGCTTCGCGCCGAACGCGACGGGGAACGAGACGCCAGCGAGGTCGGCGATGTATTCGGTGTGGCTCTGGTGGTAGCCGCGTTCGACCGCCGCGCGCAGGTCCGCCTCGATCTGCTCGGGGCTCATCGGGGTGGTGTCCGAGTACCTTTCGAAGACGATC
This sequence comes from uncultured Burkholderiaceae bacterium, assembly GCA_964476625.1. Lineage (GTDB taxonomy): Bacteria > Pseudomonadota > Gammaproteobacteria > Burkholderiales > Burkholderiaceae_E > JAMLIN01. The sequence goes on along the minus strand of CAYZBJ010000013.1, from coordinate 16,625 downwards.
TTCCTGTAGACCTGCTCGCGTTCCCTCGGCGTCATCTGGGCCAGGATCGCCCGCCCGGCGGAGGTGGCGTAGATGGGCACCCGCGTACCCACTTCCGCGAAGTAGCGGATCGGCTGGGGTGTTTCCCGCACGTACAGGAAGATCACGTGGGCGCCGGACGCCGACCCGATCGCGGTCGTCTCTCCGGTGCGTGCCGAGATCGTGTCGACGAGATCGACGAGGGCGCCGGGAAGCGGATCCTTCTCGCTGATCTGTTGCACGACCTTATGCCAGCGCGGGCTGGGGAAATATCCCCCCCGCGCTATCGGCTCGTAGAAATAGCCCTTGTCGACCAGCGTTCCCACGATGTTGAACGTGCTGGACCTCGGCCATTGCAGGGCGTCCGCAATCTCCGCGAGCGTGGCCGGCTCGCCCCGCCTGGCGAAGAACTCCAGCAACTCGACGACGTTGGCGGCCTGCTTCACCTGCACGGAACTGTTCCCTCTCCTGCTCATGGATGCACCCGACGCGAACGCTCGACATTGTAGAAGCGGCACTGTATCGGCCTGGGCCTTCCAAACCACGCTGTTGACATTGTTCTTGTGTGTGACTTATAAATTCAATATAGAGAATACAAGAAGAGGAGATATCGTGACCGCAGGCGCCGTTTCTGCTCACGATCTGGCCGGATCGACAGGGGAGATCGCCCGCTACGATCGGTTGTTCATCGGCGGCGACTGGGTGGCGCCGGAAGATGGCGGCCTGCTCGAGAGCCTCGATCCTTCCACGGGGCGCCCCTGGGCGGTGGTCGCCTACGGCGGGCGCAAGGATGTGGACCGGGCGGTGGCGGCGGCCCGCGCGGCTTTCGAGGGGCCTTGGGGGAAGATGCCGCCCCACGAACGCGCCGCGCTCATGCGCCGCTTCGCCGACCTCTACCAGAAGCATGCGTCGCGGCTGGCCGTCATCGAGTCGCGCGACAACGGCCGCGCGCTGCGCGAGTCGCGAGTCGACGTAGGGGGGCATCACAACTCGTATCACTGGTACGCATCGCTGTGCGACAAGCAGGGCGGGCGCACGATACCGCTGGACGACACCGTCCATGCCTTCACTTCGCGCCTGCCGATCGGAGTGGTCGGCGCGATCACGCCGTGGAACGTGCCGCTGATGGCCGCCTGCTGGAAGCTCGGCCCGGCGCTTGCCGCGGGATGTACCGTGGTGCTCAAGCCGGCGGAGCTCACGCCCTGCAGTTCACTGGAGCTGGCCACCCTCTTCGAGGAAGCCGGCTTTCCCGCCGGGGTCGTCAACATCGTGCCGGGCTATGGCCGCGACGGCGCGGGCGAGTTCCTGGTCGCCCATCCGGGCGTCGACAAGATCACGTTCACCGGCGAGGGCGCAACCGCGCGCGAGATCCTCAGGAGCGGTGGCGATACGCTCAAGCGATTCACCTTCGAACTCGGCGGCAAGGCTCCGCACATCCTGTTCGCCGATGCGGACCTGGACCAGGCGCTCAACGCCGCTACCGGCTCGGCCTGGGCGCTATGCGGCCAGAGCTGCGCGCTCGGCTCACGCGTGCTCGTGGAGCGGCCCGTCTACGACCGCGTGGTCGAGGAATTCACGCGCCGCGCCGCGCGGGTGCGCGTGGGCAGGCCGCTCGACGAAGCCACCCACATGGGGCCCCAGGCAAGCCGACAGCAACTCGAGAAGACCATGGCCTATATCGGCCATGGCCGCGACGAAGGCGCGCGGCTGGTGGCCGGCGGCAGCCTCGTCGATCGAGATGAGCTGCGCGGCGGCTACTTCGTCGAACCGACGGTATTCGCGGACGTCGCCAACGACATGCGGATCGCGCGCGAGGAAATCTTCGGACCCATTGCGGCTCTCATCCCCTTCGATGGGGAGGACGAGGCGATCGCGCTTGCCAACGACACCAGTTATGGCCTGACAGCCGGCCTGTGGACACGCGACGTGGGCCGTGCGCACCGCACGGCCGCGCGCATCCGGGCCGGCGTCGTCTGGGTAAACACCTATCGCTACCTGCGCTGGAGCATCCCCTATGGAGGCTTCAAGGCCAGTGGATGGGGGCGCGAGAACGGCATCGAGGCGCTCGATCCCTTCCTGGAGACGCGGGCAACCGTCATCAGCACGACGGGCCAGTTCCCCGATGCCTACGCGCAGTGACCCACATCGCTTTCAGGAGGAAGGACAGACATGCGCCTTGCCAACAAGCTCGCCGTGATCACCGCCGCCGCGTCCGGGATGGGACGCGCCGCGGTCGAACTCTTCCTGCATGAGGGAGCCTCGGTCTGCGCCATCGACATCAACGCCGACGCACTGGCCGCGCTCAAGGCCGAGTGCGACCCTGATGGCGACCGCCTGCATACGGTCCAGGCGGACCTGTCGCAGGCCGAAGGCGCGCGCGAAAGCATCCACCAGGCGGCGGGCAGGCTCGGCGGCATCGACATCCTCTGGGCGCATGCGGGCATTCCCGGTCCCGGCGGCATCGAGGGGCTGGACCTTGCCGAGTACCAGCAGGCCCTCGCCCTCAATGTCCAGTCCGCGACCCTGGCAGCCGGGGAAGTCATCGGGCACATGCGCAAGCGCGGGGCCGGCTCGATCATCTTCACTGCCTCGGTTTCCGGCATGGTCGGCTCGATGTGGTCGCCGGTCTACTCGAGCTGCAAGTTCGCGGTGGTGGGGCTGACCAAGTCGCTGGCCCAGACCTTCGCGCCCGACAAGGTTCGCGTCAACGTGGTCTGCCCGGGCCTTGCGGAGACGCCGATGAAGATCGGCTTCACCGGACGCGGCGTTTCCGCCGAGGCCGCAAAAGCCGCCGAGGACAAGTACGTGTCCGCAGTTCCGCTCGGGCGGCTGGTGCGCCCGAACGAGGTTGCGCAGGCGGTGCTTTGGCTCGCTTCGGACGATTCCGCCTTCGTGACCGGGATCGAACTGCCGATCGATGGGGGCTTCACATGCAAGTGAAGTGAAGCCTGGCGAGCGCAGGGAGGTGCGCATCGCTCGTTTCAACCGGCCCGAGCGGGCCACCAGGGGGAGGAGAACCACATGATGCATTTTGGCAAATCGACGCTGGCTGCGACGTGTCTGGCACTTGCCGGGATCTTCGGCACCGGCAACCCGTCCGCCCAGGCGCAGACGTACCAGATGAAGATCGTCCATGCCTATCCCGAGCATACGCAACATGGCCGGAACATGGCGTTCTTCAAGGAAAAGGCGGAGGCCTACACCGACGGCCGCCTGAAGGTGACCGTCTATCCGAACGCGCAGCTGGGCCCGATCACCCAGGAAGCTTCGATGGTGCTGTCGGGGACCGTGGAGGCCACCTACAACCTCGGCGGCATCCTGGAAGGCGTCGATCCGTCGGAAGCGATCTGGAATGTTCCGTTCCTGGTGAAGGTGGCCCCCGGCCAGGGCGAACACATGCGCCGCATGATGCATGACGAAACCATCAACGAGATCCTGACGCGGCGATTCGCCGACCGAGGCTTCATGCGCCTCGGGCACATCCCGACCCTGACGGGCTTCATGCTGGTAGCCAACAATGTCCGGCCCGTCGAGAAGATCGAGGACATCAAGGGCCTGCGGATCCGCCATCCCGGTGGCCTCATGGGAGAGCTATACATCAGCAGCCTGGGCGCTTCGCCCATGACCGTAGCGGGCGCGGAAGTGCCGGTGGCGCTGCAGCAGGGGGTCGTCGACGGGCTCGTGACCACGCCGATCCACTACCACGACGCCCGCTGGCATACGAAGTACATGTCACTGCCGTTCTATGCGGGCTACGGCCTGCCCTTTGTCGCCAGCATGCGTTGGTGGAAGGGCCTGCCGAAGGAGATCCAGGACATCGTCATGAACAAGGTGATCCCGGAAACCCAGGCATACGCCTACGATGCGGTGATCGAACTGGAGAACCGGTACATCAAGGAAATCCAGGAGCCTCCCTACAATGTAGCGATCACCTGGGTGAGCCCGGCGGAGATGGAGAAGTTCACCGCCAAGGTTCGCGACGTTGCGATCGAGCGCTTCGTCCAGAAGGTCGGCCCCGACGGGCAGAAGCTTGTGGATCGAGTGATGCAACTCGGAGAGGGGGTTTCCATCGGACGCTGATCAGATGGCACCGAAACCCGGTCTTGCGGCAGCAACGACCGGGTACGGTACGAGTTTTCGCAGCGACCAGGAGGAGTCCGCGTCGTGCAGCAACGAATCGCGAATATCTTCGAGCGCATCCTCTTCCTGCTGTCCGGCGCGGGAATGCTGGGCAGCGTCGGCCTGGCCTTCACCGCCGTGATCCTGCGCTACGGCTTCAACCATTCGCTCGAGTGGATCGAGGAAGGCGCACGATACCTGGCGCTCTTCTCGGCCCTGCTCATCGCCGGTCCGGTGGCGCGAAACGGTGGGCATGTGGCGCTCGACCTGTTGACCGCCGGCTTCGAGGGCAGGGCCCGCGAGATCCATCGCCTCGTGGTCGCCACGATCACGCTGGTGCTGAGCTCGGCAATCCTCGTCTGGGGTACGCGGCTGGTCATTCAGAGCATGGAGTTCGGCATGCGCACCGGCTCTCTGCAGTTCCCCCAATGGCTGCCCTTTTGCATCGTGCCGCTCGGCATGGCCTTCATGGTGCTGTTCAGCCTGTTCGAGATCGCAGCAGCGTGCTCGGCCTTGCGTGCGATGTCTTTTCCCGCTGACGGGCCGTCAGGAAACTCCACATCGCCGGACCACAAGCCGTAGCGCGCACCGCGCGATATCAAGGGGACGTGTAATGCTCGGAACCGGGATCGGGATTCTGGTCGGCCTTGCGCTCGGCGGATTGCCCATATGGATCGCCCTGACGGTCGGTGCGATCTTCCTGATGCAGTTCATGATGGGAATGCCGCTGATCGGAGTTCCGATGACGATGTTCGGCGGCATCGACAGCTTCGTCCTGCTGGCCGTCCCGTTCTTCCTGCTGGCCGGCAATGTGATGGCCTATTGCGGTCCGGCCCGCCACATCTACGACCTGGTGGACAGCTGCCTGGGCCACATCCGGGGCGGCATGGCCCTGACGGCGGTCGCCACCTGCGTGATCTACGCGGCGATCACCGGCTCGACCACTGCCACCCTGGCCGGTGTGGCGGCGCTGGTCACCCCACCGATGGAGCGCGCGGGCTACAGCCGCGATTTCATCGCCGGGCTGCTCTCGGTCAGCAGCACGCTCGGGCAGATGATTCCGCCCAGCATCCTCATGGTCCTCTACGCTGCGCTCGCCCAGCAGAACGCCGGGGCTCTCTTCATGTCCGGCATCGTCCCCGGACTGGTCACCGGCCTCGCGCTGGGGATGGTCGGCGTCCTGATCAGCCGCAGGCTACAAAGCCAGGCCGGCGAGCGCCAGGACTGGGGCAGGCGCGCAAGCGCGGCAGTCAGGGCCGCTCCCGCGCTGCTGATGCCCATCATTGTCCTGGGCGTGAAGACGCCGCCGTAGATGCCGCCCAGGAC
>CAYZBJ010000013.1:0-11152 GCA_964476625.1 uncultured Burkholderiaceae bacterium | reverse complement strand
CCCATCATTGTCCTGGGCGGCATCTACGGCGGCGTCTTCACGCCCACCGAAGCCTCGGCAGTGGCGTGTATCTACGGCCTCCTGATCGCGGCTTTCGTATATCGCGGCCTCACCTGGAACACTTTCTACCACCAGGCGCTGCGCAGCACGGTGAGCAACAGCTCGATGATCTTCCTCCTGGTCGCGGCGGCGATGCTGCTGGCTTCGCCCCTGGCATTCGCACGGATACCCCAGGAGATCGCCGCATGGACGATCGATGCCGGCTTCTCGCAGATGGAACTGATCCTGATGATCACGCTGTTGTGGCTCGTGATGGGCATGTTCCTGGACACCCTGCCCATCATGTACCTGACCTTGCCGGTCGTGCTGCCCGCCCTGCAGGCAGCCGACGTGAACCTGATCTACATGAACGTCATCCTGATCCTGTCCATGCAGATCGCGCAGGTGTCCCCACCATTCGGCCTGTCGCTCTATGTGGCCAGCGGCATCCTGAAGGTCCCGATGATAAGGGTAGTGCGGGCGTCCCTGCCTTTCATGGCGATGCTACTGCTCTGCCTCGGCCTGGTGATCGCGTTCCCTCAGATCAGCCTCTTCCTGCCCGAACTGTTCGGTCGCTAGGGACTACTCGCCGAAGGCCGACTCCATCTCCCGGCGAATCTGCCAGGCCTGGGTGCCCGCATCCATCGCAACGTCGTCCCACGACAGGGACTGGCCGCTGGCGACCGGACGCAGCACCTTGATGCCATGGGCCATCCCGAGGGGCAGGCCGCCGATCCGGCGCGAGGTCGCGGCGGGCAGCAGCTTGCCCCACACCGTGTAGCCGCCTTCGCCGTCGAGCAGGTCGCCGGGCCGCAGGTCCCGCTTAGCAGTGGCCACCACGTCCGCGTTCCAGCCCGTCGCCACGCCGGTGGGCTCGCCGCGGGTGGCCACGCTCGCGACCGAGACCCCGACCTCGAGCCCGATCAGGTGCCAGCGCTTGTAGAGGGTGAAGTAGCGACCGCTCGGGTCGGTATGCGCGTTGTATTCCTCGAAGCAGTTGCGGATGTACTCGGTCTCGCCTTCGACCGTCACCCACACGCCCATGCGGATGTCGTAGGGAATCACGCGACCATCGGCCTCGAGGCTGGAGATCACTTCCACCATGCCCTTCTTCTCGAGAACGCCGCCTTCGCTGCGCGGGCGCGTCACGAAGGGGATGTCCTCGACGCTGGCGGGCGGGTAGAGCAGGCCATTGCTCGGCACGGCGAGACCCGTGGCGTTCGATACCGCGGTGCTTTCGATGGATGGCTTCGATCCATCGAGAAAACTGTTGAACATCTTGGGGTTCAGGCCGCCGCGCTCGGCTTGCTCGGGCGTCAGGCCGTAGTAACCCCAGACCGTCTCGGGGGTGGACTCGCAGAAATGCGGCAACCATTTGTGGCCACGGCCGGCGGCCACCACCGGGAAGCCGCAGGTCCGGGCCCAGTCGACCAGGTCGCAGATCATCGCCGGCTGATCGCCATAGGCGAGCGAATACAACACGCCCGCGGCGGCCGCCTTGCGCGCCAGCATCGGCCCGCAGAGCGCATCGGCCTCGACCGTCACGTTCACCACATGCTTGCCGGCGGCGAACGCCCCGAGGATATGGTCGACCGCCGCGATCGGATTGCCGGTGCACTCGACGACGAGGTCGATCCGGGGATCGTCCACCACGGCCCGCCAGTCGTCCGTGATCCAGGTGGTCCCGTCGCGCAACGCCTCGTCGACCGAAGCCGCCTGCGCCTGGGCGGGCTTCCAGCCGACCCGATCGAGATTGGCGCGGGCCTGGTCGGGCGCCAGGTCCGCGATGCCCACCAGGTGGACACCGGGCATGCGGGGCACCTGCGCCAGGTACATGGAGCCGAACTTGCCGGCGCCGATCAGGCCGATGCGAACGGGATTGCCGTCGGCGGCGCGTTGCAGGAGTTTGCCGTGGAGACTCATGGTCGTGGATGCCTTCGCTGGATATCGGATGGCCGAGTTTGGCGCATTGCCGATGAGGCGGGAATCATATCGGCCAGCGGGCGGCTCCGCATGCCTGTGCGCGTCGGGCTGCCGGGTTGCCAGCTGCCGGGGCGAGGCAAGGTAGTCTGCGGCAATGGAGTCCCTGATCGCCGCCGCCGGGCGCGCCCTCCAGGCGGGCAATGTGCTCGGCGCGCTCAACCTGGTCGCGCTGCGCGAAGACCCGCCGGCGCTCGCGCTGCGCGGTATCGCGATGGCCCGGCTCGGCGACTATCCGCGCGCACGCACACTGTTGCGGCGGGCAGCCCGGGGCTTCGGGCCGCGCGAGGAGCTGGCCCGCGCGCGCTGCATCGTGGCGGACGCCGAGGTGGCGCTGGCCATGCGCGAACTGCGCGGCTCGCCGCAGGCCCTGGCGTCCGCCGTGGCCACGCTCGACGCGCACGCGGACCGGGCGAATGCCCTACAGGGCCGCCTCGTCGCCGTGCGTCGGCTGCTCCTGCTCGGTCGGCTCGACGAGGCGGCTGCTTCCCTGGCCCGCGTCGGGGCGTACGAGGTTCCGCCCTCGCTCGTGGCCATCGCCGAAATGACCGCAGCCGAGATCGCCTTGCGCTCGCTGCGCACCGCCGCCGCGCGCGCGGCGCTCGGCCGGGCCTCCGAGGCGGCCGGGCGCGCCGGCCTGCCGGCGCTCGTCGCCGAGGTGACCGAAGCGAGCGCCGCGCTCGATCGTCCCGCGGCTCGACGCATCCAGGCCGATCGGGAGGCGCCCTTGCGTCTCGATGACGTCGAAGCCTTGCTCGCCGCCGATGCGCTCGTCGTCGATGCTTGCCGTCGCGGACTGCGCTGCGCGGGCCAGTGGCGGCCGCTGGCGCGACGGCCGATCCTGTTCGCACTGTTGCTGGCGCTGGCAAGGGCCTGGCCCGAAGACGTCGATCGCAATGCCCTGATCGCCCATGCCTTTCGCGCTCGCCGGCCCGACGAGACGCATCGCGCGCGCCTGCGGGTGGAGGTCGGCCGCCTGCGCCCGCTCGTCACCCCGTGGGCGAGGATCGAGGCCAGCATGCGTGGCTTCCGGCTCGTCGTGCACGGCGAGCGCGAGGTCGTCGTGCAGGTTCCGCCGATCGACGGCGACAAGGCCTCGCTGATGGCACTGCTCGCCGATGGCGCCGCCTGGTCCACTTCCGCGCTCGCGCAGGTGCTCGGCGCCAGCCAGCGCTCGGTCCAGCGCGCCCTCGTGGAACTGGAGGCGGAGGGGAGGGCCTATGCGGTCGGGCGTGCACGGGCACGGCGCTGGCTGGCGCCTCCCCTGGTCGGATTCACGACGATCTTGTTACTCCCCGCCGTGCCAGGGCCCGGGTAGATTGGCTCGGACAGCGCCAATGCCGGCGCCAGAAGGAGCAGAGCAATGAACGCAATCACCAGATCCCATCGAACCCCGGATACCGAATCGATGCACCCCTCGGCACATCCCGCGGAAATCCTGCGCGAATACGGCCCGTTCGCTGGCGCGACCGCCATCCACGGCGTCACTCATGACGGCCGGCTGGTATGGGCCGCTACCGGATCACGGCTGCTGGCCTTCGATCCCGAGAGCGGCGAGCAGGCGCGAACGATCGATCGCGCAGGCGATGCGGGTAGCGCCTTCGACGGCAAGCACCTGTACCAGATCGCCGACGCACGCATCGACAGGATCGACATGGCCACCGGCGAAGTCCTGGCATCGATTCCGGCGCCCGGCGCGGGTTGTGATTCCGGTCTCGCCTGGGCCGAAGGCAGCCTCTGGGTAGGCCAGTACCAGGATCGCCGGATCCACCAGATCGACCCCGAGACGGGCGACATCCTGCGCACCATCGAGTCCGATCGCTTCGTCACCGGCGTGTGCTGGGTCGATGACGAGCTCTGGCATGGCACCTGGGAAAGCGACGAGAGCGAACTGCGTCGCATCGACCCGGCCAGCGGCGCCGTGCTCGAACGCCTGGCGATGCCGCCCGGTGTCGGCGTCAGCGGCCTGGAATCCGATGGCGCGGGCGTCTTCTATTGCGGCGGCGGAGGGGCCGGTCGGGTCCGCGCCGTGCGGCGACCGAAGGCCGACGCGCCATGAAATCAGGCGCCGCCGGGGTCCGCCCCCTCGGCGCCGACGGGCCGGTTGCAGTTGGAGCAGTGGCGAAAGAAGGCGAAGTTGAGGGTGTTGCATTCACAACGGGAGAAGAGCGCCAGTCCGCATTCCAGGCAGAAATGGGGCGTCGGGCCACTCAGCGAGAAATCCTGCCCGCAGGACGGGCAGGTCTTCGAGCGAAAGGCGTTGACCGCCTGGTCCATGTCGATATGTTGCGCGCGCTCGCGTGCATCCCGGGCCAGTTCCTCCCGGCGGCGGGCGAGATAGGCGTTGAACCATCGCACGGAATAGACGCCGCCGGCCACGACCAGCGCGACCGCGCCGATGAACCGGATGTACCCGCCAAAGCTGGGCAGGTAGGGGACCAGGCCGAAGAAGAACACATAGAGGGCGAAGGGGGAAAAGCCCCAGACCAGCGCGCCGTATCGCGCATGGCGATGGCGGGCGAACAGGTAGATGCCCGCCAGCAGGATCGGCAGCACGACGGCGAGCCGGATGCCGAAGGCCTTCAGTTCCCGAACGCGGTTCTCTTCCCTGGCCCTCGTCGCGGCGGCATTCTCGAGGGCGCCCTGGGCCTTGAGCAAGGAGGCTTCGCGCCGCTGAAGCTCGCTCCTCTCGCCCTCGCGGGCCAGCACCATCTCGTTCGACTGCCGCTCGAGCGAGCGCAGTTCGCCCAGTTCGGCCAGCTTCGCCTGTACCTCGGGGTTGGTCTCTTGCGCCTCCGTGCTCGAACGCAGCGCCAGCCAGTCGACGTACTCGGCTTGCGCACGACGCACCCGGGATTGCGCGGCGTCTCGCGCCTGCCGGGCCATCGCCAGGGTCTCGTTCATTTCGCCCGCCTGCTGGCGCACGGCTTCGACATCCTGTCGCAGCCGTGCGTGCTCGGCCTGGTCGGCCTGCAGCATGTCGACCATACTCACCGGAGGCGAGAGCTGCTCGAGGTCGCGCATCACCAGGGTCGACAGGGCGACGAGACTCGCGAACAGCAGGAAGCTGATCAGGCGGTTCAGCCAGCGCTGGGTCCTCTGCAGGCGCTGGAGCGAGTTCCTGTTGTTGCTGGCAGGATTTCTCTGGAGGATGCGCTTCTTGTCGGCCATGGTTCCTTCCGGTCCGCGTACGGGTGACTGGAGCGAATTCGGGATGCACTATACCGCCCTCGGCCGGTACGAGATCACGCTGCCTGCCAGCCCGGGTACTCGAGGCGTCGCCACTTCGACGGGCTCGCTTTTCGCTGGGACCAGGCAGGCCACCGATCGACCGGCAGACCGACATCGTGGGGAAGGCATGAAGACCCAGTATTACACCGCCACCAGCCTCGATGGTTTCATCGCCACCGAGGACGATTCGCTCGACTGGCTGTTCCCGCTCGGCGACATCAACAGCACCGGTTATCCGGCGTTCATCGCCGAGGTCGGCGCGCTGGCGATGGGATCGGCAACTTACGAATGGATGTTGCGCCATGCGCAGACGGTTGCCGCCGAAACCGGCGCGGCCTGGCCGTACGCGCAGCCGGCATGGGTCTTCTCGAGCCGGAAGCTGCCCGCGATCCCCGGGGCGAAGCTGTCGTTCGTACACGGGGATGTCCGGCCCGTCCATGGAGCGATGCGCGCGGCCGCCGGAGGCAAGAACCTCTGGATCGTCGGCGGCGGCGACCTGGCCGGCCAGTTCCATGATGCCGGCCTGCTCGATGAACTGATCGTCCAGGTCGGCTCGGTGACTCTGGGGCATGGCAAGCCGCTCTTCCCGCGTCGACTCACCATGCCACCACTGGAACTGGTGTCGGCCCGCCCGATCGGTCCCGGCTTCGCCGAACTGCGCTACCGGGTCCCGGGCCGGGGCGGACAGCAACGGCATCCCTCGCGACCGTCCGTGGCATAGCGGACCGCTCGCCCGGGGCCGGCAAACGCCGTCTGGTCGGCTCGCGAGATCCAGAGTAGATTTTCATGCTTTCGGAGACAACGCATGCAATACAAGGGAAGCTGTCATTGCGGGAACATCGCTTTCCAGGCCGAAGGCAAGCTCGAAGGCGCGATGTCCTGCAATTGCTCGCTCTGCCAGCGCAAGGGTTCGCTGATGTGGTTCGTCCCGCGCGAGAAACTGCAACTGCTGACCCCCGATGAGAACGCCAGCACCTACACCTTCAACAAGCACCTCATCAGGCATCGTTTCTGCCCGAACTGCGGCATCCACCCGTATGGCGAAGGCCAGGACCCGGCCGGCAAGGCGATGGCGGCCATCAACATTCGTTGCCTCGAAGACATCGACCTCGAGACGATCCCGGTGACGCACTATGACGGCCGCGCTCACTGAGCCCCTCCAGCGAACCGACCAAAGTCGATGAAAGCGAAAGAACGCGATCAGTTGCTCGGTACGCTGCAGGCTCGCTTCGAGCAGCACATGCATCGGCACCCGGGCGTCCCATGGGCGAAGGTGCGGGTGCGACTCGAAGCCGCGCCCGGTGCGCTGCAGGCGCTGCAGCAGATGGAAGCAAGCGGCGGTGAGCCGGACGTGGTGGGCGAGGGCGATGAAGCCGGCGGCTTCGTCTTCGTCGACTGCTCGCCCGAGAGTCCCGCTGGCCGCCGCAGCACCTGCTTCGACGAGCCGGCGCGCGCGGCGCGCAAGGAGAACCGGCCCGCCTCGAGCGCGCTCGGGATGGCAGCCGGGATGGGCGTCGAGCTCCTGTCGGAAGAGCAATACCGGGCACTGCAGGCGGTCGGCGAATTCGACACGAAGACATCGAGCTGGATCGCGACGCCCGACGATGTCCGTGCGCTCGGCGGCGCCCTGTTCGGCGATCGACGCTACGGCAAGGTGTTCACCTACCACAACGGTGTGCAGTCGTACTACGCGGCGCGAGGCTTTCGCGGCGCGCTTCGGGTTTGATGGCGCATGGACCCGGATCATCCGCAGCATGTCCGCATGACCCACCAGGGAGATCCCGCATGAATGTATCGGTACTCAACCCCGACGGCATTTTCAAGCCCGACACCTACTTCCAGGCGAGCATCGCCTCGGGCTCGAAGATCGTCTGCATCTCGGGCCAGGTCGCGCTCGACGAAAGCGGCAAGCTCGTCGGGCAGGGTGACCTCGCCGCCCAGTCCGAGCAGGTGTATCGCAACCTCTTCCATGCGCTTCGCGGCCTGGGCGCCAGCTTCGACCAGGTCGTGAAACTGACTGTCTATGTGCCGGACTGGGCGCCGGAGAAGATGGAGCCGCTGGTCGGCGGCGCGATGCGCGCGGCCGGCGAGCTCGGCTTCGACCCGCGCCGCCCGATCACGCTCATCGGGGTCGCCGCCCTGTCGAGCCCGGACCACCTCGTAGAGGTCGAAGCCATGGCCGTCCTGCCATGACAATGGCGGGCGGATCGCCGGGTCGCTCGTAGCAACCAAGGGAGACGGATCACATGCCGACGCGCGAAACCCTGGAGCGCTTCATCCGCCGGGTCGAGGAGGGCGCGCACGCCGAAGCCTGCGAGGAGTTCTACACCGAGAACGCCACGATGCAGGAGAACCAGGCCCCGCCGCGGGTCGGCCGCGATGCGCATGTCGCCAACGAGCGCAGGATCCATGCGCGCGCGAAGTCCATCGAGTCGACCTGCGTACGCCCGGTCTTCGTCGAGGGCGACAAGGTCGTCATCCGATGGGTATTCCGCTTCGAGTGGCTCGACGGCAGCGTCACCCGGATGGAGGAACTCGCTTACCAGCGATGGGAGGGCGAACGGATCGCGGAGGAGACCTTCTTCTACGATCCGGCGCAGCGCACGCCAGTGCATTCGGGTTCATAGCCGGAAGCAATCCCTGCGCGCTCAGTGGCAGTCATCCTCGCGCTGATGACGAATGGCGGCGACGAAAACCTCACCGTCATTGGCTTCGCTTCGTGGGGCGCAGCAAAGCTTTCGGCTCCAACCCGGTTCTAAGAGTCGACCTCATCGTCCTAGCTTGCAATCGTGAGCAGGCTTAGCTTGCAGGTTAGCGACCTTAGCCTGTTCCACCAGCTAGGCCACATGCGGCTGAACAGCCATAGGAGTTTACATAATATACATTATGCGAAAATCCGAAATCTTCTTCGCCAGCTCCTGCGCCGCTTCCCGCCTAGCTTCGCAATCTAGCGCGCTCGCGCACTAGCGATCCGCACCAGGTGCACCGCACCTGTTCATGCAGTTGCTCGAGCAGCGCGAGCGCCACAACCTGATCCTTCGCATCGATCTTACGCAAGCAAGCCCGAATCTGCATCGGCAGCCGACGCCGGTCGGCCTCAAAGCGCGCCATGCGCCGCTGCCAGATCAACCCCCGAAGCTTCGCCAACATCGCACCTATCCCGAGCCCGTAGACACGAGGCACAGTACTTCGCGCCGCGCACCGTACCAGCCATGACGGCCCGCCCCGGATTCGCCCACCACGGCCCGCCAGATCGAGCGCAGGAGTCGATAAGTATGAGCGCATCAAGGCACAGCCACCGGTGACACAGCCGCCGGCAGCGGCTCGACGACGCGCTGCGAAGGCGCGCGGTAGGTCAACGAGCAGGAAAGCGACGACGTGAAGATACTCCGCGATCTTGAAGCGGGTCACGCAGCTATGTGCCCGATTCTTCCAACGCCTTTTGCCAACGCCAGAGCGTGGCGCGGCTGACGCCGAGGTACTCCGCTGCACGCGTACGATTGCCGTTCGCTCGGCGCAGGGCTATCTCGACACGGGCCGCCAGTCCGCTGGGGTCGCCCGGCGCATGCAGCCCGCCTTCCGGGAAGATTTCCGGGCAATCCACCGCGAGACCGTCGAGATCGATCTCGTCCTCGTGCTCGAATTGAAGCAAGTAGACGGCGATGCGCTCGGCGACGTTTTCCAGTTCGCGCACATTGCCCGGCCATGCATGGGCGAGCAGATGGGGCGCCAGCGTCTCCAGTGCGGCGTCCGGGCGCAGGGTGCTGCCGAGCCGGAGCAAGCTCCTGGCGACCATGCCCCGAATGATCCTGCAGCACACGCAACAGGCGCGTCTGCAGCGGTAGCGGCATGTCGCCGATCTCGTCGCGATCCGGCAGGGCCTGCACTGGTTCGCCGCCGACATCGCCATCGCCTCGCCCGGCGCAACGCTCGAACGCGCGGTAGCCCTGAGGCACTGGGTTACCGGATCGCGATCTTCCCGGGCTCGGGCTTTCTGGCGGCCGGCACCGCGCTGCAGGCCATCTACCGCACGATCCTCGAGGAAGGTTCGACCGCCGGCCACGAAGAGGCGCTCTACCCCTTCGACGCATTCTCCCGCCTGATGGGCTTCGAACGCGTCTGGGATTTCGACCGGCGCAATACTGCGTAGGCGCATCCTTGCGCCGGATGCGAAATACAATGGCTGGCAGGCAGTCCGTCCCGTACGAGGAGCGTGTCATGTCCGATCCAGCCTTGCCCGCCGGCGACCCCATCGCCCACATCGTCGTTCCGCGCGAGGCCGATGTCGGCGGCGTCCTGGTCCGCCGTGCCTTGCCATCGGTCCAGGTGGCCCGCGTCGGCCCGTTCATCTTCCTCGACCACATGGGCCCGGCGACCCTGGCCCCCGGGGTCGCCTTCGATGTCCGGCCGCATCCGCATATCGGCCTGTCGACGCTGACCTGGCTTTTCGAGGGCGCGATCATGCACCGCGACAGCCTCGGCGAGGTCCAGCGGATCGAGCCCGGCGAGGTCAACTGGATGACTTCCGGCCATGGCATCGTCCATTCGGAACGCACGCCACCGGACCTGCGCGACAGCGGCATGCGGATGCATGGCCTGCAGTTCTGGGTCGCGCTGCCCGATGGCGCCGAGGAGATCGAGCCCTCGTTCACCCATCATGCGGCCCACGAGCTGCCGACGATCGGCTTCGGTGCGATCCGGATGGTCCTGGTGGCTGGCGAAGCCTTCGGCGAGCGCTCGCCGGTGCCGGTGCATTCGCGCCTGCACCTGATCGACGTGCAGGCTGCCGCCGGCGACGAGATCCCCTTGCCCCTGGTCCATCCCGAGCAGGCGGTCTACGTGGCCGAGGGCGAGATCGAGATCGGCAGGCACCGTATCCCGGCAGGGCGCCTCGCCTGCCTGCGCGAGTCCCCGGTGAGCTCGCTGACCGCCCTCACCCCGGCACGGCTCGCCCTCATCGGTGGCGATCCCCTCGCCAGCGACCGGATCGTCTGGTGGAACTTCTGCGCCCGCACCCGCGAGCGCCTCGAGGCGGCCAAGCAGGCCTGGGAGGACGATCGTTTCCCGCAGGTTCCCGGCGAGACCGAACGCATTCCGCTGCCGCGGCGCTGAAGGCGACCGCTCCCTCCTCCCGCTGCTTCCACCCTCGCCCGTGGCGCCAGGCTCAGCGCGCCCGGCTCCGCCGGGCCAGCAATGCCACGCCGACGACGGTGCCCATGAAGACCAGGATCGCTACGGCGTTGAGGCCGGCGCCGACGGCCCGCAGCGAGGCGTCGAGCGGCGCACCGAAAAGGCGCAAGGCCAGCGAGACCTGCATCAGCCCGAAGCCGAGGTAGAAGACCGGCCGGTAGGCGAGCCGGATCTTCGCGACCGCCGGCAGGATCACGAGCGCGTGCGCCATCACCATGTCGAAGACGAAACCCAGACCGATCGCGTGCATGGCGGCATCGTGCGCGCCTGCGTAGCCGAGCGACATGGCGATCCAGGCAAGTCCACCGATACCCAGCCAGCCGTAGCCGGCCAGCAGGCACGCCGCCATGTAGCGGCTCGGCCCCGTCGTCGCGATGGTTCGCCGGGCGATGTCGAACACCAGGCCCCAAGCGGCGAGCGCCAGCAGCGACAGCCCGAAGACCACCCCGCCCCACCCCGGCGCCAGGACCGCCCCGGCGGCGCCGGCGACCAGGCCCGTAACGCCAGCCACCAGGATCGCACCGGATCCCGGGCGACGCGGCATCAGGCGGGTCAGCTCGAGCCGCTCGGCAGCGATCGTGATCACCAGGAAGCCGAACCACCAGGCGATGCTCGCCGCGATGCCGGGCTGGAGCAACTGCAGTGACGAGCCGCCCAGCCAGGCAACGCGCGGCCCACACCGTCCTGTTGCTCGTCGCCGCGCTCGCCTGGC
>CAYZBJ010000012.1:57463-65879 GCA_964476625.1 uncultured Burkholderiaceae bacterium | reverse complement strand
CGCCCGTGTTGGGCGTGTTCGTGAACTGCAGCGCGTTGAGCCCCGGGAAGGCGATCGCGTGCGCGACGCCATCGGTCTGCATCGCCAGCTCCGACACCTGGCCCAGCATCGCGTCGGTGCGCGCCAGCGAGGCGCCCTCGGGCAGCTTCACCCCGGCGATCAGGTAGAGCTTGTCCTGCGCCGGGATGAAGCCGGGCGGCACCGCCCGGAAGACCAGTCCGGTCGCCACCAGCAGCAGGGCGTAGACGATGAACACCACCCCGCGCCGGCCGAGCGAGCGGCCGACCAGCGACTGGTAGCCGCCCGAAGCCCGGCCGAACAGCCGGTTGAACGGCCTGAACACCCAGCCGAACAGCAGGTCGACAATCCGCGAGAGCCGGTCCTTCGGCGCATCGTGGGCGCGCAGCAGGCGGGCAGCCAGGGCCGGCGACAAGGTCAGGGAGTTGATCGCCGAGATCACCGTCGAGATGGCGATCGTGACCGCGAACTGCTTGTAGAACTGCCCGGTTACGCCCGAGAGGAAGGCCATCGGCACGAAGACCGCGCACAGGACGAGCGCGATCGCGATGATCGGGCCCGAGACCTCCCGCATGGCCTGGTGGGCCGCCGCCGTCGGGCTCAGGCCCTCGCCGATGTTGCGCTCGACGTTCTCGACCACGACGATCGCGTCGTCGACCACGATGCCGATCGCCAGCACCAGACCGAACAGGGTCAGGGTGTTGATCGAGAAACCGAGCAGGTGCAGCGCCGCGAAGGTCCCTACGATCGACACCGGCACCGCGATCAGCGGAATGATCGACGCCCGCCAGGTCTGCAGGAAGAGAATCACCACCAGCACCACCAGGCCGACGGCCTCGAGGAGCGTCTTGACGACCGCGAGGATCGAGTCGCGCACGAAGATCGTCGTGTCGTATACGGCCTCGTAGCCGACCCCTTCGGGGAATCGGGTGGAGAGTTCGTCCATCGTCTCGATGACGGCGTCGCGGATCTCGAGGGCATTGGCGCCCGGTGCCTGGAAGATGCCGATCGCCACCGCTTCCTTGCCGTCGAGCTGCGAACGCAAGGTGTAGTCGCCGGCGCCGAGTTCGAGGCGGGCGACGTCCGCGAGACGGACGATCTCGCCGTTCGCCCCGGTCGCGAGCACGATGTCGCCGAACTCCTCCTCGGACTGCAGCCTGCCGTGGGCATTGATGGGGACGAGGAAGTCGCTCGCGGGCATGGGCTCGGCGCCGATCTGGCCGGCCGAGACCTGCACATTCTGCTCGCGCATTGCCCGCACGACATCGCTGGCGGTGAGTCCGCGCGCAGCGATTCGCTCCGGATCCAGCCAGGCCCGCATGGCGTAGTCGCCGCCGCCGAAGGTCTGCGCATCGCCGACCCCGGTGATCCGGGACAGGGCGTCCTTCACGTGCAGCCGGGCGAAGTTGCGCAGGTAGAGCGTGTCGTAGCGCCCATCTGGCGAGGTCAGGTGGACGACCATGAGGAAGGTCGGCGACTGCTTCTGGGTCGTCACGCCCTGGCGGCGAACATCCTCGGGCAGGCGGGCCAGCGCCTGGGCGACCCGATTCTGGACCCGGACCGCGGCGTCGTCGGCGTCGGTGCCGGGCCGGAAGGTCACGGTCATCTGCAACACGCCGTCGGAACCGGCGACCGACTTGGTGTACATCATGCCTTCGACACCGTTGATCGCCTCCTCGAGGGGCGTCGCGACGGTCTCGGCGATCACCTTCGGGTTCGCGCCCGGATAGACGGTGCGCACGACCACCGACGGCGGCACCACTTCCGGATACTCGCCGATCGGCAGCACCGGGATCGCGACCAGGCCGGCGGCGAAGATGACGATCGAGAGCACCGCCGCGAAGATCGGCCGATCGATGAAGAATCTGGAGAAATCCATGCTTGCTTGCCTCGGTTCGCAGGAGTTGGCTGGGGCTTACTCGGCCGCGTGCGCGACGCGTACCTGCCCGCTGGACGGTGGGTCGCCCATGGCGACCGTGCTCGGCCTGACCGGCATGCCGGGCATGAAGATCTTCTGCAGCCCGTGGACGATCACCCGGTCGGTGGGCGCCAGCCCCGACTCGACCACCTGCAGCCGCCGCGGCGCGCCGGCGTCATCGAGCTCGACGACGCGCCCCGGGACGATGTCCTTGCGTAGCGCGCGGTCCTCGGGCCCGAGTACGTAGACGTACTTCCGGTCCTGGTCGGTGAGCACGGCCCGGGCATCGACGAGCATCGACTCGATCTCGCCGCTGCCCTGCAGGCGGACTCGCGCGAACAGACCCGGCGTGAACATCCGGTCGGGATTCCGCAACACCGCCCGGGCACGGATCGTCCCGGTGCGCGGATCGACGCGGTTGTCGGTGAAGTCGACCACGCCCTCGTGCGGATACCCGGGTTCGTTGGCGAGTCCGACCCGCACGAGATTCTTCGAGCTGGCGCGCTCGCCCCGGCGTGCCATTTCCCCATAGCGCAGGAAAGTCTGTTCGTCGGTCTCGAAGTACACATGCACCGGGTCCTGCGACACGACGGTGGTCAACACGGTCGTGTCCGCTTGCGCGAGGTTGCCGGTGGTGGCCATCGCACGGCCGGCGCGCCCGTCGATCGGCGATCGAATCTCGGTGAACTGCAACTCCAGTCGTGCGGCGGCAACCTCGGCCTGGGCGGCGCGAACCGCTGCGTCGGCCTGCGCCACCGCCGCCTTGCGCGCCTCGAACTCCTCGCGCGATATCGCGCGCGCCGCGACGAGCGCCTGCGCCCGCCGGTCCTGGCTGGCCGCGAGCGTCGCTTCGCTTTGCGCCCGCGCAAGCCTTGCCTGGGCCTGCGCGAGAGCGGCCCGGTACGGACGCGGGTCGATCACGAACAGGAGGTCACCCTTGTCGATCTCCTGTCCTTCCTCGTAGGCAACCCGCTCCACGTAGCCACTGACACGCGGACGGATCTCTACCGACTCGACCGCCGCCACATGGCCGGTGAAGTCGTCCCAGTGCCGGACCGGCTTGCTGAGCACGGTTGCCACGCTGACTTCGGGCGGTGGCGGCATCGCATCGACGGGCGCCGCCTCGCTGGTGCAGCCGGCGAGTGCGACGACGATCGCCACGACCGCGAGGCCGGCCATGAGCAGGTAACGGATCGGCACTGATCGACGGAGCGCCGTGAGGGAACGGTCTCTGGAGTTCATCGGGGATTCCTGAGGGAGATGGAGTCGGGGAGCTGGCGCGGTCCTCTGCGGGAGCCGACGCGTGATTCGCGAACCGGGTCGGCGCCGGGGCGCCGAAGATCAACTGCGTCGTGGACTGGTGTCGCCACTTACAGGTCGCCGCCGATGCCACCAGGCATGTCGAGAGTCTCCCGGCGAGAAAGCATCATCCCGCTCGCGGGATTCTGTTTCCCGTGGCACGGGATGATCGGCGGGCGACCCCATGTGCGACAGGGGCACCGGCGTGCGATCGGGAAGAAGGCGGTGAGAATCGGCGGTTTCCATGGTCGAGAACCAGCTGGCGTCATTCGGCAGCAATGCAATGCAGCATAGAGGTCCTCGATGGAAATGATTAGCCACCGATCGCGGGAAATATCATCCCTCGGGCGGGCCAATCCATGCAGTAACCGGAGCTTCAATGACCCGTGACCTCAACGACACCCTCGTCTTCATCAAGGTGGTCGAGTCCGGCAGCTTCATCGCGGCCGCCCGGGCCCTGCGCCTGCCCAAGACCACGGTCAGTCGCAAGGTGCAGGACCTGGAGTTGCGCCTCGGCGCGCAACTCCTGCATCGGACCACCCGCAAGCTCGGCCTGACCGAGGCCGGCAACGTCTACTACGAGAACTGCCAACGGATCGCACGTGAGCTCGAGGAGGCCGAAAGCGCGGTCGCGCAACTGCAGGGCGGCCCGCGCGGATGGCTGCGGGTCACCGCGGCGTATTCGCTCGGCATCGAACGAATCGCACCGCTGCTGGGCGAGTTCCGCGCGCGCCACCCCGAGCTGCGAGTCGAGATGCTGCTCAGCAACGAACCGCTCGACCTGATCGACCGCGAGCTCGACGTCGCGCTGCGCATCGGCGACCTGCCCGACTCGGGCCTCGTCGCCCGACGGCTCGCGCGGCTGCGCACCGGGGTCTACGCGAGCCCGGCCTACATCGAGCGCCATGGCGAGCCGCAACATCCGGACGAGCTGCTCGGACACCGCACCCTGGGCATGCAGAAGATGTCCCGCAACGGCCAGTACTACTGGCCGCTCGGCGATGGCGAGACGATGACCGAATACCGGATCGACCCCATCATGGTGGCCAACGACCCGGCCGGCGTGCGCGGCGCGCTGCTCTGTGGCGAGGGCCTGATGCTCGCGAGCGACATCATGGTCAAGGGCTATGCCGAGGGCGGCTACGCGCGCCGCGTGCTGGCCGGATGGTCGGGCCCCGAAGTGGATCTGAGCGCGGTGTTCCCGCGCGGCCGGGTCACTTCGCCGAAGGTGCGCGCCTTCGTCGATTTCCTCGTCGAGCGGCTGAACCTCGACGCCGACTACATGCAGTTGCTCTGCCCGGGCGGGCCCGCCCGCTGCGACGTCGAAGAACGTCCGGCCGAGCCGGCGAATGCCAGGGCGCCGCGCGCCCGCCCGGTGCGCATACCCACCGAGAGCGAGGAGGAAGTCGTGGTCGCCGGTAACGAGCAGGCGCGAGCGGCCTAGCCAGTCCGAGTCCCCGGACCACGCGCTGCTGGCATTCGCAACGCCGGGAGCGGAGAATATTCCCTCACCTTGTCAGGCTCGACAAAGAGCAGAGCGGCAAGGCCCCGGGGAGAATCGTCATGAAGAAGCGATGGGTCCGGATACTGGCCAGCGGCGTCGGCGCCCTGGTCGCGCTGGTGGCGCTGGCGGTGGGCACGGGGCTCCTGCTGGCCAACAGCAAGATGGCGCGCCATGTCGACGTGCCGGTGCAAGCGGTAGCACTGCGCGATGACCCCGCCGCAATCGAACGCGGCGGCTATCTGTACAACTCACGCGGCTGCGCCGAATGCCATGGCAAGGACGGCGCTGGACGGGTGTTCGTCGAGGACGACACCGGCCTGCGCCTCGCGGGGCCGAACATCACGACCGGACCGGGCGGCGTGGTCGCCGGCTATCAGCCGATCGACTGGGTCCGGAGCATTCGCCATGGCGTCGCCCCCCGAGGGCGCGCCCTGATGATCATGCCCAGCGAGGACTTCAACCGCTTCACCGACGAGGACCTCGCCAGTGTCGTCGCCTATGTGCGCTCCCTGCCACCGACGGCCGGACAAGGCGCCATCATCGACCTCCCGCTGCCGGCGCGGGTGCTCTACGGCTTCGGCCTGATCAAGGACGCGGCCGCGCGGATCGACCACACGCTCGCGCCATCGACTCCCGCGGCCGAGGGCGTCAACCTGGCCCACGGCCAGTATGTAGCGGCGATGTGCCTGGGCTGCCACGGCGAGCATCTCGCCGGCGGCAGGATACCCGGCAGTCCGCCGGACTGGCCGCCGGCGTCGAATCTCACGCCCGGCGAAGACAGCGCCATGACGCGCTACCCCGACGCCGCCGGCCTGATGGCGATGTTCCGCAGCGGCCGGCGCCCCGACGGCACCGCGATCAAGGTGATGCCCTTCGAATCGCTGCGCGAGATCAACGACACCGACCTGCGCGCGCTGCATCTCTACCTGCGCAGCCTGCCGCCGCGCCCGCATGGCTGATACGGCCGCAGGTCATGGCCCGATGGTGCGTCTCGCCTGCCGCTCGATTGCCTGCTCGATGATCGACATGGCCCGCGGGCTGTCGCACTGCGCGACATTGAAGCGCATGAACTCGCCCGCCGCCTGCGATGCACTGAACACGTTGCCCGGCGCGAGGACGACATTCTCGGCCAGCGCGGTACGTGCCACATCGGCGGAGTCGCACGCTTGCGGCAGGCGGCACCACAGGTGGAAACCACCTCGCGGCATCAGCCACGGCTCGACGCCGATGCGTTGCAGGTTCTCCGCCGTGACCCGTCGCGCTCGGGCCAGGCGGCGGCGCAGCGCTTCCATGTGCTTGCGATAGCCGCCGCCGGCCAGGACGCCTGCGATGAGCTGCGTGGCCGCCGGACTCGGTCCGCCAAAGCCGGTCGCCACCTGGAGATCCAGGAGCTGCGCGATCCAGTCGGCCCGTGCGGCGATGTATCCGCACCGTACCGAGGCCGAGAGCGTCTTGGAGAAACTGCCGATCCGGATCACCCGATCGAGCCCGTCGAGCGCAGCCAGGCGCACCGAGGGTTCGGGCTCGAAGTCCGCATAGATGTCGTCCTCCACGATCGTCAGGCCATGGGTGGCGGCGACGTTCAGCAGGCGGTGGGCGGTCTGGACCGAAGGCGTCGCGCCGGTCGGATTGTGCAGCGCCGAATTGGTGACGTAGAGGCGGGGACGCTCGTCGGCGAGCACCTGCTCGAATGCCGCGATGTCCGGCCCCGAAGTCGTATAGGGCACGCTGACGACCCTTGCCTGATGCGCGCGCAGCAGGGCCCGAAAGTTGAAGTAGCACGGGTCGTCGACCAGCACCGCGTCGCCCGGCCGCAGCAGGAAGCGGCAGACGAGATCGATCGCCTGGGTGCCGGAGGCCGTCAGCAGGATCCGGTCGGGCGACACCGCGATGTCGTCTTCGGCGCAACGTGCCGCCAGCATGCGACGCAGTACCGGCGAGCCGCGCGTATCGCCGTAGTCCGCGAGCACCCGGCTGTCGGCGCGCGCCAGGGCGCGAAACGCCCGGCGCAGCGCATCGACCGGCAACCAGTCGGCGGGCAGCCAGCCACAGCCGGGTTTCAGTGCATCCGGATCGGCATCGAGCGACTGCCGGGAGACCCAGAACGGATCGATCGCGAGATCACGTGGGGGCAGGTCCGGCGCCAGGGCAAGCGGTGGCAGGGCCGTCGCCGACACATAGAAGCCCGATCCGCGCCGCGCCTGGATCAGCCCCTCGGCCACGAGGCGGTCATAGGCCTCCACCACGGTCGAGGGTGATACCTCCATCGTGGCGGCGATGCTGCGGATCGACGGCAGCCGGTCGCCAGCGGCGAGCGCGCGGCTCGCGATCCGGGTACGGACCACCCTCATCACCTCGGTCGTCCGGCCTCCTCGCCGCCCACGGATTGCTACGGTTCTGCCCAAAGCGTATCGGTTCCTTTACCCACACAGATCGATCAAATTGTATCGATTCATAGCTGCCTTGCGTAGCGGAAACCTCCTATCCTCGGGCATCGGAAGCAAAGTGCGATGGACAACGAAAACGTATCGATCGGCGCCTGGGGCCATGGCCTCGTGGGCGTCATCATCTTCAGCGGCTCCCTGCCCGCGACACGCGTTGCGGTCGCCGACTTTTCACCGCTGTTCCTGACCTCCGCGCGCGCCTTCATCGCGGCCCTGCTCGGGACGGCGCTGCTCATGCTGCTGCGGCAGGTACGCCCCGGGCGTCGGGATCTCCTGTCGCTGGCGATCGTCGCACTGGGCGTGGTGATCGGGTTCCCGCTGCTCACGGCCCTGGCCCTGCAGCACGTCACCGCCGCCCACTCGATCGTCTTCATCGGCCTGCTGCCGCTTGCAACGGCCATCTTCGGCGTCGTGCGTGGCGGCGAGCGGCCCAGGCCGCTGTTCTGGCTGTTCTCCTGCCTGGGCAGTGCGACGGTCGTCGCCTTCGCGCTCTCTGCCGGCGGACCGTTTTCGCTGGTCGGCGACCTGCTGATGGTCGCCGCCGTCATTCTCTGTGGCCTCGGCTATGCGGAAGGCGCGCAGCTCTCGCGTCGCCTCGGCGGCTGGCAGGTGATCTCCTGGGCGCTGGTGCTCTCCGCGCCGCTGATGCTGGCGCTCACGCTCATGACGCTGCCCTCGGCCTGGCAGGACATCGGCGTACCAGCCTGGCTCGGGCTTGCCTATGTCTCGGTCTTCTCGATGCTGATCGGCTTCGTGTTCTGGTATCGAGGGCTTGCACTGGGTGGTATCGCGAGCGTCGGCCAGCTGCAGTTGCTCCAGCCCTTCTTCGGCCTCGCGCTGGCCGGCCTGCTGCTGGGTGAACTCGTGGCGTGGAGCATGATCGCGGCGACCGGCGCCATCGTCGTCTGCGTCGCCTTCGCCAGACGATTCGCCTGAGGCCCCGCGGGGCTTCGACGCACTTCGAGCGACCCGGCGCACAATAGTCCCTCCCCCGTGGCCCCTCCCCCGTGGAGATGCACCGATGAAACTCCCGAATCTCCTCGCGCCGATCGTCCTGGTGCTCGCCGTCGGCTCGTCGCCCGCGTACGCCGTGCTCGAGCCGGGCGACCCGGCGCCAGACTTCACCGCACCGGCCGCGCTCGGCGGCGAGCCGTTCACCTTCAGCCTGGCCGATGCCCTGGCGAAGGGCCCGGTGGTGCTGTACTTCTACCCGAAGGCCTTCACATCCGGCTG
>CAYZBJ010000012.1:52487-57453 GCA_964476625.1 uncultured Burkholderiaceae bacterium | reverse complement strand
GGCGTGGCGTCGGCGAACGCCTTGGCCTCGACGGTGCAGCCGGATGTGAAGGCCAAGGCGTTCGCCGACGCCACGCCCCGCTTCCGGGAACTCGGCGCCACCGTGATCGGCGTATCGAGCGACGACATCGAGACCCTCAAGCGCTTCTCGGTCGAGGCCTGCCGCAACGAGTTCGCGGTCGCCGCCGACGAGGAGTCGAAGGTCATCAAGGCCTACGACGCCGCCAGCTCCTTCTTCCGGAACACGGCTGCGCGCGTGTCCTACGTGATCGACACCTCGGGCAGGATCGTGTTCACCCACGACAGCATGAGCCCGGAGGGGCACATCACGCACACACTCGAAGCCGTCGAGAAGCTGGCTCCGTAATCGGTACCGTACGGCGGCCTCGCATTCGGGCGCAGGGCAAGGCGGGGCGCCGAAGACAGTGCGGTTGCACGGCAAGGCGCCCCAACGCGGTCATGCGCCCGAATCCGGGGCCGTGTCAGTGGAACGACACCGAGACCGAGGGATTGCCCGGCAAGCCCTCGTAGACGGCCTTCACGCTCATGCCGGGCTTGGGCGGCAGCAGCTTCGTGAACGATCCGAGCGAGAGCAGGTCGCCTGGCTGCAGGGTGATGCCGGCGCGCTTGAGATCGGCCGCCAACCAGATGACGGCGTTGAGCGGATGATCGAGGGTCGCGGTGCCCCTGCCCGAGTCGAGCGTCGCGCCGGCGCCGTCGACCAGCCGCACCGTCATGTCGCGCAAGGCATCGGCGAGCGCCGGATCGGGGCCGTTGACCGGCACCGCTGCACCGAGCACGCCCATGCGGGCGCCGGCATTGATCGCGGCGAGGACCCCGGCATCGATCTTCGACGGGTCCTGGACGATGAGGTCCGGCAGCTCTATGAAGGGGCGGATCGCACTGATGTGCGACATCACATCGTGCGGAGTGCGGGCATCGTGGATCCCGCTGTCGCGCACCACGACGATGAGGTCGGCCTCGAACAGGGGCCGGGCGCCGAACCTGGCCGGCACGCTGGCGCCATCGGCGACGATCATCTTCTCGAACAGCGTGCCGCGCACCGGCGCCGAGGCATTGAAGCGCTTCTGGAGGGCCACGCTGGTCAGGGCGGCCTTGTAGCCGACGACCCGGCCGAGGTGCCTGTCGAGCCGGGCGGTGAAGCGATCCCGGCCACAGGCCGCGGCCGCATTGCTCATCGAGGCCGCCGGGTTCGGCGCCGGCTCGAGCGCCAGGTAGCGTTTGACGAGTTCGTCGACCTGCGCCCCGGTCGGGCAGCCCGGCACGTCGAGCGGTGTGCTCGCGCATCCCCCGATGAGCAAGGCGAACAGCATCGCAGCCGGTAATCGGGTCCGCTTCCAGGCCAGTCCAGTCATCCGTCGCCTCCCTCGGCCGAGTTTGTTGCCGGGCATGTTCGATGCCCGTGCCGTGCTGAAGTCTAATTGGCAGACAGGAGGACGATCAATGCCGGATCGAGCCGACGACGACATGGTGCAAGGGTTCCATCCGCCTCGCACCAGGTGTCGTACCTCACTTCGCCGCCCAGCTCGCGCCTTGCTGTCCGGCGCCAGCGCGATACTCGCAAGTGCCCTGCTCGGGCTCGCCATGCCCGCGCTGGCGGCCGACACCGCGAACGACGATGCCGCGCAGGACGACAGCCCACAGGGCTACCAGGCCGATCGCGCCCTGTGCATCAGCGGCCTGTCGCACCAGCAGCGCGCCGACTGCCTGCGCGAGGCCGGCGCCGCCCAGGACGCCGCCCGCCGCGGACAACTGTCCGACGACGATGCGCAGTACCGGCGCAACGCCCTGCGACGTTGCGATCCGCTTCCCGAGCCGGCCCGGGAAGACTGCATCGCGCGGATGCGCGGCGAGGGCACGATGGTCGACGGCAGTGTCGAGGAAGGCGGCATCTACCGGGAGCGCCGCGAGTTCGTGCCGCCCCCCGAGACGATGCACCCCCTCACGCCGGCGCCCGATCCCATGCGCCCACCGCCAGCCGGCGGCGCTGCCGATTGAAGGGTCGGGCGGGCGCGACTAGGGGCGATCGCCCTCGGCCGGACGCGCCGAGACCGCCAGCCCCCAGAGGCTCGCGAACGGAATACCGACCCTGACCTGGGCGCCATTCCGAGGGGCGAGCATCGACGGGATGTCCATGCCCCAGCGAACCGTGTCGTTCTCGACGTAGACGGTGGATCGAGGCCCTCGGAACACCGAATCCACCACCCGGGCATCGAAGACGAGCACATCCTCGTCTGCGCCCCCGGACGAGCCCGGCACCGGGGAATCCCGCACCGAGAGATCCTCCGGCCGCACCACGACCTCGATCGGGTCGCCCGGCGCCACCGGGAAAGCCGAGCGGCAACGACCCGGTCCCAGGGGCGAGTCGAAGCGGATCGCGTAGCCGTCGGCGAGCGCCGTGCAGTCTTCGGCACGACCGCCGAGGAAATTCGGCGATCCGAAGAAAGCGGCGGCCCCGCGGTCGACGGGACACCGATAGAGCGTCTCGGGGGTCCCCGACTGCACGACGCGGCCAGCGCTCATCAGGACGATGCGGTCCGACAAGGCCATCGCCTCTTCCTGGTCGTGCGTCACGTAGATCGTGGTGATGCCGAGGCGGCGCTGGAGAGAGCGGAACTCTTCCCCCATCTGCGTGCGCAGCTTCGCATCGAGGTTGCTCAGGGGCTCGTCGAGCAGCAACACCGCCGGCTCGGCGACGAGCGCGCGCGCGATCGCCACCCGCTGCTGCTGGCCACCCGACAAGGCTGGCGCCGGTCGCTGGGCGTAGGCGCTCATGTCCACGAGTTGCAGAGCTGCGTTCACCTTTGCCTCGAGATCCTTTCCGCCGCGTCGCTGCACGCGTAGCGGATAGGCGACGTTCTCGAAGACAGTCATGTGGGGCCAGATGGCGTATGACTGGAACACCATGCCGAGCCGGCGCAACTCGGGCGGCACGAAGGTCCCCGAGGCCGGGTCGCTCACCAGGTTGCCCCCGACCTCGATCCGGCCCGTGGTGTTGTGCTGGAGGCCGGCGATCATCCGGAGCGTGGAGGTCTTTCCGCATCCGGACGGCCCGAGCAAGGTCACGAACTCGCCATCCGCGACGTCCAGGTCGACGCCGGAGACGACCTCCAACGGGCCGAATCGCAACGATACGCCGGCAAGCCTGACACCGGGCATCATGCCGCTCCGAAACTCATTTGTACCATTCCTTCGCCTGGTCCATCAGTTGGCGCATGTCGTCGAGATCCACTTGCGGAAGCCGCTTGACCGCCAGCATCGGCCTGACTTCCTCGTTCAGCTTCTCGTCGATCCCGGAGACGACCGGCATGTAGCCCGCGTTGCCGTACATCAGCTGCGCCTCGGGATCGAGGATGTGGTTTATGAACAGATGCGCGGCGTTCGGATGCGGGGCGTTCTTCGGTACGACGGCCTGGGTGTCGGCGTTCGGACTGCCCTCGGACGGAAAGACGAAACGCAGCGGCAGGCCCTTCAGTTCCAGGAAGAACGGGAAAACATGCGGCGCGTACAGGGGAAACTCCCCATGGGCGACGCGACGCTCGTCGTTTCTCACCTGCCGGCTGATGACCGGCTGCTGCTGGGCGAGCTGCTGCTGAAAATCGGGCCCGATACCCTTGTAGGTCGCGTTGAACAGTGCAAAGCCGTTGCCGATCGCCCGGGGATCGTCGAGGATGATCTTGCCCTTCCATTTCGGGTCGAGAAGATCCGCCCATTTCTTCGGCATATCCTCCGGCTTGACGTTGCCGTTGACCAGGATCCCGTAGAGCCCCGTGTAGAGCGGCACCCGGTACGCATTGTCGCCAAGGTTCTCCACCAGCTCCGGTCGCAGCTTTTCCATGTTCGGGACATGGCCGCGCTTTTGCAGCAGCGCCGCGCGCTCGATGACGGTAACCACCGATACCGGACTCATGATGATGTCGGCGATGTAGCGCCCCGCGGCCTGCTCGACCCGGGTCCGCTCGTAGATCTCGCTGGCACGGACGTCGAGCGTCTCGACCTTGATGCCGTACTTCTTCTCGAACGAAGCGACGACCGACTTGTAGAGCGCGTTGCCGAACGTCGAGCCATACACGACGACCTTGCCCTCTTCCTTCGCCTTGCCGACGACGGAGTCCCAATCCGGCTGCGCGCTGGTGGCCGATGCGGCGACCAATCCGGCGAAGGCCGCCGCCACCCATTTCACCAATCCCTGCTTCACTTCCTGTCTCCTGTTTTGTGCATTCGTCGACGAAGTCGAATCGGGCTCAGGCCCGGACGTACTTCAGGCCTTGCCGATGGCTCACCATGAGCTGGACCAACCGGAAAAACACTACCAGCAGGACCATGAACAGGCCCAGCACACTGACCTGCTCCTGCTGTCCCGCGTTCCACAGTTTCAGCAGGGCGATCGAGAGAACCTCGGTGCCCGCCGAATACAGCAGGATCGATGCGCTCAGCTCGCGCATGATCCCGAAGAACACCAGCACCCACCCGATGGCGAAGGCCGGCCACGCCAGCGCGATGAGTATTCGCCAGAAGGTCTGCAGGAAGCTGGCCCCGTGGACCCTCGAGCATTCATCGAGATCCCGCGACAGCTGGATGAACGACGAGGACATGATCCGTACCGAGATCGGCGTGCCGAGCGTGATGTACGCGATCAGGAGGGCCCAGATCGTCCCGTAGACCTGGAATGGGCCGGGAACATAGGCGAAGGCCCAGAGGAACCCGATCCCCAGGACGATGCCGGGCATCATCCAGGGCAGCCACGCCAGCGCCTCGATGGTCCGGCGCCCCGCCCAGCGGGTGTACACGGTGACATAGGCGATCATGCCGCCCAGCACCATCGTCGCGGTGGCGCCGATCAGCCCGAGCAACATCGTGTTCCGGATGGCGCGCCACAACAGGTCGTCCTCGAACACCGCCACATAGTGCTGCAGCGTGATCGCATCCCAGCTGTAGAACCCGAA
>CAYZBJ010000012.1:12389-52477 GCA_964476625.1 uncultured Burkholderiaceae bacterium | reverse complement strand
TGCCCGACGGGCAGCACCACCGTCACCAGGAAGAAGAGGATGCAGATTGCGAAGGTCAGCCAGCGCCATGGTCCCAGCCTGGCGACGGTCGGCACATATCCCTTGCCCGTGACGGTGTGGAAGCCGCGATTGCCGAGCAGTTTCCACTGGGCAAAGATGAGCAGGCACATCAGGGCCATCACGAAGAAGCTCAGCGCCGTCGCGTACTGGTAGTCCGGCGTGGCGCGACTGGTGATGGACTCGTAGATCTCCGTCGTGATTACCTTGACGCCGGCCGGCGTGCCGAAGAAGAGCGGCGACTCGAAGGACTCCACCCCGCGGATGAAACTCAGGATGAAGGCGCTGGTCAGGGCGGGCAGCATGAGCGCGAGCGTGACCCGCCGGAAGGTCTGCAGCCGACCGGCCCCACTCATCCGACTGGCTTCCTCCAGGGCGGGATCCATGGCGCGGAACACGTCGACGAGAAGCAGGAACAGGAACGCCGTGGAGTACTGCATCATGTGCCAGACGACGCCGCCGAACGAGTACACGTTGACCAGCGCCTCGTCCGAGCCGGAAAGCCATTTCCATGCCATGTTGACGACGCCGACCGTCGGATTGCCGAGCATGCCCCAGGCCATCGCGGTGAGGATCGGCGGCAGGAAGAAAGGCAGCGTGATGAGGATCTCGAGCACCCGGGCGCCCGGCGTGTCGGTGCGCGCGACGATCCAGGCAAGCAACACCGCGAGCGCAAGGGACAACGTGGTCTTGATCAGCGAAATCCAGATCGTGTTCAGGAGGATATGGACGTTCTCCGAGGAGAGAACCTGCCGGTAGCCCTCCAGGCTGAACTCCCCCTGCATGCCGGGCGGCGCCGAATGGATGCTGCCGAAGAAGAGCATCCCCAGCGGGTAGACCGCCAGCGCCGAGAGAAGCGAGATGAGGCCGAGAACCGCGATGCGGCGTACGGTGGCCTCGGAAACCCGCGCTCGCATCGGCTGCGCTGGCGCGGGCGCAGCCGTCAGATCCATCGAGGCTCCGAGGATCCGGCCGGCTGCGGCGAAGTCTCCCAGCGGGCGGGCGTCTCGGAGAACTGCGCGATCGGCGCGACATGATCGAGTTCCCCGAACACCGACTCGACGCGCAGGATCTCCCCGGGTTTCGGGACATAGGCGGGCAGATCGCGGAACTCCTCCGTCTCCGAGACGACGCCGCAACCCAGGACCCACATAGACGCCTGTGTCAACGAGGTCTTGACATGGTAGCTGCCCCCCTCGCGGGCCCGACGAACCAGGGCGCCCAGCGCGCCGGAGGCGGCGAGATAGGCGGTCAGGTAGTCGTTCATGGTGACCGTCGGGGCATTGCGCGGCGCCTGCATCGTGCCTTCGGTCACCGAGAGACCGCAGGCGACCTGGCCGATCGGTTCGTAGCCGCCACGCTGCGCCCACGGCCCCTCGTAGCCATAGCAGCTGATCGACACATAGACGATACCCGGCCGGATGGCCGCCAGGTCCGCCGGGGAGAATCCCCTGCGGGCGAGCGATCCCGGACGCCACGACTGGATGAACACGTCGGCCGATGCGGCGAGCCGGCGCAGCTGTTCGACATCCTCGACCTTGTTCAGGTCGATGTAGGCGGCCCGCTTGCCGAAGCCGGTGTCCATCACGACGGGCATCATTTCCTGTTCGCCGGGAGGCGTCACATGCAGCACATCCGCCCCGTGCTCGGCCAGCATCCGCCCCGTGGCAGGCCCCGCGATGACGTGCGAGGCATCCAGCACCCGAACCCCGCTCATCGGCCGTTCGGCGGGCCCGAAAGGTTCCGGCGCACTGTCGCCGATCTTCTCGATCTCGACGCCGGGCTGGTCAGCCAGGAGGCGACCTTGCGGATGCGCCAGCCACTCCTGCGGCGAACGGGCGATAACGCCCGGCAGCTTCCGCTCGGCCAGCGCCTCCTCGAGTTCGTGCGAATCCCAGCCGGCGACCGCCTGTGCGAGCGACTCGGTGGTGTTCTCGCACCGGAGCAGGCCGATCAGGTCGGTGGTGATGTTGAGCCGGCCGGTATTGCGCAGCAGATAGATCTGCCGGTCGTCCCGGGTCCGGAAGAAATTCGCCGCCCGCGTCAGGCTGCCCACGGTGAACCCATGGCCGTTCTGGCGCATGTTCTGCAAAGTGCGCAAGCCGAGATTGGCAGCCCGCGGAAGATCGACGCAGACCGATTGGCCGCGACCGGAACGCATCCGCCAGATCGTTGCAATCGCCGTGGCCTGCGCGGCGATGGCTGAAGCGGTCGCCGCGGCGTAGCGCAGCCTGCTGGGCACCGCCGGGTCGGACCCGGTGAAGCTCACCGGCCCATCGCCACCCTCCTCGGGAAGGCCAATGCGCGAAAGCAACAGGCGGTACGCCTGCAAGCTTGCCTGATCCTGGTCCATGGATTCCGTCCCCAGTCTTGTATTTGTTCAGTTACGTAAGTAACTGCCCGGAATCTATCACCCAAATGAGGCGGAAACAACGGGGGTCGGAAACAGCGCTCGATTCGAGACTGCGGCAGTCGCGGATCGCCCGATCAGGCATCCGTGCTGAAGCGGCGGCGCTGCCGATTGAAGTTCCAGGCGCACAAGGCAACCGCCACGCCGCCGGCGGCGAGCACCCAGGTGGTGCCGGCCGATTCCACCAACAGGCCCGCGATCCCCACCCCGACCGACTGGCCGAGGAAGAACGCGCCGGCGAAGGCCGCCACCGCGGCGCCACGGCGCTCGGGCGCCATCTGGGTCGCCTGCACCTGCAAGGTGTTGTGCATCATGTAGTAGCCGAAGCCCATCACCAGGCAGGCCGGCAGAGCCAACCACCAGGCGGGCGCGAACGCCGTCAGCAGCAGGGTGGTGGTCATCAGGATCGCCCCGCTGCGAATCAGCACCGGCTCGCGCATGTGCTGCACCAGTCGCTTGGCTCCCAGCGCGAACACGAGGCCACCGGCGGCGAACACCATCACCAGGGCGCCGGCGTTCGACAGCGACAGGCCGAAGCGCTCGTGCAGGTGCGTGGCGACGAAGGGCAGCACGCCGTACAGGCTGCCCCCCTCGAGGAAGACCGCCAGCAACACGATGCGCCCCCAGGGCGAGGCCAGCACCGCCTTGAACTCGCTGACGGTCGATGGCCGCTTCGAGTCGCGCGGGGCGCGTTGCAGGGCCGCCGCCGGCAGCCGGCGCTGGACGTGGCCGAGCACCAGCGCCATCAGCAGGAAGAAGCCGCCGAGCACGAAGAAGGGGGTGCGCCAGGCGAGATGGTCGGCGGCGAACCCACCGGCCCAGCTGCCGAGCGCGAAGCCGCTGATCTGCCCGATCAGGAAGCGCGCGAGCACCGGCTGGCGCTGTTCGTAGGGCACCACGTCGCCGATCCAGGCCATCGCCAGCGGGATCACCGCGGCGGCGGTCACGCCGGCGACGAGGCGGGCGGCGAGCAGGCTCGCTTGGCCGGATGCGAGTCCGCAGAGCACGGACGTCAGCGCCGAGGCCGCGCAGGCCGCGGCGATGACCCGGTACTTGCCGAAGCGATCGCCGAGTGGCCCGAACAGCAGCTGGGCGAAGCCGTAGGCAATGGCGAAGACGGTGACCACCTGCGAGGCCTCGCCGAGCGTGATCGAGAACTCGGTGGCAAGGCGCGGCAGCATCGCGTCGGTCACCCGCAGCGAGGCGCCGCTGGCGAGCGCCGCGAGCGAGAGCGCGATGATGGCGAGCACGGGCACCGGCGCGCTGGCGGTGTCCGGCATGGTCGGGGTCGGCGAAGGCATCGCCAATTGTGGAGCAGGTCGGGGCTTGCTGCTCGAGGCCGCGCCCTGCCGTGACGACACCGACGCCATGGCATCATTCCCGCCATCGAACGTGAGCGACCGGATCACCGGGCAGGTCTGTCCGGCCGACGGCGGCTTCACCTTCGCACTCCAGGAAACCAGGAAGCACCATGAGCGAACAGACCCCCCCTCGCGTAGTGACCGAGAAGCGCGGCCATGTACTGATCGTTACGCTGAACCGGCCCGAGGTGAAGAACGCCTGTGATTCACAGACGGCGGCCGAGATGAACGCGGCCATGGACCGGCTCGACGACGAGCAGGATCTCTTCGTCGGCATCATCACCGGCGCCGGCGGCGATTTCTCGGCGGGTGCCGACCTGAAGGCGCTCGCTCGCGGCGATGCCCGGGTGCGCCCGCCGCGCGGTGGCTTCGGCGTGTTCAAGCAACCGCCGCGCAAGCCGCTGATCGCAGCCGTCGAAGGCGTCGCCGTCGGCGGCGGGCTCGAGCTCTGCCTGTCGTGCGACCTGATCGTCGCTGCACGCAACGCCCGGATGGGCCTGCCCGAAGTCCGGCACAACGTGGTGGCGATCGGCGGCGGCCTGTTCCGACTGCCGCGCCGCATCCCGTACCACATCGCGATGGAGCTCGCCCTGTCCGGCGCGCTGAAGAATGCCGAGTTCTTCGAACGCTGGGGCCTGGTCAACCGGGTCGTCGAGCCCGGCCAGGCGCTCGCCACGGCAGTCGAGCTGGCGGAATCGCTGCTCGCCAACGGGCCGACCGCGCTCGCCGCAAGCAAGCGCATCATGTCCGAGAGCGGTTCCTGGACGGACGCCGAAGGCTGGGAGAAGCAGATGCCGATCGCCCAGGCGGCACTGGAATCGGAAGACCGCAAGGAAGGCCTGAAGGCCTTCGTCGAGAAACGCAAGCCGGTCTGGCGCGGCGCCTGAGCGCATCGGCCGCCGGCGCCGGCGCCGGCATCGGCCGACCAGCGAGGACCGCGCCGGGTCAGGCGCGCCCGTCGTCGAGGATGGCGGCGCTCGCCGCCGCCCGGATCTCCCGTGACAGGTCCTCGTCTTCGGCCACCCGCGACAGCACCAGTGCGCCGATCAGGGTCGCCAGCATCGCCAGCGCCCGTTCGCGCTGCTCGCCGGCGCCCGCACCCGCGGGCAACTGCGACGCCACGATGCCGGCGATGCGCTCGATACCGGCGCTGAAGATGCCGCGCAGGGCGTCGCCATGGCGCGCCACGTCGGGGCCGAGCGCCGACAGGGCACAGCCCTGCCCGGGCGCATCGCGATGGCGATCCGACAGGTAGGAGGCGACCAGCTCGGCCAGGGGGTTCTCCGCCCGCTCGACGACGCGCGACCAGTGCGCCGCATTGGCGGCGAGCGCCGCCTCGCTCGCCTGCCGCGCCAGGTCCTCCTTCGATTCGAAGTGGCCGTAGAAGCCGCCGCGGGTCAGGCCGGCGGCCTGCATCAGGTCATTGACCCCGATGCCGTCGAAGCCTCGTTCCCGGAACAGCTCGGCGGCCACCTCGATGATCCGCTGCCGGTTCGCCTGCGCCTGTGCCTTGCTCACCTTCATGTCGTGCGCCTCCGACACCAGCCTCTTGACAGATTATTCATGTCGATCGACATTTATAAACAATGATGACACTCATCATATAACGATGGAACCCGCATGACGAACCCTGGCAACTCCCGGCCGGCCCTGTCCCTGATGCTGGTGCTCGCGGCCCTGGCCGCCCTCGCCACCCTGTCGACCAACATCATGCTGCCGGCCTTCCCCGGCATCGCCCGCAGCCTCGACATGCCGGTCGAAGCGATGGGCGCGACCTTCACCGTCTTCTTCTTCGGCTTCGCGATCGCCCAGCTCTTCGTCGGTCCACTGTCGGATCGCTACGGCCGCCAGCCGGTGGCGATGGCCGGGATGGCGCTGGTCATCGCCGGCTCGATCATCTGCGCGATTGCGCCGAGCTTCCCCGATCTGCTCGCCGGCCGCGTGGTGCAGTCGATCGGTGCGGCCGCCACATCGGTGCTTGCCCGGGCGATCGCCCGCGATCGCTTCGACGGCGAGGCGCTGACCCGGGTGATGTCGCTGGTGATGGTGGTCATGGCCGCCGCGCCCGGCTTCTCGCCCCTGCTGGGCGGCGTGCTCGAGACCACGCTGGGCTGGCGCTCGATCTTCGTTGCCGTTGCTATCGCCACCGCACTGGCCGCGCTCGGCTTCGCCCTGCGAGTCGGCGAGACGCTGCCGCCGTCGCAGCGACGCGCCCTGTCGCCGCTCGCCATCGCGCGCGACTATCGCAGCCTGTCGTTCGAGCGGGCTTTCATCCTGCCCGCGCTCGCCATCGCGCTCACGCTCGGTTCGCTGTACGCGGTCTTCGCCGCTTCACCGCGGATCCTGATGATCGAGCACGGCCTCGATCCGCAGCAGTTCGGCTGGTTCTTCGCCGGCACGGTCATCGTGGTGTTCGCCGCCGGCGCGGCCGCGCCGCGGCTCGCGGCGCACTTCGGTGCCGAACGAACTCTCCAGGGTGGCCTGGCGACCGGGCTGGCGGGCGGCATCGCCATGCTCGGACTCGAAGCGCTCGGCATGGCGACGCTCGCCGGCTATACCGCCGCCTTGTGCCTCTTCCTGCTCGGCATGGGCGTGGCCAACCCGGTCGGCACCGCGGTGGCCCTGGGCCCCGTGGGCAGCCGGGCCGGGCAGGCCTCGTCGCTGCTCGGCTTCCTGCAGATGGCGATGGCCGGCGCAGGCGCCGGGATCGCCGGGGCCCTGCCGATGGCGCCGGTCGGCGCGCTCGGCCTGGTGATCACCACCGCGATGGCTGCCGCAGTCCTCGCCTTCGGATTGCGCGCCCGGCGCCGCGCTGCCGAAACGCCCGCGCCGGCCGCCTGAACCGATCACCTGGTGGGCCGATGGTCCAGTGATCCGATGGGATCAGGAATCGGCGCCCCGGCGGATCGCGTAGGCCTCGACCTCGAGCAGGAGATCGTCCTTGGCGAGCGCCGCGACGCCGACCATCGTGCTCGCCGGCAGGCGGCGCTCGTCGAGGAACTCCTTGCGCACCTCGCGGATCTGCGCGATCGCATCGGCGTTCATGTTGCGCACGAAGAAGGTGAACTTGAGGACATGCGCGAAGTCGGAGTCGGCGGCCTCCAGCGCCTGCCCGAGATTGTGCAGGACCTGCCGGGTCTGGGCGGCCATGTCGCCGACGCCGACGGTGCGGCCCTGCGCATCGTAGGCGACCTGGCCGGAAACGAAGACCAGCCGGTCGCCCGGCGCATCGGTGACATGGGAAAAGCCGCTCGGCGTAGCGAGCGAGGCGGGGTTCTGGTAGCGGATCAACGGTCCCATCGGTTTGTCTCCAGTCGTGCGATCTGTGCGGTCGGGTCCGGCCGATGATAGCCGCGGTGGCCGGACCCGCGTAACGGCCGGGTGATTGCGCGACCAGCCTGGCGCGCGACCGGCGGCGTCCGGCGCCAGGCTGCCGCATGTGGCATCCTCGTCGCGATGCGCGCGCCTGTCTCCCGTCCCTGGGCCATCGTCGCGGCGGTCTTCGTCATCTTCACCGTCGCCTCGGGCCTGACGATCTACTGCCTGTCGGTCTACCTCCACGCCTTCGTTGCCAGCGGCCGCTTCAGCATCGAGGAAGCTTCGTTCGCGTCGAGCACCTTCATGGCTTCGGCGGGTCTGGTCTCCTTCGCCGTCGGCCGACTGGTCGACCGCCACGATGTGCGCGTCGTGATGAGCGGCGGTACGGCCCT
This sequence comes from uncultured Burkholderiaceae bacterium, assembly GCA_964476625.1. Taxonomy (GTDB): domain Bacteria; phylum Pseudomonadota; class Gammaproteobacteria; order Burkholderiales; family Burkholderiaceae_E; genus JAMLIN01. The sequence goes on along the minus strand of CAYZBJ010000012.1, from coordinate 44,939 downwards.
CATGGTGGCCGCCCTGCTCGCCGTGCCCTGGATCGACACCCTGACGCGCCTGTTCGCCTTCCATATCGTGCTCGGCATCGGCTTCGGCGGCGCGGCGCTCCTGCCCGGCACGACGCTGGTAGCGCGCTGGTTCCTCACCGGGCGCAGCACCGCGATGACGATCGCCTCGACCGGAAATTCGGTCGGTGCGATCGTGCTCACGCCACCGGTGGCCATGCTGATCGCAGCGCTCGGCTTCGACGGCGCGAGCCCCTGGCTGGCCGCCCTCATGGCGCTCGGCATCCTCCCGCTGACCTGGCTGGTCCTGCGTTCCTGGCCGGCCGACATCGGCATGGCCCCGGTCGGCGGCGGCGACGTCGCACCGAAGCCGGCATCGCCTATCGACGGCGATGCGGTGTTCGCCGCCGCATTGCGCAGCCGCTACTACTGGGCGGCGTGCGCGGCCTTCCTGCTCGGGATGGCCGCCACCGTCGGCGGCCAGACCCATCTGTTCAACCTGGTCATGCTGCGCGAGCCCGATGCGGCGCGCGCCGGCGCGGCGATCGCCGTGATGGCCGGTGCCAGCGTGGCCGCCCGCTTCGTGGCGATCTGGCTGCTCGCGCGCATGTCGAACCACGCCTTCGTGATGCTGCTGCTCGTGACCCAGGGGATCGCGCTCGCCGGCATCGGCATGGCCGACAGCGATGCCGCCCTGTTCGCCGGCATCGTGCTGTTCGGCGCAACCATCGGCAACTTCGTCACCCTCCAGTCGCTGCTGGTCGCCGAAGCCTTCGGCACACCAGCCTATGCGCGGCTCTACGGCCTGACGCGAGTGGTCACCACCTTCGGTGTCCTGTTCGGGCCCAGCATCATGGGTGTGCTCCAGTCCGCGCAGCAGAGTTATCTCGGCGCCTTCGTCGCCGCCGGCGCGCTGGCGATCGCCGGCGCCGGCGCAATGGCGCTCTCCGGGCCGATACCGGCCCGGGCGGTTGCGCAAGCGGCAGGCTGACCCCGGGCCCGGCCCTGATCGCCGGGGCAGCCTCCGTCCACCCCGCCCCGCCGCCGACGGCGTCTCCCCTGCCATCGCCCGCCGCTCGCATTCCCGGCGCGCATCGATTCGACGCGCAGATATCGTTTGAGCGGCCTCGCCCGGGAGCGGTCCAATGGAGCCTCGTCGACGGCCGGGCCATGGCCGGCAGGAGAACCCGGATGACCCTTGCACTCGGTCCTCACCATCGCTTCCACGGCATCCACACCCCGCTGCCCAGCGACAGCGGCTCCGTGCTCGGCTGGCTGAGCTACCTGCATCCCACATCGGTCCGGCCGATCAGCTACGCCTGCGAGCCGGCCCCCGGCGTGCCCTGGGAGAACAGCGTCCATGATGCGCATCCGGTGCGGATCGAGGACATCCGTCGGCGCGCGACGCGACCGCACATCGATCGCGAGGGCTTCGAGCTCTGGCATGCGCCGTCCTCGATGCGGGACTTCCTCGACGACGACGCGGTGCGCGCAACCTACTACCCCGAGATCGCGGAGATCGCGCGGGCGGCAACCGGCGGGAGCCGGGCGCATGTGTTCGACCACCTGGTCCGCCGCCGCGAACCGGATCGGCCCGAGCTCGGTTTCGGGCGCCGCAGCGGCGGCGGCCCGGTGGCCGCCAACGGCCGGGTCCACAATGACTACACCGAGGCATCGGGGCAGCGTCGGCTCGCGCTCGTCGTCACCGATCCCGACGAACTGCTCGCGGTGCGCCGCCATGCGATCGTGAACATCTGGCGCCCGACCCGGCACCCGGTGCTCGATACACCCCTTGCGCTATGCGATGCCGCCAGCGTCACCGCGGCCGACCTCGTCGCCGGCGAAGTGCGCTACGCGAACCGCACCGGCGAGATCTACCTGCTGCGCCATTCGCCGCAGCACCGCTGGTCCTTCGCATCGGCGCTGGCGCCGGACGAAGCGCTGGTCTTCAAGCAGTACGATTCGCGCACCGATGGCATCGCGCGCTTCACCCCGCATGCCGCCTTCGACCTGCCGGTCCCGCCCGAGACGCCACTGCGCGAGAGCATCGAGGCGCGTGTCCTGGTGGTCTACGAATGAATGCCTCGATGGAGCAAGCATGATCGAGCGTACGCAGGACGCCGCATCGATCGAGATCTGGTTCGACTTCGCGAGCCACTACAGCTATCTCGCCGTGATGCGCATCGAGGACGCCGCAGTCGCCCGCGGGGTAGCCATCCACTGGAGACCGGTGCTGCTGGGACCTATTTTCCGGGCCATCGGCTGGCAGGCCTCGCCCTTCGTCGACCAGAAGCTCAAGGGCGAGTATGCCTGGCGCGACATCGAGCGCCAGTGCCTGAAGTACGGACTCGACCTGGTCCGCCCGAGCGTCTTCCCGCGGGCATCGCTCCTCCCGCTGCGGGTCGCGATCGCCGGCAGCGAGGAACCGTGGATCGGCGGCTTCTGCCACGAGGTGATGCGGATGAACTTCGCCCGCGATCTCGAGATCGATTCGGTCGACGCAATCAGCGGAGCGCTCGGCCGGCTCGGGTTGCCCGTCGCGGCGATCCTCGCGCAGGCGCTCTCGGACGCCAACAAGCTCGCCTTGCGCGAGCAGACCGAGCGGGCGCACCGACGCGGCCTGTTCGGCGCGCCGACCTTCTTCGTCGGCGACGAGATGTTCTGGGGCAACGACCGGCTCGAGGATGCGCTCGAGCACGCGGTCCGCCACCGGCGCTGACGCAAGCGGAGTACGGCCATGGCCAGCATCGAACCCCCGGGCGGGGCGCCGTCCCTCGCCCGCCGGCATCGCAGCGCCTGGATCCTGGTGCTGGCCGGCGGCATCGTGATGGGCATGGCGCTCGGAGTGCGCCATGTGCAGGGCCTGTTCCTGCTGCCCGTGAGCCTCGACCATGGCTGGTCGCGCGAGACCTTCGGCTTCGCGATGGCGCTGCAGAACCTGGTCTGGGGCCTCGCGCAGCCCTTCGCCGGCATGGTCGCCGACCGTTTCGGATCGGCGAAGGTGATCGTCGCCGGCCTGGTCTTCTATGCGCTCGGCCTCGTGCTGATGGCGCTGGCCACGACGCCGGCCGCCTTCCTGTGGGGCGCCGGCGCCTGCATCGGCGTCGGCCTGTCGGGTACCTCCTTCGGCGCGATCTACGGCGCGCTCAGCCGCCTCGTGGTCGCCGAACGCCGCGGCTGGGCGCTCGGCCTGGCCGGCGCGATCGGCGGCCTCGGCCAGTTCGCGATGGTGCCGGGCGCGCAGGGCCTGATCGACGGCCTCGGCTGGAGCGGCGCGCTCGTGGCCCTTGCCATCGGCATGGCGATGCTGCTGCCGCTGGCCCGGCCGCTGGCCGATCACCAGTCTTCCGAAGCGCAGGCTGGCGGCTCCATGAAGCTTGCCGAGGCACTCGGCGAAGCGTTCGGCCATCGCGGTTTCTGGCTGCTCAACCTCGGCTTCGTCGCCTGCGGCTTCCAGCTCGCGTTCATCGCGACCCACCTGCCCGCCTACCTGCTCGACCGGGGCATGCGCCCGGCCGACGGCGTCGTCGCGCTGGCGATCATCGCGCTGGCCAATGTCGTGGGCACCTATGCCTGCGGTGTTCTCGGCAGCCACTACCGGCGCAAGAAGCTGCTCGCGGGCATCTACCTCGGCCGGGCGCTGGCGATCGCCCTTTTCGTGACCCTGCCCGCCTCGAGCACCGGCCTGTACCTGTTCGCCGCGGTCATGGGCCTGGGCTGGCTCGGCACCGCACCGCTCACCAACGGCCTGGTCTCGCAAGTCTTCGGGGTCCGTTACGTCACCACCCTGTTCGGCTTCGTGTTCCTCGGCCACCAGATCGGCTCCTTCCTCGGTGTCTGGTTCGGCGCGCTCGTCTACGAGGCGAGCGGCAGCTACGACCCGGTGTGGTTCATCGCGGTCGCCGTCGGGGTGATTGCCGCCGCGCTGCACTGGCCGATCGATGATCGCGAGATCAGCCGGCCCGCGCCGCTCGGTGCCGGCGCATGAGCAGCCATGCCGCCCCCGGGCTACTGGCCCTGCTGGCGCCCCTGGTCGCACTTGGCATCGCGGCGACCGTGGTCCTCGCCTGCTGGTTCGACCCCGACCTCGAGGCCGTGATGCTCGCCCTGGTGAGCTTCTGCTCGTAAAACGCGAGGCCGTACCGGTGGCGCCCAGGTCGCCCGCAGCCACTGATCGCCCCTTGGGGCGGCGAAGACAGGGGTCGCTTCGTTTCAGAGGCCGCGCAGCACCATCTGGCCGCCCAGCACGACGAGGCTCCAGAGCAGCACCTTGCGAAACAGCTCGGGCGACATCCGCTCGCCGAGCTTCTGGCCGATCCACATGCCAGCGATCGCCGGCAGCAGCATCAGGGTCGACGCGACGACGACCTCGCGCGGGAACGCCCCGTTCCAGCCCAGGCCGATGCCGAGCGCGACAGTCGAGACGGTGAACGAGATGCCCATCGCCTGGACCAGGTCGGCGCGCTGCAGCCCGAGCGACTGCAGGTAGGGAACCGCCGGCACCACGAATACCCCCGTTGCCGCGGTGATCACCCCGGTGAGCAGGCCGACCACGGGGCCGAGCCAGCGCTCCGTACCCGGCGCGACCGCGAAGCGGGCGCCGGCCAGGCCCCAGCCCGCATAGGCGAGCAGCGCCACGCCGAGGCCGACGCGGGCCCAGCTGCCGGCCGGTGCACCGAGCAACCAGGCGGTGGCGAGGGTGCCGACGAAGACGGCCAGCTGCATCGGCGCGAGCCGCCGAAGCAGGATGCCGAGCCTGGCGAAGGGTCGGGTCTGCCAGACGTTGGTGAGCAGGGACGGCACGATCAACAGGCCGGCAGCGGCGGCCGGCGGCATCAGTTGCGCGAGCACCGCGATCGCCACCGTCGGCAGGCCGAGCCCGACGACGCCCTTGACGAAGCCGGCGAGCAGGAAAACCAGCGCGACCAGGCCGAGCGAAACGCCTTGCGTCGCGGAGATCAGTTCGTTCATGGAAGACTCGTTGTTCGTTGCATGGCGCCGCGCACGAGGATTTCCCCCGGTCCCTCACCGGCGATGCGAGGACGGGAGTGGACTGCGCTCAATCGAGTTCGAGACGCGCCTGCGGATCGGAGAACAGCTTGTTGAGCAACGCGCCCGGCGTCGCGCCGGCGGCATAGTCGACCCGGCCCCCGTCGCGCAAGGCGATCGCAGCGCGCAGCATCCCACCGATCGCGGCCCGCGCAAGCGTACCACCGGTGCTGATGCGCTGGACCCCCAGGGCGAGCAGGTCGTCGATGCCCATGACCATGCCCGCCACCCCGAACAGGACATTGAGCGGCCGGTCGATCTCGCGCAGCACGGTGGCGATGTCCTCGCGACTGGCCAGCGCCGGCGCATAGAGCACGTCGGCGCCGGCTTCCTGGTAGGCCTGCAGGCGGGCGATCGTATCGGCCAGGTCGGGCCGGCCGACGAAGTAGTTCTCGCAACGGGCGGTGAGCAGGAAGGGCGTCGACTGCGAATGCGCCGCTTCGGCCGCGGCGCGAACCCGTTCGACGGCGAGTTCGCGCGGATGGATCGGCGCGTCGGGCCGGCCGGTGGAATCCTCGATCGAGCCGCCGACGACGCCGACGGCAGCGGCAAGCTCGATCGTCCTGGCGCATTCGGCGGGCTCGTCGCCGAAGCCGTTCTCGAGGTCGGCGTTGAGCGGCAGCGGCGTGGCCGCGGCGATCTCGGCCAGGTGGGCCATCAGGTCCTCGCGGCGGATGCCGTAGTCAGGCCGCGCATGCGAGAACGCGAAGCCGGCACTGGTACTGGCCAGCGCGGCAAAGCCCAGCGCATGCAGCAGGCGCGCCGAACCGGCATCCCAGGGATTGGGAATGACGAATCCCCGGGGGGCCTCGTGCAGGGCGACGAAGGCGGCCGCACGCTCGGCCTGGCTCGCAGTGGTGGCAGTCATCATCGGTCCTCGATGGCCCTGGAAGATGGCGGGCGCCGCGATCCGCGGGCGACCACCGCCAGCGCCGACGATACACCCGTGCGCCGGCCGGGACCGAATCATCTTCGTGTCGTCCTTGCATGCACGACGCGCATGTCGCCGGTGCGTCGATTTCGCTTGCATCGCGCTTCCACGGCTGGCGCAATTGAGCCGCCAGAATCCCACGGATGTCGACCATGCCTGCCCTGACTTCGTTGACCCGACTGCCCCCGCTCGACCTGCTGCGGGGTTTCGTCGCCGTCGGGCGCCGCATGAGCATCACCGCCGCTGCCGACGACCTCTGCCTGAGCCAGTCGGCGGTCAGCCGGCAGGTGCGCTCGCTCGAGGAGCGGCTCGGCGTCGCCCTGCTGGTTCGCCGGCATCGGGGCATCGCCTTCACGGCCGAGGGGGAGCAACTGTTCCATGTCGCCGATGCGGCCCTGCGCCGCCTGCAGGACGCCGTCGCCGAGGTGCGCGGCGCGGGCAATCCGCGCCCGGTCACCGTATCGGCCAGCATCGGGGTCACCGGCCTGTGGCTGCTGCCGCGCCTCGGCCAACTCAAGTCGCTGCATCCGGGAATCGACGTGCGCCTGTCGGCGAGCAACGCGATCGCCGAGTTGCCGGGCGACGGCATCGATCTCGCGATCCGCTATTGCCGGGATGCAATGGCGCCACCCGATGCGATGCTGCTGTTCTGCGAGACGGTCGCACCGATCGCGCATCCCTCGCTGCGCGCCGACCTGGCTCGGGCACGCGAAACGCTCAACCGGCTGCCGCTCATCGAACTGGAACTGGACCATCCCCGGCCCTGGCTGCAGTGGCGGGCCTGGCTCGACGACGAGAGTTGGCAGCTGGCCACCCGGCGCGGCATCCTGCGCTTCAACCAGTACGACCAGATCGTCCATGCCGCGCTTGCCGGCCAGGGCCTCGCGCTCGGTCGGATCGAGCTGGTCCAGTCGCTGCTCGACCAGGGTCAGCTTGCGCGGTTGCCTGCGCAAACGACCGTGCCGAGCCCGAACCGGTACTGGCTGATCCAGGCCGACGAGCATCCCCGCGACGAGGTGCTCGCCGTCGCATCCTGGATCAGGAACGAAGCCGGCGCGCAAAGCCGTCGCAGCGCGAGCTGAATCCACCCGGCCCGCTCGCGCGACAGGTCGACCACGCAGCGGCCCACGACCCCCTTGTCGAGGCTGGTGACGAACCACGCGGCGTCGACTTCGACCCGCAGGCCCTGGCCGGCGGCGAGATGCAGGTCCGGACTCGGCGCCCCGGTCCGCCGCGCTTCGAAGGTGATCCACAATCGGCCGCCGACACAGCGGATCATCGCGCCCGGTCTCAGGCGCAGGCGCACGCACTCTTCGTGCACATCGAAACGGTATTGCATGAGACGCCTCCTTGTCGGAGACCCATTGTGTACAGCGCCCGCGCGGCGCGGCATGAGATCTCCGCCAGCCTCGCATGCGCCAGCCGCAGGGCTGGACTCAGTGGCGGCCGGCCGGCGCAGCGTCGGACGAGGCGGCAGGCGCACCGCCGGCCGATCCTTGCGCATCGAGCCCGAGCCCGACCAGGACGGCGCCGTCCTTCGCTTCGCGATCGGCGGGCGCTGCGATCTTCATGCGACCGGCAGCCAGCCCCTTGGCCTCGAGCTCGGCGCGAATCGCCTCGCCACGCTGCTTGCCGAGCGCGGCCATGGCGGCCTCGTCGAGGGTCTCGGCATCGCGCAGGCGCTCGAAGATCTTGCGGTAGGCATTGTTCTCGCCGGCCGGCTTCGGTTTCGCTGCGTCGTCGCCCGTGGCGCTTGCGCCAGCGGCGGGGGCGCTATCCCTGGCCTCGTCGCCCTCGCCTCCGGCGGCATCACCGCCAGCGGCTTCCGGCGCCGCTTGCCGGAGCTGCTTGAGTTCATGGGCGTTGAAGCGCTCGATGAAGAGCCCGTCGAGCGCCGAGCGGGTCGCGCCATCGCCCATCGCGAGCGGGCCGGGGTCGTCGCCAGCCTTGATGCTGCGCCCGAGGCGGCCAGCGATCTCGCGCCGCAGCTGGACGTCGCGCAGCGCCCTGCCATCGACCTCTGGGTTGACGCCCGGTTCGATCTCGAGCGCGAGGTTGGGTCGCTTGCCAAGGGCCTCGGCGAGCCGGGCGAGTTTCTCACGCTCGCGCCCGGATAACTCCGCGCTGCCGGCATCGAAGGCGATCTGCGACATGTCGACATCCTCGCCGCCGCCGAACAGGGCACCGAGCGCCCGGAACGGCGCCGTCACGATCTTCGTGACGAGGCCGAGCAAGGCCTTGCCGATCAGGCCGCCGAAGCTGAATTGCGGATCCTCGAGCGAACCCGATACCGGCAGGCCGAGGTCGATGCGCCCCTGGCTGTCCTTGAGGATCGCGAGGGCAAGATCGAGCGGCAGGTCCGGCGCATCTTCCGATTCGACCTTCTCGCCCAGGGTGAGCTGCTCCATGAGGATCCGGTTGTCGCCCTGCAACTGCTTCTCCGCGATCTTGTACTCGAGATCGAGCGAGAGCTTGCCCGAGGCGATGCGCCGCCCGGCGAAGGTCGCCGAGTACGGTGTCAGGTTGGTCATCTCGACGTTGCGGAATTCGACCTTCGCATCGGTATGCTCGGCCGGCGCGAAGAGGTTGATCTCGCCGCCGACCTTCGCCGAGCCGTACTCGTCGACCTTGCCGTCGAGCGCGATCGTCGACGCGCTGTCGGGGTCGTTCGACAGCCCGGCAAGCTCGCCTTTCAGTTCATGGATCCGGGTGCCGAAAGGCAGCGCCAGCGACAGGTCGGCGAAGTCGACGTCGCCATTGACCAGGCGCAGGCGCTCGATGCCGACCCTGAACGCCGGCTTGCCGGCAGCCGCCTGCGCATTTTTCCCGCCTTCCTTCGCTTCCCTGGCTGCCGCCGCGGCTTGCCCCTGCCCGGCCGGCTCGGCCGGGCCGATCACCCTGGCGACATTGACGCTGCGGTCCTCGAAGATGATCAGCTTCGAGCGCAGGCTGTCGAGCAGCAACTCGCCGATCTCGACCCGGTCCTCCCGCACCGAGAGCTTCCTGGTCGACAGCGACTTCCAGCCGAGCAAGGTCGCCTTCGTGTCGAGTTCGTGCAGGTCGAGGTCGCCGATGTCGACACTGCCGTCGTAGCGGAACTTGCCATCGCCAAAGCGCAGCCGCCCCGCGCTCGCGAGGCTGCCGCCGGCGATGCGCAGGCGTGCGAACTCGCTCAGGTAGGGTTGGGCGATCCCGAGCCCGAGCCCCGAGAGCCGCAGCTCGAGCTCACCCGACGGCGCACCGGCGACGATGGCGCCTTTCGCCGTGAACTTGCCTCCGTCGCGGACCGCGAAGCTCGCTTCGACCGGCCACTTCTTCCCGAGGTCCTCGCTGATGTCGCGCACCGCGACGTGGATGTCCTGCAGGCCAAGGGCGGCCGCCGGCTTGACCGACGCATCAAGCAGGTCGACCTGTCCGCCGTCGAGCGTGACCTCGCCGACCTGGTATCGCCAGGCGTCGTCGCCGGACGCAGCCACTGGAGCTGGCTCGTCGGCCTTCTTCGCGGCCACCGCCGGTTTCGCACCGTTGGACGCGGCGGCGGGCTTCCCGCCAGCGGCCGAGGCAGCCGGGGCGAAGGCATCGAGCACCGCGATCGCGCCATCGGCATCGCGCGCAGCCGCCAGCTTCGCGCCCTGGAGGCGGATGTTGCCGATCGTCACCGCGCGCTGCGCGAGATCGAGCCCGCCCGACTCGAGGTTCGCCCCGGCCAGGCCGAGTATCGGCTCCTCGATGCCGTCGGCCACCAGCGAGATATCGGCGAGTTCGACACCGAACTCCCGGACCTCCACCTGCGGCGCCTGCCCGCCGGCTTCGCCATCGACCTTGAAGCCCAGCTTCAGCTTGCCGATGTCGGCCGTCAGCGGCCGCGCGAAGCCCTCGTCGAGGTAGTGCACCGCGATGCCGTCGATGCCGACCCGGCCGATGCCGAAGCGCCAGGTCTCGTCGGCCATGGGCGCGCCTGCCGGTGGCGTGGCCGGGGTCGCTTCGGATACCGCGGGCGTGGCGGGCGCGGGCGGCGTGTCGCCCGTGCTCGTCCCGGCTGCCGATGCCTGTGCCGCTGGTGCCTCCGATGCTGGTGCCTCCGATGCAGCAGGCGCCGCGTCGGCCGGCGGCGCGAACCAGGATGCGATGTCGATGGCGCCATCGGCCCCGCGCCTGGCCGCGATGCGCCCGCCGCTGATATCGAGCGACTCGACGCTTGCACTGCGGGCCTGCAGGTCGAAGTGCCCACCCGCCAGCGCGATCGAATCGAGGCGGATCCCCGGCTCGGCCGCATCGTTGCCGGCGATGCCGAGTTCCGTGATCGTCGCCGCAATGCGATCGACCACCATCGACATTCCGCTGTTCTCGTAGCCGAGGCGATAGGCGAAGCGGATCTCGCCGCTGCCCTTGGGCGGCGCCATCGCGAGGCGGGGTTCGAGATAAGGCCAGATCCGCTCGAACACCAGGTCCGAGAGCACCACGTCACCGGTCGCGAGCAAGGGGTTGAGGCCGAGGCTACCCTGCCATTGCAGCTGGGCCCCGATCTCGGTGCGCAACTGCAGGCTGTGCCGGCCCTGCTCGTCGGGCAGGGTCGAGAGCTCCCGGACCTCGAAGTCGATCGGCTCGATCCGGGTTTCGAAGTCGTCGACGAACTTGCGGTCCGAGAAGTCCGCCGTTCCGCGGGTCACTGCCAGCCGATCGACGAGCAGTCGCGGCGGGCCGGGATCGCGCTCGGGCGCCGGTTCGTCGCTGGCGAAGCCGGCGATGAAATCGAGCCAGTTGAGCGAGCCATCGGCGCGCAGGGCCACCAGGGTCGAGGGCGCATCGAGGACGATCTCGCGGAAGGTCCAGGCGCCTCGCACGAGACTGGCAAGCTCGAAGTCGGCGAGGAAGCGCTCGAACGCCAACAGCGGTGCGCCGTCGGGCTCGGTGAGCCGGGCGCCCTCGATCTCGAGCGCGAGCCGGAACGGATTGAAGTGCGCCCGCTCGATCGTCAGCACCCGTTCGCCATGCGCGGCGATGTACTTCGGCGCTGCCCACTTGAGGATCGGACCGACCGCGAACCAGGCGAACAGCAGCCATACCACCACGACCGCCGCGACGATGCGCACCGGCGGGCTGAGAACTATCCTGCGCAGACCATCGAGCATCGAGCTCCTCCCTGGCCGATTCTCGCATCATGCACGCAGGGCGCACACGCACGAGTCCGACCAGCGCGCAAGATCAGTGCCCGCTCGCCAGCAAACGGTCGCAAGCGTCGACGATCGACTTCACGATGGCCCCGGCCGGTGCAACGCTGCGCACCAGGTCGGCCGCCTCGCCGGCGATCACCGCCGCGGTATCGAAGTCGCCCGCCTCCTGGGCGCTGGCGTAGTCGCGCTGCCGGTCGGCGAGCGATGCCCGCAGCCCGTCGACATCGCCGCGCCACCGCTCGCTGAAGCGGTTCGACAGGGTGCGCAGCTGCCATGGCCCGGGCGGCCAGTCCCGCCCGCGTACCAGGTCGAACACCTCGCTCTTGGCGGTCTCGTCGCCGCCCGCTTCGACCAGGCGCTGCTTGGCGCCAACCGGGGCGAGCGACTCGGTCGAGGCATAGAAGACGGTACCGCACATCACCCCGGCCGCACCCAGCATCCGGGCCGCAGCCGCGCCCCGGCCATCGGCGACGCCGCCGGCGGCGACCACCGGCACGTCCCCGACCGCATCGACCACCGCGGGCACCAGCGCCATCGTGCCGCGCATGCCGCCGTGGCCGCCGGCCTCCCCGCCCTGGGCCACGATGACATCGGCGCCGGCGGTGGCCGCGATGCGCGCCTGCGCCACCGTCTGGACCTGCGCGAGCAGCACGGCGCCGGCATCATGGACCTTCGGCGCGAAACGATCGATGCCGCCGAACGACAGGATGACGGCCGGGACGCCATGGTCGAGAACCCGATCGAGCAGCGCCGGCTGGCGCTCGAGCGACCAGGTGATGAAACCGACACCGTAACGGGCGGCGCCGGCGATGCGCAGCTGCTCGTCGAGCCAGGCGGCGTCGCCATAGCCGCCGCCGATCAGGCCGAGCCCGCCGGCCCGGCTGACCGCCGCCGCGAGTTCGCCGCCGCTGATGCCGGCCATCGGCGCGAGCAGCACCGGATGCTCGATCGCCAGCAGGGCCCGCAGTTTCTCGGTGGGTGTCATGGCGGCTCAGGCTCCTTTCGCGGTCTTGCCCTCGTCCTCGAGGGCCTGCTTGACCGACGGCCGCTGCGCGACGGTCGCGATGAAGCGCTGCACGTTGGCGAGGTCGGTGATATCGAGCCCGGCCGCCTTGGCCCAGCCGCTGACCGCGAACAGGTAGGCATCGGCGCCGGTGAAGGTCTCGCCCGTGAGGAAGCTGCGGCCCGCGAGCTGGCCGTCGAGCCACTCGAACTTGCGACGCAGGATCTGCCTGGCGGCCTCCTTGGCGGCGGCATCGAAATTCGGGTTGAAGATCGGGGTGAAGGACTTGTGGATCTCTGTGCCCACGTAGTTCTGCCACTCCATCACGCGGTAGCGCTCGATCGTGCCCGCCGCCGGCATCAGGTCCGTGTTGCCGGCGCGATCGGCGAGGTACTGGACGATGACCGGCCCCTCGGTGAGCCGGCTGCCATCGTCGAGCTCGAGGACCGGCACCTGGCCCTTCGGATTGATCTTGTAGTAGTCGCCGCCATCGGCGGTCTGGTGGGTCTTGGTGCTGACGCGCACCAGCTCGTGCGGCAGGCCGGTCTCGCAAATCGCGATGTGCGCGGCCATCGAACAGGTTCCGGGGGCGAAATAGAGCTTCATTGCGTTTCCTTTCGGTCGGCCTTCCTGCGAAGGCATTCGTCATCGAGGCGGCCACGCCGATGCCGCGAAGCGATGCATCGCGACGCCTTGCCGCCGCTACCTATCATAGGCTCGGGGCGGGGCCCGTCACGAGAAGCCGGGACGGGCGAACCAGGCATCCATGGTGCCGGCAAGCGCCGCCCGCAGGCCGGCGCCATGGCTTCGGGCATCCGCGCGCAGACGGGCAATGTCGACGCCGGCCCGCGCGAGTTCGACCGCATGCCCGATGAGCCATTGCTCGATCCGCGCGCAATCCACCTCGAGATGGAATTGCCAGGCCAGCGCATGGTCCCCGACCATGAAGGCCTGGTTCGGGCAGACCGCGGTGCCCGCGAGGCTCTCGAGCCCGGCCGGAATGTCGAAGCGGTCGCCATGCCAGTGCAGGACCGGCTGGCCGGCGATTGCGGCCAGTGGCGACCGGCTGCCGGCCGCGGTCAAGGTGAGCGGCGCGAAGCCGATCTCGTGGCAGCCCATCGGCTGCACCCGCGCCCCGAGCGCGCGGGCCATCAGCTGTGCGCCGAGACAGATCCCCAGCAGCGGCCGGCCACTGGCGAGCCGCCGCTCGACCAGCCGTGCCTCGTCGGCGAGATACGGATAGAGATGGTCTTCCCCGGCGCCGATCGGGCCTCCCAGCACCACCAGGAGGTCGGCCTGGCCGAGCTCGGGCGTCGCCAGCGAATCGACGCCGACATCGAGATAGCGCACGCGGTAGCCACGCGCCTCGAGCCAGGGGGCGAGCAGGCCGAGGTCCTCGAAGGCGAGATGCCGCAGGGCGATCGCCGTCTTCATGGGCGCGCCAGGGCGGGAAGCGGGAGGAGTCCGGTCATGGCGAGATCTCCGGGAATGCGGACAGGGGATATCCGACGGGCGATACCGCTGGCGCCACAGTATATGGGCCGTCCACCGCTCCCGGGTTGACAGCCCCCGGGGGCGGGACGTATGGTCGGGGGTATGCACATCCGCCGACTACCCCTGCTTCTACGTCCGAGCCTAGCGCTCGGCCGGGGTCGGTACGCGCGCCCGTGCATCGTCATCGCGATTCACTGAACTTCCCCAGACCCCGGCCTAGCCACAGCCTCCCCACCAGGAGCGCTGCAGGGAAGTACGTGCGCAAGGAACCCATCCGGCGCGTCCCCACCGGGAGCGCGCACCACGCACCGAATCGAGTTGACCAAGATGCTTGCAAACCCCGCTACCCGCTATCGACCGTTCCCGACGATCGACCTCCCCGACCGCCAGTGGCCGTCGCGCACCATCACCGAGGCGCCGATCTGGCTGTCGACCGACCTGCGCGACGGCAACCAGGCGCTGTTCGAGCCGATGAACTCGGCCCGCAAGCAGCGCCTGTTCGACGAACTCGTGCGCATCGGCTTCAAGGAGATCGAGGTCGGCTTCCCGTCCGCATCGCAGACCGATTTCGACTTCATCCGCGGTCTCGTCGATGACGGCAGGATTCCCGACGACGTCACCCCGATGGTGATCACCCAGGCCCGCCCCGAACTGATCGAGCAGACGGTGCTTTCGGTGGCGGGCGCGCGCCGCGCGATCGTCCATCTCTACAATGCGACCGCGCCGGTCTGGCGGCGCGTGGTCTTCGACATGACGGTGCCGCAGGTCATGGACTTGGTGCGCGAGCAGGTCGGCCTGATCCGCAAGCTCACCGACCAGCACCCGCAGACCGAATGGGTGCTCCAGTACTCGCCGGAAGTCTTCTGCATGACCGAACTCGAGGTCGCGCTCGAAGCCTCCAATACCGCGATCCGGACCTGGGATGCCGGGCCGGGCCGGCAGGTGATCATCAACCTGCCGACCACGGTCGAGGTCTCGACCCCCAATGTGTTCGCCGACCAGATCGAGTGGATGCACCGCCGTCTCGAACGGCGCGAGCACGTCGTGCTGTCGGTCCATCCGCACAACGACCGCGGCACCGGCGTGGCCAGCGCCGAACTCGCGGTGATGGCCGGCGCCCAGCGGGTCGAGGGCTGCCTGTTCGGCAACGGCGAGCGCAGCGGCAACGTCGACGTGGTGACCCTCGCGCTCAACCTCTACACCCAGGGCGTGCATCCGGGGCTCGACTTCTCCGACATCGCCGGGGTCGCCCGCGTCGCCGAGGCCTGCACCGCGATGCCGATCCACCCGCGGCACCCGTATGTCGGCGACCTCGTCTTCACCGCGTTCTCGGGCTCGCACCAGGATGCGATCAAGAAGGGCTTCGCGGCGCAGTCGGCCGACGGCATCTGGGAGGTTCCCTACCTGCCGATCGATCCGCAGGACCTCGGCCGGACCTACGACAGCATCGTCCGGGTCAACAGCCAGTCGGGCAAGGGCGGCATCGCCTTCCTGCTCGAGCGCGACCACGGGGTGACCATGCCCCGGCGGATGCAGGTCGAGTTCAGCGCGGTAGTGCAGGCCTACACCGACACGAGCGAGGCCGAGGTCAGCAGCAAGGAACTCTGGACCATGTTCGAGCGCACCTACTTCACGCCGTCGGCCGACGACGGCGGGATGCGCCATGTGCGCCACCGGCTCTTCGATGCGCCGGACGGCGCCCAGGGCATCGAACTGGTGGTCGAGGTCGACGGCGTCGTCCACCGGCTGCGCGGCCAGGGCAACGGCCCGATCGATGCCGCGGTCAATGCGCTCGGCGCGGGCCTGCGCATCGACGACTACATCGAGCACAGCATCGGCGGCGGCTCGGACGCGCAGGCGATGGCAATCGTCGAGGCGGCGGCGCCCGGCGTGCCCGGCACCCGCTTCGGCGCGGCGCGCGATGCCAACACCGTAACGGCCTCGATCCTCGCGGTGGTCGGCGCGGCGCGCCGCCTCGGCCTGCGGCCCGCGACTGCCGAGGCAGCAGCCGCCACCGGCACCGAGGGCTGACAGCGTACGGCGGGCGCCGCCTCAGGCGCCCGTCGGAAATGGGGTCAGACACCATTTGTCTCGACAAATGGTGTCTGACCCCATTTCCGACGTGACCCCATTTCCGACGGCGATCAGCGCGGCGGCAGCCACTCCCGTTCCTGGAAGCGCCGGATCAGCCGCACGAACATCTCCTCGGTATCGACGTAGTCCTGGAAGCCGCACTGGCGCGCCTTGATGGTGCTCACCATCGTCGGCAGCGCCGCGAGCTCATCGCCATAGGCGAAGTTGCGATCGGCGTACTGGAACGACAGGCCGACGAAGTCGCGCAGGGACTCGGGCGACTTCAGCCCGTACTGCCGGTGGATCCGACTCCATTGCTCCTGGCGCTTCGGCATCTCGACCGCGAGCGACATCGGCTTCGGCTCGCCCACCGCCATGCCGAAGGCGTCGGCCATCGCCGGCCACACGGTGGCCCATTCGAAGGCTTCGCCGTTGTTGATGTTGAAGGTCTCGTTGCGGCACTCGGGCGCGACCGCCGCCCAGGCGCAGGCGCGCGCCAGCAGGTCGGCATCGACCGCCTGCACGATGCGCCGCGCACCGCCCGGATAGGAGAGCGGCTTGCCTTCGTCCTTGAGGATCGCCGCATAGACGCCGATCGCGGGGATCGGGTTCATGGCGCTGCCGAGCGACTCGCCGAAGATCACCTGCGGGCGCAGGATAGTGAAATGCCAGTCGGCGCCCGCCTGGCATTCGCGCAGGTAGTCTTCCTGGAACCAGTAGAAGTTGTCGTGCGGATGGCGCGGCCAGCGCTCGCGCGCCGGCGCCGGTACCGCCTCGATGTGCACCCCGTAGGCCTTGGTGCCTTGCAGGAGGGTGACGTGCTTGAGGCCATTGGCCGCCACCAGCAACGGATCGAGCAGGTTGCGCAGCATCGCGTCGTTGATCCGCATCTGCTCGGGGTCGCGCCAGCCGGCGATCAGCTCGTCCTTCTCGTAGAGCGCCGCATACACGACATGGGTGACGTCGCCCATGGCGCCGAAGACTTCGGCGCAGGCTTCGCGATCGGTCAGGTCGACCGAGACGAGGTTGGCGTCGTCGAGCCCCGGCGGGCGGCGCCGCGATACGCCGACCACGTCCCAGTCGGGCAGGGTGAGGAAATGCCGGATCGCGGCGAATCCGACGAGGCCGGATGCGCCGGCCACGAGGACCTTCTTCTTCGCCATGTGGTGACTCCTTGCCGCCCGCCCGGGGTGGCGCCTGCCACCCGTACCGGGCGGTCGCTCAGAAATATTCCATCAGCCGGACATGATCGCCGAGCGGCTCGGGGTCGCCGTCGTAGATCTTCCGCCCGGTCTTGAACACCGCCGCGCGCTGCGCGATCGGCAGGCTCGCCTTCACGTTCTGTTCGACGATCAGGATGGTGGTGCCCAGGGTCCGGTTGATCTCGACCACGCTCTGCATCACCTTCTCGACCAGGTTCGGCGCCAGGCCGATCGAGGGCTCGTCGAGCAGCATGAACGAGGGCGCATGCATCAGCGCGATGCCGATCGCCAGCATCTGCTGCTGGCCGCCCGACATCGTGCCGGCGAGCTGGGCGCTGCGCTCGGCAAGGATCGGGAACATCGCGAACACCCGCTCGCGGCGCTCCTGCAGGAGGCTGCGGTCGTGCTCGACGAAGCCGCCGAGCTCGAGGTTGTCGGCCACGGTGAGGGTGCGAAAGACGCCGTGGCCCTGGGGCACGAAGGCGAAGCCGTCGGCGACGTTGCGCGCCGGCGTGCGACCGGTGATCTCGCGCTCGCCCAGCCAGACCTTGCCCTCCTCGGGTTGCAGCAGGCCGAACAGGGCCCGCGCGAACGTGGTCTTGCCGGCGCCGTTGTGCCCGAGCAGCAGCACGATGCCGCCGGCCTCGACGTCGAGGTCGATGCCGTCGACCACCCGCTTGTTGCCGTAGCCGGCCGCGAGCCCCCTGACCTTCAGCGAGACACTCATTTGAAGTACCGCTCCGAAAGCTCCGGATCGTGCATCAGCTCGTCGGGCGTGCCCTCGGCGAGCTTGCGCCCTTCGTCGAGGAACACCACCTGGCTGCACAGTTCGCGGATCACGTCGAGGTTGTGCTCGATGATGCACAGGGTGCGGCCGGATTCGGCCAGCCGGCGGAACACCGGCATCACCTTGGCGAGCGCGTTGGGCGCGAGCCCCGAGAGCGGCTCGTCGAACAGCAGCGCCTCGGCCCCGGTGGCGAGCAGGCGCGCCACGACCAGCAGCTTCTCCTCGGCGTAGGACAGGTCGGCGGCCGGGTCGGCGGCGCGATCGCCGAGACCGACGAACTCGAGGATCGACATCGCGCGCCCGAGGTTCTCGCGCTCCTCGGCGCGCACCTTCCAGGGCATGAAGTAGACGTACAGGAGATTGTCGCCGCGCTGGTTCGGCAGCGCGACCAGAACGTTCTCGAGCACCGTCAGGCCGGTGAACAGCTTGAGGTCCTGGAATGAGCGCGCCACCCCCGCCCGGACGATCTGGTGCGGCTTGAGGCCCTTGAGCGACTTGCCGCGGTAGCTCACCTCGCCCTCGTTGGGCTGCAGGAAGCCGGTGAGCAGGTTGAACGCGGTCGTCTTGCCGGCGCCGTTGGGCCCGATCAGGCCGGTGATCCGGCCCGGCGGAATCGTGATGTCGAAGTCGCGCACCGCGACGATGCCGCCGAAGCGCTTGGCCAGGCCCTTGCCCTCGAGCGCGGCGCCGGCGGCCTGCGTCGCCACCGGCGGACGCTCGGGCGGCGCATGCAGCACGTTGGCCGAGGCCGACTCGGGCAGCAGGCCTTGCGGGCGCAGCCGCAGCATCACGATCAGGAGCAGGCCGTAGAGCATGTTCCGGACCTTGTCGGCGATGTCGGGCGGCATGTCGACGAACTTCAGCATCTCGGGTAGCGCCACCAGCACGAGCGCGCCCACCAGCGAGCCGACGAGGTTGCCGGTGCCGCCGATGATCACCATCGCCAGCATGTAGATGGTCAGCTCGACGGTGAAGCCCTCGGCCGAGACGAAGGTGAAGTAGTGCGCGTAGAGCGAACCGGCGACCGAGGCGAGCGCCGCGGCGATCGCGAACACCATCAGCTTCATCGCGACGACGTTCTTGCCGATCGCCTGGACGGCGGCCTCGTTCTCGCGCATGGCCTTGAGCGCGCGACCAAAGGGCGAGGCGCCGAGGCGCCAGGCAATGGCGAAGCAGATCGCCGCGGTGATGAGCGCCGCCGGCAGGAACCTGCCGGGCGAATCGAGCACCGTGCCGAAGAACTCCAGCCGCGGGATGCCACGGATGCCATCGGTGCCGCCGGTCAGGCTGGTCCAGTTGAGCAGCACGGTGGTGACGATCACCTGCAGGGCGAGGGTGACGATCACGAGGTAGTCGCCGCCGATGCGCAGGGCCGGCAGCGCGATGACGATGCCGAGCGCCGCGGTCACCACGATGCCGATCAGCAGCGGCAGCGGGAACCCGATGCCGTAGGTGCCGGCCAGGATCGCGGTCGCGTAGGCGCCGACGCCGAAGAAGGCCGCGTGCGAGAGCGCGAACAGCCCCGCGTAGCCGATCAGCAGGTTGAACGAGCTGGCGAGGATCGCGTAGATCGACACCATCACGAAGATGTGCAGCAGGTAGTCCATGCTCAGCGCCCCCCGAACAGGCCGCGGGGCCGGAACAACAGAACCACGAACAGCACGACGAATGCGACCGAGCTCTGCCATTCGGTCGGGATGCGGACCATGCCGGTGCTCTCGACGACGCCCAGCACCAGGCCGCCGATCACGGCCCCGCGCAGGGAGCCGACGCCGCCCACCACGACCGCGACGAAGGCCATGAAGACCGCCATGAAGCCCATGTGCGCGGTCGCGCCGTCCTTGAACAGGATCATGCAGGCAGGAATCGCGGCGATCGCCGAGCCGATGGCGAAGGCGATGATCGAGACCCGCGCGGTGTCGATCCCGATGACCCGCGCCATCTCGGCGTTGTCGGTCATCGCGAGCACCGCCTTGCCCATGCGGGCACGGGTGAGGTAGAGGCCCAGCGCGATCGAGACGATGACGAAGGCGGCGACCTGCATCATCTGCGCGCCGGTGAGGACCAGCGGCCCCATGATCAGGATACCGGCGGGCGGATTCGGCACGACCTTGGTGTCGGTACCGAAGGCCACGCCGATCGCGTTCTCGAGCACGATGAACAGGCCGAGCGAGGCGATCAGCACCACCAAGGGCGAGCTGCCCCGCCGCTCGAAGGGCTGGTAGACGACGAGATAGGACAGCACGCCCGCGACGACGCCGGTGACGATGCTCCCGAGCATGGCCACCCAGAGCGGCGCACCGAAGTGCGCCGCCAGGACCCAGGCGCCATAGGCCGACAGCGCGTAGACCGGGCCGTAGGCGAAGTGCACCACCCGGGTGGTGCCGAAGATCAGGCCGAAGCCGAGCGCGAGCAGCGCGTAATGGCTGCCGTTGACCAGGCCGTTGGCAACCAGCTGGACGAACAGGTCCACTCCGAGAACTCCCTTCGCGTCGCGGCCGGGGCCGCGGCCCGTGTTGTCGTCAGTCGGCTTCGACCATCTGCTGGAACTCGCTCTTGCCGTTCACGACCTTGAACAGGCCGACGCGCTTCTTGGCGACGCCGTTCTCCTGGATCGTCATCTGGCCACCGTAGACGCTGTCGAACTTCGGGTTCTCGTACAGGGCCTTCTTGAGGACCTCGGCGTCCATGTAGTCGCCCCCCTTGGTGCGGCCGCGCTTGAGCAGTTCGGCGATCATGTAGACGCCTTCGTAGTAGTTCGCTGCGTAGAAGTCCGGCGCCTTGCCGTTGCGCTTCTCGTAGTCGGCGGCGAACTGCTTGGACCAGTCGTCGGTCGGCGCGAAGTAGTCGTTGATGTACAGGTAGCCCTCGGCATGGGCCCCGGCGATCTGCGCATCGTTCTGGGTGAACTCGACGCCGATGACCGGCTGCTTCATGCCGAACTCGCGGATCCGCTTGATCGCGAGGCCGGGCTCGGGGGTGAACAGCCACAGGCCGATCGCGTCCGGGTTGCTCGCCCGCAGCTTGGCGATCTGGGTGTCCATGTTGGTCACGCCCTGGGGCACCGCTTCGCTGGCGACGACGGTGCCGCCGCGCTGCTCCCAGTACGGCTTGACCGCATTCACGATGCTGTCGCCGGCGTCGTTCTTCCAATGCAGGTCCGCCAGCTTCTTGGCGCCGATGGAGTTCAGGTGCGCGGCGGCAGCCACGCCGAGGTCGGCGGCGAGCGAGCGGTTGTGGAAGATGTACTTGGAAACCCCCACCAGGCTGTTGGACACGCCCCCGCCGTTGAGCAGCAGGATATGGTGCTGGTCGGCGATCGGCGCGATCGCCTGGGTGGGCGCCGAGAACGAGGTCATGACGAGGCGCGCCTTGTGGATCGTCATCAGGCGATTCATCGCCGAGACGGCTTCCTGCGCGTTGCCCGACTTGTGGTCCTCGATGACCGCCTCGAGCTTGATGCCGTTGACCCCGCCCTTGGCGTTGATTTCCTCGACGGCCTGCTTGATGCCGGCGCTCATCACGGTGCCGTAGAAGCTGGCCGGGCCGCTCATGGCGAGGATCGCGCCGATCTTGTAGGTCTCGGGATCCTGCGGCGCCTGCGCCTGGGCGCTGCCGATCGCGCCGGCCGCGAACACGGCGGCGACACTCAGCGAGAACTTGCGCTTGGATAGTTTCATGCCTGTCTCCTCGTGTGGACTTCCTGGTTCGGGTCACGCCATTCCGGCAGCCGTTCCGGCGCCAGAATTGAATTTTGCTCTATGAAACCCGGGAGCTGGAGTACGATTCTACTCACGGACATTCCCGGCGGTCAATCAGGACAATCGTCGGGATCGGGTTTCGATTGCTGAAATGCCTGCCGGCAGTCCGGCCAGGCCGGCGGAGGTGCCGATGACCGCGCAGACACTGTCCTCGCTTCCCTGCACATTGCGCCGCCCCGACGGCGCAACGCCGCTCCTCGTCGATCACCAGGGCAGCCTCGACGCCGCCGGGTTCGAGTCGCGGGTGCGCCGCAGCGTCGCCTGGTTGCGCGAGCAGGGCATCGGGCCCGGCGACCGGGTCGGTGTCTGGCTCGTCAACCGGACCGAGTGGCTGGCCCTGCTGTTCGCGCTCGCGCGCATCGGCGCCACCCTCGTCGCGATCAATACCCGCTACCGGTCCTCGGAGCTCGCCTACATCCTCGAGCGTTCGGCCGCGCGCCTGCTGGTGATGCAGCTGGACTTCCGCGGCATCGACTTCCCGGCGGTGCTCGCCGGCGTCGACGGCGCCCGGATCCCCGCGCTGCGGCGCATCGCCGTCATCGATGCCGGCAGCGACCTGCCCGCCAGCCTGCTCGGCCGGCCGACGGTCGCCTTCGATGCCTTCGAGCGCGCGGACGAAGCCGACGGGGCAGTCGGGAACACGGCCGCCAGCGAGGACGACACGGGGCCCGGCGACCCGGACGCCATCACGGTGCTCTACACCACCTCGGGGACCACCCGCGGCCCGAAACTGGTGATGCACACCCAGCGCAGCCTCGCCGTGCACGCCAGCCACGTCGCCCGCACCCATGGCTTCGACGCCCCCGGCGCGGGCCTGCTCGGCGCCCTGCCCCTGTGCGGCACCTTCGGCCTGACCGCGGTGCTGGCGGCCATGGCCGGCGGCGCGCCGACGGTGCTGATCGACGCGATGGACGCGCCGCGCATGGCGAGCCTGCTGCGCGAACGGGCGCTCACCCATGCCTACGGCAGCGACGAGATGTTCCGGCGGCTGCGCGAGGTCGCCCCCGGCGATCGTCCGTTCCCGGCGGCGCGGATCTTCGGTTATGCCGCCTTCCAGCCCGGCAGCGCCGAGTTCGCCCGCGCGAGCTGGGACGCCGGCGTCCCCCTGCTCGGCCTCTACGGCTCGAGCGAAGTGCAGGCGCTGTTCTCCGTCCAGCGCGCCGACGGCAGCCCCGACGAGCGCGCCGAAGGCGGCGGCTACCCGGCCGCGCCCGGCGCCAGGGTCCGGGTCCGGGACGTCGAGACCGGCCGGCTCGCCGCAGCGGGCGTGGTCGGCGAGCTCGAGATCCGCGCTCCGGGCAATTTCGTCGGCTACCTCGACGACCCCGACGCCACCGCCGCCGCGGTCGACGCCGACGGCTACTTCCGCACCGGCGACCTCGGCCGGCTGCGCGAGGACGGCAGTTTCGTCTACCTGACCCGCAGCGGCGACGCCATCCGCCTCGGCGGTTTCCTCGTCAACCCGGTCGAGATCGAGGATGCCCTCGGCGCGCTCGACGGGGTGGTCGACGCCGCGGTCATCGCCGTCGAGATCGAGGGACAGGTACGTTGCGTTGCCTTCGTCGCCACCGAGCCCGGGGCCGCGCTCAGCGAAGCCGGGGTGATCGCCGCCGCGCGGCAGCGCATGGCCGGCTTCAAGGTGCCGGCCCGGGTCTGGCTCGTCGATGCGCTGCCGCTCACCGCCAGCGCCAATGGCGCCAAGGTGCAGCGGGCGAAACTGCGCGAGATGGCGCTGGAGCGGCTCGGACAGTCGCCCGCGCCTCGCTAGATTTTTCGATAGATGAAAACCCATGCCCACACGATTGACGCCGAATCAGCGTGCCGACTACGATGATTCCACAACAGGTTCATCGAATGAAATCGGAGACGCTCCCGAAGTGAAGCCTGCCGTCGTCCGCCGCGAGGCTGCGCCAGCCTCCGCACCGAGTTCCTCGGTGCAGAAGGCTTGCCGCATCCTGCGCGTGATGTCCGATGCCCGCAATGCGCGCCTGACCGACATCGCCACCGCCTCCGGCCAGGACAAGGCGACCACCCTGCGGCTGCTCGACGTCCTGGTACGTGAAGGATTCGTCCTGCGCGATCCGCAGACCAAGCGCTACACCCTCGGCACCGAAACCTTCGTGCTCGGCGCGGCGGCCGCCGCCCGCTTCGATCCCCGTCCGATCGTGCGCCCGGCGCTGATCCGGCTCGCCAGCGCCTTCCTCGACAGCACCATCCTGTCGATTCCGCGCGGCGCGGAATCGGTCTGCGTCGACCTGGAGCTCGGCACCTTCCCGATCCGGGCGAACTATCTCGAGATCGGCAGCCGCCGCCCGCTGGGCGCCGGCGCCGGCAGCCTCGCCCTGCTCGCCTGGATGCCCGACGCCGAGATCGAAGCCACCATGTCGGTCATCCTCGACAAGCTCCAGCGCTATCCGAGAATCGACCGGCAGGTACTCGAGCGCCACATCGAGGAATCGCGCCGGCGCGGCTACGCGGTGATGGTCGACCTCGTCGTCGATCGCATGGGCGGCATCGGCGTGCCGATCCTCGGCAGCGACCGGCGGCCGGTGGCGGCGATCAGCATCGCGGCGCTCACCGAGCGGATCTTCTCGCGCGAGCAGGAGCTGGCCGAGGCGCTGCTGCGCGAAGCCCAGGTCTGCTCGAACAGCGCCGGCGGCATGCTGCGCGAGGCCCATCGCTGATGCGCCCGGCCTGGATCGCGGGCGTCGGCAACACCGCCTTCGGCAGGCTCGAAGGCCGGGATGCGCTCGACCTGATGGCGGCGGCGGCCACCGCCGCGCTCGACGATGCAGGCCGCCCGCGCGCGGCGATCGACGGCGTGCTCTGCGGCTACGCGACGACCACCCCGCACCTGATGCTCTCGACCCTGTTCTGCGAGCGCGCCGGGATCCGCCCCGCCTACGCGCACGCGATGCAGCTCGGCGGCGCCACCGGCGGCGCCATGCTGATGCTCGCGCGCGAACTGGTGCGGGTCGGGCGCTGCGAGAACATCCTCGTGGTCGCCGGCGAGAACCGCGCCACCGGCCAGGCGCGCGACAGCTCGATCCAGACGCTGGCGCAGGTCGGCGACGCCGACTTCGAGGTGCCCTACGGTGCATCGGTACCGGCCTACTACGCGCTGCTCGCTGCCCGCTACCTGCACGAGACCGGGCTGACCGAGGCCGACCTCGCCGAGTTCGCAGTGCTCATGCGCCGCCATGCGGCGCGCCATCCCGACGCCCACCTGCGCGATCCCATCACCATCGACGACGTGCTCGCCTCCAAGCCGATCGCCAGCCCGCTCAAGCTGCTCGACTGCTGCCCGATCTCCGATGGCGCAATGGCGCTGGTGGTCAGCGCGACACCGGCCGACGACGCGCCGGTGGCGATCGTCGGCGCCGGCCAGGGACATCGCCACCAGCACCTGAGCGCGATCGAGGACACCACCAACTACGGCGCCCGCGACGCGGCGCATCGGGCGTTCGCCGAAGCCGGCTTCGGGCCGGACGCCGTCGACCTCCTCGAGATCTACGATTCGTTCACGATCACCCTTGCGATCCTGCTCGAGGAAACCGGCTTCGCGCCGCGCGGCGGTTCGGCGCAGCAGCTGCGCCGTGGCGACCATGCACTCGACGGGCGATTGCCGCTCAACACCCATGGCGGCCTGCTCTCCTTCGGCCACTGCGGCGTGGCCGGCGGGATGGCGCATGCGGTCGAGGCCTTCCGGCAGCTCGCCGGGCGGGCGGGCGATCGCCAGCTACCAGGCCGCCGGCGCGCCTTCGTGCATGCCGACGGCGGGGTGATGTCCTCGCACGTCAGCCTGCTCCTTGCCCGCGAGGATCCATGACTTCCCGCGAGGCCCCATGAGCGCGTTCCATGCAGCCGCAGCTCCCTTCGTCGAGGGGCTCGCCCGGCGCGAGCTGCGCTACCAGGCCTGCACCGCCTGCGGCCAGGCCCAGACCCTCGCCCGCCACGCCTGCTCGCGCTGCAGCGCGACCACGCTCGAGTGGCGGCGCGCCGCTGGCCGCGGCACCGTCTACTCGAACACCGTGGTGATGCGCGCACCCTCGGCGGCCTTCCGGGCGCTGGCGCCCTACACCATCGTGATCGTCGAGCTCGACGAGGGCTGCCGGGTGATGGGCCACGCGACGCCGGGAGTCGCCATCGGCGACCGGGTCGAGGCCGGCTTCTTCGATTTCGACGACCGCACGCTCCTGCGCTTCGAGCCGGCGGGCGGCGAATCCTGACCGGACAAGGAGACGTCCATGACCACCGATCTGCTCAAGTACGCGTTCGACCCCGGGTCGATCGCAGTCATCGGCGCCTCCGACGATCCGAACAAGATCGGCGGCCGGCCTATCCACTACATGCTGCGCCACGGCTATCGCGGCGCGATCCTGCCGATCAACCCGAAGCGCGCCACCATCCAGGGCGTGCCCGCGCACGCCTCGTTCGCCGCGTTGCCCCAGGTGCCGGACGTCGCGATCGTGGCGGTCGCCGGTGATGCCGCGGTCGCGGCGGTCGCCGAATGCGCCCGCGCCGGCGTCAAGGTCGCGGTGGTGATCGCTTCGGGCTTCGGCGAGATCGGTCCGGAAGGCCGGGCGGTACAGGATCGCATGGTCGCCGACGCGCGCGCGCACGGCATGCGCATCGTCGGGCCGAACACCCAGGGCATCGCCAACTTCGGCACCGGCGCGATCGCCAACTTCTCCACCCTGTTCACCGAGATCCCGCCCCAGGATGGCCCGGTCGCAATCGCCAGCCAGAGCGGCGGCATGAGCCAGGTGATCTACGGCCTGGTGCGCGGGCGCGGCATCGGGGTGCGCCATGTCCATGCCACCGGCAACGAGGCCGACGTCACCGTGTCGGATATCGCCTGGGCGGCGGTCCACGATCCCGACGTGCGGCTGCTGTTGATGTACCTCGAATCGATCGCCGACCCCGAGCTGCTGGCCCGCGCCGCCGCCGTTGCCCGCGAGCGCGACCTGCCGATCGTTGCGCTCAAGGCCGGTCGCTCGGCGAGCGGCCAGCGCGCCGCCTCCTCGCATACCGGCGCGCTCGCCAACGAGGACCGGGTGGTCGACGCCTTCCTGCGCCACCACGGCATCTACCGGGTGCGCGACCAGAACATCCTCGCGCGCGCGGCCGATGCCTACCTGCACGGCTGGCGCCCGTCGGGGCGACGCCTCGTCGTCATCAGCAACTCGGGGGCGAGCTGCGTGATGGCCGCCGACGAATCCGAGTCGCTCGGACTGCCGCTGGCCGAGCTCGCGCCGCAGACCCGCGCCGCCGTCGCCGCGAAACTGCCGGGCTTCGCGAGTTCGGCCAACCCGATCGACATCACCGCGGCGCTGCTCTCGAACAGCGGCCTGTTCAGCGACATCCTCCCGGTGCTGGCCGAGGATCCGGCCGCCGACCTCTTCTTCATCGACATCCCGGTCTCGGGCGCCGGCTACGACGTCGAGGCCTTCGCGCGTGACACCGCCGCCTTCGCCGCGAAGACCGGCAAGCCGGTCGCGGTGGCGGCCTGGCAGCCCGAGATCGCACGGGTATTCCGCTCGGCCGGGGTCGCGGTCTTCGATCATGGCGTCGATGCCCTCGGCGCCCTCGCCCAGGTCGCCGACCATGCCGGGATGATGCGCGCGCCGCGCGCCACCTGGCCGGCGCCGGCGCCGGTCGCGCTGCCCGCCGGCGAGGCGCGCTTCCTCGACGAAGCGGCCAGCCTCGCGCTGCTCACCGGACGCGGCCTGCCGGTCGTCGACCATCGCCTGTGCCGCAGCCCGGCCGAGGCCGGCGCGGCCTTCACGGCGATCGGCGCACCAGTGGTGATCAAGGCCTGCTCGGTCGACGTGCCGCACAAGTCCGAGCATGGCCTCGTCGCGCTCGGCATCGCCGATGCCGCCACTGCCGAAGCCACCTTCGCCGACCAGTGGGCGAAACTGGCTGCGATGGATGCGCGCCGCGACGGCGTGATCGTCGCGGCCATGCGCCGTGGCCTGCACGAGTTCATGGTCGGCGCCCGCGTCGACCCGATCTTCGGGCCGGTGGTGCTGGTGGGCGACGGCGGGCGCAACGTCGAAGCCCTGGGCGACGTCGTCGTGCTGGTGCCGCCCTTCGACGTCGCCGCGGTTCTCGCCGCGCTCGATCGCCTGCGCATCGCGCCGCTCTACGCCGGCGTGCGCGGCGAGCCCGCCTGGGACATGGTGGCGCTCGCGGAGATCGCCGTCGCGGTCGGCCGGCTGATCCGCGATGCCGACGGCCGCATCGCCTCGCTCGACATCAATCCGGTCATCGTCGGCGCCGTCGGCGAAGGCGCGGTGATCGTCGATGCGCTCGTCGAGCGTGCCGGCGCCGGAGAGTCGGCATGAAGAACACCATCCGCATCGGCGCCGGCTCCGCCTGGTGGGGCGATCGGATCGAACCGGCTGCCGCCAATGCCGAGCGTGGCGAGCTCGACTACCTCTGCTTCGAGACCATGGCCGAGGCCACGGTGTCGGCCGCCCAGGTGCGCGCCCGGCGCGACCCCGCCTTCCCCGGCTACGACACCTGGCTCGACGATCGCATGCAGGCGGTGCTGCCGGGCTGCATGCGCCATGGCACCCGCATCGTCAGCAACCAGGGCTGGATCAACCCGCGGGGCGCGGCCGAGCGCATCGCGCACTGGTTGCGCGAGTTCGGCCATCGCGGCGTGAAGATCGCCGCCGTCGACGGCAGCCTCGTCACCGACCGGATCCTGCGGATCGCCGGCCCCATCCTCGAGAACGGCGCCTCGGTGGCGACCTTGGCCGACACCCTGGTCTCGGCCGAGGCCTACCTCGGCGCCGAGCCGATCGTCGAGGCGCTCGCTGCCGGCGCGCAGGTCGTGGTCACCGGCCGGGTCGCCGACCCGTCGCTGTTCGTCGCCCCGATGATCCACGAGTTCGGCTGGGATCCGCTCGACCACGCCCTGGTGGGCCAGGGCAGCGGCATCGGCCACCTGCTCGAGTGCGGCGCCCAGGTCACCGGCGGCTACTTCTCCGATCCCGGCTTCAAGGACGTGCCCGAGCCCTGGAACCTCGCGTTCCCGATCGCCGAGGTGGCGCCCGACGGCAGCGCGGTGATCGGCAAGCTCGCCGGCACCGGCGGCGCCATCGACCGCAGGACGGTCATCGAGCAGATGCTCTACGAAGTCCACGACCCCGCCAACTACATCACGCCCGACGTGGTGGTCGACTTCACCAGTGCCCGCATCGAGCAGGTCGGCCCCGATCGGGTCCGGGTATCGGGCATCTCGGGCAAGCCGCGCACCCCGACGCTGAAGGCCTCGATCGGCTGCGCCGAAGGCTTCATCGGCGAAGACATGTTCTTCTACGCCGGCCCGGGCGCACTGCGCCGGGCGCGGCTCGCCAAGCGCATCCTGGAAGAACGCTTCCGGATCGTCGGCCTGCGGGCCGAGGACCTGCGCATCGATTTCCTCGGCTTCAACGCGATCCATGGCGACGCCACTCCGGCCGCCGCCCCCGAACCCTACGAGGTGGCGGTACGGGTCGCGGCGCGCACCCGGACCCGCGAGGAAGCCAACAAGGTCGGCCGAGAAGTCGACGGCATGGCGGTCTCGGGCGTCGCCCATACCGGCAAGCGGGTGCCGCACGCCGACCGGGTGCGCGAAGTGATCGGCGTGTGGTCGTCCCTGGTGCCCCGCGACGCGGTGCATCCGGCCATCAGCTACCTGGAGAGCTGAAGCTACGTGAGGGAAGAATGAAAGTACGCCTGCAGCATCTCGCGCATGCCCGCTCGGGCGACAAGGGCAATACCGCGAACATCGCGGTCATCGCCTACGAGCCGGCCTTCTATCCGCTGCTCGTCGACCAGCTGAGCGCCGAGCGAGTGAAGGACTTCTACCGGGGCGCGATCACCGGCGCCGTCGAGCGCTTCCCCGTCGACGGCTTGAGCGCGATCAACTTCGTGTGCCACGGCGCGCTCGGCGGCGGCGTCTCGCGCAGCCTGTGCCTCGACAACTACGGCAAGGCGCTGTCCGCGGCGCTGCTGGGCTTCGAGATCGAGGTCCCCGAGGCACTGGTGCCGCTGCTGCACGGCATGGACGCCTGAGGAAATGAGGAAAGAGTGGGGAAACGGGGTCTGACCCCATTTCCCGATTTCCCCGCGACGCTTAGCCGGCTACCGGTCGCAACGTCACGCCCGCGAGGAAGAAGCCGTCGCCCTCGACGGGGCAGCCATGGCGGGCCGCTGCGGCGAGCACCTTGTCGGGATCGGGGACGGCCACATCGACCGTCGTCAGCCGCTCGGGCGCGCCGGCCGCCGCCGGCATGATGCGCGCCGTGCCGAGATCAAAGGGCAGCGCCCAGCCGCCGGCATCCCGCGCCTGTGGCTCGATCGCCATGATCCGCCCCCAGTGGGCGGCGAGATCGGCGGGGTCGGGGCTGCGGACCTCGATCGCCGGCATCCCCGACACGAGGTCGAGCCGCTGATGTTCGCGCCAGTGCTCCCCGGCCGGACCATAGGGTCCGTCGAGGTCCTCGCCCCCGACGGTATGGTCGAACTCGAGCATGGTGGCGCGGCAGTCGACGGGATGGAACTGCGAGCCGAAGAAGTGCGGGTAGTCCAGGGTGTGCGCGATGCGTATGCCCATCGCCTCGGCGCGTTCGCGCCGCTCGCGCGGATCGCTGCAGTCGAAGATCGCCATGTAGCCGCCCTGGCCGCCGCTGCGCTCGATGAAGCGGCCGGCGGCGGTGCTGCGCGCTGGCGCCGACGGGTCGATCGGGGCGACGACCTCGAGGAAGGCGTGGCCGAACGCGAACAGCGCATTGACGAGCCCGTACTTCGCGACATTGCCGTCGCGATGACAGGGCTCGAGGCCGAAGATCTCGCCGACGGCGTCGACCGCCGGCTCGAGGGAAGGAGCGGCGAGGCAGACCTGCCGCAGGTGCAGATAGTCGGACATTGTCTTGTCTCCAGGCGCGCGCCGGTCGCGCATCGCTTCTCGCCGGGGCGAGCCGGCATGCACCGATCCGACCCCTGCGACCAACCAGCATAACACCGGCCGCGGCCACGTGGACCGGCCTGCGATTTCCCTACCCGGCCGGGAATCGGCGGACTATCATCCGATCGTCACATGCGCGCCGTATGGTCGCGGTCTTGCCCGGCCAGGGCGGCGCACTGCCGGGCCCGACGAGGCGGTGCCGCCTCGTTCTCATCGATGCCAATCCGAACGAGGAGATCCCGTGACCATCCGCAAATCCATCACCGCGCTGTCGATCGGCCTGGTCGTGTCCAGCTCCGCCCTGGCGGCCACCGAGGTCCAGCTCTGGCACGCCATGACAGGCGCCCTGGGCGAGCGCGTCGGCAGCATCGCCGAACGCTTCAACGCCTCACAGTCGGATTACAAGGTCGTCCCCGTCTTCAAGGGCAACTACGACGAGACCCTGTCGGCCGGCATCGCCGCCTTCCGCGCCGGCAATCCGCCGCACATCCTGCAGGTCTTCGAGGTCGGCACCGCGACCATGATGGCCTCCGGCCGCGCGATCAAGCCGGTCTACGAGGTCATGGCCAGCGGCGGGCAGAAGTTCGACCCCTCCGTGTACATCCCCTCGGTCGCCGGGTACTACACCTCGACGTCCGGCCGGATGCTGTCGATGCCCTTCAACAGCTCGACGACGGTCTTCTACTACAACAAGGACGCGTTCCGCAGCGCGGGCCTCGATCCCGACAAGGCGCCGGTCACCTGGGCCGACGTCGCCCGCGCCGCCGGCACCCTCAAGGCCGCAGGCGTGGATTGCCCCTACACCACCGGCTGGCAGTCCTGGGTCCACCTCGAGAACCTGAGCGCCTGGCACGACGTGCCCTTCGCCAGCCATGACAACGGCTTCGGCAGCACCAAGGCGGAACTCGAGTTCAACAGCCCCCTGCATGTACGCCACATCGACATGCTGGCCCAATGGGCGAAGGACGGCTGGTTCCACTACGCGGGGCGCAAGTCCGAGGGCGAGGCGAAGTTCTACGGCGGCCAGTGCGCGATGCTGACCAGTTCGTCGGCGGCCTACGCGAACATCGCCCGCAACGCCAAGTTCGAGTTCGCGGTCGCGCAGCTGCCCTACCACTCCGACGTTGCCGGCGCGCCGCGCAACACCATCATCGGCGGCGCCAGCCTCTGGGTCATGGCGGGCAAGAAACCCGCCGAGTACGAGGGTGTCGCGAAGTTCTTCAGCTTCCTGTCCTCGCCGGAAATCCAGGCCGAATGGCACCAGGGCACCGGCTACCTGCCGATCACCGCGGCGGCTTCCAGGCTCACCGAGCAGCAGGGCTTCTACCAGCAGAAGCCGGGCACCGACACCTCGGTCAAGCAGATGACTAGCCGCCCGCCGACGGCCAACTCCAAGGGCATCCGCCTGGGCAATTTCGTCCAGATCCGGGCGGTGATCGACGAGGAGCTCGAAGCGGTCTGGGGCGGCAACAAATCCGCCAAGGAGGCGCTCGACACCGCGGTGCGGCGCGGCAACGAACTGCTGCGTCGCTTCGAGAAGACCGCGGGCTGAGGCGGCGGCCCGAGGCCTCGGCGGCACTGCGGTGCAGGAGCGCGTCTGGTTCCGTTCGGCGTGGTTGCCGTACGCGCTCCTCGCCCCGCAACTCGCCGTCACCCTGGTCTTCTTCATCTGGCCGGCGAGCCAGGCCCTCTGGCAGTCCTTCCTGCTCGAGGACGCGTTCGGCTTCCAGTCGCGTTTCGTCTGGTTCGAGAACTTCGCCACCCTATTCGCCGACCCGCTCTACCTCGCGTCGATCCGCACCACCATCCTGTTCAGCACGCTGGTCACCGTCATCGGCCTGCTGCTGGCGCTGGTGCTTGCAGCCGCCGCCGACGCGATCGGCCGCTCCTTCCTGTTCTACCGGCTGATGCTGGTGCTGCCCTACGCCGTCGCGCCGGCGATCGCGGCGGTGCTCTGGCTGATCATGTTCAACCCCAGCATCGGGGTGCTCGCCTGGGGCCTGCGACATGTCGGCGTCGACTGGAACCACCTGCTGAGGGCCGACCACGCGATGATCCTGGTGGTGGCTGCCGCGGTCTGGAAGCAGGTGAGCTACAACTTCCTGTTCTTCCTCGCC
>CAYZBJ010000012.1:0-12379 GCA_964476625.1 uncultured Burkholderiaceae bacterium | reverse complement strand
CCGGCCCGGTGCGCCGCTTCGTCGGCGTCGTGCTGCCGCTGCTCTCGCCCACCACCTTCTTCCTGCTGGTGGTCAACATCGTCTATGCCTTCTTCGACACCTTCGCGATCATCGATGCAACCACCCAGGGCGGGCCCGGCCAGGCCACCTCGATCCTGGTCTACAAGGTGTACGCGGACGGTTTCAAGGGCCTCGACCTCGGCGGTTCGGCGGCGCAGTCGGTGGTGCTGATGACGGTGGTCATCACCCTCACCGTGCTGCAGTTCCGCTTCGTCGAACGCCGGGTCCGGTACTGAGCGCCGCGCCATGGTCGAGAACCGCCGCGGATTCCGCCTCGCCTGCCACCTCGTGCTGCTCGCCGGCGTGGCCATCGTCGCCTTCCCGGTCTGGCTGACCTTCGTCGGCGCGACCCTCACCGCCGAGGAGATCCTCGCCGCGCCGATGCCGGTCATCCCCGGCGATCGCCTGTTCGAGAACATGGCGACGGTGCTCGGCTCGGGCTCGGAGATGGGCAGCTCGGCGCCGGTCTCGACGATGCTGTTCAACTCACTGGTCATGGCACTGGTGATCTCGATCGGCAAGATCGTCATCTCGCTGCTCTCGGCCTTCGCGATCGTCTACTTCCGCTTCCCCTTCCGGACCACCGCGTTCTGGCTCATCTTCGTGACCCTGATGCTGCCGGTCGAGGTGCGGATCGTCCCGACCTTCCAGATCGTCTCCGACCTCGGGCTGCTCGACTCCTACGCCGGCCTGACCCTGCCGCTGATCGCCTCCGCAACGGCAACCTTCATGTTCCGCCAGTTCTTCATGACAGTGCCCGACGAGCTGGTCGAGGCGGCGCGGATGGACGGCGCCGGCCCGATGCGCTTTTTCTTCGACATCCTGCTGCCACTGTCGCGCACCCATATCGCGGCCCTGTTCGTGATCCTCTTCGTCTACGGCTGGAACCAGTACCTCTGGCCCTTGCTGATCACCACCCAGGAAGACATGTATACGGTGGTGATCGGCATCAAGCGGATGATCACCGGGGGCGACGCCGCCACCGAATGGCACCTCGTGATGGCCACCGCGATCCTCGCGCTCCTGCCGCCGGCCCTGGTCGTGCTGCTGATGCACCGCTGGTTCGTCAAGGGCGTGGTCGAGACCGAGAAGTAGCGCAAAAGGAACGACGACGATGGCGCGAGTGGCACTGCGCGGTGTGCGCAAGCTCTACGGGCAACAAGTGGCGATCGAATCGGTCGACCTGGAGGTCGCCGACGGCGAGTTCGTCGTCATCGTCGGGCCCTCGGGCTGCGGCAAATCGACCCTGCTGCGCTGCGTGGCCGGTCTCGAGACCGTGTCGGGCGGCAGCATCCACATCGGCGACCGCGATGTCGGCGGCCTCGAGCCCGGCGAGCGCAATGTCGCGATGGTGTTCCAGAACTACGCGCTCTATCCGCACATGACGGTGTTCGAGAACATGTCCTACGGCCTGCGGATCCGTCGGATGCCCAAGGCCGAGATCGCCGCGCGGGTCGACCGGGCCGCGCAGATCCTCGGGCTCGGCGAGTTGCTCGGCCGGCGCCCGCGCGAACTCTCGGGCGGGCAGCGCCAGCGCGTCGCGATGGGCCGGGCGATCGTGCGCGATCCCGAGGTGTTCCTGTTCGACGAGCCGCTGTCGAACCTCGACGCCAAGCTGCGCTCGCAGATGCGCATCGAATTGCGCAAGCTGCACGCCCGGCTCGCCACCACCTCGCTCTACGTCACCCATGACCAGGTCGAGGCGATGACCCTCGCCAACCGGATCGTGGTGATGAACGCCGGCCTCGTCGAGCAGATCGGCACGCCGGCCGAGGTGCACGGCCAGCCGGCGAGTCGGTTCGTGGCGGGCTTCATCGGTTCGCCGGCCATGAACATCCTGCGCGGCCGGGTCGAGGCGGACGGCCTCGCGCTCGCCGATGGCGGACGGCTGCCGCTGCCCGGAGCGGCGCTGCGCGACTCGGTCGGCCGCGAGATCGACATCGGCATCCGCCCCGAGCACTTCCGGCCCGGGCCAGTCGAGGGCTCGGGCATCGTCGCGACGGTCGAGCTGGTCGAGATGCTCGGTGCCGACACGATCGTCCATGCGCGCCGGGGCGACCTGCAACTCATCGCGAGGCTCCACGACGGCATCGCCCCCGCGCTGGACGAGCAGATCGGCCTCGCGCCGGTGCCGGGCATGCTGCACTTCTTCGACCCGGCGACCGGGCGCCGGGTCGATTGAAGCAGGCCATCGCCTTCGGCACGCCAGGCCGGTCAGGCGGCCATCGGCTCGGCGCGCCTCCCGGCGGCGATCGCGGCCAGCCAGGCCACATGGGGCTCGGGCCGTGCCGCGAGGCGCTCGGCGCACAGGGCCTGCGCCAGCCGATCCTGCCCGGCCCGGCTGGCCGCCGCGATCAGGCTGAGGTCGAGCAGGTCGCGCTGGGCATGGCTGCCGCCGAAGCGATGCGCCCGGTTGCGTACGCCACGCAACAGCTCGACCGCCTGCGCCGGATCGCCACCGGCGATGGCGCGGATCGCCCGGGTTGCCGCCGCGCCGACATCGCGGGTGAACATCGCATTGTCGTCGTCGGCCGCCATCGCCGCCGCCTGTGCCGCCAACACTTCCTCGATGGCGGCTCGGCGGCCGGCGCCGACGAAGGCCATCATCGCGTGCATGTCGTTGAAGGCGTAGTTGCCGGCGCCGGCCAGCGGCACCCAGCGATCGGCCAGGGCCTGCCAGCGATCGCCGACGTCGATGCCGGCGAGCTGCAGCCGCCACAGCAACGCGGAGGCGTCGACCATGTCGATGGCAACCGTCGAGCCCGGCCCGCCGATCCGGTCGTCGTACAGGGCGAGCGCCTCGCCCGCCTCGTCGAGGCCGAGATGGAACACCGCGAGGTGCCACCAGTTGTGCACCGCGAAGAAGCTGTCGCTCGCCCAGCCGTCCTCGTTGTCCCGCATCCAGGCAATGCCCTCGCGCCGCCGGCCCTGCATCTCGAGCACATGGGCCACCGCATGCTGGGCCCAGCCGTCGCGCCGCTCGATCTCGACCGCGCGACGACCCTGCGCTTCGGCAGTGGCGTAGTCGCCGGACTCCTCGAGACCGAAGGCGTGCATCCCGAGCAGGGCGTGCCAGCCCGGCATCGACGGGCTCCAGTGGGGCAGCGCCCGCGCGATCCGGTCGCGCAGCATGCGTGAGTCGCCGATGAAGAAGTCGAGCTGGTGGCCGACCTGCAGGGCGATTGCATCACGCGGCCAGGCGATGGCCAGGTCCTCGAGCGAGCGTGCCGCCGCATGCCAGTGACCATCGGCGAGCAGGCCGATCGCATGCAGGTGGCCCCGCTCGCGCTCGTTGGCCGGCAGGCTGGCCGCCCGCGCCAGGTCCTCGCGCGCCACGGCGAACCCCCCCGGCTCCGTGCTGAGCAGGTGCAGCCAGGCGTGCAGTACGTGCGCCATCACGCAGCCCGGGCTTGCGGCGATCGCCTGCTCGGCGCTCGCCACCGGGTCGCCGACGTAGCAGCGAAATTGCGCGATCGCGCGCTCGAGATGCGCGAGGCTGGCCGCATTGGCCCCGGTAATCCCGTATCCGTTCGAATCCTTCATCTGTTTCTCCACAAGCGTCCGATGTTCGATAATCCTGCTGCGCCGGCCCCGTGCGGCAGGGCCGGCGCAGCAGGAAGGTGTGCACTTTATGGCCGGGGCCCGGACGTGAACATGTCCGCGCCGCCGGCAGGCTTGCTCGATCCGCCGCGTTTCCGGAGACTGGCCATGGATGCGCTTTCCGACCTGCTTCGGGTGGTCCGGCTCAACGGCGGAGTCTTCCTCGACGGCGAGTTCTCGGCCCCCTGGTGCATCAACTCGCAGGTCACGCCCGAGGACTGTCGGCTCATGAAGGCCGACCCGAGTTCGGTCGTCGCCTTCCACTTCGTCGCCGAAGGCCGCATGCGCCTGATGCTCGACGGCGCCGCGCCGATCGAAGTCCCCGAGAACTCGGTCGTGCTGCTCACCCGCAACGACCACCATGTGCTCGGCAGCGGCCCCGGCCTGCGGCCGGTCATCCCCGAGGATCATCTCGAAGTCGATGCCGACAGCGGCATCATGCGCATCCGCTACGGTGGCGGCGGCGAGCGCACCCGCATCGTGTGCGGCTTCGTCGGTTCGGACGTGCATCGCCATCCCCTGGTCGATGCCCTGCCGCCGGTGCTGGTACTGCCCATGCGCGACGAGCCCAGCTGCCAGTGGATCGCCACCTCGTTTCGCTACGCCGCCGAGAACCTGAGCTCGCTGCGCCCCGGCGCGGCGACCGCGCTCGCCCGCCTGTCCGAGCTGATGTTCATCGAGGCGGTGCGCAACTATGTCGATGCACTGCCCGAGGGAGAACGCGGCTGGCTCGGCGGACTGCGCGACCCCATCGTCGGCCGCGCACTGATGCTCATGCACTCCCGGCTGGACCACCCCTGGACGACCAGCGAGCTCGCCCGCGCGGTGGCACTGTCGCGTTCGGCCTTCGCGGAACGCTTCACCGGCCTGATCGGCACCCCGCCGATGAGCTACCTCGCCGCCTGGCGGATGCGGGTGGCGGCGCAGCGCCTGCGCGAGAGCCAGCGCTCGGTCGCGCAGGTCGCCGCCGAGGTCGGCTACGAATCGGAAGCCGCCTTTACGCGGGCGTTCGGCCGCGAGCTCGGCATTTCGCCGGCGCGCTGGCGCCGAGAGGCGCGGGAGCCCGGCCCAGCAGATCGCCGTTCCTGACCATCCGCACCGTCATCGTGCGGATGATCGGCATCGTCTCGCGGGTCCGGGAAGCATCGAAGAGACCTGGCGGTCAGATCAGGACCAGCGCGATATCGTTGAACGCAACCAGCAAGCCGATGATTACCAACTCTACCAATACGAAAGGAATCGCCCCGACGAACGCACGCATGATGTCGATCTCGGGCACCGTGTTCTTGACGACGAAGATGTTCAGCCCGACCGGCGGGGTGATCGCCCCGATCTCGGCGCACTTGGTCACCAGGATGCCGAACAGGATCGGGTTGATCCCCGCATCCAGCACCACCGGAAAGATGATCGGCAGAGTCAGCAGCATCATCGTGATCGCGTCGACGAAAAACCCGAGGAACAGGTAGGGCACCAGCAGCAGCAAGGTCAGCTGCCACACCGGCAGGTCGAACTGCGTCAGCCACAGGGTCAGCTGCTGCGGCACCTGCGTTGTCGTCAGCGCCAGCCCGAAGAACCCCGCTCCGATGATCAGGAGGAAGACCGCGGAGGTGGTGACCCCGGTATCGACCAGCCCACGCCAGATGATCGCCCGCCGATTACCGCCCCGGAGCATCACGATCAGCACCGAGGCGGCGGCCCCGAAGGCTGCCGCCTCGGTCGCAGTGCCGATGCCCAGGTAGATCGTGCCCATGACGACGAGAAACAGGAGGATGACCTCCCAGCAGTCGAAGGTGGCGCGGATCTTCTCGGCCATCGAATGCCGCCGCCCGTGCAGATCCGGCCCGGCTCCGGGCACAAGCTTGACCCAGAAGAACAGCATGATGGCGTATAGCACCGCCGTCAGGATGCCTGGGACGATTCCAGCTAGGAACAGGTCAGGTACCGAAGTTTCGGTCGCGATGGCATAGACGATCAGCAGCCCCGAGGGAGGGATCAACACGCCCAGCGTGCCGGCCGCCGCCACGCTTGCGGCTGCAATCTCTTGTGAATAGCCCTCCTTCAGCATGCGCGGCACTGCGACCTGCGCCACGGTGGCCGATGTCGCAAGGCTGGAACCCGAGACCGCCGCGAAGCCGGCGCAGGCGAACACGGTCGAGATCGCCAGGCCGCCGGGCAGCGAGCCGACCCAGACCCGGGCACTGTCGAAGGCCCGATGCGCGACCCCGGCCGAGAAACTCATGTGCCCCATGAAAAGGAACAGCGGCAGCACCACGTAGGCGAGATTCGCCGAGGCGGAATAGGGAAAGGTCGAGACCAGGAACTCGGTCGAGATCCATGGCCGCGTCAGCATCAGGCCGATCAGTCCGGCGGTCAGCATCGCGTAGGCGATCGGCACACCGATGAAGAGCAGCAACAGCATGCCGCCAAGCAGCCCAAAGCCCAGGCCGAGGTCGATGAATTCCATGGTCCGTTCCGCCTCAGAGAGAGCCGCTGTGATCCGGCAGACCCGCCTTCAACTTGTCCCGGCCCCAGATCACCGTGCCGACCAGATCGTTCAGGATCTGCACCGTGAGCAGGCACAGACCGGCGGCCACGATGATTCGTTCGGGCCAGATCGGCCAGGGATGCACGCCGAACGACATCTCGCCCTGTTCGGTCGCGGTGATGGCGTAACGCACCGAAAGCCAGCTGATGACACCGATCCCGCAAAGCGCGATGACCAGCGACAACACCTGCTGCGCACGGCGCCAGCCCGGCGTCAGCTGGTCGATCAGGACGGTCACCTGGAAATTCGAATCCGTCGCCTGCGCCCCGCCCATGCCGAGGAAGACCTTGGCAATCAGCAGCATCACGCTGATCTCGGTCGCCAGCGGCATGGGCGTGGCAAAGAAGGCGCGACCGATCACGTCGATGATGATCACGACCATCATCGCCCCGGTGGCCAGCCCGCTGCCCGAACTGATGGCAATGTTGATACGGGATATGGTGTTGATGAGTTTCATGACTCTGACGCGCCTCCCCGCTCGGGCCGATGGTGCGCGGCGGCGGCAGAATATGCCGGGGCCGCGTGGTCTTCCACTCGGCTCAGGTGCCGGGCTTCATCTTCAGGTAGGTGGCCAGGCCCGGGGTATAGGCGGCGCCGGGCTCGTACTTGCGGACCAGCTCGACGAACTGATCGTAAAGCTCGCCCCCCTTGTCGGTCACGGCCGAAGTGCTCTCGACGAACTTCTTGCGCATCAGCGGGCCCATGACCGCTTTCCATGCGGCGGCTTCCTCGTCGGTCGCCAGGATCACCTCGATCTCCCCCGCCTCGGCGATGAAGCGTTCGGCGGCGGCAGCGATGCTCTCGTTGATCAGCGCGACATACTTGCCGGGCACCTCGGAGGCGACCTCGTTGACGATCGCTTTCTGCTTGTCGCTCAGCTTGTCATAGCTCGCCTGGTTGAACGAGGCAATCGAGACCGAGTTGATCCCCAACCGGCCCGCGTCCGAGGCATAGGCCACCACCTTCGGCAAACCGTTGTTCACGGCGCTGTCGAAGGGTGCATTGGCCATCGCGTCGAGCGCGTTGCGGTTCACCGCCTCGACGGCATCGGCAAAGCTCATCGGGACTGGAGAGCCGCCGCCCTTCTCGACCCCCCAGGCGATGGCGGCGACGGCGCGGATGCGCTTGCCGGTCATGTCCTCGGGCTTGCGGACCGGAAAGTTGCCCCAGATGCCGCCATCAGGGAAAGGCAGTGCCCACATCATCCTGACCCCGTGCGACGAAAACTCCTTCTGCAGGTCGGCGTTCGACTCGTAGAGGTCCTTGAACGCGTAGATGACCGCATCCGCCTTCTCGGTGATCCAGGGCAGGACGACGTTCGACAGAGGATACTGTTTGGGGTTGTAGGCCTGCGGGGTGGCGGTGGCGAAATCCACTGCGCCACGACTGAGGCCGGGGTAGAGGTCCGCCGCCTTCATCAGCGAGCCCCCGATGTAGCGTTCGAACACGATGTCGCGGCCACTGCGCTCTTCCACCTGGTCCATGAACCACGTGTCGAGCCGGGTGGCGATGGAACGCTCCGAGATGTAGCCGGCATAGACCAGCTTGGTCTGGGCCAGGGCCTGCGTGACACCGCCAGACAGGGCCACGGCGGCCACTGCTGCGCAAACGATATTCCTGAGTTTTCGATCGATTTTCATTGTCTCCTCTCTTTCCCTGACGCGGGACTTCACTTACACATGTCATTTGGTGTAAACGTTTGCGCACATCATAAAACCAAAAGGAACGAAAATGCCAGCGATGAATCAGACTACGTTCAGGGGCCGGGTTGCCGTGGTGACGGGGGGCAATCGTGGCATCGGACTGGCAACCGCGCGCCAGCTTGCCCGGGGCGGCGCCCGGTTGTCGCTCTGGGCCCGCGACACCGCCCGGCTGGAGGCCGCCGCCGCCGAGTTGTCGGCCCTGACCGAGGTGCACCTGGCCGAGGCCGACGTGGCCGACGAACAGGCGGTCCGCGCGGCCGCCGCATCGGCCATGGAGCGCTTCGGCCGGGTCGACATCCTGGTGAACAATGCCGGCACCCTCGGGCCACGCGCCCCTGTCGGCAGCTACCCAGCCGAGGATTTCATGGCAGTCCTGCGCACCAATCTGATGGGCACCTTTCACTGCTGTTCCGCCTTGGTGCCACACATGACCGCCGCCGGCTACGGACGCATCGTCAACATCGCGTCCGTCGCCGGCAAGGATGGCAATCCCTTCGTTTCGGGCTATGTCGCATCCAAAGCGGCGCAGATCGCGTTCACCAAGTCGCTGGGCAAGGAACTGGCCACCAGCGGCGTGCTGGTGAATGCGGTGACGCCTTCGGCCAGCCCGACCGAGATCTTCGGAGAGCTCGATGACAAAAGGAAACGCGCGCTGCTTGCCAACGTCCCGATGGCGCGCTTCGTCGAACCCGAAGAGGTCGCCCGCATGATCGCCTGGCTCTGCAGCGAGGCATGCTCGTTCTCTACTGCAGCAACCTTCGACATCTCGGGCGGCCGTGCGACGTTCTGAGCCATCGCCCGCCCGCCCCGCTCCTCAGAGCGTGATGCCGCCGTCCACGACCATCTCCAGCCCGGTGACGTAGCGGGACTCGTCCGATGCCAGGAACAGCGCGGCCATCGCGATGTCCTGCGGCGTGCCCTGGTGGCCCATCGGGCAGCGGGCATCGCGCGCCTTCTTCGCCTGGA
The DNA here is from genome assembly GCA_964476625.1 of uncultured Burkholderiaceae bacterium. Lineage (GTDB taxonomy): Bacteria > Pseudomonadota > Gammaproteobacteria > Burkholderiales > Burkholderiaceae_E > JAMLIN01. Next base: position 3,505 of record CAYZBJ010000012.1, on the reverse strand, counting down.
TCCGTTCGGCCTCGGTCCTCGCCAGGGCGGCGGCATGTGGGCTGTCGATCAGGCCGGGCAGGATCACGTTGCAGCGTACGTTGTGCGGCGCGTATTGCCGGGCGATCACCCGGGTCATCCGGTTCAGCGCGGCCTTGGACACGTTGTAGGAGAGGAACTGCATCGGGCTCCACCGCAGGCTGGCGATGGACGAGACGTTGATGATCGACCCGCCTCCCTGTTCGATCATGTACCGCACGGCAGCCCGGGCGGCAGCCATCGCCCCCTTCAGGTTGATGTCGAACACCCGGTCCCAGGATTCGTCGGTCACCTCGATCAGCTCGCCGAAAGCCTCGATCCCCACGTTGTAGTGCAGCACGTCGATCCGGCCGTACCGTTCGACACAGGCGGCGACCGCGGCATCCATCTGCGCGGTCTCGGCCGCATCGGCGACAAAGGTGCCCGCCGAGCCCCCGATCCCGGCGATCTCCGAGGCGGTGCGCGCGGCGGCGGGCTCCGAGATATCGGCACAGAGCACCGTCGCCCCCTCCCGCGCGAACAGCACTGCCGTGGCCGAACCGTTGCTGGGCGCCTCCCCGATCGATCCGGCGCCGATCACCAGCGCCACCTTGTCCTTCATTCGTCCGGTCATCGGACCTCCTCCCGGTCGGTTCAGCGGTCGAACAGGCGGCCCGGCCTCGCGCAGGATCCCCGGTCGATCAGCTTCGTCGGGATCATGATCCGACGCGGCTCCCGCCCGGTCTCGGGGTCCAGCCGCCGCAGCATCAGCTCGGCCAGGTTCTCGCCCACCGAAGTCAGGTCCCATGTCATCGTCGAGATCGGCGGCACATAGAGCCGCGCAAGGTCGGTATCGCCGACGGTCAGCACGCTCACGTCCTCGGGCACACGCCATCCGTTCTCGCGCAGCCCCTCGAGCGCGCCGGCCAGCATCCGGGTGCCGAGAGTCAGGAAGGCGGTCGGCGCGGGGCGAATCGACATCAGCGAGAACGCCTCGCTCGTCACGAATTCCATCGAGGACTGGTGCGCGCGGACCAGGTCCTCGCGAAACGGGATTCCGCGCTCCTCCAGCGCCTGCCGGTAGCCGGCAATCCGCTCGTACCCCGGGCTGAGCCTGGCGCTCGACGACAGCAGCGCGATCCGTTCGTGCCCGAGGTTCAGCAAGTGGCGCGTGGCATCGTAGGCCGCCTTGCGATGCGCCACCTGCAACCCGCTCAGCCCCTCGTCGAAATTCCGATCATAGGCAACCACCGGCAGATCGCCGGCATCGAGCCGGGCGATCAGGTCGGTATTCTCGGCCTCGCATGGGCCCAGGATCAGCCCGTCGACCCGGCGCCGGCGAAACAGGTCGATCAGCTGCTGCTCTCGCCCGCAATCGTTGTCGGTATTGCCGATCAGCAGGGCATATCCCGCCTGCTGCAACCGCCGCTCGGCCGCACGGATGACGCCGGCGAAGAACGGGTTGGACAGGTCGGTGACCAGCATTCCCACCACCATCGTGGATTTCAGCCGCAGGCTCTGCGCGATGGCGTCGGGCTGGTATCCCAGCTTCCTAGCCGCGCTCGTCACCCGCGATATCGTCGCCTCGCTGACTCGCCCCCGGCGGTTCAGCGCGCGCGAGGCGGTGCCGATGGAAACCCCGGCTGCAGCGGCGACATCCTTGATCGTCTTGCGGCAGCTCTTCGACATGTGCCCCTACTTTCTGCGATAGCCTTCCGGGAAGCGCGCCTGTCCATCCTCGAGCGGCACCGCAGCAGTATTGATGAAATACGAGGCGAGATGGTATACGCCCGACGCGAATACCAGCTCGATCACCTGGGGGACGGGCCAGATGGCGGTCAGCAGGGCCCATGTCTCGTCGCCGACGTTGGTGTCGGCATACAGCTCATCGGCCATGCGGATCACCAGCCGGTCCTCGGCGCTCCAGCGCGGGTCCGCCAGGGTCTGCCAGCTTTCGGCCAGCGCGAGGTCGCTCACCGCCGCCTCGTCCAGCTCGCACTGCTCGCCGTAGATCGAGACATGCATGCCCCAGGGGTACTCCGCCCCGGTCAGGGCCGTCGTGCGCATGATGGCGATTTCCTTGGGCCGCATCGGCACCGCCGCCTCGAACAGCACGGAATGCGCGAGTTGCTGGAACCGGGCACCGAGGGTCGGGTGATACGCCATCGACAGGCGCAGATTCCGCGGCGAGAGGCCGGTGAAGGCCGAGTTGCGGATGTACTTCAGCGTCTGCTCGTCATAGGGCGGACGACGCAGCGGCAGCCTGTCGGAATGGGGAAGCTCGTCGGTTTCGGCTGCCATCTGTCCTCCTCCCCGCGGGCGGTCGACCTGTGGCCGCCTTGCTGGGTTGCAATGTAAAACCGTTTCCGCCTTGTCACTATGAGTCGTAACATGCCAATGCTCGGCATAGCGGTGAGCGGTTCGATTCATCGCCGCTCTACACCTAAATGAGCGGAGATACTACTACAAACGCGACATATCCCGCCCTTCTTGCAAGCTCGGGACAAGGGTTCGAATATGGCAGAATCTCTCCTTGTCTGCGCAAACGATTGCTCATCGAACCCTAAACCCCGAGGTTCGAGGCAGGAAAGAATCAATGAGACGCCCTGATCTCGACGCACGTGCGCCGTCCGGCGCCAGCGCGAGTCCGCCTTACCAATCGAAGCCCAGGGAGGACCGGAATGAACGGACTGCTCACAGGTCGTGTAGCGATCATCACAGGCGCGGGACGCGACAGCGGGATCGGCTATGCAACGGCAAGGCTCTTCATCGAGCACGGTGCGCGGGTGATGCTGTGCGACCTTGCCGCTGAAGGACCCGAGGCGACTGCCGCAACGCTGGGGGCAGATGCCGCCGGCACGGTCTGCGACGTGACCGACCCCGAGAGTTGCAAAGTGGCAGTGGAGAAGGCCATCGCTACCTTTGGCCGGCTCGACGTGGTGGTGAACAACGCGGGCGTCACGCAGCGCCGCAAAGTGTCCGAGGTGTCGGCGGCGGATTACGAGCTGGTGACCGATGTCGTGCTGCGCGGTACGCTGCTGATGACCCAGGCGGCGCTACCGCGGCTGTCGCGAGACGGGACGGGGTCGATCGTGAACATCTCGTCCCTGTCGGCCCAGCAGGGCGGCGGCATCTTCGGCGGGCCGCATTATTGCGCTGCCAAGGCGGGCGTGCTGGGCCTGACCCGCGCCATGGCCAGGGAGTTCGGTCCCGAAGGCATCCGCGCCAACGCCATCACGCCCGGTCTGGTCATGACCGATTTCTCGCGCCGGGGTCCTTCGGCCGATCCGGGCAAGATCGAGACGGCGAGATCCTATCCGCTCGGCCGCCCTGGTGCGCCACGGGACATTGCCAACGCCGCGCTCTACCTCGCATCGGACCTGTCCGCCTATGTCACCGGCATCACGCTTCCGGTCAATGGCGGCTCGTTCATCGCGGGTGCGTGACGCCGGCCCATGCCACCGATGACCCGGCATCGGTGTTGTACGCAGCCGCCGCCCGGATCACG
>CAYZBJ010000011.1:0-66913 GCA_964476625.1 uncultured Burkholderiaceae bacterium | reverse complement strand
CAGCGGCACGAAGATCAGGAAGATCGAGATGCCGTCGAGCACCATGCCCATCCCCAGCAGCACGATGACGATCATCGTGATGGCGCCGAGTTCGCCCAGGCCGCTGTTGGTCACGAAGTTCACCATCGGGTCGATCAGCCCGAGGGTGTTCACGGCGTACGCGAAGATGCTCGCGAGCGCGACGACGACGAGGATGATGCCGGAGATCTCGGCGGCGTCGGCGAAGATATCCATGACATCGCGCATGCGGATGGTCCGGTGGATCACCATGCCCACGAACAGGCCGTAGACGACCGCGACCACGGCGGCTTCGGTCGGTGTGAACCACCCCGCGCGCATGCCGCCCAGGATGAGCACCGGCGCGATCAGGCCCCAGGAGGCGTCGCGCAGGGATGCCCAGAAGGGCGGGCGCGCTTCGGTGCCTTCGTTCTTGCCGAAGCCGTGCCGGCGCGACAGCCAGATGGCGGGGATGATCAGCGCGAAGCCGGTCAGCAAGCCCGGGATCATGCCGGCGGCGAACAGGGCCGGTACCGAGGCGCCGGGTACCAGCACCGAGTACACGATGAAGGCGATCGAGGGCGGGATCAGGATATCGATGGCGGCGGCCGCACCGATGACGCTGGCCGAGAACGGCGCCGGGTAGCCGGCGCGGCGCATCGCGACGAGCATCACGCCGCCGACGGCCGCTGCGGTGGCGGGACCGGATCCCGAGATGCCGCCCAGCAACATCGCCACCAGGATTGCGATCATCGGCAGCATGCCGGGGCCACGCCCGAAGATGGCCGAGGCGAAGGTGACCAGCCGCTGTGCGACGCCGGAGCGCTCGAAGAGCACGCCCACGAGCACGAACATCGGCAGCGCCAGCAGCGGGTACTTGGCGATGCCGGCGTAGAAGTTGTTGGGCAGCGAGAGCCAGCCCAGTTCGGCGGCGCCGATCGCGATCGAGCCGCCGATCATGAGCGCGACGCCGATCGGCACACCCAGCACCAGGAGCAGGGCGAACGCAAGGAAGCTGAGGGTCGCGATCATGGCGGGATCAGCGATCCTTCCAGAGGGCGATGAAGTGCTCGATGGCGCGCCAGGTGATCACGATGCACAGCACCGGCAGTGCGACGGTGTACCACCACTGCGGTATGCCGATGCCGGGGGATGTCACTTCGTACTGGTAGTCGTCCCAGGCCAGCCGCCCGCCCAGCACCGCGAGGATCGCGAACGCGACCATGGTCGCGAAGGCCGAGAGCAGTCCGAGCCACCGGCGCCGCGCCTTGCTGCCGCCGTAGAAGAGGATCTCGACCCGGATATGGCGATCGCGCACGACGGCGGCGCTGGCGGCCACCAAGGTCAGGACCACCATTAGGCTGATCGAGATCTCCTCGGTCCAGGCGAAGGACTGGTTGGTGAAGTAGCGCACCAGGACGTTGGCGAAGGTAATGATCGCCAGCAGGCCCAGCACCGCGGCGCCGACCCGGTCTTCCCAGCGGTAGCTGCGCGCGGTGGGCATGAAGGGCGTCGGCGGCAACTCGGCCGGGGGGGGCGCGGGCTGCGCCTCCCCGTTGTCCGGGCGGGCCGTCGTCACCGTCGAGCGCCGGGTCGCCAGGGGCTGCCGGTCAGCCGCGCTTGCGGCCGGCCACGGCGGCTTCGGCCTGCTTCACCAGGTCCGGGCCGATCGTCTTGGTCCACTTCTGGTAGGTCGGCTCGACCGCCTTGACGAAGGCGGCGCGCTCGGCCTCGCTCAGCTCGGTGACGGTGACGCCGAGCGCCTTGACCTCGTCGATCAGCGAGCGGTCGCTGCCACTGAGGCCCTTGCGGGCAAGCGCGATCTCCTGGCGGCCCGCCTCGATCGCGCACTCGCGGACGATGTCGCGGTCGGCCGGCGTCCAGGAGTTCCAGACGTCGCGGTTGGCCACGAAGATGAGCGGATCGGCAACGTAGTCCCACATCGTCACGAATTTCTGCGACAGGGTGTGCAGCTTCGCGGCGGTGAAGATGTGCAGCGGGTTCTCCTGGCCTTCGACGGCGCCGGAGGCCAGCGCCGGCTGGGCATCGGCCCAGCTCATCTGGGTGGGGTTGGCGCCCAGGGCGGTGAAGGTGTCGTTGAAGATCGGCGAGCCGACGACGCGGAACTTCAGGCCTTCCATGTCGGCCGGGCGGCGGATCTCGTGGCGCGAGTTGGTCACTTCGCGGAAGCCGTTCTCGCCCCAGGCAAGCGGCACGACGCCGGCCTTCTCGACGATCTGGATGATCTGCTGGCCGACCGGTCCCTTGGTCATGGCGTCGATCCCGGCGTGGTCGACGGCGAGGAAGGGCAGCGAGAAGAGGTTCAGCTGGCGGATCTGCGGCGACCAGTTGATCGTCGAGCCGACGGCCAGGTCGATGACGCCCTGGCGGATCGCGCTGAACTCGCGGGTCTGGTCACCGTTGATCAGCGACACGCCCGGGTACATCTTGATGTTGATGCGCCCCTGGGTGCGCTCGCGCACCAGGTTCAGCCAGATGTCGCCGCCCTTGCCCCAGGGGAACGCGGTGCCGACGACGGTCGACATGCGGTATTCGGAACGGTATTTCGACTGCGCCGAGGCGCGCGAGGTCAGCACCAGCGGAGCCGCAACGGCGGCGGAGCCGGCGATGCCGGTTTTCAGCAATGAACGACGATCCATGATGGGTGTCTCCGATGCGACTTGAAATGGTGTCAGGGGTACCAGCGGCCCACAGTGTAAATGACGAGCTCGCGCTCGGGCGGTGCGGCGTGATCCACTTCTAGCTTCGATCCAACAAGGCGCGCGCGCGCTCGGCAATCTGTTGCGGTGCGATGCGCACCAGTGTCTCGAGTGGCGGCGAATAGGCCACCGGGCTGCGTGGCGCGCCGAGCCGGGCCACCTTCGCGCCTGTGTGCTCGGCCACGGTGGCGGCGATCTCGGCGCCGAATCCGGCCACCTGGACCGCCTCGTGCACGACCAGCACCCGGTCGGTGCGCTCGGCCGAGGCGAATACCGTGTCGCGATCCCAGGGCCACAAGGTGCGCAGGTCGATGACTTCGGCCTCGATGCCCGATTCGGCCAGCGTCGCCGCGGCGGCCGTCGCGTCGTGCACCGCCTTGCTCCAGCTGACTATCGTCAGGTCGCGACCCGGGCGTACGACGCGGGCCTGGCCGATGCCGAGGCCCGCGGCCGGGTCGACTTCACCCTCCAGGCCCCAGAGCTCCTTGTGCTCGAGGTAGGCGACCGGATCGCCGCAATCGATGGCGGCGCGCAGCAGCGCATGGTTGTCCTGGGGGGTGGCCGGGGTCATCACCACCAGGCCCGGGATGTGGGCGAACCAGCTCTCGAGCGATTGCGAGTGCTGGGCCGCCGAGGCGGTCCAGATGCCGATCGGCATGCGGATCACGGCCGGCACCCGTCCCTGGCCGCCGAACATGAAGCGGTTCTTGGCTGCCTGGTTGACGATCTCGTCCATCGCGCACAGGGCGAAATCGACCACCCGCATCTCGACCACCGGCTTGAGGCCGGTCAGGGCCATGCCGACGGCCGCGCCGACGATGGTGGCTTCCGATATCGGGGTGTCGATGATGCGCTCGGCGCCGAACTCCAGGGCCAGGCCCTTGTACTGGCCGAAGATGCCGCCGCGGCCGAGATCCTCGCCCAGCGCGACCACGCTCGGGTCGGCGCGCATCTGGCGGGCCAGCGCGTCGGCGGCCGCCGACGCATAGCTCATCGTTGCCACGGTCGTTGCACCCACTGTTGTCACGTCCATCGCCCGCTTCCCTGGTCCTGCACCTGCTCGAAGGCGGCGGCTGCCGGCGGCCAGGGCGCGGCGGCAGCCGATGCCAGGGCGGCCTCGACTTCGGCGCGGGCCTCGGCCATGGCTGCCTCGATCGCATCGCCGGCGGCGCCGGCGGCGGCCAGCAGGGCGCGGGCGCGCTCGAGCGGGTCGTCGGCCAGGGCCGCCGCGAGTTCGGCCGGATCGCGATAGGCGGCCGGGTCGACCGAGACGTGCCCGCTGAAGCGATAGGTGCGCGCGTGCAGCAGCCGTGGACCCGCGCCGGCGCGGATCTCGTCGATGAGGCGGCCGGCCGCGGCATGGACCGCGGCGACGTCGTTGCCGTCGACGGCAACGGCCGGCACGCCGTAGCCGCGGGCCCGCTCGGCGGCGCCGCCGCCGGCGGACATGGCGTCGGTCCGGGTGGTCGCCGACCACTGGTTGTCCTCGCAGACGAACAGCAGCGGCAGCGCGAAGGCGGCGGCCCAGTTCAGGCTTTCGGCGAAGGGGCCGCGGTTGAGCGCGCCGTCGCCGAAGAAGCTGACCGCGATTGCATCGGCGCCGCGGATCCGGATCGACTGGGCGGCGCCGACCGCGATCGGAATCCCGGCGGCGACGACGCCATTGGCGCCCAGCATCCCGACCGAGAAGTCGGCGATGTGCATCGAGCCGCCGCGCCCGCCACAGTAGCCGGTGGCCTTGCCGAACAGCTCCTGGAACATGCGGCCGAGCTCGGCGCCCTTGGCGATGGTGTGGCCATGGCCACGATGCGTGGAGGTCAGGTAGTCGGCGGGGCGCAGGTGGGCGCAGACGCCGGCGGCCACCGCTTCCTGGCCGGTCGACAGGTGCAGCGGCCCGCGCACGGCGACGCTGGTATCCTGCTTCTGGCCGAAGGCGGCGACCCCGCCCTGGCTGGCGATCTCGGCGGCATCCTCGAAGGCGCGGATCCGGCACATCGTCCGGTAGAGCGCGAGCAGCGTCGCGAGCGAGACAGGGGGATGGGTACTGGCGGGCACCGGAGTGCCGGATGCTGGCGCTGGCAAGTTCGCGCTCCGTTCGCGGCGATCGGCGTTGCGGGCGCGCCTGCCTGCGGATTCTGGAAGGCCCACAGTATAGCCAATGGCCGGCCACGCCTCGCGGGCTCCGTCATTCGCGGCGGTCTTGCCCCCGCCCGCCCGAATTCCGATTTCCCCAGCCGCTGCGGCCTCGGCTACGATCGGCCGGTAGCCGCGGATCACCAGCCATGCCGGCTGCATGGCCGCCTGTCCCCGATCCCCGATCCAGATTCCCGAAGGAGACTGTCATGAAACTCAAGCGAGCCGCCATCGTATCCCCCGTGCGCACCCCCGTCGGCGCATTCGGGGGCGCCCTGCGCCCGATCCCCGTCGAGGAACTCGGCGCCATCGCCGCGCGCGCCGTGGTCGAGCGCACCGGCATCGACCCGGGCCTGATCGAGGACGTGGTCTTCGCCCAGTCCTACCAGAATGGCGAGGCGCCCTGCACCGGCCGCTGGGTCGCGCTGCAGGCGGGCTTCCCGATCGACGTCGCCGGCATGGCGCTCGACCGGCGCTGCGGCGGCGGCCTGCAGGCGATCGCCACCGCGGCGATGATGGTCCAGACCGGCGCGGCCGACATCGTCATGGCGGGCGGCGTCGAGAGCATGAGCAACGTCGAGTACTACACCACCGAGATGCGCTGGGGCGCGCGCGCCGGCACCGTCAAGTTCCACGACCGCCTCGAGCGCGGCCGCGAGCGCTCCCAGCCGGTCGAGCGCTTCGGGCGCATCTCCGGGATGATCGAGACCGCCGAGAACCTCGCCCGCGAATACGGCATCACCCGCGAGCAGGCCGATGCCTTTGCCGCCCAGAGCCAGCAGCGCGCCGCGGCCGCCTGGGAGGCGGGCCGCTTCGAGGCCGAGGTGGTGCCGGTCACCGTCCCGCAACGCAAGGGTGATCCGCTCGTGGTCTCGCGCGACGAAGGCGTGCGCGCGAGCACCACCGTCGAGTCGCTCGCGAAGCTCAAGCCCATCATGAAGGACGGCGTGGTCACCGCCGGCAATGCGTCGCAGCAAAACGATGCCGCCGCGGCGTGTCTCGTCATGAGCGAGGAGCGTGCGCAGGCGCTGGGCCTGAAGCCCATGGGCTACCTGGTCGGCTGGGCCGCCGCCGGCTGCGAGCCGGGCATCATGGGCATCGGCCCGGTGCCGGCGGTGAAGAAGCTCTTCGCGCGCACCGGCATGTCCTTCAAGGACATGGACCTGGTCGAGCTGAACGAGGCCTTCGCCTGCCAGGTGCTGGCCGTGCTCAAGGGCTGGGACTGGAACGACCAGGACAAGCTCAACGTCAACGGCTCGGGCATCTCGCTGGGCCATCCGGTCGGCGCCACCGGGGTGCGGATCATGACGACCCTGCTGCACGAACTGGAGCGCCGCGGCGGGCGCTACGGCCTCGAAACGATGTGCATCGGCGGTGGGCAGGGTATCGCCGCCGTCTTCGAGCGCGCCTGAACCATGATCCGTGATCCCGAGCAACTGCAGGCCCTGGTCGACAGCGTCGATCGTTTCGTTCGCGACCGGCTGTTGCCGGCCGAGGCAATCGTCGAGGAGACCGACGACATTCCCGCCGACATCATCGAGGACATGCGCCAGCTCGGCCTGTTCGGGCTGTCGGTCCCCGAGGAGTACGGCGGCCTCGGCCTGACCACCGAGGAGGAGGCGCACGTCATCATGGCGCTGTCCTGGGCTTCGCCCGCCTATCGCTCGCTGATCGGCACGACGGTGGGCATCGGCACGCAGGGCATCGTCATCGACGGCACCCCGGAGCAGAAGGCGGAGTTCCTGCCGCAGCTCGCCTCCGGCGGGAAGATCGCCTCCTTCTGCCTGACCGAGCCCGATGCGGGTTCGGATGCCGGCTCGCTGCGCACTCGCGCGGTGCGCGACGGCGACCACTACGTGGTCAACGGCACCAAGCGCTTCATCACCAATGCGCCGCACGCGGGCCTGTTCACCCTGATGGCCCGCACCGATCCGAACGAGAAGGGCGCGGCCGGGGTGAGCGCGTTCATCGTCGATGCCGATTCGCCCGGCATCCGCTTCGGGCGCAAGGACGCCAAGATGGGGATGCGGGGGGCACACACCTGCGACGTCATCTTCGAGGATGTCCGGGTGCCGGCCGACCGCATCATCGGCGGCGTCGAGGGGCAGGGCTTCAAGACCGCGATGAAGGTGCTCGACAAGGGCCGTATCCACATCGGGGTGATCAGCGTCGGCGCCGCCCAGCGCATCCTCGACGAGGCCCTGCGCTATGCGATCGAGCGCAGGCAGTTCGGCCAGCCGATCGCGAACTTCCAGCTGGTGCAGGCGATGCTCGCCGACTCGCGCGCCGAGATCTACGCGGCTCGCTGCATGGTGATGGATGCGGCGCGGCGGCGCGATGCCGGCGAGAAGATCTCGACCGAGGCGGCCGCCACCAAGCTCTTCTGCTCAGAGATGGCCGGCCGGGTCGCCGACCGGGCGCTGCAGATCCTCGGTGGCGCCGGCTACACCAAGGAGTACGTGGTCGAGCGCTTCTATCGCGACGTGCGCCTGTTCCGCATCTACGAGGGCACCAGCCAGATCCAGCAGCTGGTCATCGCGCGCAACATGATCAAGGACGGCCCGCGGGCGCTGTGATTGCGGCTCGCCGTTGCGGTTTGTGCCCGTCGACATGCCGATTGCCGACCATCGCCTGTCGCCGGGCAAGGCCCGGCCCTTGGACGAGGACGGGCCGCAATGGCACCCCGCGACTTTCCATTGTCTGGACGCGGCGGCGGTCGCCGTCCGGATCGGCTCGAACTCGAGCTGGTTGCCCCGGTCATGTTCATCGAAATGCGCATCATGTATTGACGCAAATAATTATCGTCAATACACTAATTCCATGCGCATCGTCTACGACCCGATGAAGGACGAGGCCAACAACGCCAAGCATGGAGTGTCACTGGCGTCGGCTGAATCGATCGAGTGGGAGAGCGCGTTGGTGTGGCGCGATGAGCGTCTCGATTACGGCGAGCCGCGGTTCTGCGCGATCGGATACATCGGAGTTCGCCTGTATTTCGTCGCGTTCGTGGATCGCGCCGAGAGCAGGCGGATCATCAGCCTGCGTAGGGCCAATGACAGAGAGGTACGGCGCTATGCCGAAGCTTAAGCCGGGGACGATCATCCCGACCCCAGAGGAAGACGCGATCATCACGGCCGCCGCCGAGTCTGACCCCGATTCGCGCCCCTTGACCGATGCGGAATGGGAGGCGGCTCGCAAGACCGCGAGAGTAGGTCGCCCACCCAGCGAGCGTCCGAAGCGCATGGTGTCACTGCGGCTCGATCAGGATGTCGTCGACGGGCTGCGCGCTACTGGCCCCGGCTGGCAGAGCCGGGTGAATGCGGCGCTGAAGGAATGGCTGGAAGGACAGCGGGTAGAGTAGGGCGCCGCCCCGGCGGGCAAGAGTACGATCGCGCTTGGCGGAAAGGCGCCGGCCATACAGCGAGGAGACGATGAACGATTCCACCGCCCTGTACCAGGGCTGCAGCATGGGCGACCTCGTCGTGCGCGCGATCCAGCGCGGCGGCGACCGCGACGCCTTCATCCTCGACGATCAGCACGTCACCTACCGCGAGTTCGGCGCGCAGCTCTCGCGCTTCATCCAGGCGCTCAAGGCGCGCGGCCTGCGCCATGGCGATGCGGTGGCGACCATCACCTCCAACCGGCCCGAGGGCTTCCTGGTGACCGCCGCCGCCTACCTGATGGGGCTGCGGGTGACCTGGATGCATCCGATGGCCTCGGAGGACGACCACGCCTACCTGCTCGAGGATTCGGGCGTCGCCACCCTGTTCGTCGACCATCCCACCTTCACCGAGCGCGGCCGGGCGCTCGCCGCCCGCCTGCCGGGGATCCGCACGCTGCTCGGTTTCGGGCCTTCGGACCTGTGCGAGGACATCCTCGCCGAATGCGCGCGTTTCGAGCCGGCGCCCCTCGTCGTCGAGACCACCGAGGACGACATCTGCGTGCTGATCTACACGGGTGGGACGACCGGCAGGCCCAAGGGGGTCATCCATACCCACCGGGTCCAGGTCGCGATGGTGATGCACGAGCTCGCCGAGTGGGACTGGCCGGCGCAGATCCGCCATCTCGCCATGACGCCGATCACCCATGCGGCCGGCGTCATGATCCTGCCGATCATGCTGCGCTCGGGCACCTTCGTGATGGCCAAGGGCTTCGATGCCCAGCGTTTCTTCGATCTCGTCGAGCGCCACCGGATCACCAGTACCTTCCTGGTGCCGACCATGATCTACGTGCTCCTCGATTCGCCCGGGATCGACACCGCGGACCATTCCAGCCTCGGACTCATCATCTACGGGGCCTCGCCGATGGCGCCGGCGCGGCTCGCCGAAGGCATGCAGCGCTTCGGCCCTGTCTTCATGCAGCTCTATGGCCAGTCCGAAGCCCCCAACGCGGTGACGGTGCTGCGCCAGCAGGACCACGACCCGGTGAATCGCTTGGACCTGCTCGCGTCATGCGGCGCGCCGGTCGGCTATATCCAGGTACGCCTGCTCGATGACGACGGCAACGAGGTGCCCCAGGGCGAGGTCGGCGAGATCTGCGTGCGCGGGCCGCTGGTGATGGCCGGCTACTGGAACAAGCCCGAGGAAACCGCCCGTGCGCTGCGCCATGGCTGGCTCTACACCGGGGACCTGGCCCGCGCCGATGCCGACGGCTATCTCTACATCGTCGACCGCTCGAAGGACCTGATCATCTCCGGCGGCTTCAATGTGTATCCCCGCGAGGTCGAGGACGTGTTGGCCACCCATCCGGCGGTCGCGGCGGCCGCGGTCATCGGGGTGCCCGACCCCAAGTGGGGCGAGGCGGTCAAGGCCTGCGTGGTATTGCGCGCCGGCGCCAGCGCGAGTGCCGAGGAACTGATGGCCCTGGTGCGCGAGGCCAAGGGACCGGTGCAGGCGCCGAAGTCGATCGACTTCATCGACGCGTTGCCGGTCACCGGCCTGGGCAAGCCCGACAAGAAGGCGCTGCGCGCCCGCTACTGGCAGGGTCAGGGGCGCTCGGTGGCCTGAGCCTCGGCCGCAGCCGGGGCCTCGGCGGGGCCGACGGCGGCTTCGAATCCGCCGACGAACAGTGCCGACATCCGGTCCGCCAGCTCGGTCGGCGGGATGTCGCCGTCCTTGCGGTACCAGGAAAGGGTCCAGATCATCATGCCGAAGAGCATCAGCGCGTAGGGCTTGCGCACTCGCTTCGATGCCATCAGGCCCGGGTTGATGTCGCGCAGCAGGTCGACCATGAACTCGGTGAGTTCGTTCTCGAGCTCGAGGATGCGTTCGAGCTGTCCGACGCGCAGGAACCTCAGGTCGCGCATCAGGACGATGTGCACGTCGCGATACTGCGCCGCGCGTTCGACGAAGCCGCCGACGAAGTTCGAGAAGCGTACCTGCGCCGGCCCAGCCGCCCGGGCGATCGCACCGAGATCGCGTACCAGGGCGGCGGCGTGGTCATGGAGGATCGCGTAGAGCAGGTCCTCCTTGCTCGGGAAGTAGTGATACAGGTGCGACTTCGACGCTCCGCAGGCTCGCGCGACCTCGATCATGGTGGCGCGTTCGAAGCCCTTGGCCGCGATGAGCTTGGCCGCGTGGTCGGCGATCGCCTGGCGCTTGTCGTCGTAGTCATCCGCGCGGGTCCGGGTCATGCGATGCCTCCTTCGGCTCGGTCCGGGCCGGCGTGGCGGCGGCTTGGCGTCCCGGGGGAAACAGCTTGCGCTCGGTGTCGAATGCCACTATTCTCCCATAAACCGACCGACGCGTCGGACTATATTAGAAGCAAGCTAGAGCTAGAGCCCCTCACGCGGCGCCGGACCGGCAAGTTCCAGCCACCCGCGGCGGACATGGATCGTTGGCATGGAAGCGGCGGAGACATTGCTGATCGTCGGTACCGGGCACGCCGGGGTGGAGCTGGGGTTCGCGGCTCGGCAGGCGGGCTGGGCGGGCGCTATCGTCCTCCTCGGGGACGAGCATGACCTGCCCTACCACCGCCCGCCACTGTCCAAGCACTATCTGGACGGTTCAGCCTCGCTCGACTCCCTCGCGCTGAAATCCCCCGCGGCCTATGCCGCTGCCGGCATCGAGTTACGCCTCGGCTCGCGGGTCGAGTGCATCGATCGGGAGCGCAGGGAGTTGACGCTCACTGACGACAAACACATTGCCTGGTCGAAGCTTGCCCTGTGCACCGGGGGCCGCCCCCGACCACTGCCCCTACCGGAGCTGGATACCGCTTCCGAGGCCGCTCCAGCCAACCTGCACTACCTGCGCACCCGGGAGGACGCCGACCGGATTCGCACCGGCCTACGGCCGGGCGCCCGGCTGGTCGTGGTCGGCGGTGGCTATGTCGGCCTGGAGGTCGCCGCCACGGCGGTCGGCCTCGGGGCGACGACAACGGTGCTCGAGATGCTGCCGCGAGTGCTATCGCGGGTCACCGGGCCCGAACTGTCGCGCTTCTACGAGCAGGTCCACCGCGATGCTGGCGTTGCGATCCGCACCGGGGTTGGCATCGAGGCCATCGAGCAGGATCCGGCCGGCAAGATCAGCGCGCTGCGTTGCACCGACGGCGGCCGCCTCGAGGTCGACCTCGTGGTCGCCGGTATTGGCATGGCCCCGAACGTCGAGTTGGCGCTCACTGCCGGCCTCGAGGTCGATGGCGGTATCGTCGTCGACGAGGACTCAGCCACTTCCGACCCCGACATCTTCGCAGCGGGCGACTGCACCGTCCACGACAACGTCCTCTATGGCGCCCGAGTCCGGCTCGAATCGGTCCCGAATGCGCTCGAGCAGGCGCGCGCTGCCGGCGCCCGGCTGGCCGGGCGACCGAAGCCCAACCGCTCGGTGCCCTGGTTCTGGTCGGACCAGTACGATCTCAAGCTGCAGATGGCAGGCTTGTCGGCGGGCCACGACCGGTGCATCGTCCGGGGCTCGATCGATGCGCGCAGCTTCGCCGCGTTCTACCTGCGCGGCAACCGGTTGGTGGCGGTCGACGCCGTCAACCGGCCAATGGAATTCATGGCAGGCAAGCGTGGCCTCGGCGCCGCGATCACGAACGTCGACGCACTGGCCGACGAGGCTACGTCGCTCAAACAGGTCCTGGCGGCCGCGGCCTGAGTCGCCGCAGCCGCAGGCATCGGGGAGGTTCATGAGGCGCTCGTCGTCGACCACACCGAATAGACCGACGCGTCGGTCTTTGCGGAAACAGGTAATCCAGCCATGAGCAGCCGGGCCGAAACGGCGCTGTCGATCCGTAACGTCCAGATCGTCTATGGCGGCGCGATCGAGGCGGTACGCGATGTATCGCTCGAGGTGCCGGTGGGCCGGACTGTTGCCCTGCTGGGCTCGAACGGCGCGGGCAAGTCCTCGGTCCTCAAGGGCGTGTCGGCCGTGCTCGATGCCGAGGACGGTGTCATCGAGAAGGGAGAGATCCGCCTGTTCGGCGAGCCGATCGAGCAAGCTCCCGCCGACGCGATCGTACGCCAAGGCCTGGTGCAGGTCCCCGAGGGGCGACGCCTGTTCGCGACCCTGACGGTCGAGGAGAACCTGGTCATCGGCGCTCACCTGCAATCGCGAGCCCGCATGGAGGAGGCGCGCGAAACGGTCTATGGCATGTTCCCGCGCCTTGCCGAGCTTCGTCGCCAGACCGCCGGCTACCTGTCGGGGGGCGAGCAGCAGATGGTGGCGATCGGACGCGCCCTCATGAGCCAGCCGAAGGTGCTCGCGCTCGACGAGCCCTCGCTGGGCCTCGCGCCGAAGATCGTCTCGGAGATCTTCGAGATCATCCGCTCGCTGTGTGATTCGGCCGGCCTGACGATCCTGCTGGTCGAGCAGAACGCCAGCCGCGCGCTGGCCATCGCCGACTACGCCTACATCATGGAGAACGGCCGTGTCGTGCTCGACGGAGAGGCCGACGTGCTGCGCCGCAATCCCGACGTGCGCGAGTTCTACCTCGGCATAAGCAGCGGCAGCGCGCGCACCAGCATGAGGGACGTCAAGCACTACAAGCGGCGCAAGAGGTGGTTGTCATGAGCGCGACGCCCGCCGCGGCCTCCCGGGGCACGCCGGTGCTGGAGGTACGCAAGATCTCCAAGCATTTCGGTGGCGTCAGGGCGGTCAACGAAGTGAGCCTGAAGGTCATGCCGGGCGAGATCGTGAGCCTGATCGGCCCCAACGGCGCCGGCAAGACCACCACCTTCAACGTGGTCAGCGGCGTGCTGCCGCCCACTGGCGGTCAGATCCTGTTCAAGGGCCAGGACACGGCGCCGCTGAAGGCCTCGGAGTTCGCGCGGCTTGGCATGGGCCGCACCTTCCAGAACCTCGCGCTCTTTCCGCATGGCTCGGTGGTGGAGAACCTGCTGGTGGGGCGTCACATCCACTTCAGGTACTCGGTGCTGGAGTCGCTGCTGTTCTGGGGCCGCCCGCGCCGTGAGGAGATCGCCGCGCGCGAGAAGGTGGAGCAGATCATCGAGTTCCTCGAGATCGAGGAGCTGCGCGACAAGCCGGTGAGCCAGCTTGCCTACGGGCAGCAAAAGCGCGTGGAGCTGGGGCGGGCGCTCGCTTGCGAGCCCAGCCTGCTGCTGCTCGACGAAATCGTCGCCGGCATGAACCGCGAGGAGAAGGAAGACATCGCCCGCTTCACTCTCGATATCCGCGACGAACTCGGCATCGCGGTGCTGATGATCGAGCACGACATGCAGGTGGTGATGGACCTTTCCGACCGTGTCTACGTGCTGGACTTCGGCAGCCTGATCGCCGAGGGAACGCCCGATGAAGTGGCGGCCAACCCAGCTGTGCTCACGGCATACCTTGGAGACGAAGGCGTCGATGTTTGAGCATGCGCAATTGTTGGAGGGCGAGGCCACCCTGCCGGGGCTACTTCGGTTTCGCGCAAGCGAGCACGGCGACCAGGTTGCCTTGCGCGAGAAGATCCAGGGCGTCTGGCGAGCCCGTACCTGGGCTGATTACTACCGCTCGGCGCGGCGCGTGGCGCACGGACTCACGAGGCTCGGCCTGGTGCGCGGCGATCGCCTCGTCATCGCGTCGGAGGACACGCCCGAATGGTTCTACGCCGACCTGGGTGCGCAAATGATCGGCGTACAGGTCGTCGGCATCTATCCGACGAACCCGTGGCCGGAGGTGCAGTACATCGCCGGCCACTCCCAGGCCAAGGTAGCGATCACCGGCGACCAGGAGCAGACTGACAAGGTACTCGACGCGATGGCCAACGGGTCCGGGCTGCAGCACATGCGGCACGTGTTCTGTGTCGACATGAAGGGCTTGCGCCGTTACGAGCCGGGCCGCCCCCACAGCTTCGAACACCTGCTTGAACTGGGCGACCAGTTCGTGGCCGAGAACCCCGATGCCGAGCAGAGGCTGGACGCCAGCATGGACAGCCTGCAGCCGGACGATGTCAACATCCTCGTCTACACCTCCGGGACCACCGGCCCGCCCAAGGGCGCGATGCTCACGCATCGCAACTTCGTATACGGCGCCTATGCCTACGCGGCTTCGCGCGACATGCTGGACAAGCGCTTCGAGTCGGTGTGCTACCTGCCGTTGTGCCACGTCGCCGAGCGCAGCTACTCGACGACCATGCATCTGCTCACCGGCGGCTGCGTGAACTTCGCGGAATCGGTCGATACCGTGTCAGCAAACATCCGCGAGATCGCGCCCACCTTCTTTCTCGGCGTGCCGCGCATCTGGGAAAAGCTCCAGCAGGGCTTCGAGTTCCGCATGAAGGACAGCGGGCGGCTGCAGCAGGCGGTCTACCGTGCCGGCATGAAGCGCGGCAAGGTGCTCTCGGACCGCCGCGCCGAGAGCGGCCGGCTGGTGACCTGGCGCGACCGGGCGGAGTTCGCCTTCTGGTACCTGCTGCTGTTTCGCAACATCCAGCGTCACATGGGCCTGAACCGTACGCATACCCGCATGTGCGGAGGCGCCTCGATCTCGCCGGAAACGCTGCGCTTCTTCGACATGATCGGCTTGCCCGTCGGGCAGGGATACGGTCTCACCGAATCGGGTGGGCTCGCGTTCGTCCAACTGCCGGATCGGCCCATTGCGCTGGGCAGCTGCGGTCCAGCCATGCCGGGCACCGAGTGGCGCCTCGGGGAGGATGGCGAAATATTCATTCGCTCGCCGGGCGTGTTCAAGGGCTATCTGTTCGATGACGTCGGCACGAAGGCGGTGCTCGACGCCGAGGGCTGGCTTGCCAGCGGCGACATCGTCGAGAAGCTCGAGGGTGGAGAAATCGCGGTGGTGGACCGCAAAAAGGCCATCATCATCACCAGCGGCGGCAAGAACATTGCCCCGTCGGAGATCGAGAACGCGCTCAAGGACAGCCCGTACATCCGCGAGGCCATCGTGGTGGGCGAAGGCAGGAAGTTCCTCGGTGGCCTGCTGCAAATCGACTTCGACAGCGTCGGTCGCTGGGCGGCCGATCGCGATCTGCAGTACACCACCTTCAAGTCGCTCACGCAGATGCCCGAAGTGATCGAGCTGGTGCAGGGTGTCGTGGACCGGGTCAATGCGAAGTTCGCCCGCGTGGAGAACATCCGCAAGTTCGTGCTCCTCGAGAAGGAGCTGGACCACGACGATGGAGAGCTGACCGCCACGCAGAAGGTGCGCCGCGGCCTCATCAACCAGAAGTTCGTGCGCGAGCTCGAACAGATCTACGGCAGCGCCTCATGAACTACTTTGCCGAACTGGTCGCTTCGGGCCTGGCGATCGGCGCCATCTACGGCTTGGTGGCCATGGGCTTCGCCGTCATCTACAAGTCGACCGGCATCATCAACTTCGCCCAAGGCGAAATGGCCATGCTGACCGCCTATACGTCATGGTCGATCGCCATGACGCTTGGAACGGATGCCGTTTCCACCGTACTGGTGTCGGTGGTCGTCGGTGCGTTGCTGGGCTTGGTGTGCGAGCGCCTCATCATGCGTCCGATGCTGGGCGAGCCGGTGCTGTCGGTGGTGCTCGTCACCGTCGGCCTGGCAGTGGTGCTGCGCTCGCTGGTGATGATGATCTGGGGCGCGGCGCCGCACAAGTTCAGCGTGAGCGGCGCCGACACCATCGTGCAGATCGGCGGTATCGGCATGCGCACGAGCCAGCTGGCGGTCATCGCCATGCTGTTGCTGGCCATTGGCGGTTTCTGGTTCTTCCTGAGTCACAGCCGTTTCGGTATAGCGATGCGCGTCGTCGCGGCGGACGAGAAGACCGCGCGGCTGATGGGCGTGTCCACCGCCCGTGTGCAGGCGGTTGCCTGGGCCTTGGCCTCAGGCCTGGCGGGCCTTGCCGGCGCCTTGTTCGCCGTGATCTACGGCCTGGCGCCCACCATCTTCGAGGTGGGCCTCAAGGCTTTTCCGGCCACGGTGCTCGGCGGCTTCGACTCTGTGCTCGGTTCGGCAGCCAGCGGCCTGATCATCGGTGTGCTGGAGAACCTGGTCGGCGGCTACATGCCCAGCACGCTCAAGGAGATTGCCGGGTTCGTGCTCATTCTGGTGGTGCTGATGGTCCGACCCTTCGGGCTGTTCGGCGAAAAGCGGATCGAGAGGGTCTGATGCGTAGCGGCTTCTTCAAGCAGGGCTATGGCGAGTTGGTCGTCCTGACCGATTCGCCGATCGTCAAGGCCTGGACGGTCGCCCTGATGGTCGCCATGGTGGTTGCGCCCTTCCTGCTCAGTAGTTACCTGCTGTCGCACATCACCATCATCCTCTTCACGCTGGTGGGGGCCCTCGGACTGATGGTGCTTACAGGCTTCACGGGGCTGATCTCGCTAGGTCACGTCGGCTTCCTGATGCTGGGCGGCTATGCGTACGCCATCGCCGTCTCGCGGTGGGGCCTGCCGCCCGAGGCGGCGCTGGTGCTGTCGGCGGTGGTTCCGGCAGTGTTCGGATTGATCGTGGGCATTCCGTCGCTGCGCTTGCACGGCTTGTACCTCGCGATCACCACGCTGGCCTTTGCGCACATCGTGAGCGCCATCGTCCTCGGCGGCGGGGAGTTCACGGGGGGCGGCAGCGGCATCATGGTGGAGCGGCCGGTAATGCTCGGCATGAGCCTGGAGAGCGACCGCGCCTTTTACTGGTTCTGCCTTGCGATGTGCGTGCTCGCGATGCTGGTAGTGCTGAACCTGCGCCGCTCCTATGTGGGCCGGGCGCTGGTGGCGATCCGCGACAACGACATCGCCGCGCGCGCCATGGGCATCAGCCTGGTGCGTTTCAAGCTGCTCGCCTTCCTCATCAGTGCCGCGCTCACCGGTGTGGCCGGCGCGCTGATGGGTATCTACATGACCTTCATCTCGGTGGAGTCCTATCCGTTCCTGCTGAGTATCGAGGCGCTGGCCATCATCATCGTCGGCGGCATCAGCTCGGTGCTGGGCGCGGTACTGGGCACGGTGTTCATCGTCACCATGCCGGACCTGTTCGCCTCGATGATGTCGGTCCTGGGCGGCCAGTGGGCCGCCAGCATGACGACCGCCGCGCACGAGATCAAGACCATCCTGTACGGAGTGGCGATCATCGCCTTCCTTCGATTCGACCCACGTGGCCTGCGTGGCATCTGGGACGACCTCCGCCACGGCTGGGTGTTCTGGCCGTTGAGATATTGACCCCCATGCATTTCATGACCGTTTTCTCTCCACGATGGCTCAAACCAGTTAACAGAAAGGAGATTGTATGAACAGGAGACTCACCACTCTCGCCCTCTGCCTGCTGGCGGCGGGCGCCGTCCTGCCCGCTGCGGCGCAGCAGGGTGTGACGGATACCGAAATCGTGATCGGCGACATCCTGCCGCTCACCGGCCCACCGGCGCTGCTGGGTGTGGCGCACAACGTGGGCGTGAAGGCTGCGGTGGCCGAGGCCAACGCAGCCGGCGGCATCAACGGCCGCAAGCTGCGCCTGATCTCGGAGGATGACGGCTACGTGCCTTCGCGCACCATCCAGGGCGTTCGCAAGCTGATCAACAGCGACAAGATCTTCGCGTTCACGTCGATCTCCGGTACGGCGCAGGCCCAGGCCGCGATGTCGCTGATCAAGCGCTCCGGCTTGCCGGCGATGGCTCCGATCACCACCTTCGAGGGCCTGTACAAGCCGACCATCGAGAATGTGTTCGTGGTCGGATACGACATGCGCGAGTCCGTCTACGAGATGATTTCCCAGATGGCCGATCGCTATCCGGGCAAGAAGTGGGCGGTAATCTCGCAGGACGACGAGTACGGCGAGAACGTGCGTGACGGCTTTGCACGCGCCGCCAAGGAGAAGAAGCTGCAGGTCGTGTCGCAGCAGATCTACAAGAAGGGCCAGTCCGACTTCTCGTCCGAGATCCTGAAGGTCAAGGAATCGGGCGCCGAAGCGCTGATGGCCGGGGGCGTGCTGGGCGAGAACATCACCATGGTGAAGGAGCTCGAGCGCGTGGGCCACAAGATCCCGGTGGGTGTCACCTACGTGTCGCGGGTGCCGGCTAGCGCCAAGATGATGGGCAGCGCGGGCGAGAATGTGTACACGGTGGACTATGTGTACCTGGAGAACTCGCCGGAAGCGAAGGACTTTCTGGCCAAGCTGGACAAGTACCTGTCGCCGGACGAGCGTGCCAAGGTGAACCGCTACACCTTCACCGGCTACTCGGCCGCGCGTGCGCTGTTCGCAGCCATGGATAACTGCGGCAAGGCGCTGACGGCGGACTGCACCATCGCCGAGCTGGCCAAGCTGAAGAACCTCGATACCGGCGCGATGACGCCGATCAGCTTCAGTGCGGATGATCACCTGGCCGCACCCAAGCTGTTCCTGATGAAGGCCGACCCGGCCTCGATGACCTACAGGCTGGTGAAGTAAGGCCGCGGCGGAGTTGCTGCTCCGCTGCCCCGTATCCCTTCGCAGGGAGGCCAGGCCCCACCCGCACGTCCGGGCGGTGACCGGGGCCGGGCGTCACCGCCCCGTCTGCCGGCGGAATCGTCGGATAGGACGATTCTCCGTCCATCTCCGCATCCTATGATCGCCCGGCATGCGGGCGTGGTGCTCCTTCCGGAGCGCCGTTCATGTTCCGCGCAGACAATCGCGCGTGGGCCGGCCGAGGGGCCCGGGCCCGCGACGGAGACACGGATTGCTGATTCTGCAGATCATCGTGGCAGGCATCGCCCAGGGTTGCGTCTACGGCCTGATCGCGCTCGGCTTCGTGTTGATCTACAAGGCAACCGAGACGGTGAACTTTGCCCAGGGCGAACTGATGATGCTCGGCGCCTTCAGCGCGGTTACCTGCATGGCCCTGTTCGGCATGCCTTTCTGGCTTGCCGCTCTGGCGTCGGTTGCACTGATGGCGGGTTTCGGCCTGCTGGTCGAGCGGGCGATCATCCGGCCGGTGCTCGGCCAGCCGATGTTCTCGATCGTGATGCTCACCTTCGGCATCGGCTACGTGCTGCGCGGCGGCGTCACCATGGTGCCGGGCATCGGCACCGACACGCTCGCGATCGATACGCCCTACAAGGGCAGCATGGTCGAGATCGGCGGCACCGTCCTGGCCGGCGAGCAGGTTGCGGTCGTGGTGGTGACGGCGCTGCTGTGCGCCGGGCTCTGGGGCGTGTTCCGCTTCACCCGGGTCGGCATCGCGATGCAGGCCTCGTCGCAGAACCAGCTGGCGGCGTACTACATGGGCATTCCGGTGCGGCATCTCAACGGCCTGGTCTGGGCGCTTGCCGCGGGGGTCGCGACGATCGCCGGCCTGCTGCTCGCGCCATTCACCTTCGTCCACGCCAACATGGGCTTCATCGGCCTCAAGGCGTTCCCGGCGGCGATTGTCGGCGGTTTCACCAGCCTGCCCGGAGCCATAGTCGGCGGCCTCGTCATCGGGCTGGCTGAAGCCCTGTCGGGCTACTACCTGCCCGAAGGCTTCAAGGACGTGATGCCCTACATCGTCTTCCTGGTGATGCTGGTGGTCCGGCCCACGGGCCTGTTCGGCGAAGCCGCCAGCAAGAAGGTCTGAACGGGAATCCCTATGCGCTTCGTGTTCAAGACCCGCTATGACCAGGATATCGACCTCGCCCGCCATGGCGGCGACCGTTTCTGGTACGGGCTGCTGCTCCTCGGCGCCCTGCTCGCACCGGCGTTGCTGCCGCCGTACTGGCTCGCGCAGCTCACCTTCGTGCTGATCTACGCGATCGTCGCCGTCGGGTTGATGCTGCTTGCCGGCTACACCGGCCAGCTCTCGATCGGCCACGCCGCGTTCATGGGGGTCGGCGCCTATACCGAGGCCTGGCTCGCCGCGCGGGGCTGGGCCTTCCCGGTCTCGCTCGCCTGCTCGATGGGGCTCGCCGCGGCGGTCGGCGTGGTGGTCGGCCTGCCGGCGCTGCGCGTCAAGGGCATGTACCTGGGCATCGCGACCCTGGCGTTCGGCTTCATCGTCGAGGAGGTGCTGGCGCGCTGGGAGAGCGTTACCGGCGGCAATGCCGGCCGGATGATCGAGAGCCCGGCCTGCCTCGGGATCGCACTCGACGATCCGGTCCCGTTCTACTTCGTATGCCTGGTCGCAACGGTCGGCAGCACCCTGGTGGTGCTGAACCTGCTGCGCGCGCCCACCGGCAGGGCGATGATCGCGATCCGCGATTCGGAGATCTCGGCCCAGGGGATGGGCATCCATCTGGCCCGCTACAAATCCCTGTCGTTCGCGATCTCGGCGGCGCTCGCCGGGCTGGGTGGCGCGCTGTACGCCCACAAGATCCAGTTCCTGACGCCGGACCAGTTCGGCCTGGTCCAGTCGATCGACCTGCTGCTGATGGTGGTCGTCGGTGGCCTCGGGTCGATGCACGGCGCCTTCTTCGGTGCGGCCTTCCTGATCGGCATGCCGCAACTGATCGCGATCTCGCGGGGCTACCTGCCCGGGGCGATCGGCGATGCGGTCGGCCTGCAGAGCGTGGTCTACGGCGTGATCCTGATCCTGATCGTGATGGCCGAGCCGATGGGCCTGTATGGCCGCTGGCTGAAGATCCGCACCTGGCTCGAGCTCTATCCCTTCTATCGCCGGGGCATGTTCCGGCGGCAGCGGGCCTTCCAGAAGTCGGAGCGGCTGCGATGAGCGCCGCTACTCACGGCCTTGCCTCGCCCAGCAGTGATCCAGGACCGCTGCTGTCGGTGCGCGACCTCTCGGTGCGCTTCGGCGGCGTGCTGGCGGTCGACGGCGTCGACTTCGAAGTCCGGCGTGGCGAGATCCTCACCCTCATCGGGCCCAACGGCGCCGGCAAGACGACGGTCTTCAACCTCATCAGCCGCTTCTACCGGCCTACGAGCGGCACGATCGCCTTCGACGGCCGGGTGCTCGACCGGGTCGCGCCGCACCAGGTTGCTTCGCTCGGGGTCGCGCGTACTTTCCAGAACATCGAGCTCTTCGAGCATGCAACCGTGCTGCAGAACCTGCTGATCGGCCGCCATGTCCGGCGCCGGACCGGCGTTCTGGCCGAGATGCTGTTCCTGCCCTCGGTGCGCGCTGCCGAGCGCGAGGCGCGCCGCAAGGTCGAGGAAGTGATCGACGTGCTCGACCTGCAGCGCTACCGGGACGCGCGCGTGGCCGGTCTGCCCTACGGGGTGCGCAAGGTCGTCGAGCTCGCGCGCGCGCTCGCTACCGAGCCCCGGCTGCTGCTGCTCGACGAACCTTCCTCGGGCCTCAACGTCGAGGAGACCGGCGACATGGCATTCTGGATCCAGGATATCCGGCGCGACCTCGGCGTCACGATCCTGATGGTCGAGCACGACATGGCGCTGGTCTCGAGGGTGTCGGACCGTGTGCTCGCGATGAACCAGGGCAGGGTGCTCGCCGTCGGGACCCCGGCCGAAGTCCAGGCGAACCCGGCCGTCGTCGAGTCGTATCTCGGCGCGACCGGGCGACCTGTCGTCCCTGCGTCGCACCCCGCCGACGGAGGCGCCAGCATGAGTGCCGACGAGCTGCTGGTGCTGGCCAACCTCGAGAGCGCCTACGGCCCGGTCAAGGCGATCCGCGGGATCAGCCTGAAGGTGCGCCGTGGCGAGATCGCGACCATCCTCGGCTCGAACGGCGCGGGCAAGACGACGATCCTGCGTTCGATCTCCGGGATCATCGAGCCGGAGAACGGCAGCGTGGTCTTCGATGGCGAGGAGATCACCGCGCAGGATCCGTCGTACATCGTGCGCCGCGGCCTGAGCCACGTGCCAGAGGGGCGCGAGGTCTTCCCGCTGCTGTCGGTGCGCGACAACCTGCTGATGGGCGCCTATACCCGCGGCGATCGCGACGGCGTCGCACGCGACCTAGAGGCGGTGCATGGTTACTTCCCGATCCTGAAGGAGCGGGCCCGGCAGGACGCGATGCTGCTCTCCGGCGGGCAGCAGCAGATGCTCGCCATCGCGCGCGCACTGCTCGCCGGGCCCGCGCTGATCCTGCTCGATGAGCCGAGCCTCGGCCTTTCGCCGAAGCTGACCCGGGAGATCTTCGAGATCGTGGTGCGGATCAACCGGGAGCGCGGCACGACGATCCTGCTGGTCGAGCAGAACGCGCACATGGCGCTCAACGTCGCTGACCACGGCTATGTCCTCGAGACCGGTCGCATCGTGATGGACGATCGCTGCGACCGGCTGCGCGAGAAGGACGACATCAAGGAGTTCTACCTCGGCATGAAGGAGGCGGGGGTGAGGGCGCGGGAGCGCCGCTGGAAACGCAAGAAGACCTGGCGATAGAGGATGGCACCGATGCCCCGACTGTGGGATCTCGATCATTTCAGGCCGCGCCCGGACGTGGTGGTCGCCGGCGAGACCGTGACCGACCTGTTCTGGAATGCGGTGGAGATGCGCGCCGACGCGGTCATGATGCGCCAGAAGGACATGGGCATCTGGCGGGCCTGGTCGTGGCGGGAGGTCGGCGCGATCGTGCGCGAGATCGCGATGGGCCTGGTCGCCGAAGGCCTCGAGCCGAACGAGTGCGTCTCGCTTCTGTCGAACACGTCGGTCGAGTGGGCCTGGTGCGACTTCGCGGCGCTGTCGGCAGGCGCCGTCTCGAGCGGTATCTACCCCACCGATGCGCCCGGCCAGGTCCGCTACCTCTGCGAGGATTCGGCTACCGTGGTGCTCATCGTCGAGGACGAGGAGCAGTTCGACAAGGCGCTGGAGGTTCGCCAGCATCTGCCCCTGTTGCGCCGGATCGTGGTGGTCGACCCGACCGGCCTGGCCGGCTTCAGCGACCCGATGGTGACGACGCTCGCGGCGCTGCGCGCCGCCGGCGCAGCCTTCGATGCCACGCACCCGGGTCTGTTCGAGGAACGGCGCCGCGTTCGCGGGCCCGATGACCTCGCGATCCTGGTCTATACCTCCGGCACCACCGGCCGCCCCAAGGGCGCGATGCATTCGCACCGGGGCCTGGTCGCCGCGATCCGCGCCCTCGGCGTGGTGCTTCCGCAGGATGAGCAGGACGAGCGGATGTGCTTCCTGCCGCTGTGCCACGTTGCCGAGCGGGTCGTCGGCATGTATGGCTCGATCTACGCGGGGGCGCGCCTTAACTTCGTGGAGAACCCCGATACCGTGCCGGAGAACGTACGCGAGATCGCGCCGACGGTGCTCGGCGGCGTACCGCGGATCTGGGAGAAGTTCTATTCGGCGGTGACGCTCGCAGTCAGGGATGCCGGCCGGGTGCAGCAGGCGCTCTATGCCTGGGCCATCGGGGTCGGCTACGAGGTTGCCGACGAGGTGCTCGCCGGCCGTCCGGTCGGGCCCGGTATGCGGCTCAGGTACCGGCTCGCCGGGCTGGCCGCCCTTGGCAACGTGCGGCGCTTCCTCGGCCTGCATCGTTGCCGCTACGCGGTGACCGGCGCGGCGCCTATCGCCCCCGACCTGATTCGCTGGTACCTCGCGCTCGGCATCCCGATGCTCGAGGTCTGGGGACAGACCGAATCGGGCGGCATCTCGACCGCGATGCCGATCCATCGCCTGCGCCTGGGCACGATCGGCACCGCGAGCCCGGGCAGCGAGGTGCGCGTCGATCCCGCCACCGGCGAGCTGCTGGTCAGGGGGCCGAGCGTGTTCATGGGCTACCTGAACCGGCCGGACCAGACCGCCGATGCGATCGACGCCGAGGGCTGGCTGCGCACCGGCGACGTGGGCGCCGTCGACGCCGACGGCTACTTCCGGATCACCGACCGGATGAAGGACATCATCATCACGGCCGGCGGCAAGAACATCACGCCCAGCGAGTGGGAGAACGAGCTCAAGTTCTCGCCCTACGTGACCGATGCGGTCGTCATCGGCGATGGCCGGCCCTACCTGAGCGCGATCGTCATGATCGACCAGGAGAACGTCGAGCGCTTCGCGCAGGACCATGAAGTTCCCTACTCGAACTACGCGAGCCTGACCCGGTCGGCCGAGGTTCAGGCCTTGGTCGAGGCCGAGATCGCGAAGGTCAACCGGAAGTTCGCCCGCGTCGAGCAGATCCGGCGCTTCCACCTGCTCGAGACGCAGCTGGGCACCGAGGACGAGGAGCTTACCCCGACCATGAAGCTCAAGCGCGCCTTCGTGCGGCGCAAGTACGCCGGGCAGATCGAGGCGATGTATCGACCGGCCGATGTCCCTCCCGCGGCTTCATCCCCGCGTTCCACCCTACCCGAAGGAGAAATCCGATGATCAAGATGCGATGGTCGACAGTGCTTGCCGCGATCGGCGCGGCAGGCGCGATGGCCCTGTCCCCTGCCCAGGCCCAGCAGGGTGTGACGGCCGACGAGATCCTGGTCGGCACGATCCAGGATCTCTCCGGGCCGCTCGCCGGCTACGGCAAGGATCTGCGCAACGGCATGCTGATGCGGGTCGACGAGGCCAACGAGAAGGGCGGCGTCCACGGCCGGAAGCTCAGGCTGCAAGTCGAGGATTCCGGCTACGATCCCCGGCGCGCGGTTCTGGCGGCGCAGAAGCTGGTGAACCAGGACGGGATCTTCGTGATGGCCGGTTCACTCGGGACCGGCGTCAACAATGCGATGCTGCCGATCGTGCTCAAGAAGGGGCTGGTCAACTTCTTTCCGGCGGCGCTCTCGCGCGACATGTACGAGCCCCTGCATCCGCAGAAGTTCGCCTTCCTGTCCTCCTACTACGAGCAGATCGTTCCCGCGGTCGCGCGCCTGTACAAGGAGAAGCAGTCGGCCCGGCCATGCATCATCTACCAGGACGACGAGTATGGCCTCGAGATCCTGCGCGGCGCCGAGGCGGGCCTGAAGAACATCGGCGTGGAGTTGGTCGAGCGCACTTCGTACAAGCGCGGCGCGACCGACTTCTCGTCGCAGGTCGCGCGCCTGAAGGGAGCCGACTGCGACTTCGTCGTGATGGGCACCCTCATCCGCGAGACGGTGGGCACGATCAACGAGATGAACAAGCTCGGCTTCAAGCCGGTGACCCTGGGCGCCTTCGGCACCTACACCGACCTGATCCACAAGCTGGGCGGCCCGGGCATGGACGGCTTCTACTCGACCATGACCGTGCAGCATCCGTACGAGGACACCGCGCCGGCCGCGATCCGGCCGTGGATGGATGGCTACCGGGCGAAATTCAAGGAGGCGCCGACCGCCTACTCGATCTACGGCTACGCGATCCTCGACCGGCTGGTGCTGGCCCTGGACCAGGCCGGGCAGAAGCTCGATTCCGAGAGCCTGATCAAGGCGATCGAGGCCATGAAGACGCCGGTCGACCAGTTCGGTACGCCGGAACTCAGCTTCGGCCCCGACAAGCACCTCGGCTCGAACCTCGCGCGCCTCTCGCAGATCCTGGACGGTCGCTGGAAGGTGGTGCTCGACTACGAGCAGGCGAAGTAGCTGGCGCGGGCCCGGGCCGGGACGGCCGGGCCCGTCGCGCGCGGCGTTGTATGCTCGGCCTTCACGATCCGGGGACTGGGCTCACCGTGCT
Source organism: uncultured Burkholderiaceae bacterium (assembly GCA_964476625.1). Classification (GTDB taxonomy): domain Bacteria; phylum Pseudomonadota; class Gammaproteobacteria; order Burkholderiales; family Burkholderiaceae_E; genus JAMLIN01. The sequence goes on along the minus strand of CAYZBJ010000011.1, from coordinate 41,200 downwards.
ACGAGATCCGCGAATCGCGATCGCCGCGAAGCTGCGCGTTCCGGCGCGCCTGCCCTTCGAGGTGCCGCGAGCCGACATCTGCGACCAGATATTCAATGCCGCGCCGGCGCGGCTGGTCCTGATCCGCGCGCCCGCCGGTTTCGGCAAGACCACCGTAATGCTGCAGGTGCGCGAGCGGCTCGCCCAGAGCGGGGTGCCGACGGCCTGGCTGACGCTCGATGGCGGCGACAACGACGTCGGACGTTTCCTCCAGGTACTGGCCGCCGCGCTCGATCCGCTCGTGCCGGGCCTGCTGGCCCACGGCGGCGAGGCGGGCTGGTCCGGCCCCGAAGGACTGGCGCTCGACCTGAGCGACCGGATCGCCGCCCATCCCGCGCCGTTCACCCTTTTCCTCGACGACTTCGAGCGCCTGGTCAATCCCTCGGTGCTCGGCCTGGTCGACCAGCTCGTCGGGCAGTTGCCTCGTGGCGCGCAGTTCATCCTTGGCTCGCGAGGCATGCCGGACCTCGCCCTCGGATGGTTGCGCTCGCGTGGCCGCCTACTCGAGATCGAGCCCGCGCGACTGCGATTGTCGGTCGATGAGACCGGCCAGATGCTCGCGCAGGCCGTGGGTGTCCGCCTTTCGGACGCCGACGTCGAGCGCCTGCACCACAGCACCGAGGGCTGGGCCGCGGCGATCCGGCTCGCCTCGATCTCGCTCGATCGCCGCGAGAGCCCCGAGCGCTTCATCGCGCGCTTCTCCGGCTCGCATACCGCGATCGTCGACTATCTCGTCGAGGATGTCCTGTCGCGCCAGCCGGAGGAAGTGCGCTCCTTCCTGCTGCGCACCAGCATCCTCGTCCAGCTCGACCCGGCCGTCTGCGACGCGCTGTGTGAGCGCGACGACAGCGCCGCGATGTTACGCCATCTCCACCGCTCGCACCTATTCGTGACCCCGCTGGGCGGGGGCGACGACGTGTATCGCTACCACGGCATGTTCGCGGAGTTCCTGCGCGCCCAGCTCGCCCGAACGATGCCTGCGTCGATCGACCCGCTGCATCGGCGCGCGTCGGCATGGTTCCTCGCCAACGGCCGGCCGGTGCCGGCGATCGAGTACGCATTGCGCCTGGAGGATCCGGCGCCCGCGATCGAGTTGCTGCGCCAGCATGCCCCGGCCCTGCTCACCCAGGGGCGGATGAAGCTGCTGGTGCGCTGGATGGACCCGCTGGTCGCGCAGGGCCGGCTCGACGAGGAACCGATGCTGCGCCTGGTCCACGCCTGGGCGGTCTGCTTCGGCAATGGCGCCCGCCATGCCTGGCCCCATCTCGAGTTTCTCGAGGGCATGACGGGCGGCAGCGACGAGTTCCGCACCTACCGGACCGTCCTGCGACCATTGCTGCTGGCCTTGATGGACCGGATCGACGAGGCCAGCCCGCTCGGGGCGGCGGTGCTCGACGACCTGCCGGAGCAGCCGACGTTCGCGCGCGGGATCCTCGAGATCACGATGGCCAATCTCGCGATGTACAGCGGCCACTATCACCAGGCGCTGAAGCTGGTGGATTCGGTCCGTCGGCAGGAAAGCACTGATGCCTCCGGCCGGGCGAGCTTCGCCTTCGTGCTCTCGGAGGCGGCCGAAGGCGCGATCGACCTCGTCCATGGCCGCCTGCGGCAGGCGCTCGGGCGGCTCAGGCTGGCCGCGAACCCCGGCGCGGCCGACACGGCCCGGGCCACCAACGGCAACACGATGGCGGGCTCGCTGCTGGCCGAGGCGCTCTACGAGGCCGGTCGCTGCGACGAGGCCGAGCGCCTGCTGAGCGTCCATGTCCCGCTGGTGCGGCGGGTCGGTGTGCCCGACCAGCTGATCACCGCGCATGTCGTGCTCGCCCGCATCCTGCTGGCCCGCCAGGATACCGAGCGGGCGCTGGAGGTCCTCGCCGAACTCGAGCACATCGGCTATCGCGAACAGCTGCCGCGCGCGGTCGCCAGCGCTCGCCTCGAGCGGGTGCGGGTCCTCGCGATGCAGGGCCGGGTCGCTGCCGCGCGCACCGGCCTGTCGCGCTGTGGCGATGCGGCGCTCTGGGAACGCATCGCGCGGATGGCGCTGCGGGCCAACGATGTCGAGACGCCCGACGTCGCCGCGGCGCGCTGCGCGATTGCCGCCGGGCGCGGTGGCGACGTGGTCGGCAGCCTGCGCGCCGAGTTGAACGAAGCCGAGCGCGCCTACCGGGAGCGGCGGGTGCTGACCCTGCGCATCCTGCTCGCCCAGGCGCATCATCAGGACGGTGACCGCAAGCGGGCGATGCGGATGCTGGCCCGCGCCGTGTGCTTTGCCGCCTCGGAAGGCTATGTGCGCGCCTTCCTCGACGAGGGGCCCCGCTTGCCGGCGATGCTCCATGAGCTGCACCGCTCGCCGACGGCCCTGCTCGAAGGCTCGCCCGAGCGCGATGGCGACCCGGCCCGCTTCATCGAAGCCCTGCTGCACCAGGGCGGGCATGCCGTGTCAGTGACGGTGCCAGTGGCGAGACCGGCGGTGCAGGTGCCTGCCGCGGCTCCTGCCGGCGAGGGGCCCGGCGTGGTCGTCATTGGTGGCGGCGAGATCCTGACCCAGAAGGAAGCGCAGGTACTGCGGCTCGTCGCCGAGGGCCTGTCCAACGAGCAACTCGCCGAGCGGCTGTTTGTCGCCGAGACCACGGTGCGCACCCACCTGCGCAACATCAACGTCAAGCTCGACTCGCGCAACCGCATGGAGGCGGTGCAGGCAGCCCGCCGGCTCGGCCTGATCGCCTGACGCGGGTTCGCGGTCGGAATCGTCGCTTGCGACGATTCTCCAGCCCGTGCGCACGGTCGATACTGCGGCAAGGAGGCACGGGATGCACAAGCGGACGCTGTTCGATGCGAGCCACGACCAGTTCAGGGAGTCGGTCGGCCGCTTCCTCGTGCGCGAGGTTGCGCCGAAGCTCGAGGCCTGGGAGGCGCGCGGCGGCTTCGAACACCAGCTGTTCGAGCGCGCCGGTGCCGCTGGCCTGTTGTGTCCGGCGATTCCCGAGCAATGGGGTGGGGCGGGCGCCGACCTGCTCTGCTCGGTGGTCCTGCTCGAGGAAGCCGCGCCGTACAGCAACGTCGGCCTGTCCTTCGCGATGCATTCGGACATCGTCGCAAATTACCTGCTCCACTACGGGAGCGACGAGCTCAAGCGGACGTGGCTGCCGGCCATGGGGAGCGGGCGTGCGATCGGGGCGCTGGCGATGACCGAGCCCGGGGGTGGCTCCGACGTCAAGGCGGTGCGCACCCGTGCGGTGCTCGATGGCGACTGCTACCGGATCTCGGGCGCCAAGACCTTCATCTCGAACGCCACCGTCTGCGACCTCGTCATCGTCGTCGCCCGGACCGGCCCTGATGCGGGCGCGCGCGGCCTGAGCCTGGTCCTGGTCGACACGACCTCGCCGGGTGTCAGGAAGGGCGCCCCCCTGAGAAAGATGGGCCTGAAGTCTCAGGATACCGGTGAACTCTTCTTCGACGATGTCCGGGTGCCGGTGACGAACCGCATCGGCGAGGAGAACCAGGGCTTCGGCTACCTGATGCGCGAGCTGCCCTGGGAGCGGCTCCAGATCGCGGTATCGGCGATCGCGGCGGCGGAATCGGTCTATGTCCAGACACTCGACTACGTTCGCGACCGCAATGCCTTCGGGCAGGCGATCGCCGACTTCCAGAACACCCGCTTCACCCTGGCCGAGCTGAAGACCGAGATCCGGATCGGGCGGATCTTCGTCGACCATTGCCTCGGGCTGCTGCTCGCGGGCGAACTCGATGCCGCGACGGCCTCGATGGCGAAATACTGGACCACCGAGCTGCAGGGCCGGGTCGTCGATGCCTGCGTGCAGTTGCATGGCGGCTACGGCTTCATGTGGGAGTACCCCGTTGCGCGCGCCTATGTCGACGCCCGCGCCCAGCGGATCTACGGCGGCGCGAACGAGATCATGAAGGAACTGATTGCGCGCGATCTGTAGCGCGCGGTCTGCTAGCGTCGGATCTGGCCGACGGTGCGCGAGGCGAGGCCTTCGCGCAGCCGCCAGTCCGGGCCGAAGTCCGATAGCGGATGAAAGGCCATCGGTTCGGTCGCATCGAGCGCGAGCAGCTGCGCCTGGTACTGGTCCAGATAGCGCCGGCGTTCCGCCTCGTCGGTGTAGTGGATCGACCAGGCCATGAACGGCGGCAGCACGGCAAAGCCGGCATAGGCGAGGGTGCCGCTGTGCAGATGCCAGAGGTTCACGTTGAGATCGCCCAGCAGGCCGTCGGCCGCGACCATCTCCGGATAGCAGCCGGTCGTGATCGACAGCATCGCACGGCGTCCGCGCAGCCCGCCGGTATCCATCCGGCGACCCTTGCCGTAGACGACGCCATTGACGAAGACGCGGTCGATCCAGCCCTTGAGCATGGCGGGGACCGAGAACCACCAGAGCGGGAACTGCAGGATGAGCATGTCGGACCAGAGCAGTTTGTCGAGCTCGGCCTGGATGTCGGGTGCGAAGGCCGAATGCTCATGAGCATGCTTCTGCTCGCGGTCGTACTGGAGTGCATCGGGAAAGCGCCGCGAAGTGAAGTCGGCGGCCGAGGCCACAGGGTTGAAGCCCATCGCGTGCAGGTCGCTCACCCGTACCGCGTGGCCGGCGTCGCGCAAGGTCGCGACCGAGCGTTCGAGCAGCGCCGCACCGAAGGATCGGGGCTCGTGGTGGCAGTACACGATGAAGACGTTCATGGGGATTCGCCTGCGAAGATTCGTGAATAGACCGGCGCGTCGGACTATAATAAGGAAAAGAGGAGGGCCGCAATGGTGGAGTTCGAGTTCGGCGAGCCGAACGACCTGGTCGACGAGGACCTGCGGATGGTCCGTGACCAGCTCAGGCGTTATGTCGACGAGGTCATCATCCCGCAGGCCGATGCCTGGGAGGAGAGCGGGGAGATCCCGCGAAAAGTGTTCCGCGACCTCGGCGCCATGGGCTTCCTCGGCATGCGCCACCCGGTCGAGTACGGTGGCGCGGGCCTCGGGGCGCTGGCGTCCGTCGTGCTCGGCGAGGAAATCGCGCGTTGCGCCTACGGTGGCGTTGCCGCCGCGATCACGGTGCACTCCGACATGTCGATCGGCCATATCGCGCACCGGGGCACACCAGAGCAGAAGGCGCGCTACCTGCCGGCGGCCTGCGCCGGCGAGCGCATAGGCGCGATCTGCGTGACCGAGCCGCATGCCGGCTCCGACGTCGCCGGCCTCAGGACCCGGGCGGTGCGCGACGCTGGCGGCTGGGTCATCAATGGCTCGAAGACCTTCATCACCAATGGCGTATACGGCGACATCTACATCGTCGCGGCGCGAACCGACCCCGAGGCGAAGGGCAGCCGCGGGCTGTCGCTGTTCATCGTCGAGAAGGACAACCCCGGCCTGCAGGTAACCCGCAAGTTCGACAAGCACGGCTGGCGCGCATCGGACACGGCCGAGCTCTTCCTCGAAGACCTGCGGCTGCCGGCCGACGCGCTGCTCGGCGAGGCGGGCAAGGGCTTCTACTACATCATGAGCACCTTCCAGAACGAGCGCCTGGTCGCTGGTGCCATGAGCGTGGGGCAGTGCGCCCGCGCGATCGAACTGACGCTCGATCACGTCCGCCACCGCCAGGCCTTCGGAAAATCCCTCTGGGAGCAGCCGGTGGTGCGCAATCGCCTCGCCTGGCTGGCCGCCAAGTCGGCCGCGGCGCGTACCCTCGTCTACTCCTGCGCGCGGATGATCGAGCAGGGCAAGGATACGGTGCGCGAGGTGTCGATGCTCAAGGCCTATGCCTGCGAAACCCTGCAGGAAGTCGTGCATGGCTGCCTGCAACTGCATGGTGGCACCGGCTTCATCACAGGCACCCCGATCGAGCGCATGGCGCGCGATGCGCGCATCCTGACGATCGGCGGTGGCGCGACCGAGGTCATGCTCGAGGAGGTGGCGAAACGACTTTGAAGGAGAGGGCGATGACGACCAGCGCTGCGGGCGCAAACCGGCAATGGGTGCGCTACGGCGTGGCGCAGGGCATCGCCACCCTGGTGCTCGATGATCCCGGGCGGCTCAACCCGATCGCTCCGGAACTCGTCGACGCTGCTCTCGGAGCACTGGCCGAGTTGCGCGCGGATGCCTCGGTTCGCGTCCTGGTCCTGACCGGCTCCGGTCGGGCGTTTTCGGCCGGGGCCGACTTGCAGGAGCTGGCGGCGACGCCGGCGGCCGAGCGTGGCGCCACGGTCGAGGCGCTGATGCGTGAATACGGGCATCGACTGCTGCGCGAACTGCGTGAGCTGCCGGTACCGGTCGTGTGCGCCGTCAACGGCGCCGCCGCAGGCGGCGGCGTGGGGCTCGCGCTGTCGGCGGACATCGTCGTGGCGGCGCGTTCGGCCTACTTCTACTTGCCCTTCGTGCCCGCGCTCGGCCTCGTGCCCGACATGGGTGCCGCCTGGTTCATGCGTCGCGCCCTGGGCGACGCCCGCGCCGTCGCCCTGGCCCTGCTGGGTGACCGGCTGACGGCCGAGCAGGCGGCGCAATGGGGGCTGGTCTGGCGCTGTGTCGACGACGCCGCGCTGGCGACCGAGGTCGACGCGCTGGCGCAGCGCCTTGCCCGGCTTCCCGCCCATGCGATCGCCGAAGTCCGGGCGCTGTTCAGGGCGGCGTCTTCGCCCTCCCTGGACGAACTGCTGCGCTACGAGTCCGAACGCCAGGGGGTGCTCGCCGGGCAGCCGGCATTCGAGGAAGGGCTGGCGGCCTTCCTGCAACGGCGCCCGCCCAACTTCCGGCCCGACTGAGGGGGCGGCCAGCACCGCGATTGCGGCCGCGACATCGGTCGCGAGGCCGGTGCGGAATTCGTCGGAAGCGACGATATTCCGCCTTGTCGGTGTTGAGAGACTCGGATCGGATCGCCGCATTGCGGTTGCGTCCAGTCATCCACCGGAGGAACCATGACCGAAGCCTATATCTTCGATGCACTGCGAACTCCGCGGGGCAAAGGTCGGTCATCGGGCGCGCTGCATGAAGTCGCGCCGGTGAGCCTCGCGGCCGGTTTACTGGTCGAGTTGCGCGATCGGCACGGGCTCGATACGTCGCAGGTCGACGACGTCGTGCTCGGTTGCGTCGAGCCAGCGCTCGAGCAGGGTGGCGACATCGGCAAGGCGGCGGTCTTCGCCGCCGGCTACGACGAGTCGGTGCCCGGTATCCAGATCAACCGCTTCTGCGGCTCCGGCCTCGAGGCCTGCAACTTCGCCGCTGCGCTGGTCAAGTCAGGGCAGGCCGGGCTCGTCGTCGGCGGGGGCGTCGACAGCATGTCGCGGGTGCCGATGTTCACCTCGGGCGGCGCCTGGATCACCGATCCACGCATCACCCTGCCCAACCGGATCGTGCCGCAGGGCATCTCGGCCGACCTGATCGCGACCCTGTACGGCTACGGTCGCGACGACGTCGATGCCTATGCCGTCGAGAGCCAGCGCCGGGCCGCGCGAGCCTGGGCGGAGGGGCGCTTCGAGCGTTCAGTGGTGCCGGTGCGCGACCTCAACGGCCTGGTGATCCTCGATCGCGACGAGCACATCCGCCCGGAGACGACCCTCGAGAGCCTCGCCGGGCTCGAGCCGTCCTTTGCGGTGCAGGGCGAGAAGCACGGCCTCGATGCCGTGGCGCTGATGCGCTACCCGCAGCTCGAGCGCATCGCGCATGTTCACCATGCCGGCAACTCCTCTGGCATCGTCGACGGTGCGTCGGCGGTGCTGATCGGCACGCTGGAGGCGGGCAGGGCGCAGGGTCTGGCGCCGCGCGCGCGCGTCCTGTCCTTTGGAACCGTTGGCACCGAGCCGACGATCATGCTGACCGGTCCGGCGCCGGCCGCCGAAATGGCCTTGAAGCGCGCCGGCATGAATGTGGCCGACGTCGACCTGTTCGAATGCAACGAGGCCTTCGCTGCCGTCGTGCTGCGCTTCATGGATGCCCTCGGAGCGCCCCACGACAAGGTCAACGTCAATGGCGGCGCGATCGCGATGGGCCATCCGCTCGGTGCGACCGGCGCGATGCTGCTCGGCACCCTGGTCGATGAGCTCGAACGCCGCGACCAGGCCGTCGGCCTGGTCACCTTGTGCGTGGGCGGCGGCATGGGCTCGGTGATGCTGGTCGAGCGCGTCTGAGGACGCACCGGCCCCGATCGAATCAAGGTCATGGAAGACAGGACTATGAGCTCAGCAGATGTGGATCCGGCGGTGAGTTGCCGGATCGATGCCGACGGCATCGCGACCCTGGTCTGGAACGTGGCGGACCGCCCGATGAACGTCCTCAACGAGGCGTCGATCCAGGCGTTCCGGCGCGTGCTCGACGAACTCATCGCCGATTCCGCGGTGCGCGGCGTGATCGTGACGTCCTCCCGGCCCGAGTTCGTCGTCGGGGCGGATCTCGACCTGCTGCGCAATGCCGCCTCACCCGCCGAGGCGATGGCGATGGCCGCTTCGATCAGCGAACCCTTGCGCCGGCTCGAGCGCTCCGGCAAGCCCTTCGTCGCCGCCATCAACGGCACCGCGCTCGGTGGCGGCTACGAGATCGCGCTCGCTTGCCATCGGCGCATTGCCGCCGATGATCCCGACATCCGCATCGGCCTGCCCGAAGTGACGCTCGGGCTGCTGCCGGGCGCCGGCGGCACCCAGCGCCTGCCGCGCATGATCGGCCTCGCGAAGGCGACGCCCTACCTGCTCGAGGGACGCAAGGTGGCGGTCGGGAAGGCGCTCGAGGACGGCCTGGTCGATGAAGTGGTGCCGGCGGGCGAACTGCTCGAGCGCGCGCGAGCCTGGCTGCTCGAGGCGGGCTCCGGCGATGGCGCGGCGCGGACGGCGACCAAACCCTGGGACGCGAAGGGCTTTCGCTTTCCTGGCGGCGCGCCCCAGGCGCCAGGCCCGATGCAGCTCTTCTTCGGCGTACCGGGCATGCTGCTCGGCAGGACGCAGGGCCTGTATCCGGCGCCCGAGGCGATCCTCTCGTGCCTGTACGACGGCTGCCAGGTCGACCTCGACAGCGGCTTGCGCATCGAGCAGCGCCAGTTCGCCCGCCTGGCCACGTCGGCGCCGACGCGCAACATGATCCGCAGTCTGTTCTATTCGATGGGCGAGGCGAACCGGCTCGCCGACCGGCCGCGCGACGTGCCGCGGCGCCACTACCGCAAGGTCGCGGTGCTCGGCGCCGGCATGATGGGTTCGGGCCTTGCTCATGCCTGCGCCCAGGCGGGTCTCGGCGTGGCCCTGCTCGACGCCAGCCAGGACGCTGCCGACCGTGGCAAGGCCTATTCGCGCAAGCTGCTCGATACGCAGGTCGCGAAGGGCCGGCTGGGTGCGTCGCAACGCGACGAGATCCTCGCGCGGATCGTGCCGACCATCGATTACGACGCTCTTGCCGACATCGACCTGGTGATCGAGGCGGTCTTCGAGGACCGCGCCGTGAAGGCCGGGGTCATCGGCCGGGCGGAGGCGGCGATGCCGGCCGACGCGATCTTCGCGATCAATACCTCGACCCTGCCGATCACCAGCCTGGCCGCCGTCTCGGTGCGTCCGGCGCAGTTCGTCGGCCTGCATTTCTTCTCGCCGGTCGAGAAGATGCCGCTGGTCGAGATCATCCGCGGCAAGGCGACAGCCGAGGCAACGATCGCCCATGCGCTCGACTTCGTGAAGGCGATCCGCAAGACGCCGATCGTGGTGAACGACTGCCCGGCGTTCTACGCCAACCGCGCCTTCGCCATGTTTCCCTATGAGGCCATGATCCTGCTGAAGGAAGGCGTCAAGCCCGCGCTCATCGAGAACGTGGCACGCCAGGCCGGCATGCCCATGCCGCCGCTCGCCCTGGTCGACGAGGTATCGGTCGAGCTGCTCTACAAGGCGATGAAGCAGCGTCGCCTCGACGAGGGCGCCGCCTACGAGGGGGGACCGCAGGACGAGGTGATGACCGCGATGGTCGAGACCCTCGGCCGCCCGGGGCGCAAGGCCGGCAAGGGCTTCTACGACTATCCGGCGGACGGGCGCAAGGTGCTGTGGCCAGGCCTGGCCGAACACTGGCCGCTGGCCGACGCGCAGCCGGATCCCGAGGCCGTCCGGGTGAGGCTGATGTATGCGCAATCCGTGGAAGCCGCGCGCTGCGTCGCCGAGGGTATCGTCGGGGTGCGCGATGCCGATGTCGGTTCGATCCTCGGCTGGGGTTTCCCAGCGGCGCTCGGCGGCGTGATCGGGCAGATCGACACGGTCGGCGTCGCAAGCTTCGTTGCGCAATGCGACCGGCTGGCCGACGCGCACGGGCCTCGTTTCGCGGTGTCACCGGCGCTGCGCGAGATGGCAGCGAGCGGCCGGTCCTACTTCGCCTGAGCCCGCTTCGCGGGACGCGCCGCCGCGGCACCGGACGCCGACCGACTCGCGGCCGGCGCGCCTTCGGCCATGAAGCCATCGAGGAAGACGCGCGTCATCTGCTCGCACAGCGCCTGTGGCTTCAGGGGACCGCCCGGCTTGTACCAGTAGTCGGTCCAGTTGAGCATGCCGAGCAGCATCATCACGTAGGGCTTGATGCTGTCTGCTGGCAACTCCGGCTTGAGGTCGCGAAGCTGGTCGGCCACCAGGTCGGTGATCGCCTTCTCCAGCGCCAGCAGCGGCGCCTGGCGATCCGGGTGCAGGTACTTGACGTCGTTCATCGCGGTGACGTGGCGCCGCCGCGACTGCACCGACTTCTGCGAATACACCAGCACCATTGCATCGAAGCGCGCCCGGGGCGCGCCGGGCAGGGCGATCGCCTCACGCAGCCCTTCGAGCACCTTCTGCAGGTGCTCCTCGAGCATCGCGAACAGCAGGTCTTCCTTGGTCGGGAAGTAGTGGTAGAGCATCGACTTGGTGGCGCCGCAGGCCTTCGCGACGTCCTGCATCTTGGTGCCCGGATAGCCTTCCTTGGCGAACAGGGTGGCGGCCCGGTCGAGGATCGTCTGGCTTTTGAGTTCGTAGTCGTCGGCTCTAACGCGTGGCATCGGTGGTCTCGGGGCGGGCGGGGCGGCGTCGAGCCGAATGTTACCGCTCCGGCAGGCGCGTGGGCCCTTCGCGAATGCCGGGCCCGGCCGCCTGGTTCAGGCTTGCTCGGCCGGCAGGTGGACGACCATGCCGTCGAGCGCCTCGGTCATCTGCAGCTGGCAGCACAGGCGGCTGTTCTCGCGCGGCTCGAGCGCGGCCTCGAGCATGAACACCTCGGTCTCGCCCGGTGGGGGCAGCCGGCCGAGCCAGGCCTCGTCGACATAGCAGTGGCAGGTCGCGCAACTGCAGGAGCCGCCGCAGTCGCCGAGGATGCCCGGAATCCCCTCGCTGGTGGCGATCTGCATCAGCGAGCGGCCGGTCGGCGCGTCCACCGTATGGATGGTGCCATCGTGCTCCACGTAGGTGATCGTCGGCATGGTCGGTGCTCCAGCGGGCCAGGCGGCCCGTCCATGAGGGGGTTCAGGGTTTCGTTGACATAGACCGTCGCGTCGGACTATTATTGCCTGACGATCCGCTGTCCGCAACCGGGTTCGTCGATCGGTCCGGCCGACACACCGGCAGCCGGGCGCATCGGCCGGCAAGGGTTGCGGGCGTTCGAATGGCAGTGGGGGAGATACCCATGAATCACCGTGTTTCGACAATGCCGCCTTCGCCGACACCCGTGGCCGGCGAGGTCGAACCCCGCTGGGACGAACTGGTGCGCCCGGCCCATGTCCACGGTTCGCTCTACAGCGATCCCACCATCTTCGCGCTCGAGGTCGAGCGGATCTGGCGACGGACCTGGGTCTACGTGGGCCACGAGAGCGAGATCCCCGCGCCCTTCGACTACGCGATGAAGTCGATCGGCCCCGAGGAGATCATCATGACCCGCGGGCGCGATGGCACGATCCACCTGCTGCACAACCGCTGCCCGCACCGTGGCAACCAGGTCTGCGTGTCGGCCGGGGGCAATGCCCGCAGCTTCACCTGTCCCTATCATGGCTGGACCTTCACCAACGATGGTGCGCTACGCGGCTACCCATTTCCGTCAGGCTACGAAGGCGCCGACCGCGTGGACCTCGGGCTCGGCCGGGTGGCGCGGATCGCCTCGTACCAGGGATTCGTCTTCGGTTCGATGGCAGCCGACGGACCTTCGCTGGAGGAGCATCTCGGCGCTGCGAAGGAATCGATCGACATCCTCGTGAGGAACTCGCCCGAGGGCGAGATCGAGGTCACCGCGGGCTTCCTGCAGCACAAGGTCCGTTCGAACTGGAAGTTCCTCGTCGAGAACGAGACCGACGGCTACCACCCTTCGTTCGTGCACGCATCGATTTTCGAGGTCGCCGACAGCAAGATCGGGGCGCTCTACAGCGCCGAGTCGAGCGCCCTGTCGCGCGACCTTGGCGGCGGCCACACGGAGAACGACCTGCGCCCCGAATTTCGCAAGCGTGACGTGCCGTTGAGCTGGTTCGGCACCACGGCCGATCGCCTGCCTGACTATGTGCAGCGCATGGAAGCGGCGTATGGCGCCGAACAGGCGCGCAGGATCATGATCGACGGTACGCCGCACGTGATGATCTTCCCGAACCTGTTCATCGCCGAGATCCAGATGTTCGTGCTGCAGCCGGTCTCGGTGAACGAAACCATCCAGCATGTCACCGCGCTCCAGTTCAAGGGCGCCCCCGACCTGAACCGGCGCATGCGGCAGCAGACCATGGGCTCGGTCGGCCCGGCCGGCTTCCTGCTGGCCGACGACGCCGCGATGTACGAGCGCACCCAGGTCGGCGTGGATCTCAGCGATCCCGAGTGGTTGTTCCTCGGCCGCGGCCTGCATCGCGAGCGGCCCGACGAAAACGGCCACCTCGTCGGTGACGTCACCGACGAGACGCCCTCGCGCGGAATCTGGCGGCACTACCGGTCGCTGATGGAGATGGCGTGATGGCCTGGGACGCGCATCAACAGCTGCTGCTGGGCGAGGTGACCCAGTTCCTCTATCGCGAGGCGCGGCTGCAGGACGAGCACGCCTACGACGACTGGGAATCGCTGTGGACCGACGATGGTGTCTATTGGATTCCCGCCAACGGCGAAGGCGGCGACCCGGAGGCCGAGATGTCGATCCTCTACGACAACCGGTCGCGCATCGGGCTGCGCATCCGCCAGTACCACACCGGCAAGCGCTTCAGCCAGGCACCGGTGTCCCGGCTGCGGCGCCTGGTCTCGAACGTTGAACTCCTCGGCGAGGAGGGTGGGGATATCCGGGTGGCCGCGAACGTGATCATCTTCGAGTCGCATCCGCGTCGAGACCTGGTGTGGGCCTCGCGCAACGAGTACCGGCTGCGCCGGATCGGCGACGGCCTGCGCATGGCGTTCAAGAAGGTGGTGCTGGTCAACAACGACAAGGCCCTGTTCTCGATGGCGTTCCTGGTGTGAACGGGCGCGCCGGTCTCCGCATCCATGGCCGGAGTGACTTCCGGCATCCAACCTGGCAGGGAACCCGACGATGAGCACAGAAGAGTCCCGCGCGAACGAGGGCGCGGCCGAAGTCCTGGTCGGCGACGGTCCGGCACTGCTGAGCCTCGATCCCGATGGTGTTGCGCACCTGCGGCTCAATCGCCCCGATGCGTCGAACGGCCTCGACATGGCCCTGCTCAAGGCGCTGCACGAGACCCTGATGCGAGTCCATGGCGACGACCGCATCCGGGCGGTACTGCTCACCGGCGCCGGGCCCAATTTCTGCGCCGGCGGCGATGTCCACACCTTCCTGTCCAAGGGCGCCGAGTTGCCGGCCTACATCCGGATGGCGACCTCCTACCTGCAGATCGTGGCCGCGCTGATGATGCGGCTCAATCCGCCGGTGGTCGCGGCGGTCCATGGCTACGCCGCCGGTGGCGGTGGCATGGGCCTGGTCTGCTCGGCCGACCTGGTCGTTGCCGCCGAATCGGCGAAGTTCATGACCGGCGCGACACGCGTCGGCATGGTGCCCGACGCGGGCTCTTCGGTCACCCTCGTCCAGCTGGTAGGGCTGCGCAAGGCGATGGAGATCCTGATGCTCAATCCGGTGATCGAGGCCGCCGAGGCGAAATCGATCGGCCTCGTCAACCGCGTCGTGCCGGACGAGCGGCTCGCCGACGAAGCGCTCGGGCTGGCGCGCCAGCTCGCGGCGGGCGCGCCGGCCGCGCTGGCCGCGACCAAGCGGCTGGTCTGGACGGGCCTGGGCATCGGGGTCGACGCCTGCATGCCGGAGGAGAACCGTACCCAGGCTCAGCTTTGCGGCATGTCCGATGCGCTCGAAGGCCTCGCCGCCGTCATCGAGAAGCGCAAGCCGAGCTTCACCGGGCGCTGAGCGATGCCCGACCCCGTCGCCCGCGCGCACCCGGCTCCGGCCACTGGAGGCCGTCGCGCCCTCGTGACCGGCGGGGCGCAAGGCATCGGCGCGGCGATCGTGCGCCGGCTCGCCGGGGTCGGCTTCGGCGTCGTCCTCGTCGACCGCGATGGTGACCGGGCCCGACAGCTCGCGGACGGGCTGTCCGGCGTGGTTCCGGTCGTGCTCGATGTCACGGACCTCGATGCGGTGGCTGCGGCGATCGCCCGGCTGATCGAGGATGGCGGGGCTTTCGATACATTGGTGAACAGCGCCGGCGTCGACCAGCACGCCTTCTTCACCGCCACCACCCGCGACGACTGGCGCCGGCTGCTGGCGGTCAATCTCGAAGCGGTGTTCGCGACCACCCACGCGGTGCTGCCCGACATGCAGGCAGCCGGCTTCGGGCGCATCGTCAACATCGCCTCGGAGGCGGGCCGGCTCGGTTCGCGCGGCGGCGCGGTCTATGCGGCCGCCAAGGGCGGCGTGATCGCCTTTACCCGCTCGATCGCCCGCGAGAACGGCCGCAAGGGCATCACCGCCAACGTCGTCGCGCCCGGGCCGATCGATACGCCCCTGCTGCGCCAGGCCGTTGCGCAGGGCGGCGAGCGATTGATGGACGCCATGGTCGATGCGACCCTTGCCGGCCGGCTCGGCACGTCGATGGAGGTTGCCGACGCGGTGGCCTTCCTCGTCTCGGACGGAGCGGGCTTCGTCACCGGCGAAGTGCTCGGTGTCTCGGGTGGCATGGGTTGCGGCGCATGAGCGGGTACCGCGATACGTCTTCGCCCGCGGCCAGGGCCAATCCGCCCAACGCGGACCCGGTCGACGTCGATCCGGTCGATGCTGTCGTCGCGTCCATCCGGCAGGTCTACGGTCGCTGGACGAAGTCGACCTCGATGGCGCAGCGTCGACGCGACTGGGATGCACTTTTCGCGGCGAACGCGGTTCCCGCGGAGGTCGAGCCCTGCCGCCTCGATGGCGTGGCGGCGGCCTGGGTCACCACGCCGGGCGCGGACACCCGCCGGACCGTGATGTACTTCCACGGTGGCGGCTTCCAGGTCGGATCGCTGCGCTCGCATCTCGAGTTGATGGCTGGCATCTCCCACGCGGCGCGATGTCGGGTGCTCGGCGTCGACTATCGACTGGCCCCGGAACATCGGTATCCCGCGCAGGTCGAGGATGCGACGACGGCCTGGCATGCACTGGCGTCGGCGGGACACCGGCCCGACGCGATCGCGCTGGCCGGCGACTCGGCGGGCGCGGGACTGGCCCTGTCGCTGCTGCTGCGCTTGCGTGATGCGGGTGAGCCGCTGCCGGCGGGTGCCTTCCTGATGTCGCCCTGGACCGACCTCGCCGCTACCGGTGAGAGCTACGAGACCCGCGCCGCGGCCGACCCGATCAACCAGCGACCCATGATCGAGGCGATGGGCCGGGCAGCGATCGGCTCCGACATGGATCCGCGCGACCCGCGGGTCTCGCCGCTGTTCGCCGATCTCGCCGGGCTGCCGCCCCTGCTGCTCCAGGCGGGCGATCGGGAAACCGTGCTCAGCGATGCGACTCGCCTTGCCGACAGGGCGCAGGCCGCCGGGGTGAGTGTCGAGTTGCGCGTGTACCCCGGCATGATCCACGTCTTCCAGCAGTTCCCGGCCCGTCTGCCAGCGGCCCGCGAGGCGCTCGCAGCGGCCGGCGGCTTCCTGCGAAGAATCACCAGTACACAGGAGCGAGGATGACATCGAACACGGGCAACGCATCGAACATGGGCCGCGCACCGGAGCGGGCGATGCCAGCAGACGCAGGCGACCTGGTCTACGACGCCGTCGTCGCCGGCGCTGGCGCCGGTGGTCTTTCGGCGGCCGCGCGCCTGGTGGCGGCGGGTCGCAAGGTCCTCGTCGTCGAGCGGCTCGACCGCATCGGCGGCCGAGCTTCGAGCGAGCAGATCGACGGTTTCACCGTCAACATCGGCGCGATCGCGATCGAACTGGGTGGCGTCTTCGAAGAGACCTTCGGCCTGCTCGGCGTGCCGGTCGACGTGCGCGAGCCCAGTCCTGCGACGGTGTTCTACATCGACGGCAAGGTCATCAACGTCGCCAAGGGCGGCTGGGGCATGCTGCTGGGCGGCTTCACCCGGCAGGCGGCGAAGATCGGCGCGAAGTTCGCCGACGCGCGAGCGGGCGACCTGCCCGAGGCCCGCATGAGCACCGAGGAGTGGCTCAACCAGTACACGAAGAACGAGACGGTCCACGCGATCTTCCGGAATCTGTGCGCCGCGATCTTCGCGGCCAACGCCGACGAGTTGCCGGCACGCGCCTTCCTGACCTACTTCGCGGTCAAGGGGGCCTTCAAGCGCTTCGGCTTCTGCCCGCGCGGCACCATCGGCCTGTGGAACGATCTTGCCGACGGCATTCGCAGCCATGGCGGCGAGATTCGTCTCGGGGCCTCGATGACGGCACTGCACGCCGAGGCGGGCCAACTCGTGGGGATCGACGTCACCGAAGCCGGTGTGACCCGGCGCATCGCCACCCGCGCGCTGGTCAGCAACATCGGCCCGGCGGCAACCGCGGCACTGCCCGGCGCCGAGGTCTTCGGTGCGGCATACCTCGAGCGTTGCCGGAGCGTGCCGCGTCCGGCGGCCAATATCGTGCTCAACTTCGCGACGCGCGAACGGCTCGTCGAGGTGCCGGGCCTGGTTACCTTCGGGAAGACCCGACGCCTGTGCAACATGGGCGAGCTGACGGCCACCTGTCCCGAGCTGGCCCCGGCCGGCTGGCACCAGTACGTTGCCTATGCGGTGCCTCGGCCAGCGATCGGCGAGTTCGACGAAGCCGCCGAGGTGGAGGCTTCCCTGCAGGACCTGCGGGACCTGTTCCCCGGCTTCGCGGACGCGAAGATGCTGTCGGTGCGGGTGATGCGCGACGAGTGGCCGGCGCAGCGTTCCTGCGCCGGTTTCGACCTGCCGCAGGACACGCCCCTGCCCAACGTCTGGCATGTCGGCGACGCGGTCAAGGACTATGGCGACGGCGGCACGCAAGCCTGCGCATTCACCGGCCGGGAGGCGGCGAACCGGGTCGCTGAATGGCTCGACGGCGCGGGTGGAAAATCATGAACCACGGCCGGTTTCATGGTATCCAGAACCGATGCGAACCGCATTGGCTGCAGTCGGGAGTGCATGGGGGCGTCGACGCCGGGTGTGGTCGCGTCAGCGTTTCCCCTCGGGCCTGACAACGCTTGCCTGGTGCCGCCTATCGGCGTTGGCAGACGACGACGCGATGGCAGGCTCACCGCAGGAATCCTGAGCCCGATGTCGCTCTTGGCGAGCTATTCGCTGACGGACTTCGTTCCGTATTCGCTCGATGCCTGGCATGCGCTGCTCGAGCAGTACAACGCGGCGCTCTGGCCGGTGCATCCGGTGGTCTTCGTTGTCTCGCTCGCCCTGCTGTGGCGGGTGGCGCAGCCAGTGGCGAGCGAACCCCCGGGCGTGGCGCGCCTCGCCGCGGCGGCGCTGGCGCTGGCCTGGGCGGTGATCGGCTGGGCCTTCATGGTCGAGCGTTTCATGCAGCTCAACTGGGCGGCCGGCTACTTCGGCATCGCCTTCCTGACCCAGGCGATGCTCCTCGCCCTGTTCGGCGCCTTGCGCCTGCGGCTGCGCCCCGGCGGATCGCGACCCCTGCGACTGGCCGGGGCAGCCGTCCTGGCCTGGGCGATCATCGTGCACCCGCTCATCGAGCCGGTGCTGGCGGGGCGCCCGTGGGCGGCAAGCGAACTCTTCGGCATCGGGCCGACGCCGACGGCGATCGGCACGATCGGCTGGGCCATGACGCGCAGCGGACCGATCAGCTGGCTCTTGCTGCCGGTGCCGGCGCTCTGGCTCGCCTTCATCGGCCTGTCACGCCTCGGCATCGATGCCTGAGCAGGCGCAGCGCGATTGCAACTCATTCTCGCCAAACCTAGAATCATCGTTCCCCTGCGAGCCCGGCCAGCGGCTTCGCGGTATCCAGGCAGGTAGGCCATGAACGAAACGATCACGCCGGCCATCGTGCCGGCCGGCGCCGGCGCTCCGGAACCCACGACCCTGCAGGCGATCGTCGACTGGATGAATCTCGGCGGCCCCATCGTCTGGGTGCTGGCGGCGATGGCGACCCTCGCGCTCGCGATCGTGCTGCTCAAGATGTGGCAGTTCGCCCGGGTCGGCGTCGGCTCCTCGCGTCGTGAAATGCACGCGCTCGCTCACTGGCGCGCCGGCGAACACCAGACGGCGCTCGAGGAGCTCGGACAATGCAACACGCCGCTCGCCCATGTCCTGCGGGTCGCGATGCGCGGGGTGCGGTCGAACGTCCTGCCCGATGCGCTGTTGCGCGAAGAGGTCGCGCGAGTCGCCCAGTCCGATCTCGAGGACCTGCGCCATTACCTGCGCCCACTCGAGGTGATCGGCACGGCGGCGCCGCTGCTCGGCCTGCTCGGCACCGTGCTCGGCATGATCGACGCCTTCCAGGCGATCCAGGGCGCGGGCAGCCAGGTCGACCCGGCGCTGCTCTCGGGTGGCATCTGGGAAGCCCTGCTCACCACCGCGGTCGGCCTGTCGCTCGCGATCCCGATCACCTTCGCGCACGGCTGGCTCGAGCGCCGGGTCGAACGGCACGGTCACCTGATCGAGGACGCCGTCACCCAGGTGTTCACCGGCGGCCACGGCGACTCCATCGAAGACTCGAAGTCGGGCCGCGCCGCCCGGGCGGCCTCGCTGGCGGTGATCGGCAGCAAGAATGCGCCTTGAGCTCGGCCGGCCCCGTCGCTCGGGCGTCAGCCTGTCGCTGACGCCGCTGATCGACGTGGTCTTCATGCTGCTGCTGTTCTTCATGCTGTCGACCCAGTTCGCCCACTGGCGCACGATGATGCTCGAGGCCACCGACGCTTCCGGCGCGGCGGTGAGTGACGAGAAGGGCGTCGAGCTGTGGCTGCGCGAGGATGGCAGCGCTGATCTCGACGGTCTGCCGGTTGTCCTCGACGAGCTCGGTACGCGCGTTGGCGCCTTCACCACGGTGCCGATCGTGGTCCGGGCCGAGGGCGGGGTGCCCCTGCAGCGCATCGTCGACGCGCTCGATGCCTTGCGCGCCACCGGCGTGCGTGGCGTGAGTCTCGGCGCCAGCCAATGAGGATCGTGTCGCGGGCGCCGGCCCGTTCGGCCAGCGACGACGCCCTGGTGCCGTTGATCAACATCGTGTTCCTGATGCTGATCTTCTTCCTGCTCGCCGGCACCATCGCGCCGACGCCGCCAGTGGCGGTCGATCCGCCGGCGGCCGACAGTCGCGAGCCGCTGCGCCAGGAATCGCTCGAAGTCGCGATCGACCAGCACGGCGCCGTGTTCCTTGCCGGCGAAGCCGTGCCGCTCGACATGCTCGCGTCCCGGCTGCGGGTCGCGTTCGATGCTGTCCGTGGCGTGGCCGGCACCCGCATCCGCCTCGACCTGTTCGCCGACCACCGCCTGGTCGCCGCGAAGCTCGACCCGGTGCTGGCGGCGCTGCGCGAAGCCGAGATCGAGGATGTCTACCTCAAGACCCGGACCCGCCAGCCATGAGGATCGGCCGCTGGCATTGGGGCCTTGCCCTGGCGCTGTCATTCGCGCTCGAGCTGGGCCTTGCCTGGTTCCTGGTCGGCGCGCGCGAGCGCGACAAGGCGCTCGAGGAAGACCCGGGCATGTTCATCAGCCTCGCCGATGTTGCGCCCGTTCCCTTCCCGGGCGCGCCGCCGGATCCCGATCCCCCGCTCGAACCCTTGCCGCCGACGCCGGAGATACTGGAGCCGCTACCGCCCACGCCCGAAGTGCCACCGCCGCCACCACCGGCGCCGCCACCACCCCCGCCGCCGCCGGAGCCACCGCCGCCGCCACCTCCGGAGCCGCCACCGCCGCCGGAACCGAAGCCCGAGCCGAAGCCAAAGCCGGCGCCCAAGCCGAAGCCGAAGCCACGCGTCGAGGCGCCGCCGGCTCCGCCGCCACCGATCGTCGCGCCGCCGCCGGTGGCCGCGCCGCCGGCTCCGGCTACCCCGCCGCCCGCGCCTTCGCCGCCGCCGCCGGCGAGCTCGGCGCCGCCCGGCCCCGCGCCGGCTCCGCCCGCGGGGCCGCCGCCACCGCCCGGCCCGAGCCCGGCGGTACGGGCCAACTACGAATCGCAGCTGGTGGCCTGGCTGGGTCGCTACAAGCAGTATCCGGCGCGAGCCCGTCGGCTCGGCGAGGAGGGCACCGTGGTCGTGCGCTTCGAGGTCGCCCCCGATGGCCGTGTCCTGCGCGCGGCGATCCATCAGTCCTCGGGCTTCGATTCGCTCGACGATGCCGCGCTGCGCATGGTCGAGCGTGCCTCGCCGGTCCCGAGGCCGCCGCCCGGCTACGCTGCGGGTACCGCCGTGTTGACTGTCCCGGTCGGCTTCAGGCTGCATGATTGAGCCTTGGGCTGCGGCGTCGGGGCAGCGGGGCGGCGCCGATGCCTGCGCTCGCGGCCGGGCTTCGACGGCGGGACTAGAATCCTTGAGGTGCCGCCGGCCGGCGGCTGATCCTTCTACAAGCTGGAGACCGGAATGAACAAGGAGCTGTTCGACAAGGGCCTGAAGACGCGTCGCGAAGTGCTGGGCCCCGAATACGTCGACAACGCGATCAAGAACGCCGATGAATTCAACCAGGACATGCAGGAACTCGTCACCCAGTACTGCTGGGGCGATGTCTGGAACCGGCCCGGCCTCGATCGCCGTACCCGCAGCTTCCTGAACCTCGCGATGCTGGCCGCGCTCAACCGCCCGCACGAGCTCAAGCTCCATGTGCGCGGAGCCATCAACAATGGCCTCACGAAGGAAGAGATCAAGGAAGTGTTCCTGCAGGTCGCGATCTACTGCGGCGTGCCCGCGGCGATCGACAGCTTCCGCGTCGCGAAGGAAACCTTCAAGGAGCTCGAGAAGTGAGCAGCGCTGCGCAAACCATCGGCTTCGTCGGCCTCGGCATGATGGGCCGGCCGATGGCGGCGCGGTTGCATGCGGCCGGCCACCGGCTCGTGGTCCATGACCTCTCGCCCGAGGCGCGCGCAGCCTTCGTCGCCGACTTTCCCGGCACGATCGACGCCGCCGGGCTCGACGGGCTGGCCGGGGCCTCGGTCGTGGTCCTCATGCTGCCCAATTCCGACATCGTCGATGCGACGGTGCAGGGGGCTCGTGGCCTGGCCGACGTGCTCGCGTCGGGCGCCACCATCATCGACATGAGCTCGTCCGAACCGCTGCGCTCGCAGGCGCTGGCCAAGGCAATCGCCGGCCGCGGCATCGGCTTTCTCGATGCGCCGGTCTCGGGCGGGGTGCGCCGCGCCGTCGACGGCAGCCTCGCGATCATGTGCGGCGGCGATGCGGCGCTCTTCGAGGCGAACAAGCCCCTGCTGGCGGCGATGGGCCGCGCCATCACCCATGTCGGGCCGGTCGGCGCCGGCCATGCGATGAAGGCGCTCAACAACTATGTCTCGGCCGCCGGTCTCGTCGCCACCGTCGAGGCCCTGCATGTGGGCGCCCGCTTCGGCCTCGACCCCGACGTCATGACCGATGTCCTCAACGGCTCGACCGGACGCAACAACACCACGGAAGTGAAGGTCAAGACCTTCATGCTCTCGGGCAAGTTCGATTCCGGCTTCGCCCTGCGCCTGATGGCCAAGGACCTCGGCATCGCGATGGGCCTGGGCGGCGCGATCGGCGAGCCGATGCGCCTCGGCGACGAAGTTCTCGCGATCTGGCGCGACGCGGCGCAGGCGCTGCCGGCGAGCGCGGACCACACCGAGATGTATCGCTTCCTGCAGCGCGACTGAGATCGGCCCTGGTTGCCCCGCGCGCCGGGGCGGCCGGGCGTTTCGCGGTATATTGCGGGGCACAAAATGCCGCCGACCCGGATCGGCGGGCGTCCGAACCGAACCTGGAGACGGTCCCAGATGACGATCAAAGGCAAGGCCTACATCGTCGGTGCCTACGAGCACCCGACGCGCAAGGCTCCCGACAAGACGGTGCCGCAGTTGCACTATGAATGCGCCCGCGGCGCGCTCGCCGATGCCGGCCTGACGTTCAATGACGTCGACGGCTACTTCAGCGCCGGCGATGCGCCGGGCATGGGCGGGGTGAGCATGGTCGACTACATGAACCTGAAGGTTCGCCACGTCGACTCCACCGAAACCGGCGGCTCTTCCTACCTGATCCATGTCGCGCATGCCGCCGAGGCGATCGCCGCCGGCCGCTGCAGCGTGGCGCTGATCACCCTGGCCGGCCGGCCCCGCTCCGAAGGCCACAGCGGCGCCGCGCCGCGGGTGTTCGCGCCCAATGTGCCCGATGCGCCGTTCGAGGCGCCCTACGGCCTGGTGACGGTCAACAGCTACGCGATGTGCGCGGCTCGCCACATGCACGAGTTCGGCACCACCGCCGAGCAGCTCGCCTGGGTCAAGGTGGCGGCTTCGCACCATGCGCAGTACAACGAGCATGCGATGCTGCGCGACGTGGTCACCGTCGAGGACGTGGTCGGCTCGCCGCTGATCGCCGATCCGCTGCACCGGCTCGACTGCTGCGTGGTCTCCGACGGCGGCGGCGCCCTGGTCGTGGTCAAGCCCGAGATCGCCCGCTCGCTCAAGCGTCCGCTGGTGAAGGTCATCGGCGCCGGAGAACACATCAAGGGCCAGGACGGCGGCGCGGTCGACCTTACATATTCCGCCGGCATCCGCTCGGGCAAGGCCGCCTTCGAGGAAGCCGGCGTGAGCCATGCCGACATCAAGTACGTCTCGATCTACGACAGTTTCACGATCACCGTGGTGATGCAGCTCGAGGACCTCGGCTTCTGCGAGAAGGGCAAGGGCGGCGCCTTCGTCGCCGACGGCAACCTGATCTCGGGCGTCGGCAAGCTGCCGTTCAACACCGACGGTGGCGGCCTGTGCAACAACCACCCGATGAACCGCGGCGGCATCACCAAGGTCATCGAGGCGGTGCGCCAGCTGCGCGGCGAAGCGCATCCGAAGGTGCAGGTCGCCAACTGCGACATCGCGCTCGCCCACGGCACCGGCGGCCTGCTCGGCCACCGGCATGCGGGCGCCACCCTGATCATGGAACGGGAGTAAGAACATGACCCTGATGGCACAGGATCGGCCCCTGCCGACGCCCCCGATCTACCCGGACAACACCGATTTCTGGGCGGCCGCCAACGAAGGCCGGCTGATGGTTCCGAAATGCGGCGCTTGTGGAAAGACCCACTGGTATCCGCGCCCCTTCTGCCCGCATTGTCGTGCCGACGACATCGGCTGGATCGAGGCCTCGGGCAAGGGCACGATCTACAGCGTGTCGGCCACCCGCCGGGTGCCGGTGCCCTACGCGATCGCCTACGTGACGCTCGACGAAGGGACGACCATGCTCACCAACATCGTCGATGCCGATCTCGACCAGGTCCGCATCGGCGACAAGGTGCAGGTGGTCTTCAAGCCGGCCGAAGACGGCCAGAAAGTGCCGATGTTCAAGCCCGTCTAGGGCATCGACGGACCGGAACATGCCGAGCATCGTCCAGGACCTGATCGACCATCTCACGCTCGAGCCCCTGGATACCGACCTGTTCCGGGGGCAGAGCGTCGACATCGGGACCACCCGGGTGTTCGGCGGCCAGGTGCTCGCCCAGGCCCTGGCCGCCGCCGCCCGGACGGTCGACGGCAGCGGCGCGCATTCGCTCCACGCCTACTTCCTGCGTCCCGGCGATCCGGCTGCCCCGATCATCTACGAAGTCGACCGGGCCCGCGACGGCCGCTCCTACGCGAGCCGGCGGGTCGTGGCGATCCAGCACGGCCAGCAGATCCTCAACCTCGCCGCTTCCTTCCATCGGGAGGAAACCGGCTTCGCCCACCAGGCGCCGATGCCCGCGGTGCCGCGGCCCGAGACCCTCAAGGACATGAAGGCCTGGCACCAGGAGTTCATGGACCGGTTTCCCGGCGTGCAGGTGCCGCGCTTCATGATGGCCGAGGGGCCGTTCGATTTCCGCATGGTCCAGCCGCCGCCGCATCTCGACCCCGACGGCGGCGAACCCGTCGCGATGGTCTGGTTCCGGGCGATCGAGCGCGTGCCCGACGATCCGGCCCTGCACCGGACCCTGCTCACCTACGCATCGGACTACTCGCTGATCGGCACCGCGACCCGGCCGCACAAGATCGACCGGGCGACCCAGTACTTCGCCATGACCAGCCTCGACCACGCGATGTGGTTCCAGCGTCCGTTCCGGGTCGACGAGTGGCTGCTCTACGCCTGCGAAAGCCCGAGCGCGACCGATGGCCGCTGCCTGGTGCAGGGGAGCATCTACCGCGAGGACGGCGTACTCGCCGCGGTGGTGACGCAGGAAGGCGTGATGCGGGTCATGAACCGACAACCGGGCGCGCCGGCCGCGGGCTGAGCCGGGCCGACGCGCCGGCCCGGCTAGCGCTTGCCCTCGATCGCGATCTCGACCAGGCGCGGACCGCCCGCCTCGAAGGCTTGCGCGATCGCGGCGCCGACCTCGTCGGGCTTCGTCACCCGCACGCCCGGCACGCCCAGGCCGGCGGCCAGTTCGACGAAGCCCAGGCCCGGGCCGCCGAGGTCCATCTGCGGATAGCCGGCGGCCGCGCCGGTATCGAAGCGCTCCCGGTAGATGTCGAGGTTGTGCTTGAGTACACGGTATTCGCGGTTGGCGAGGATCGCGAACACGATCGGCAGGCCGCGGTGGGCGGCGGTCCACAGCGACTGTATCGAGTACATCGCCGAACCGTCGCCGGAGATGCACAGCACCGGCTGGCCGGGCCGACCGATGGCGGCGCCGATCGCGCCCGCCACGCCCTGGCCGATGCCGCCGCCGCGCGCGCCGAGGTAGAGGTCCGGCGAGTCGATGGGGAAGTTGGCGGCGAAGTCGACGCTGGCGGTGATCGATTCCTCGACCACCAGCGCGTTGGCCGGCGTGGCCCGGCGCAGTTCCGCCATGACCCTCGGCATCGAGATCGGCTCGCGCGCCCAGGCCTTCTTCAGGCGGGCGGCGTAGCTGGCGGTGTCGGCCGCCTTGCGTTCGGCAAGCGCGGCGCGGCGCGCTTCGGCACCGGCATGCCAGTCGGCGTCCGCTTCCCCTGCAAGCGCTGCGTCGATGGCCTGCAGGCTGGCGCCGAGCGCGCCGACCACGCCGACGTCGGCCGGGTGTTTCCAGCCGAGCGAGCGGTTGTTCGATTCGAGGTGGACCACCTTCGCGCCGTCGGGAAACGGCCGTCCCGGCGTGAACCAGACTTCCTCGAAGAAATCGCCCCCGACCAGCAGCACCAGGTCGGCGTCCTCGAAGGTGCGGCGGATCGCGACTGCATCGAAGGGCAGTACGCCGCGCGAATGCGCATGGCTGGCCGGGAAGGACACATGGCCGCGGATGCCCTCCGACCAGACCGGCGCGCCGAGCCGTTCGGCCAGGCGCACCAGGTCGGCCACGGCACCGCAGCGCGCCGGTTCGTCGCCGACCGCGATCACCGGTCGGCTCGCCTGGCGCAGCAGCCCGACCGCCGCCGCGATGCCGGCCGCATCGGGCGCGCCCTCGCGCCAGGTCGCGCCGGGCGCGAGCGCGAGATTGGAGGTTTCCTGTTCCATCACGTCGATCGGCAGGGCGACGAACACCGGGCCGAAGGGCGGCTCGTTGGCGATCCGGAAGGCGCGGCGCATCACCTCGTCCATCTCGTCGGCGTTGTGGACCTCGGTGCTCCACTTGGTGACCGGGGCGGCCATGGCGGCGAGGTCGTGGCCGAGGATCGGTTCGCGACGCCGCATCCGGCTGTCCTGCTGGCCGGCGGTGACCACGATCGGGGCATGGGACTTGAGCGCGTTGTAGATCATCCCGATTCCGTTGCCCAGGCCCGGCGCCACATGCAGGCTCACGACCGCGTTGCGGCCGCTGGCGCGCGCGTAGTAGCTGGCCGCGCCGACCGCCATGCCCTCGTGGAGATGGCAGACATAGTCGATCGCCGGCCAGGCCGCCAGCGCATCGAGCAGCGGGCTCTCGGTGGTGCCGGGATTGCCGAAGATGTGCTCGACGCCGTGGGCGACGAGGCTTTGCATGAATACGTCGCGGCCGCGCATGAAGTGTCTCCTGTCATTCTCGTATGGGTTCGGTATCGGGGTGATTGTCGCATCGTCGCCCGGCCCCGTCCCGGGCCCGGGTATGTCGCTCGCCGGTAGAATCGCGGCTTGCCGCAGTCGCCGCCCAACGTGCCTACCGCGTCCCACCCCTCCCTCGTCGCGCTCATCGTCGACCATGCCCGCGCGCATGCCCGCGCCTATGGCGCGGCCGCGCTGATGCTGGTGTCGATCGCGCTGCTCACCGTCTGGATCCCGCGCGAGATCGGCCGCATCATCGATGGGCTCGTCGCGCATCGCCTCGACCCGGCGGGGCTGGCCCTGGGGCTCGGGCGCATCGTCGCCGCGGGCGTGGCGATCTACCTGCTGCGGGTCGGCTGGCGACTGTACCTGTTCGCCGCCGCCTACCGGCTCGGGGTCGGCCTGCGGGTGCGCCTGTACCGGCGGCTGGCCGGCCATGGCGCCGGCTTCTTCGAGCGCCGCCGCACTGGCGAACTGATGGCGATGGCGACCAACGACATCGACGCCATCGAGATGGCCGCCGGCGAGGCGATGCTCGCCGGCTTCGATGGTTCGGTCACCCTGGTGCTGGTGATCGCGATGATGTCGATCGCGATCGATGCCCGCCTCGCATTGGTCGCGCTGCTGCCGTTCCCGCCGATGGCGCTCGCGTTCTGGCTGATCGCGCGCCGGATCCACCGCCATTCGCGCGCCTCGCTCGATCATTTCGGCGCGATGAACGACCATGTGCAGCAGTCGCTCGCCGGCGTGCGTACCGTCCGGGCCCTCGGCCTGGAGGCGCCGGTCACCGCCCGTTTCGCCACGCTCGCCAGCCATGCCCGCGACGAGAGCCTCGCCGCGCAGCGCTGGGAGGCCGCCTACGAGCCGGCCGTCGGCCTGAGCCTGGCCGCGGCCACCACCCTGACCCTCGCGATGGGTGGCTGGCTGGTCTGGCACGACGAGATCACGGTCGGCGACCTGACCGCCTTCTCGATGTACCTCGGCCAGCTGATCTGGCCGATGTTCGCCGCCGGCTGGGTGCTTTCGCTCTACGAGCGTGGTCGCGCCGCCTGGGACCGGCTCGGGCCCCTGCTCGCCGAACCGCCGCAGGTCGTCGACGATGGTCGGCGGCGCGAGGCGCCCGCCGGCGCGATCCGCATCGCGGGGCTGGGCTTTCGTCATGCCGGGCAATCGATGCCGGCGCTCGAGGGCATCGATATCGAGCTGCCGGCCGGCGCGACCCTCGGCCTGGTCGGGCCGACCGGGGCCGGCAAGTCCAGCCTGCTGCGCCTGCTGCTGCGCCATGACAGCCCGGGCGCCGGCCGGATTACCTGGGGTGGGGAGCCGATCGCCGGCTACACGCTCGCGGCGCTGCGCGGCGCGATCGGCTGGGTGCCGCAGGAACCTTTCCTCTTTTCGGCGACGATCGCGCAGAACATCGCGCTTGCCCGGCCCGATGCGAGCGAGGCCGAGATCGTCGCCGCGGCGCGGCTCGCCGATCTCGACGCCGACATTGCCCGCCTGCCCGATGGCTATCGGACCGAGGTCGGCGAACGTGGCGTCACCCTGTCGGGCGGCCAGCGCCAGCGGGTCGCGATCGCCCGCATGCTGCTCGCCGATGCCTCGCTGATGCTGCTCGACGATGCGCTCTCGGCGGTCGACACCGTCACCGAGACCCGCATCCTCGCGCACCTGCGCGAAGCGACCCGCGGACGCACCATGATCGTTGCCAGCCACCGGCTCTCGGCGGTGATGGATGCCGACGAGATCGTCGTGTTGCGCGCGGGCCGGATCGTCGAGCGCGGGAACCATGCGAGCCTGGTCGCCGCCGACGGCTGGTACGCCAGCCAGTGGCGCTACCAGCAACTGCAGGCGAGTCTCGACGACGAGGCGCCGCCGGCGCCTGGCCCGGCTTCGCCCACTAGCGACCCGGCCGTGCCGGGTTCGGGGCGTTTGCCATGAAGACGACATCCGACCGCGCGCCGCCCGGGCGCTCGCTGCGGCGCGAGACTCGCGCGGCCGTCGGCCTGCTGGTCGAATCGGCGCGCCCCGATGCCCGGGTGCTGTTCGGCGCCGTCTTCGGGCTGGCCGGCGCCGCCCTGCTCGAGGCGTCCGGCCCGATCCTCGCGCGCATGTTCATCGACGATGTGCTGCTGCCGCGCCATGCGCAAGGCATCACCATCGCCGCGCTGCTCGTGGGCGCCCTGCTTGCGGGCAGCCTTGCCAGCGTCCTGCGCTACATCCAGCTCGCCCGGCTCGCCGGCCTCGCGATGCGCTCGGTCCAGCGCCTGCGCGAGCGGGTCTTCGGCCATGTCATGCGCCTGCCGATCGGCTTCTTCGATCACGCCGCGAGCGGCCGGCTGGTCAGCCGGGTGACCAACGACACCGAGGCGGTCAAGGGCCTGTACGTGCAGGTGCTGTTCGTGATGCTCGACAGCCTGGTGATCCTCGCCGGCTCGCTGGCCGCGATGGCCTGGCTCGATGTCGGCCTGATGGCGGTGGTCGCGCTCCTGGTGCCTGCGGTCGGGCTCATCGTGTTCGCCTACCAGCATTTCAGCGCACCGGCGGTCGCCCGCACGAGGGCGCTGCGCGGCGACATCAACGCCCAGATGGCCGAGTCCACCGCGGGGATGGCGGTGCTCCAGGCGAGCAATGCCACCGGCCGATTCGCCGCTCGCTACGAGGCGCTCAACGCCGACTACCTCGAGTCGCGCCGCGTCGAACTGCGCGCCAATGCCTGGCTGCTGCGCCCGGCGCTCGACTTCCTGGCCGTGCTGCTGCTGGCGGCGATCGTCGGGGTGTTCGGGCTGCGCGAGTTCGGTGGCGCGCTGTCGACCCTCGAGGTCGGTATCCTCTACGCCTTCATCGGCTGGCTCGCGCGAGTGGTCGAGCCGCTCATCCAGTTCACCACGCAGTTCGCGCAACTGCAGCAGTCGGTGGTCGCCGCATCGCGGGTGCGCGCGTTGCTCGAGATCGAGCCGGCGGCCGTCGGCACGGGCGAGGGCCGGGCGGGAGCTGGCCCACATGCGGGACGCGATGGCCATGCCGACGGGGGCGATGGGCGCGTCGATGGCGTCGATGGGGGCGCCGGTGACGGCGCGATCGAGGTCGAGGCGCTGCGCTTCGCCTATCCCGGCGGCCCCGAGGTCCTCCACGGTATCGATTTCCGGGTGGCGCCCGGCGAGTTCGTCGGTATCGTCGGTCACACCGGTTCGGGCAAGAGCACCCTGCTCGCGCTCCTGCTGCGCTTTCACCGGCCCACGGGCGGGTCGATCCGTATCGGTGGCCTCGCCCTCGAGCAGCTCGATGAAACGGCGTTCCGTCGCGAAGTCGCGGTGGTGCCGCAGGAACCCTTCCTGCTCGCCGGCTCGGTGCGCGAGAACATCGACATGGACCGTGGCCTGTCGCCGGCGCGCATCGAGGCGGCGCTGCGCGATGCGCAGGCCGATCGTTTCGTCGCCGCGCTCGACGGTGGCCTCGAGGCCCCGCTCGGCGAAGCCGGCGCGCGCCTGTCGACCGGGCAGAAGCAGCTGCTGTCGATCGCCCGGGCGCTGGCCGGCGCACCCCGGGTGCTGCTGCTCGACGAGGCGACCGCCCACGTCGACAGCGATACCGAACGCGCGGTGCAGCGCGCGATCCTCGGCCTGCGCGGGCGCGTCACCGTGGTGGCGATCGCGCACCGGCTCTCGACGATCCAGGCGGCCGACCGGATCCTCGTGCTCGACCACGGCCGCCTCGCGGAGTCCGGCGTCCACGACAGCCTGATGCGTATCGAGGAAGGCATCTACCGGCGCCTGGTGGAATTGCAGCGCATCGAGGCGCGCACCGCATGACATCGGATTCGGGCGCATGACGGCCAATGCGATAATGTCGACCCAGCAATCCCCGGTGCGGCCGCAGGCCACGCCAGCCGGCCCCGATGCCCAGTCCCGCAATGCCCCCTGACTCCGCCTGGACGCCCGCCAGCTGGCGCGCGAAGCCGGTGCGCCAGATGCCCGCCTACCCCGATCCCGCCCGGCTCGCCGAAGTCGAGCGCGAACTCGGCCGGCGCCTGCCGCTGATCTTCGCCGGCGAGATCTCCCTGCTGCGCGAGCGTCTTGCCCGGGTTGCCCGCGGCGAGGCTTTCCTGCTGCAGGGCGGCGACTGCGCCGAGGCCTTCGATGAACTGAGCGACGAGTCGGTGCGCGGCACCTTCCGCGTCATGCTGCAGATGGCGGTCGTGCTGACCTTCGCCGCCGCCTGCCCGGTGGTCAAAATCGGTCGCATCGCCGGCCAGTTCGCCAAGCCGCGCTCGGCCGACACCGAGACCCGCGACGGCCGCACCCTGCCGTCGTATCGCGGGGACATCGTCAATGCCAACGCCTTCGATGCGCGCTCGCGCAATCCCGACCCGGCGCGCCTGCTGCGCGCCTACGCGCATTCGGCCTCGACCCTGAACCTGCTGCGCGCGCTCGCGCGCGGCGGCTACGCCGACCTGCGCCAGGTCCATGGCTGGACCACCGACTTCGTCGCCCGCAGCCCGCAGGGCGAGCGCTATGCCGAGGTGGCGGGCCGGATCACCGAGGCGCTCGCCTTCTTCGATGCCTGCGGCCTCGGTGCGATGCATTCGCCCCAGGTCCACGAGGTCGAGTTCTTCACCTCCCACGAAGCCCTGCACCTGCCCTACGAACAGGCGCTCACCCGCCGCGACGCCGCCAGCGACCGCTGGTACGCCGGCTCGGCCCACATGCTCTGGATCGGCGAGCGCACCCGGGAGGCCGAAGGCGCCCACGTCGAGTTCCTGCGTGGCGTCGACAATCCGGTCGGGGTCAAGATCGGCCCTGGCGCGACGCCGGCGCAGGTGCGCGCGCTGCTCGCGACGCTCGACCCGAACCGCGAGGCGGGCCGGATCGTGCTGATCAGCCGGATGGGCGCCGGCCGGGTTCGCGATGCGTTGCCGCCGCTGCTCGAGGCGGTTCGCGACGCCGGCCATCCGGTGGTCTGGTGCTGCGATCCGATGCACGGCAATACCACCAGTACCACCGACGGCATCAAGACCCGCGACTTCGACCGCATCCTCGACGAGGTGCGCGGTTACTTCGAATCCCATGCCGCGGCCGGCACCTGGCCGGGCGGGGTGCATTTCGAGCTGACCGGGCTCGATGTCACCGAGTGCACCGGCGGCGGCCAGCGCCTGACCGAAGCCGACCTCGCGCAGCGCTACCGCAGTGCCTGCGACCCGCGCCTGAATGGCTCGCAGAGCCTCGAGCTCGCCTTCCTGGTGGCGGAGATGCTCAAGGCGGGCCGGCCGTTCGGGCCACGGACCGTCGCGACTTGAGCGCAGCGCAGAACCGGCGTGGCCGGCGCGGCGAGCGCGCGCCGATGTCCTTCGCCGAGATCGTCGGCTTCATCGCGGCCTGCATGGCGCTCAATGCGCTCGGCATCGACACCATGCTGCCCGCGCTTGCCGAGATCGCCAATGAGCTCGGCGTCGTCGAGGAGAATCATCGGCAGGCGGTGATCCTCGCCTACCTCCTCGCCTTCGGTGCGTCGCAGGTGGTCTACGGTCCGCTGTCGGACCGCTATGGTCGGCGTCCGGTGCTGCTCGCCGGCCTGGCGATCTTCGTCGTCGGCAGTGTTGCGGCGATGCTCGCCGGCAGCTTCACCACCTTGCTGCTCGCCCGCGCGGTGCAGGGGCTCGGCGCCGGCGGGCCCCGGGTGGTCGCGATGGCGATCGCCCGCGATCGTTTCGAAGGGCCGATGCTCGGCCAGGTGATGTCGCTCGCGATGATGGTGCTGATGGTGGTGCCCGTCATCGCGCCGTCGTTCGGCCAGTGGATCCTCCTCATCGCACCGTGGCGCTGGATCTTCAGCGCACTGTTCGCCTGCGGCCTGGCGCTCATCGGATGGACCCTGTGGCGGCTTCCCGAATCCCTCGCGCCGGAGCGGCGTCGGCGCATCAGCGCCGCCATGGTGCTCGGCGGCTATCGCGAGTTCCTCGCCTGCCGCGAATCGCTCGTCCACACCCTCGGCATGGTGCTCATCATGTCGATCCTGTTCGCCTTCATCATGTCCTCGCAGCAGGTGCTGGTCGACCTCTACGACGTCGGCGTCGCGTTTCCGCTGATCATCGCGCTGGTCGCGGGCGTCATGTCGGTGGCGGCCTTCATCAATGCCCGCCTGGTCATGAGCTTCGGGCCGGCGCGCCTGTCGCGCTTCGCGCTGGTGGGCATGCTCGGCGTCACCGGGCTGATGGCGCTGCTCGCGCTCGTCGGCCTGCTGCCGCTGGCCCTGTTCATCCTGCTCGAGTCGCTGGCGATGGCGCTCTTCGGCCTGGTCGGGCCGAACCTCAATGCGCTGGCGATGCAGCCGATGGCGCATATCGCCGGCACCGCGTCGGCGGCCCTGGGCACCATCACCACGATCCTTGCGGCGGCGATCGGCTATGCGATCGGCCAGGCCTTCGACCACACCGTGGTGCCGCTGACGCTCGGTAATTTCGTCCTCTGCGCCGCCTGCTGGGCGCTGCTTCGGTTCGCCGCACCCCTGCGCGACTGATTTCCTTGCCGCCCCTGGGCGGGACTGATTCCTGCACCGGAACCCGGACCCGTTCCGAATCGCGGAAACGCCAGGAATTCCATCCCCAGCCCGCCGGGCAGCGTCACCGCCGCCCGCCAGCAGTATCAGCAAGGAGCGTCATGTCTTTGGTCCGTCATCTTGGCCTGGTCGGCACCGGCTTCATCGCGAGCGGTTTCGCCCGCCTGGTCCAGTCCAACCCCGATTACCGCATTGCCGCCGTACTGACCCGTCGCCCGCCCGCCTCGCTGGCGGATTTCCCCTGCGACGGGGTGGTCACCGGCTCGATCGACGAGCTGATCGAGCGTAGCGACCTGATCGTCGAATGCTCCGGCGACCCGATCCATGCCACCACGGTCATCGACCGCGCGCTAGCCGCCGGGCGGCCCGTGGTCACCATGGATGCCGAGTTCCATGTCACCACCGGCGCCTGGTTCGTCGGCCGCGGCCTGCTCACCGAGGCTGAGGGCGACCAGCCTGGCTGCCTCGCCGCCCTGCACGAGGAAGCGGTTGCGATGGGCTTCGAGCCGCTGGTCTACGGCAACATGAAAGGCTTCCTCGACCATCATCCAACGCCGGAGAACATGCGCCATTGGGCCGACCGGCAGGGCTTCTCGCTCAACCAGACCACATCGTTCACCGACGGCACCAAGCTGCAGATCGAGCAGACCCTGATCGGCAACGGCATGGGCGCGACGATCAGCCGCCAGGGGCTCGAGGGACCGCGTACCGACGATACCGAGGGCGCGGCGCGCGAGCTCGCCACGCTTGCCGAATCGATCGGCCAGCCGATCGCCGACTATGTCGTCTCGCGCGGACAGCCGCCGGGGGTCTTCATCACGGCGCGTCACCAGGCGAGCGAGCGAGGCGCCCTGCGCAACATCAAGATGGGCGACGGCCCGCACTATGTGCTCACGCGCAACTACCATCTTTGCGCGCTCGAGATCATCAAGACCGTGAACCGCGTGTTCGCGGGCGGGGGCATCCTGCTCGACAATTCCGCCGAACCCGCCCTGGGCGTCGTCGCGATCGCCAAGCGCCCGATCGCCGCCGGCCAGCGCATTGAACAGCCGATCGGCGGCTTCGACCTGCGTGGCGAGTCGGCGCGCCTGGAGGACGCCGTCGATGCGGTGCCGATCGGCATCCTGAAGGGTGCGATCCCGCGCCATGCCCTCGAGCCCGGCCAGGTGCTGCGCTGGTCCGATGTCGACATCCCCGATTCGAAGGCCTACGACATCGTGCGCCAGCTGCATCGGCAGCGGCTCGGCGAGGCCGTGCCGGCCTGATCGCTTCGGCTCCTTCTCGTTTCAAAGTCGCCTGCGACCACGTCGCTGCGCTCCAGTGTGGCGGCCGGCTTCGCCGTCGTCCTGCGATGCTCGCGAGCCAGCCCCGCGCCTGTCGGCGCGCGTCAGTCTCGCTGCGCTTCTCGGCGCCACACCAGTCGCTGCGCGCCGCGGCCGCAGTCGCCTTTGTCGTAGCGGTTGCGGTGCGCGGGCAGTGCTTGCGGGCGCTTGCTCGACGCAGGGGCGGCATTGGTACGCGAGGCTTCGTAGGTAGCCAGCCACGACGATGGTCGCCTGACGCGGCGCCTCCGGAAAACCGAAGACGACAACGGTTGCCTGGACCGCGCGCCTTCAGCCGCAGTGGCGGCGGCGCCAGGCCTGCGGACTCTCGCCGGTGCGGCGTCGGAAGAAGCGACAGAAGTACGAAGGATCCCGGAAGCCGAGCTCGCTCGCGATGCCGGCCACCGGCTGGCCGGCCTGCAGGAGTCGGCGCCGCGCTTCGGCGGCGAGCCGCTCGTGCACCGCTTCGAGCGCGCTGCAGCCGAATCCCTCGCGGCAGGCCCGATTGAGCTGCGCGACGCTCACCTCGAGGCTGGCCGCGTAGCGGGTCACCGGCCAGTGGTCCCCGTGGTGCGCATCGACCAGCAGGCGAAAGCGCCCCGCGAGTTGGGGATGCCGGCGCGGGCCCGCCCCATCCATGGCGTCGCCCGATGTCTCGGGCAGGGCCTCCTGCGCCACCGTCCAGAGCAGGGAACGGGCGAGCCAGCCCGGCACCGGCGAAGCGCTGCCGGCGGCTGCGTCGGCGTGGGCCACGAGCGCGTCGCACAGGCTCGCGATGCGCCGGGCGGTCGCGCCCGCGGCGATGGGCAGGATCGCGGGCGCGTCGAACAGCGCGGCGACACCGGCATCGTCGCCGACCGCTTCACCGGTAATGTCGCCGAGCAGCCGTCGCGCGCCGATCGTCATCACCACGCCGACGATGTCGGGCGCGAAGCCGAAGCCGTGCACCACCCCGGCCGGAATCGTCACGATGGCGGGCCCGTCGATGCCGGTGCCGCGTTCGTCGAGCCGGATGCGGGAGCGCCCGGACTCGATCCACAGGAGCTGGTGGAGTCCCCGGTGGGTGTGGGGCGCAATCACCCAGCGATAGCGGTGGCTGCGCGCCGCCAGCGTCTCGACATGGAGCAGGTCGGCCCGATGCGCCCCGGTTTCGCCGTAGAGGGCGAAGCTCGGCACCGGCCGGCGGCCGGTGGGGGCGAGTGTTGGTGGTGCTGCGGTTAACATGGCCTGGAATCTCCTGGATCTTTCCGATGGCCCTGATTACTTATGTACAGCCCGACGGCGAGGTCGTCGCGATCGACGTGCCAGACGGCTGGAACCTGATGCGCGGCGCGGTCGCCAACGATATCGACGGCATCATCGGCGAATGCGGCGGCTTCTGCTCCTGCGCCACCTGTCATTGCTACGTCGACCCCGCCCGCCTCGCCGGGCTCGGGCCGCCCTCCGAGGGCGAGGACGCGATGCTCGACTGCGTCGCCGCCGAGCGCCGGCCCAACAGCCGGCTCGCCTGCCAGCTCATCGCATCGCCGGCGACCGAAGGCCTCGTGCTGGAGTTGCCCGAAACCCAAGGCTGATACGGCTTCGCATTCAACCGTATGAGCGCCGGCTACCCTGCCGTGCCGGCGAGTTGCCGTTCCAGCTGGTCGAGTATCCGGTAGCACGGCAATACCTGCGCGACGCTCGCGTTCGGTTCGCGGCCTTCCCGGATCGCGGCGAAGAACTCCCGGTCCTGCAGTTCGATCCCGTTGGTCGAGACGTCGACCTCGGACACGTCGATCGGCTCCTCGCGGCCGGTGACGAGGTCGTCGTAGCGGGCGATCCAGGTGCCGCTGTCGCAGATGTACCGAAAGAAGGTGCCCAGCGGTCCGTCGTTGTTGAAAGACAGCGACAGGGTACAGATCGCGCCGGATTCGGCACGCAACTGGATCGACATGTCCATCGCGATGCCGAGCTCGGGGTGGATCGGCCCCTGCATGGCGTGGGCGTCGACGATCGGGCCCGCCTGCCAGGCGAACAGGTCGACGGTGTGGGCCGCGTGGTGCCAGAGCAGGTGGTCGGTCCAGGACCGCGGCTGGCCGAGCGCATTGATGTTCCTGCGCCGGAAGAAGTACGTCTGCACGTCCATCTGCTGGACCGCGACCTCGCCCGCGACGATGCGGCGATGGATCCACTGGTGGCTCGGGTTGAAGCGCCGGGTATGGCCGCACATCGCTACCAGCCCGGTGCTGCGTTGCAGGTCGACGACCGCCTGCGCATCGGCGAGCCGGTCGGCCAGAGGGATCTCGACCTGTACATGCTTGCCGGCCTCCAGGCAGGCGATGGCCTGGCTGGCATGGAGCTGCGTCGGGGTGGCGAGGATGACCGCGTCGACGTCGTCGCGCGCGAGACTCTCGGCAAGATCGGTGGTGGCATGGCCGACGCCGTACTTCGCGGCGACCTCGCGAGTCGGCTCGAGGGTGCGGCCGACCAGTGAGACCACTTCGACGCCATCGATCTTCGCGATGCCGTCCAGGTGCTTGATGCCGAAGGCGCCGGCGCCGGCGAGGCAGACTTTCATGACTGTGCTCCCGCGGCGCGGTCGGCGCCGCCGTTCTCGAGGATGATGTGGCCGACCGCCGTGTTCGATGCCGGCACATGGTAGAAGCGACGCAATTCCCGCACCCGCTCGTCGAGCGCGCCGCGCATGATGAGCCACATCACCAGCTCGATCGCCTCCGAGCCGGCTTCGCGGACGTAGTCGATGTGCGGCATGGCGGCCAGCGCGGCCGGATCGCTCACGAGGCGATCGAGGAAGGCGGTATCGAACGCCCGGTTGATGAGGCCCGCGCGCGGTCCCTGCAACTGGTGCGACATGCCGCCGGTGCCCCAGACCTGCACGTCGAGATCCTCGTCGAAGGAGTCGACCGCGCGACGGATCGCCTGGCCGAGCGCATGGCAGCGGCGGCCGGTCGGCGGCGGATACTGCACGACGTTGACCGCCAGCGGGATCACCCGGCAGGGCCATGCGTCGGGCTGGCCGAACATGAGCGAGAGCGGTACCGTCAGGCCGTGGTCGACATCCATCCGGTTGACGACCGTCATGTCGAATTCGTCGAGGATGGTCGATTGCGCGATATGGCAGGCGAGCTCGGGATGGCCCTGCACCAACGGTACCGGGCGCGGTCCCCAGCCTTCGTCGGCCGGCGCGAAGGCCTCGGCGCAGCCGATCGCGAAGGTCGGGATCATCTCGAGCGAGAACGCCGAGGCGTGGTCGTTGTAGACGAGGATCACCACGTCGGGCATGTGCTCGCCGATCCAGGCCTTGCTCGCCTCGAAGCCGGCGAACAGCGGCCGCCAGTAGTCATCGCCGGCGCGACCGTTGTCGATCGCCGCGCCGATCGCCGGCACATGCGAGCAGGCGATGCCTGCGCTGATGCGCGCCATCTCAGTGGCTCCCGGCCGCGCCTTTGAGCGCGGCCGAAGCGAGCGATGGCGAGCGTGGGCGTCGTCTCATCTCAATCCCCTTTCGTGATGCTGCGGTTGCCCGCCGGCGAGCGGCCGCCGGCGAGCATCATGTCGCGGTAGGCTTCCTCGGTCATGCCGGTCATCTTCGAGGCGAGGTTCTGGAACGAGAAACCGTCGGTCGCCCCGATCTTGGCGAGGAAGTAGATGTTGCCGCCCAGCTCGATCATCCGGTTGTAGTCGCGCGCCAGCACCGCGTCGCGCTGCGCATCGCTCAGCCCGAAGCCGGCGAGGTAGCCGGCCTCGTCGGCCTTGAAGGCCTCGCGGTTGGCCGCCTTCATCAGCGACATGCAGAACTGGTTCAGGTGGAAACCGCGGCGCGACTGCGTCGCGTCGAACACCGTGGTGCCGGGAATGTCGCGGAATGCCTCGTTGTAGTCCTTCATTCATCTCGCTCCATTTGCCTGCGCTCCGGGCCTCGGAACCTGTGGTTCTCAGTCCCAGTACAGCCGCATCGGGTTGTCCACCAGCAGCTTGCGCTGCAGCTCGGGCGTGGTGGCGATGCGCGGCACGTAGTCGACCAGTTTGCCGTCGTCGGGCATGCGCGACTTCATGTTCGGACGCGGCCAGTCGGTGCCCCAGAGTACCCGGTCGGGAAAGGTCTCGACGACCCGGCGCGCGAAGGGCACGACGTCGTCGTAGCCGTCGGGGCCGGACTTCGAGAGCCGCTCGGGGCAGCTCACCTTCGACCAGACCCGCGGGTTGTCCTGCATCAGGCGCACGAAGCGCTCGAAACCTGGGCCGTCGACCGGCTCGCCGACGTCGGGCCGGCCCATGTGGTCGACCACGATGTCGGTCGGGATCGCGTCGAACAGCCCCAGCAGGCCGGGCAGGTCGGCCGCCTCGAAGTACACCACCACATGCCAGCCGAGCGGGGCGATGCGCGCGGCGATCGATTCGAGCACATCGTGCGGAGTGACGTCGACCAGCCGTCGCACGAAGTTGAAGCGGGTGCCGCGCACCCCGGCCGCATGCATGTCGCGCAGTTCGGCATCGCTCACGTCGGGTGCGACCGAGGCGACGCCCCGGGCCCGGCCGTCGGAATGGCGCAGGGCATCGACCATGGCCCGGTTGTCGTTGCCGTGGCAGGTCGCCTGCACGATGACGTTGCGATCGAAGCCGAGGAAGTCGCGCAGCGCGAAGAGCTGGTTGCGCCCCGCGTCGCAGGGGGTGTACTTGCGCTGTGGCGCGAACGGGAATTCGGCGGCCGGGCCGAACACATGGCAATGGGCGTCGACCGCGCCGGGCGGCGGCACGAAGGCCGGCTTCGAGGGGTTCGGGTGAAAGGGCAGCCAGTCCGGGTCCATGGAGTCGTCTCGTTTCGTTTCGTCTCGCGCGCCTCGCGGCGCCCGGGGTCGGTGTTCGCTTTCAGTCGTTCGCTGCGCGGATCGCTGCGAGGATGCGGTCGGCCTCGATCCGCCAGTCGGTGCGCGGGGCGGCCCGGTCGCCGAACAGGCTGGTGTCGGTGAGATCGGCGATCCAGGCCTGCCGCTTCGCGGTGCCGTCGGCCGACCAGGAGGTGAGCCCGGTCTCGCGCACCGTCTGCGCGACCTCGCGGACCTCCTCGGCGCGGCGCCGGCCATGCTGGATCACCCGCGTGAAGAAATAGGTGCCCTGCTTCTCCCAGTCGATGCCGGGGAAGGTCTCGGCGAGCGAGGCGAGCACCGCGTCCTCGACCCCGTAGGCGCGCGCGGTGGTGAACGCCTCGATCACCATCGCTTCGAGGCCCTTGATCATGATGCTGCGGCACATCTTGGTGGCCGAGGCGACGCCGATCCTCGCGGCGGCGAACTCGGCGGCGAAGCCGAGCTCACCGAGCAGCGGTGCGAGCCGCGCGGCGTGCTCGCCACCCAGCAGCAAGGGCACCCGGATCCGGTGGGGCGGCACCGAGGTCATGACCGCGCCCTCGACATAGCGGCCGCCGGCGCCGTCGACGAGGTCGGCGGCGCGCTGCTTCGCACCGGGCGAGGCGGAGTTGAAATCGAGGAACCAGGCGCCGGCGGCGAGGCCCGGCGCGCAGGCGCGCGCCACCTCGACCGTCTGGCTCGCGGTGACCGCCGAGATCACGAGCTGGGCATCGGCGAGCGCTGCCCGGTGCGAATCGGCCAGCATCACCCCGGTCGATTCGGCATGAACGCGCATGGTGTCGGCGGGCGCGCCGCCGCGGCCGAGCGCGAGGTCGTGGGCCTGCACCGCAAGGCCCTGGGCGCGCAGGTCCTCGGCGAGGATCCTGCCGACTTCTCCGTAGCCGATGAGGGCGATGCGCCAGTCGCGCGGCGAGGCAGGCATGGACATGGCGCCGCTCAGTCGATGTAGCGCAGGCCCTTGGCGGCCAGCTTGTCGCGCATCTTGTAGATATCGAGGCCGAGTTCGCCCGCCGCCAGCAGGCGGCGCTTGGCCGCCTCGTTGTCCTCGCGCGCGCGCGCCGCCTCGGCGGCCTGGCGAGCAAAGCGGCGCGGCACCACCACCACCCCGTCGTCGTCGGCGATGATCACGTCGCCGGGCTCGACCCGCTGGCCGGCGCAGACCACCGGGATGTTGACCGAGCCGAGGGTCTCCTTGACGGTGCCGCGGGCATGGATCGCCTTCGAGAACACCGGGAAGTCCATCTGCGCGAGTTCGCGCACATCGCGCACCCCGGCATCGATGACCAGGCCCTTGCCGCCGTGGGCCCGGAAGGATGTCGCCAGCAATTCGCCGAAGAAGCCGTCGATGCTTTCGGTGGTGCAGGCGGCGACCACGATGTCGCCCTCGCGCAGCTGTTCGGCCGCCACGTGCAGCATCCAGTTGTCGCCCGGCTGCAGCAGCACCGTCACCGCGGTGCCGCAGGCTCGCGCACCGGGCCAGGCCGGTCGGATCGACGGGGCCAGCAGGCCGACCCGGCCCATCGCCTCGTGGAGGGTCGCGACGCCGAACTGGCCGAGCGCGGCGACGTCAGCGGGATCGGCGCGCTCGATGTTGCGCCGGACGATGCCGAGTTCATTCATGGCGATGCTCATGGGCTCCCCCTTACCGGCCGCGCGCGGCGAGCGCGGCGTCGAGCCGCGGATAGACCCGGCGGGCATTGCCCTCGAAGACGAGGGCGCGTTCCTCGGCGCTGAGATGCGGGGTTGCCTCGATGTAGCGCCGGGTGTCGTCGAAGTGGAGGCCGGTCTCGGGGTCGATGCCGCGCACCGCGCCGATCATCTCGGAGGCGAACAGCACGTTCTCGACCGGGATCACCCTTGTGAGCAGGTCGATGCCGGGCTGATGGTAGACGCAGGTGTCGAAGTAGATGTTGTCCAGGACGCGCTCGGCGATGGAGTCGTGGCCGAGTGCCTGCGCGAGGCCCCGG
>CAYZBJ010000010.1:39587-68168 GCA_964476625.1 uncultured Burkholderiaceae bacterium | reverse complement strand
CGGCCTGGGTGCCGTTGGTTGTCCACATCTTGCCGCCGTTGATGACGTAGTCGTCACCGTCCTTGCGGGCCGTGGTGCGGATCGAGGCGACGTCGGAGCCCGCGCCGACTTCGGAGACTCCGAGGCAGGCGACATATTCGCCGCTGATCGACGGCGCCAGGAACTCCTTTTTCACTTCATCGGAGCCGAAGCGCGCCAGCGCCGGCGTGGCGATGTCGGTCTGCACGCCGATCGCCATCGGCACGCCGCCGCAGTGGATCGACCCCAGCGCTTCGGTCGTGGCGACCGAGAACGAGTAGTCGAGGCCGAGCCCGCCGTACTCGACCGGCTTGGTCACCCCGAGAAAGCCCAGCTTGCCCATCTTGCCGAAGAGTTCGTGGGCCGGGAAGATGCCGGCCTGCTCCCATTCGTCGACGTGCGGGTTGATCTCGGCCTCGATGAACTTCTTCAGCGAATCCTGCATCTGCACATGGTCTTCGGTGAATGGCATGGGGATGGTCTCCTCGGTATGGGGCGTGTCAGGGGCGGGCGACGCCGAACTGCATCGGCCGGACGGCGCGCGCATCGCCGTCGAGGCAGGTCGCCAGGGCCAGGGCGAGCACCGAACGGGTGTCGCGTGGGTCGATGACGCCGTCGTCGAGCAGGCGGGCGCTGGTGTGCAAGGCGCTCGACTGCCGGTCGAAGTTCTCGATGATGCGCCGCTCGAGGGCGGACAGCTCGGCCTCGTCCACCGCTTCGCCGCGGCGCTGCGCCTTGGCTTCGCTGACGATGCGCATGGTGAGCGCGGCCTGCTCGCCGCCCATGACCGCGGTCCGGGCGTTGGGCCAGGTGAAGACGAAGCGCGGCGAGAAGGCGCGGCCGTTCATGCCGTAGTTGCCGGCGCCGAAGGAGGCGCCGCAATGCACGGTGATCGACGGCACGGTGGCGTTCGAGACCGCCTGGATCATCTTCGAGCCGTGCTTGATCATGCCGGCTCGCTCGGATGCGGTGCCGACGATGTAGCCGGTGGTGTTCTGCAGGTACAGGAGCGCAGTGCCGTCCTGGCAGCAGGCCTGGATGAAATGGGTGGCCTTGGTCGCGCCGGCGGGGTCGAGCGGTCCGTTGTTGGTGAGGATGCCCACCGGCATACCGGCCAGGCGGGCATGGCCGCAGACCGTCGCGGGGCCGTAGTCGGCGCCGAAGTCGAGGAAGTCCGATGCATCGACGATTCGCGCGATCACCTCGCGCATGTCGATCGGTTCGCGGAAGTCCAGCGGCATGACGCCCGCGAGCTCCTCGGTCGGATAGGCGGGCGCCTCGAAGGCAGTGGCCTGCCCGGTGGCGCGCGGCCAGTTGAGCTTGGCCATCAGCTCACGGGCAATGCGGATCGCGTCGGCGTCGTCGTCGGCCAGGTACTCGCCCAGGCCCGTCACGCTGGTATGCATGCGCGCTCCGCCGAGGTCCTCGTCGGTGGCGATCTCGCCGGTGGCCGCCTTGAGCAGGGGCGGGCCGGCGAGGAAGGCGCGGGCCTGGTCGCGCACCATGATCACGTAGTCGGACAGGCCGGGCATGTAGGCGCCGCCGGCGGTCGACGAGCCATGCACGACCCCGATCACCGGCAGGCCCGCGGCCGAGAGCCGGGCGAGATTGCAGAAGATCCGGCCGCCCTCGATGAAGCCGTCGACCTGGTACTCGAGCAGGTTGGCGCCGGCCGATTCGATCAGCTGCAGGTAGGGCAGGCGATTCTGCATCGCGATGTCCTGCGCCCGCAGGATCTTCTGGCGACCCATCGACTGGATCGCACCGGCGGCGATGCCGGAATCGCTCGCATTGACCACGCAGCGCACTCCGCCCACGTAGCCGATGCCGCAGATGACGCCACCGCCCGGCACGGTGTGCTCGGCGTCGCGGCGATCCATGCCGAGCCCGGCCATGGTGGAGAGTTCGAGCCAGGGCGCGCCGGTGTCGAGCAGCCGCACCAGGCGTTCGCGCGGCAGCAACTGGCCGCGTTTGGCGAACAGCGGCGCGGCGCGCGCCGATGCGGCGACGGTGCGGGCCTCGAGGCCGCGCAGCTGGTCGACCAGGGCGAGCATGCCGTTGCGGCGCGCGGCGAACTCCTCGCTGCCGGTATCGACCCGGGAGGTGATCTGGGGCAAGGTTCAGTCCTCGTCGAGCATCCGTGGCGGGCGTGCCAGCGCAAACGCATCGAAGGCCCGGGTCGCGTCGGTCTCGTGGTCCCGGTCGCGCGTGGGCCAGGTATGGCGGGCGTTCGGCACGCCGCCGTCGATCCGGATGCAGCTGCCGGTGATGAAGGCCGCCGCTTCGCTGAGCAGGAAGACCGCGGCCGCCGAGACTTCGGCTTCGGTACCGAAGCGTT
Source organism: uncultured Burkholderiaceae bacterium (assembly GCA_964476625.1). Classification (GTDB taxonomy): domain Bacteria; phylum Pseudomonadota; class Gammaproteobacteria; order Burkholderiales; family Burkholderiaceae_E; genus JAMLIN01. The sequence goes on along the minus strand of CAYZBJ010000010.1, from coordinate 65,812 downwards.
GCAGCGGAACCACCGATTTCAGTCGCCGCAACTGCGCACGCATCGGCGGGTCGTAGGTGTCGAAGCCGCTCGATGCGATCCAGCCGGGCGCGACCGCATTGACCCGGACGCCGGCGACCGCCCATTCGCAGGCGGCGGTCTCAGTGAAGCTGAGCATGCCGGCGCGCGCCGCGCCTGAGTGGCCCATGGACGGCATGCCGTGCCAGATGTCGGCGATCATGTTGACGATGGCGCCGCCGTGGGCCTTCATCCAGCCGCGGTACACGGCCCGCGACATCAGGAAACCGCCAGTGAGATTGGTGCGGACCACGGCATCCCATCCGCGCAGGGAGATGTCCTCGAGCGGGGCGGGGAACTGCCCGCCGGCGTTGTTGAACAGGCCGTCGATCCGGCCGTGGGCGGCAAGTACCGAAGCGACCGCGGCTTCGACCGCGGCTTCGTCGCGAATGTCCACGGCATGGGTGCTGAAGCGCGCGCCGCCGGCCTCGAGTTCGGCGGCTACCGCATCGAGCTTCTCGACCTTGCGACCGAGTAGCGCGACCCGCGCCCCGAGCGCGGCGAGTTCATGGGCGCAGCAGCGGCCGATTCCCGATCCGGCGCCGGTGACGATCACCACCCGGCCATCGAACAGGCCCGGCCGGAATACTGATCGATAGGAAGCCGGCTGCGCGGTTTCGGCCATGTTCGTCTCCGGTACTGAGTGACATTCAATGATGTTGCCGCATCGTCCCGGCGTCGGCAAGCGGCGAATCGACCCGTTCGGAGTCGAACTTCCCTTGTCGTTCCGAGGCGGCTGTGCGATTCTTTTTCATCGATATTGAATCTGGCTCAGGATGGTGACGACAGGCAGTCAAGCGAGCGGTAGCGCTCCCGTGGAGGCCGGTTCGGCGGAGCGGGCGGCGCAGTCGCCGGCGTCGCGTCGTCGCCGGCCCGAGCGGCGGGCCGAGATCCTCGCGGCGGCCCGCGAGGTCTTTCCGGCGGCCGGGTTCGACGGCGCGTCGATGGGCGAGATCGCGATGCGGGCCGGTTGCGTCGAGGGCACGATCTACACCTACTTCCGCAACAAGCGGGCGCTGTTCGACGCCGTCCTCGAGGCCTTCTACGAAGACCTGATCGCCGATATCTCGCCGCGGCTCGCGCAGATCGAGGGCACCCGGGACCGGCTCGTCTTCTTCGTCGGTCGTCACCTGCGCATCGCGATCGACGATGCCGGCATGGGACGGCTCATCAACGGCCAGGTCTGGGGCCGGGCCGACTACCAGGGTTCGAACCTGCATGCGCTTAATCGGCGCTATTCCCGGCTGCTGACCGAAACCCTGCGCGAGGGCGTCCGGCGCGGCGAACTCCTCGGCTCGTTCGACATCCCGATCGCCCGCGACTTCATCCTCGGTGGAATCCAGCACTGGGCCTGGCGCATGCTGGCGCGCCGCGAGCAGTTCGAGCCGGGGGCCATTGCGATCCGGATGGTCGATACCCTGTTGTGTGGCTGGACACCGGATCCCGGCGCTACCCGCTTGCCGGACCTCGCCGATCGGGTGGCGCGCATCGAACGCGCGATCGGCATCGAATCGGAGAATCGCTGATGACGCTTGCCACGACTTCCCATGGCCCGACCCGGGCGGCAGAGGCGCGCAAGGTCGTGCGCATCGGCGGCGCCTCGGGCTTCTGGGGCGATACCGCGATCGCGGCGCCGCAGCTGCTCGAGCATGGTCGGATCGATTTCCTCGTCTTCGACTATCTCGCCGAAGTGACGATGTCGATCCTCGCCGCCAAGCGCGCGAAGGACCCGGCGCAAGGTTACGCCAATGATTTCGTCGACATCACCATGCGCGCGCTGCTGCCGGAGATCCGCCGCCAGGGCGTGCGGGTGGTCGCGAACGCCGGCGGGGTCAACCCGCTTGCCTGCCGCGATGCGCTGGCCAGGGTGGCCGCCGAACTCGGCATCGACCTGAAGATCGGCGTGGTGCTGGGCGACGACCTCATCGATCGCGCCGCTGAGCTCGCGCGCTCGGGCGTTCGCGAGATGTTCGACGGCTCGCCTTTCCCGGCCCGGCCGGTGAGCATCAACGCCTACCTCGGCGCGGTACCCATTGCCCGTGCCCTCGACGCCGGTTGCGACGTGGTCATCACCGGTCGTGGTGTGGATTCGGCAGTCACCCTCGGGGTGATGATGCATGCCTTCGGCTGGCGCGAGACCGACTACGACCTCCTCGCGCAGGGGTCGCTCGCGGGACACCTGGTCGAATGCGGCGCGCAGTGCACCGGCGGACTGTTCACCGACTGGCGCGAGGTGCCCGATTGGGAGAACATCGGCTTCCCGGTGGTGGAGGCGCATGCCGATGGCAGTTTCGTCATCACCAAGTCGCCCGGTACCGGGGGGCTGGTGACGCCTGCGAGCGTCGGCGAGCAGCTTCTCTACGAGATCGGTGATCCGCGCAGCTACCTGTTGCCGGATGTGCGCTGCGATTTCACCGCCGTGCGCTTCGAAGCCGACGGCGATGACCGGGTCCGCGTCACCGGCGCCCGCGGGCGGGCGCCGAGCCGGCGCTGCAAGGTCAGCGCGACCCATGCGGACGGCTATCGCAATACCGCCTTCCTGACCATCATCGGCGCCGAAGCGGCGGCCAAGGCGCGCAGGACCGGCGAGACCATCCTCGCGCGGACCCGGGCGATGCTGGCCGCCCAGGGCCTGCCCGACTATGCGGAGGCCCGGATCGAGGTGCTCGGCGCCGAGGAGTCGCTCGGGGCACAGGGCAGGGCGCTGGCGCGCGAGGTGGTGCTCAAGATCGCGGTGCGCAGCGAATCGGCCGCCGCCCTGCGGCTCTTCGCCCGCGAGTTCGCGCCAGCGGGCACTTCGATGGCGCCAGGTACTACGGGCCTGGTAGGGGGGCGTCCGAGCCCGTCGCCGGTCATCCGCCTGTTTTCCTTCCTGTTCGCCAAGGATGCGATCTCCGTCAGGGTCGACGTCGACGGGCAGGTGCTCGAGGTGCCATTTGCCCCGGGCGTGGACGACGACGAGGCCGGTGGCGTACCGGCGGCGAGGGTCTTCGAGCCGGCACGGGAAGACCCGGCAGTGCCGATGCGGACCGTCGATCTCATCCGGGTCGCCCATGGGCGATCCGGTGACAAGGGCAACAAGGCCAATATCGGGATCATCGCCCGCGATCCGCGCTGGCTGCCCTGGTTGTCCCTGCGACTGACGCCGGAGTCGGTTGCGGCACATTTCGCCCATCGGGCGCCGAGCCGGGTCGAGCGCTTCGACCTCCCGGGCATGGGGGCGATCAATTTCCTACTCCATGACGTGCTCGGCGGCGGCGGCATGGCGTCGCTCCATACGGACAACCTCGCCAAGGCCTATGCCCAGGTTCTCCTGACTATGCCGGTCGCGGTCCCGGCGGCACTGTTGGACGAAACCCGACAGTTATGAAGGCCGACGGGCGCTTGTCGCCCGGCCTTCCTATAATTCGCGCATGAGCGCAGGTGCCCAGCCGTTGAGGGGGGTCCGGGCGATTGACGGAGCTCCCCTGTTCGTCGACCTCGACGGGACGCTGATTCGCTCCGACACACTCTGGGAGAGCTTCGCGATCGCGTTGCGCGCCAGACCGTGGCGGACCGCGATCGGGGTCACTGCGCTTGCCCGTGGCCGGGCGGCGCTCAAGGAGCGCCTTGGCTACCTCGGGCCGATCGACCCGGCGGCGCTGCCCTATCGGGAAGGCTTCCTCGAATGGCTGCGCGAGGAGAAGGCCAGCGGGCGGCGGATCGTGCTGGCCACTGCCGCCGATCGCTCGGTCGCGGAATCCGTCGCGAGCCATCTCGGCGTCTTCGAGTCGGTGCTCGCGTCCGACGGCAGCCGGAACCTGAAGGGGCGCGAGAAGCTCGCGGCGATAGAGGCAGCCAGCGACGGCGGGCCTTTCGATTACGCCGGCAACGACGAATCGGACATGCCGATCTTCGCGCGCTCGCGCCAGGCGGTGGTCGTCGGTGCGCCGGAATCGGTGATACGTCATGCGAACCGATTCGATGGCGCCGATACCCGCTTCGCCCGCGAAGCCGGCGGCGGCCTGCGCGCCTGGATCCGCGCGGTGCGCCCCCACCAGTGGCTCAAGAACCTGCTGGTGTTCGTGCCGATGATGACCGCCTTCGCGCTCGACGACGCCACGATCTGGCTGCATGCCGTCGAGGCCGCGATGGCCATGTGCCTGGCCGCGTCGGCCGGCTACCTGGTCAACGACCTGCTCGACATGCAGCCCGACCGGCGCCATCCGCGCAAGCGGGAACGACCTTTCGCTTCCGGCGCGCTGGCGCCATCGCACGGCTTCGCCGCCGCGACCCTGGTCCTGCTGGCCGCCTCCCTGCTGGCGCTCTCGGTCAACGGCAAGGTGCTGTTCTGGCTGCTGCTGTATGTCGGCAGTACGCTGCTGTATTCATTCTGGCTCAAGCGCCTGCCGATGTTCGACGTCGTGACGCTGGCCGGTCTCTACACCCTGCGGGTCGAGATCGGCGCTGCGGCGACCGGCATCGAGGTGTCGTTCTGGCTGCGGGCGTTCACGATCTTCGTGTTCCTGAGCCTGGCCCTGATCAAGCGCTGCGGAGAGCTCGTCTCGGAACGCGAACGAGGCGAGGAAACCGGGTCCGGTCGCGGCTACGGGGTCGGTGACATCGACGTCCTCCAGCCCATGGGGGTGGCGGCCTCGGTGGCGGCAGTGCTGGTTCTTGCCCTGTACGTGAGTACGCCCGACGTCGAGATCCGCTACGCGACGCCCAAGCTGCTGTGGCTGGCGATGGTGGCGCTGCTGGTCTGGCTGGGCCGACTGTGGATCGACACCGCACGCGGCAACATGCACGACGATCCCCTGGTCCATGCGCTCACCGACACCACCGGACGATGGCTGCTCATCTTCATCATCTCGGTGTTCGTGCTGGCGGCTTTCGGCATTCCGACGTTCTCACCCTGACCGATGCACATCATCCGCCCGCCGTTCCGGATGAGCGATGAAGAAGCCGTCGCGTTCGCCGCGAAGCGCGGCTTCGGTGTCGTCATCGCGGCCGACGCCGACGGGCCGCGCGGTTCGCATGTGCCCTTCACCATCCACGAGGCCGAGGGTCCCGGGGGGCGCCTGGTCGCCCAGTTCCACCTGACCGCGAAGAACCCGCTGGTCGGGCTGGCCGACGGCCGGACCCGTTTCCTGCTGGTCGTCCCGGGCGCCGACGCCTATGTATCGAACGACTGGTACGAATCGCCCGACCAGGTCTCGACCTGGCTCTACGAAGCGGTCCACCTCTCGGGCGTCGGCCGCCTGCGATCCCTGGACGAGAACCGGCCCCATGGCGACGAGCTTCTCGCGGTCTCCGAGGCGCGGTTGCCGAAGCCGCCCTGGTCGATGGCGACCATGGAGCCGAACAAGCGCGAATCGATGCTCGCGATGATCCGGGTGATCGACATCGAGGTCGATCGCATCGAGGGCCAGTCGAAGCTGAACCACCACAAGATCGATGCCGATCACGTTGCGGTCGCAAAGCACCTGGCCCGTTCGGACGACAGTGCGAGCCGGCGCCTCGCTGCACGGATGCGCGAGTTGCGGCCGAACCTCGACTACGGCGACTGACCCGGCCTCGCCGCGGGGTGGCGCGGGCGCCGCATCGGGCGGCCTACTGGGCGGTCCAGCCGCCGTCGAGCCTGCCGTTCATGGGAGTTCCTTCAGCGCGTAGCCGATGCGTGGAAAGTGGACGACGATCTCGCCTAGGGCGGAGTCGTCGCGCCGGATCGCGATGTCGTCGGCGGCGACGCGCACCAGCGTGCCCTCGACGGCGGCGGTGGTGTAGTCGTCCGGCCTGATCGCTACCCGGCTGCCCATGGCGGGCAGGGAGTCGTCCTCGATCGAATCGGTGCGCACCTCGGGTCGGCATCGTGCCGCGATCTCCAGCGAGCGCGCGGCAGGCATCCCGGTGGATTCACCGTGGCCGATCGCGGCGACCCGGCGCATCCAGTCCCGGATCGAGGGGTAGGGCGCGAGTTCGCCCGAGCAGTCGATCGGCATGGCCGAAAGGAACCAGAGGCCATGGTAGACGGCGAGGTCGGCCTTGCCCGGCCGCTTGCCCAGCAGCCAGGCCGAGTCGCGGCCCAGCAGGCCGTCGACGACCGGCAGGAGCGGGCGGATGCGCGAGAGCTCGCGACGGGCGACTGCCTTGAGGCGGGCCATCGAGGGTGTCGGCTTGCCGCGCAGGGATGCGCGGTCGACATGCAGCTGCGGGTCGACCGTCTCGGCATTGGTGCCGCTGACGAAGCGCGCGATCGGCCAGAACAGGTCGCGCTCGGCCCAGGCCTCGATCGCGGTGGCCAGAGCGCGCGACGCGGGATCGTCGAGTGGCGTTTCGGGGTGGCGACGATCGAGTTCGCGAATGATGGTCCGGGTGTCGCAATAGACGTCCGCTCCGTACTGCAGCACCGGGATGTGACGATAGCCTCCCGTGAGCGTGACCAGGTCCGGCTTGGGCAGTACCGACGGGGCGATCACCGAACGCCAGCGCAGTCCCTTGATGCCGAGCGCGAGGCGGATCTTCTCGGCGAAGGGCGAGAAGTCGTAGTGGTGCAGGATGGGGTATTCGTCGTCACATGACGAGTCGGTACTCATGATGCATCCTCCTCGAGCCAGTCCCGGCCTTCAGGCCTCGCCCATTGCCGGGTAGTCGACGTAGCCTTCCGGGCCGCCGCCGTAGAAGGTTGCCCGGTTGTACGGCGTGAACTCCGCCCCGGCCCGGATGCGTTCGGGCAGGTCGGGGTTCGAGATGAAGAAGCGGCCGAAGGCGATCGCGTCGGCCGTGCCGCTGGCGACCATCCCGGCGGCGGACTCGGTGCGGAAGTTCCCGGCTGCGATCAGCACGCCGCGCCACGACGGGCGGAACAGCTCGGCCGCCGACGGTACGCCCTGGTGGTCGACTTCACGTCCGCCGGCGCCACTTGCGCGCGGCTCGAGCAGGTGCAGGTAGGCGAGGCCCATGCCATCGAGCGCCTGGATGACATGGGTGTAGAGCGGCATCGGGTCCGCTTCGCCGCTGTCGTTCGCGATGCCGTACGGCGAGAGCCGGATGCCGACCCTTTCCGGGCGCCAGACCCCGGCGACGGCTTCGGCGACCTCGAGCATCAGCCGCGCCCGGTTGGTGATCGAACCGCCATAGGCGTCGGTGCGCAGGTTGGTGCGCGACTGCAGGAACTGCTCGAGGAGGTAGCCGTTGGCGCCGTGGATCTCGACCCCGTCGAAACCCGCTTCGAGCGCATTCTTCGCGGCCTGCACATAGCCTTCGATGATTCCCGGGATCTCGTCCGTGCGCAGGGCGCGCGGCGCCTCGAAGGGGACTGGCTGGAAGTCGGCGTTGAGTACCTTGCCGGCCGGCGCGACGGCCGAGGGCGCTATCGGCAGTTCGCCGCCGGGCTGGTGTGAACGGTGCGAGATCCGGCCGACATGCCAGAGCTGCAGGAAGATCTTCCCACCCTTGGCCTGCACCGCACGCACCACGCCCTTCCAGCCTTCGACCTGGGCGGCCGAGTGGATGCCGGGCGTGGCGGGCGAGCCCTGGCCGGTGGGCAGTACCTGGCTCGCTTCGGCGATGATCAGCCCGCCTTCGCTGGCGCGCTGGCCGTAGTAGCGGGCGTTGAGCTCATTGGGAATGTTGCCGGGGCGCGTGGCGCGCATCCGGGTGAGGGGCGCCATCACCACACGGTGGGACAGCCGGTACGGACCGACCTGGAGGGGTTCGAAAAGCGGAGAGCCTGGCATCCGGAATTCCTGTCTGGTGGTGGCGACATGCCGGTTGCGGCGAAGGCCGTGGGGTTTCCCCGCCGCGCGAGGCCCACAAAATACCGCAGCCTGCCCTTGTCTGCAGACGGTGTCTTGCCTCGACGAGATTCGCCGGCGCCCGCGGCGTCGCGCCTCAGCGGCCGAAGGCGCGCAGCACGGCGCTGCCGATGGCGGGCAGCGACGCGGAGCCGTGGGTCTCGCCGGCAAGGACGCGGTAGTGCACCGCGAGGCCGGTGTCCTCGTGCACACGCAGCCGTGCGGCGAGCTCGCGGCTGTCGTCCACCATGCGACGCTCGGCAAGGCGGGCGGCAACGCCCGCATCGGCGGCCGGCCTCGCCTTTGCCTGCGATCGGGGCTGCTCGAGTTCGCCGACGGTCAGCACGAGATCGAGTGGGCGGCCGGCGGCGCGCTGGCGTTCGACGAAGGCGGACTCGTGCGCGAGCACCTGTCGGTTGGCGAACCAGATCGACGGGCTCGAGGCGACGTAGGTCCGGAAGAGTTCCGGCTGGCGAAACAGGGTGTCGAGGACGAAGAGCCCGCCGTAGCTATGGCCCATCAGGGTCTGTCGGGAGGCATCGATGGAGAAGTCGCGCGCGATCGTCGGTTGCAGTTCATCGGCGATGAACTCCCGGAAGGCTTGCGCACCGCCGGTGGTGTCGACGCGCCCGTCCGGCCCGGGCGCGGGATTCGCGCTGGCCGGCGTGTAGTCGAGGGCGCGGCGCGATGCTCCCGGGTAGCCGATGCCCACGATGAGGCCGGGGACCACGCCGCCCCGCCCGGCATGTCGGCCGAGGCGCTCGGCGGTCACCGCCGCGATCGCGAAGCTGTCGTCGCCATCGAGCAGGTAGAGCACCGGATAGCCGGTCGCGGGTGGGGGTGCGGCGGGTCTTGCGATGAGGATGCGGTAGTCGACCCCGCTGCGCGAGCGCATGGTGCGTACTTCGCTGCGCGGCACGACATAGGGCGTGGCGGTGGCCGAAGTGCCGGCATCGGCCGACGATCCGCGGTCGGTCGGGGCAAGCGGGGCGCAGCCGGCTGCGAACAGGGCGGCGCTAAGGAGGATCGCGGGTTTCATGGCGTCGGAGTCCGGCCCGAATACTACGCCATCACGATCGCAGCCCGGCGCCACGGCCGCCGAAGTTCCGCGCCCGATCATCGCGCACCGATCGGGACATCGCTACCGTTCTGGACGACGCTGTTGATCCATATATACTTCAATTATTGAAGTTACGAGGTCGAGAGCTTGAAGCCGAAGTCCTTCGCCGGAATGCGTTGCTCGATTGCGGGGGCGCTCGAACTGATCGGGGATCGCTGGGCGCTGCTGGTCATCCGCGACCTGTCGTTCGGCCTGCATCGCTACGAAGACCTGCGCGCCAGTACCGGCATCCCCAGTGCGACCCTGGCGGCTCGCCTCAAACACCTGGCGGCGGCGGGCATCGTGGAGCGCGTGCGCTACCAGGAGCGTCCGCCGCGTGACGAGTATCGGTTGACGCCGAAAGGGCGCGACCTGTGGAAGGTCAATGTCGCCCTGCGCGAATGGGGTGATCGCTGGGACGCGAGCGGCCTCGGCCAGCCCCCGGTGGAGCTGGTGGACCGCCTGACCGGCCGACCGCTGCGGCTTGCGCTCGTCGATGCCGAAACCGGGCAAGCGGTGCCGCGCGACCGTGTCGGGATTCGCCCCGGTCCCGCGGCGGACGATAGCGTCCGCCGCCTTCTCGATTCTTCCGCAGGAGCAGCCCGATGACGCAGTCGATCGAATTCTTCTACAGTTTCGGAAGCCCCTACAGCTATCTGGCCTTCACCCAGTTGCGCGAAATGGACGTCCACATCGCGTTCCGGCCGATGCGGATTCTCGAGGTCATGGAGAAGGTCGGAAACGTGCCGACCACCATCACCTGCGCGGCCAAGGGTCGCTACGCGCGCAAGGACCTGGCGCGCTGGTGCGAGCGCTACGGCATTGCCCTGAACCCATCGGACGTGCGCAGCGCCGATGGCGCCGCCTGCTCGCGCGCCGTGCTGGCGGCGGGGTCGCCCGAGGAGGCCGACGCGATCACGCTGGCCTTGTACCGTGCCCTTTGGAGCGAGGGGAAGACGCTCGCGACCAGCGACGACATCCTCGCCGTCATCGCGGCCGCCGGCATCGATCCTGCTCCCATCGCCGCAGGGATCGACGCGCCCGACGTGATCGCACAGCTCGATGCCAATACCGAGGAAGCGGCCGAGCGCGGCGTGTTCGGCTCGCCCAGCATCTTCGTCGGCGACACGATGTTCTTCGGCAACGATCGGCTCGATTTCGTGCGCGAGGAACTCACGCGTCTGGGGGAAGCGGCATGACGGACAGGACCAAACCATTCGCCCTCGTCACTGGTGTTGGCCCCGGCACCGGCGCTGCCGTCGTGCGGCGCTTCGCCGAAGGCGGCTATCGGGTGGCGATGCTGGCGCGCGACGCCGATCGTCTCGCCGCGCTGGAGCACGAGATTCCGGATTCGGTCGCGGTGCCTTGCGACGTCAGTGACGCCAGCGCCCTGGAGCGTGTGATCGCCCAGGTGGGGTGCCCGAAGATCGTCGTCCACAATGCCGTGGGTGGCGCGTTCGGTACCTTCATGGAGGTCGAGGCGGATACGCTCCAGCGCAACTTCGCGATCAATACGATGGCGCTCTTCCATCTCGCACGGCTGACGACGCCCGCGATGGTCGAGGCTGGCGAAGGCGCGCTGATCGTCACCGGCAACACCTCGGCGCAGCGCGGGCGCGCGGCGTTCGCCGGCTTCGCCCCGACCAAGGCCGCACAGCGGATCCTCGCCGAATCACTGGCGCGTGACCTCGGACCCAAGGGCGTCCACGTCGCCTACCTCGTGATCGATGCGGTGATCGACGTACCGTGGCAGCGAGAGCGATTGCCCGACGCAGCGGACGACTTCTTCATCTCGCCGGCGTCGATTGCCGGCGAGGTCTTCCATCTCGCGCACCAGCCGCGCGACGCCTGGTCGTTCCTCGCCGAGGTCCGGCCCTTCCACGAAACCTGGTGAGCGTGATGACAGACAAGGTCAAGGAGGCACCCGACGGCTTCGAGCAACTGCGCACGATGCTCGCGGGCAACCTGAAGGCGCCGATGGGCGAGAAGCTCGGATTCGACCTGGTCGAGCTCGAGCGCGGCCGGGTGGTGTTCGAGGGCACACCCGATCGCAGCGTCTACAACCCGCTGGGATCGGTGCACGGCGGCTATGCCTCGACCTTGCTCGACAGCGCCTGCGGTATCGCGGTCCACTCGAAGCTCGGCCCCAACCGGGGACATACGACCCTGGAGCTCAAGGTCTCGTTCGTGCGCGGGCTCAGTGACCGGAGTGGCACGGTCCGCGCGACCGGCACGGTCATCTCGGTCGGCCGGCGCGTGGCGTTCGCGGAAGCCACCTTGCACGACGGCGAGGGAAGACTATGCGCTACGGCGACTTCGACCCTCCTTGTGTTCGAGATGGAATCACCGCCCCCGAACGGGTAAAACGAGACGCGGGTTGCTCAGCCTGGATGGGCGCGACGGGAAGCAGCCGGAGATCCCGCTCGAGACGAGTCTCGTGGACACGATTGCGGTGCTCCGCGAACTGCAGCGCTTGCGGCCGTAGGTGCTGCGGCGGGGTTGCTACAATCGGCGCCACGCCTCCGTAGCTCAGTGGATAGAGCATCTCCCTCCTAAGGAGAGGGTCGCACGTTCGATTCGTGCCGGGGGCGCCATCCCCTGTACACGATCGCGACGACATGAATCTCCTGATCGTCTGGTGGTCCCTGACCGGTGGCAGCGAACAACTCGCCACCGCTGCCCTCGAAGGCGCGCTCGAGCAGGTCGAGCCCGGCGAGGCCCTGATGTTGCGCGCCGATCGAGCCGGGCCCGAGGAACTGCTCGCGGCTCGCTCGGTGCTCTTCGTCTGCCCGGAGAACCTGGCGACGATGGCCGGGATGATGAAGGACTTCTTCGATCGCTGTTATTACCCGGCGCTTGGGCGGATCGACGGCCGGCCCTATGCAACGATCGTCTGCGCCGGCTCGGATGGCGAGGGCGCGACCCGGCAGATCGACCGCATCGCCACTGGCTGGCGGATGCGGCGGGTGGCCGAGCCGGTCATCGTGTGCACCCACGCCCAGACGCCGGAGGAGATCCTCGCGCCCAAGCACATTGGCGAAGCGGATCTCGCCGGCGCGCGCGAGCTCGGCGCGTCGCTCGCGGCGGGCGCTTCGATGGGGGTCTGGTAGGAGCCGGCAAGAGGGCCCCACGCCGCAGGCACGGTTGCGCCCGGATTTCGGCCGGGATCAGGTGCGGCGATAGTCGACGATCTCGAAGCCGACACCGATCGACGAGGTCCGGGCCTCGCGCGTGACCGCACGCCACTCGCCCGGGTCGGGCGCATCGAGATGGACGTCGCCGTCCGGTTCGAGATCGACTTCCGTCATCAGGATCCGGTGCGCTTGGGGCAGGGCGGCGAGATAGATCTGGGCGCCGCCCACCACGAAGACTTCGTCGCGCGAGATGTCGGGATGCTCGGGCGAGCCCGCGGCCGCCATCGCGATGGCGTCGGCGACCGAATCGGCCCGCTCGCAGCCCGGCGCCGACCACTCGCGGTTGCGGCTCACCACGAGGGTGCGCCGACCCGGCAGGGGCCGGCCGATGGAGTCCCAGGTGAGCCGGCCCATGATGAGCGCATGGCCGGTGGTGGTCCGCTTGAAGTGCTGGAGCTCCTCGGGGATGTGCCAGGGCAGGGCGTTGCCATGGCCGATCACGCCGTTGCGCGCCCGGGCGATCAGCAAGGTGACACGGGGCGTTGACATCGGCGTACTGCGTCCACAGGTTCCCTAGACCGCGACCGGCGCCTTGATCAGCGGATGCGGGTCGTAGCCCTCGAAGCTGAAGTCGTCGTAGCGATAGTCGAAGATCGACTCGGGCCGGCGTCCGATGACGAGCTTCGGCAGCGGACGCGGATCGCGGGCGAGTTGCTGGCGCGCCTGGTCGAGGTGGTTCAGGTACAGGTGGCAGTCGCCGCCGGTCCAGATGAAGTCGCCCGGCTCGAGTCCCGCCTGCTGCGCGACCATCTCGGTGAGCAGGGCATACGAGGCGATGTTGAACGGCACGCCGAGGAAGATGTCGGCGCTGCGCTGGTAGAGCTGGCACGACAGACGGCCGCCGGCGACATGGAACTGGAAGAAGGCATGACAGGGGGCGAGCGCCATCTTCGGCAGGTCCGCGACGTTCCAGGCCGAGATCACCAGCCGACGGCTGTTCGGGTCGGTGCGCAGGCGGCTCATCAAGTCGGCGATCTGGTCGATGTGCCCGCCGTCGGGCGTCGGCCACGACCGCCACTGGTGGCCGTAGACCGGGCCGAGCTCGCCGCGCTCGTCGGCCCATTCATCCCAGATGGTGACGCCGTGCTCGCGCAGGTAGCCGACGTTGGTAGAGCCCTGCAGGAACCAGAGCAGCTCATGCACGATCGACTTGAGATGCAGCTTCTTGGTGGTCAGCAGCGGGAAACCGGCGGCGAGCGGCACGCGCATCTGCCAGCCGAATACCGACAGGGTGCCGGTACCGGTCCGGTCGTCCTTGCGCTCGCCGTGCTCCAGCACGTGGCGCATCAACTCGAGATAGGCGCGCATCGGTCGATTCTAGCGTCAGCGGGCGTTTTCGGCCGGGGGCGCGGGCTGCTCGCCGGGTATCTGCGGCCGCGGGTCGGACGTTGGCCGGCGCACCACCGGCCGGGGGGCGGCCTGCTCGGGTACGGCGGCCGCGGCGCCCGCGGGCGGCAGCGGGCGCATCGGCGGCGCTGGCCGGGAATCGGGGGCGCTGGCGGCCCCGGACGCCGGCCCGGCGGTGAGGATCGCGATGTCGGTCAGGGCGGGCGCCTCGACCCGGATCTCTTCGTCGCCACGCAGGATCACGACTTCGGTGGCCGTCACCGTCTTGAGCCGGTGGTTGTCGTCGATCCGCATGCCGACACCGAAGGCCTCGGCGGGCCGCCCCTCGACCGAGATGACGGCGGCGCCGCGCTCGGTGTCGGCAATCACGCCGAGCACCTTGAAGCTGGAGGAGATCGCCTGGACGACCGGTCCGTCATTGGTGCCGGTGCGTCCGAACAGGGTGTGGGCCGGGCCGAGCGAGGCGACCGCCCCGGTTGCCGCGAGCGAGCCCGACGGAGCGACGCGCACCGGGGGCTCGAACAGGCGCAGCGCCCAGTACGCGACGACGGCGCATAGCAGCGCGAACAGCAGGACGGAGAGGAGCCGCGGAGCCCAGCGAGCCCCGCCGGCCGACGGAAACAGGCGCATGAATGGCCGGTGTGCGGGTCGGGGGCGCTGCTATCATAACGCGTCTTCGAAGTGCGACCCCGGGAGTTTTATGCAGCGCATCATGCGCCACGAGCGTGGTTTCACGCTGATCGAGATCATGGTCGTGATCGTGATCCTCGGCGTGCTCGCGACCCTGATCGTTCCTCGCGTCATGGACAAGCCCGACCAGGCCCGCATGACCGCCGCCAGGTACGACATCGGCAACATTCTTCAGGCGCTGGACCAGTACCGGCTCGACAACAATCGCTATCCCACCTCCGAGCAGGGCCTCGCGGCACTGGCCCAGAAACCGACGGTGGATCCGATCCCGAACAACTGGAAGCAGTACCTGAAGTCGCCGCCAAAGGATCCCTGGGGCAATCCGTACCAGTACATGCACCCGGGCATCAACGGGGATATCGATGTCTTCAGTTTCGGCGCCGATGGCCAGAGCGGCGGCGAAGGCAACAACGCCGACATCGGATCCTGGCAACTGAATCGGTGAAGCGCGTGCGCCGGCGCGCCGCTGGCTTCACGCTGATCGAACTGATGGTCGCGATCCTGATCGCGGGCATCCTCATGACGGTGGTCGGCCTGTCGGTGCGCGGCGCCGACCGATCCCTGCAGTTCGAGGCCGATCGCATCGGCCAGCTGCTCGGGCTGGCGCGCGAGGAGGCGCAGGTGCGCGGCGCGCGCATCCGCTTCGAGGCCGATGCCAATGAATACCGCTTCCTGATCCGCCGCCAGGGCAAATGGGTCCCCATCCTCGACGACCGCGACCTGCGCGCGCGCGAGTGGGCCGGGCCGACCACCTTGTCGCTGCAGCGAAGCGACGGCCGGCGCGTGATCGAGTTCGGGCGCGATGCGGTCGATTCGCCCTTCGTCCTGGTGCTGGCGCGCGATGGTCGCGAGCACCGGATCCTCGCCAATGGCCTCGGCCACTTCGAGGTCCGCTGACATGAAACGCCCCCCACGCTCGCCATCGCTCGCTTCGGCCACGCCCGCAGGCTCGGCCGGGCGCCGCTGAGATGTCCGCGCACCGCCGCCGCGGTTTCACCCTGATCGAAGTGCTGGTGGCGCTGACGATCGCGGCGATCGCCCTGATGGCGGCGCTGCGGGCGACCACCGTGATGCGCAACAGCAGCAACGAGCTGCGCGCGCGTACCTTCGCCCAATGGAGCGCCGAGAACCGGCTCGGCGAGATTCGCGTGGCAGGCCTCTTCCCGACCCTGGGCGTGCGTCGCTTCGATTGTTCGCAAGGCTATGTGGTGCTGCAATGCGTCGAGGACGTCAAGGCCACCCAGAGTCCCTTTTTCCGGCAGGTCGAACTGAGCGTGCTGGGTGGCGACGGGCATCGGCTCGCCCACCTCGTCGGTTTCGCGGTGCGAGGCCTGTGATGCGGCGCCATCGTCGCCAGGCCGGCTTCACCTTGCTGGAGCTGCTGGTGGCCGTCGCCCTGATGGCGATCCTCGCAGTGCTGTCCTGGCGCGGCCTCGATTCGGTGCTGGCCAGTCGCGAGCACATCACCCGCCATACCGACGAGACCCGGGCGCTCTCGGTCCTGTTCTCGCAGCTCGACGAAGACCTGCGACGCTCCTGGCCCCTGCGCCATCTCGACGCCCTCGGCCGACGCCCGGTGGCCTTCGTTCGCGACGACGTCGAGGGCCCGGTGCGCGTCGACCTGTTGCGCGAGGCGCCCGTCGATTCGCCGGTGCGCTTCGAGCGGGTCGTCTACCGGCTGCGCGACGGCCTCATCGAGCGCGGCTTCGGGCCCTGGCGGCCGGATGCCGACAACGAACTGCCCCTGCAGGTCTGGCAGCCGCTGCTGGCCAACGTGGACGCCATCGCCTGGCGAGGCTGGCTGGCCGGGCGTAACGAGTGGCAGGACGGCACCGCGCTGGTCTCGTTGCCGCCGCCGACGGGCAACGCCGGCGCGGATCGCCAGTTCGACCCGGCCGGCGTCGAGTTGACCTTGCTGCGCCACGGCGAACGCCTGCGCCGCGTCTTCGCGTTGCGGGACTGAACATGCGACGACGGCCGACGGCAACTGGCAAGCCTGCGCCGCGCGAGCGCGGGCCAACGAGGCCGGGCGAGCGCGGGGCTGCGATCGTCAGCGTGATCCTCGTGGTGGCGCTGGTCTCGACGATCGTGGCTTCGCTCTTCGTGCGCGAGCATGTCGCGATCCGCTCGGTCGAGAACCGCCAGGCGCTCGCCCAGTCGCGCTGGATCGAACGCATGGCGATCGACTGGGGGCGCTTCGTGCTGCAGGCGGATCTGCGCCTCGGCTCGATCGACCACCCCGGCGAGCTCTGGGCGACCCGGGTCGATGAAACCGTGCTCGACGAGACGGTTACCGCCGGTGCCCGGCTCGAGCGACTGCCTCGCCTGCGCGGCCAGATATTCGACGCCCAGGGGCTGTTCAATCTCAGCAACCTGGTCGAGGCGGGCGCCCTTGGTCCCCAGGCCAACCCCCGCCACCTGGCGGCCCTCAGGCGCCTGCTCGCGTCCCTCGACCTGCCGGAATCCCTCGCCGACCTCGTCGTTGCCCGCCTGCTGCCGACCCTTGGGCGGGTCGTCGACGGGGCGAGCATCCCGGCCGAACAGCCGCGCCTGCTGCGCCTGGACGACCTGCGCGAGGTGCGCGGCTTCGACGAGGCGACGATCCGCCGGCTCGCCGACCATGCGATCCTGCTGCCGACCCGCACCGGCGTGAACCTCAATACCGCCACGCCCGAAGTCCTGGCCGCGTACCTCGATGTCGATCCGGCGCAGGCCCGCCAGCTCATCTCGGAGCGCGGCGAGAGTTTCTACAAGGACATTTCCGATGCGCAGGCCCGGATGCGGCTCGGCGACGAGGCCGACATGAGCCTGTTTTCCGTATCGTCCGACTATTTCCTGGTGCGCGGGATGGTACGCTTCGGCCGAATCGAGAATGAACTGATGTCCCTTCTCCATCGAAGCGGAAATACCGTCGAGGTCCAATGGCAGTATCGGCTCTGAAGCGCGGCGAAGCGGTCGTATGGATTCCGCCGCGCTCGGTCGGCGAGCGGGCGTTCGCGACCGAACCGCGCCTGCTGCTCGGGATCGCCGGCCCGGACGGGCTCGTGGTCCAGGCCTCGAGCCTCGATGCGCTGCCCAAGCTGCGTTCGCTGCGGCTGGTGTTCGATGCACGCGACGTCAACCTGCTGCCCGCGAAGCTGCCTCCGCTGGCCGGCGCCAGGCTGCGACGTGCCCTGCCGAACGTGCTCGAGGACCGCCTGCTGCAGGATCCGCAATCCTGCCTGTTCGCCCCGGGTCCGACATTGGCCGACGGCATGCGGCCGGTCGCGGTCATCGATCGCAGCTGGTTCGAGTTCGTGCTCGGCGCCTTCGAGCGCCGCGGCCTGCGCGTGACCCGGGCCGTCCCGGGGCAGCTGGCGATGCCGATGCAGCCGGGGGCCGATTCGCTGGTGTGCATCGGCGACGGCATCGCGCTGCGCACCGGCCGCTACGAAGGCATCGGCTGGCCGGCATCGGAGGACTCCCGTGGCCGGGCCCTGGCGCTCGATGCGCTGCTCGCGCAGCGCGCCCTGCAGCGCGAGGAACCGCCGCCCGATCGGCTCGTCGCCCATGTGGCCGACGAGGACTGGAGCCGGCCGCTGGCCGCGGCGGCGGCGCGAGCCGGTGCGACATTGGCGATCGAGCCGCTCGAGGCGCCGGGCGACGATGGCATCGACCTGCTGGCCGGCCGCGAGGGCAGTGGACTGGGGCGTCGCCTGGCCGACGTCGACTGGCGCACCTGGCGCTGGCCGGCGGGCTGGGCGGTGGCGGTGCTGCTGGCTTTCCTGGTCGGGCTGAACCTGCACTGGTACCAGATGCGCAGCGAGAGCCAGCGCATGCGGGCCTCGCTCGAGCGCAGCTTCCGGGAGGCCTTCCCGCGGGTGCCGGTGGTCGTCGATCCGGTGCTGCAGACGGAACGCGAACTCGCGGGCCTGCGGGCTCGCGCCGGCCAGAGCGGGCCGGCCGACTTCGTGCCCCTGCTGGCGCGCTTCGCCCAGGCGCTCGGCCCCCAGGCCGCCGGCGCGGTGACCGGCACCGAGTACCGCGACGGACGACTGGTGGTGCATTTCCTGCCGACCCTGGTGCAGGCGGCCAGCGTTCGCCAGCAGATGGAGCAGGCTGGCCGACGCAACGGCCTGAAGATCGATTTCTCCCAACCCGGCGAGCCGGTCGCCACCGTTTCGGCGCTCTAGGAGGCATCGATGCTCGAGACATTCCTGGGCTGGTGGCGCGAGCGCCCGCCGCGCGAGCGCCGGATCCTCGTGGGCGGGGCGGCAGTCCTGCTGGTCGCGCTCGTCTGGCTGCTCGCGTTCGAGCCGGCCTGGGTGGGGCGCCAGCGGCTCGCGCAGGAACTGCCGGCGCAGCGCGCCGAACTCGCCCGGATGGCCTCGATGCTCGACGAAGCACGCGCCCTCGAATCGGTCGCCGGCGCCGGGCCGGTCAGCGGCTCGGTGCGGGCATCGCTCGAGAAGTCGCTGGCGGCGGCCGGGCTCGCCGGTGGCGTCCAGATCGAGCAGCGGGGCGACCGCTACGACCTGCGCTTTCCGTCGGTGCCGTTCGCTGCCTGGATCGACTGGGTGGCCCTGGCGGTGCGCGAGTCCCGGGTCCGGGTCATCGACGCCAAGCTCACCCGCGATCCGCGTGACGGCTACGTCGCCGCTCGCCTGAGCGTACAGGCCGGCGAGGGCGCCCGTTGAGGCCGACCCGGATCTGGCTGGTCGCCGCGGTGGCCGGCGTCCTGGCCGCGGCGCTTGCCCTGGCGGCGTTCGCGCCGGCGAGCCTCGCCGATGTGGCGCTGCGAGCGGCAAGCAATGGCCGGGTCGCGCTGACCGAGGCCGATGGCTCGATCTGGAACGGCAGCGGCCGGCTGGTCTTCGTCGATGTCGCCTCGCTCGAGGCCGCCGAGGCGGCCGGCTCGCCGGTGCTGCCCGGCGTGGCGGTGCCGGGGCGCCTGTCCTGGGCGTTGCGCAAGTTGCCGCTGGTCTTCGGCCTGGTCGATGCGCAGGTCCAGCTCGTCGGGATGTCCGACACCGTCCGCCTGTCGGGCCACGTCGGCGAGTTGCGGGTCGATGCGGGCCGCCTGGCGTTGCCGAGCGTCGATCTGGGCCGGCTCGGGTCGCCGTGGAATACAATCAGGCCAGCCGGTTCGCTCGAGCTCCGGTGGGACGGACTGGTGTTTCGCGAGAACGGGTTCGAGGGCAAGGCCGAGATCGACCTGCGTGGCATGGCTTCGGCGCTGACCCCGGTGCGCCCCCTGGGCGACTACCGGATCGAGGTGAGCGGCGATGGCGGCCGGGCCGCATTGGCGATCCAGACCCTGCAGGGCCCGCTCAGGCTTGCCGGCAAGGGCACATGGGATGCCCGGGCAGGTGTGCGCTTCGATGCCGAGGCGTCTGCCGACGAGTCCGAAAGGCAGCGCCTGGATGCCTTCCTCGGAATGATCGGCCGGCGTGTCGGCGACCGAACAATCATCAAGATCGGAGCATGATCGTTTTTCATCGCGCCCCTCGAAACAGCTGCCTCCCGCATCGCCGACCGGCCCGCGGCCTGGTGTGTGCCCTGGCCGTCGCCCTGGTCGCAGTCATCCTGGCCCTCCCGGCGCCAAGGCTTGCCCACGCCCAGAACGGCGAGGGAATCACCCTCAATTTCCGTGACGCCGATGTCGATTCGGTGATCGGCGCCTTCGGGCACCTGCTCGACCGCACCTTCATCATCGATCCGCGGGTCCGTGGCAAGCTCACCCTCGAGACGCCGGGACCGGTCAGCAAGGCGCGCGCCTACCAGATGCTCCAGAGCGCCCTGCGGGTACAGGGCTTCGCGATCGTCGACAGCGGCGACCTGTCGAAGGTGGTGCCCGAGGCCGAAGCCAAGCTGCAGTCCGGGCCGGTGACCGCGGGCCGCCAGCCCGCCGCCGGCGGCGACCAGGTGGTGACCCAGATCTTCCGGCTCAACTACGAGTCGGCGACCAACCTGGTGCCGGTGCTGCGACCCCTGATCGCGCCCAACAACACGATCAACGCCTACCCGAACAACAACTCGCTGGTCGTGACCGACTACGCGAGCAACCTGCAGCGCATCGCCCGCATCATCGCGACCCTGGACAACCCCAGCACCCGCCAGGTCGAGGTGGTGCCGGTCAAGCATGCGATCGCCTCGGACGTCGCGGTGGCGGTCAACCACCTGCTCGGCGGCAGTGGTGGCGGCGGAGCCGGGGGCCAGGGCGGCGGCGCCCAGGCAGCGGGCCCCGGAGCGAACGATCCGGGCCAGCGGGTGATCGTGCTCGCCGATCCGCGTACCAACGCGATCCTCGTGCGGGCCTCCAGCGCCGCCAACATCAGGCTGGCGAAATCGCTCATCGGCCAGCTCGACCAGCCGGAGGCCAATGGCGGCAACATCCACGTCGTCTACCTGCGCAATGCCGAGGCGACCAAGCTCGCCCGCACCCTGTCGGGCGTGCTCGGTGGCCAGGGCGGCCAGGGCAGCACCACGGTGCAGGACAGCATCGGCCAGGCCTCGACCATGATGGGCGATTCCGGCATGGGGATCGGCGGGGGTTCGTTCCCGGGTTCGGGCGGAACCTCTTCCATCCAGACGACCCCGTTGTCGAACGACGGCGGGCAGGCGGGGGCACCGATCGCGATCAAGGCCGGCGGGGCGATCATTGCCGCCGACCCGAGCACCAACTCGCTGATCATCACGGCACCCGAGCCGGTCTATCGCAACCTGCGCAAGGTCATCGACCAGCTCGACGTGCGCCGCGCCCAGGTCTACATCGAGTCGCTGATCGTCGAGGTCAATGCCGAGACGGCCGCCGAGATGGGCATCCAGTGGCAGTTCCTCAACGCCCCGGACGGCAGGACCCGCGCCATCGGCGGCACCAACTTCACCAATCTCGACGGTGCCGGCAGCATCATCGGCGCCACCACCGACATCACCAGCGCCGGCGGCGGCCTCAACCTCGGCATCGTGCGCGGGCGCACCAACGTGACCATCGGCGGCGTCGAGGTGCCGGTGCTCAACCTCGGCCTGCTCGCGCGCGCGCTGGAATCCGAGGGACAGGCCAACGTGCTCGCGACGCCGAACCTGCTGACCCTCGACAACGAGGAAGCGCGGATCATCATCGGCCAGAACGTGCCGTTCGTGACCGGCCAGTACACCAATACCGGCGCGGGGCAGGGCGCGGTCAGCCCGTTCCAGACCATCGAGCGCCAGGATGTCGGCACGACCCTGCGGGTGCGGCCGCAGGTGTCCGAATCGGGCACCGTCAAGCTGCAGATCTTCCAGGAAGTCTCCAGCGTGCAAAGCACCCAGCTCGCGGCGGGCATCGTCACCAACAAGCGGTCGATCGAATCGAACGTGCTCGTCGACGATGGCCAGGTGATCGTGCTCGGCGGCCTGATCGAGGAGCGCATCGAGGGCGGCGAGGACAAGGTCCCCGGCCTCGGCGATGTTCCCTTCCTCGGCCAGCTGTTTCGCTACGACTCGCGTCGGCGGGTCAAGACCAACCTCCTCGTGTTCCTGCGCCCGGTCATCGTCCGCGACCAGGCGAGCGCGCACGACGTGACCCTGGGGCGCTACGACTACATCCGGCGGCTGCGTGGCGACGGCGGCCTGCCCGAGCACTGGGCGCTGCCGCAGATGGGCGGCAATGTCCTGCCGCCGCTGGGGCCGCGGCCCGGCCCCGATGGCAAGACGCCGCCCGACACCGGCCCGCAAAGCCTCTCGCCCGATCTCGATCGGGCAGCCGAGCAGCGCCGCCGGGCCGAGCAGCAGATGCGCGAAGGGGTGGTGCGCCATGCGCCCAACGAAGTGGTGGTGCCGCTGGGCGCCGGTCGCCAGCTCGGTGGTTCCGATGCGGCGAGCCGGTCGGGGGCGGTCGAGCCGGAACGTCGCCGGTCCGGGAGCGATCGTGACCCCGCTCCGGCGAGGCCGGCGTTCGACGACCCGACCTTCCCGATGATCAACTGAGGCGTCCGATGTCGGTCGTTTCGCCTTCGCGCTACGTCCCTTTCGGTTTCGCCCGCACTCACCAGTTGCTGGTCGCGGGCGTGACCGGCGACGTGGTCGAGGTCTGGGTCGGCGATCGCACGCCGCGCGCGGCGATCGCCGAGCTGGCGCGGACCCTGCCGCTGCGGTTGGTCACTGTCGAGAAGCCGGCCGACGAACTCGCTGCCGCGATCTCGCGTGCCTATTCGTCGCAGGAGGGCAGCGCGGCGAGCGTTGCCGACGAGGTCGCGAGCGACCTCGACCTCTCGCGGCTGATGCAGGACATCCCCAAGATCGAGGACCTGCTCGAAGCCGAGGACGACGCGCCGATCATCCGGATGATCAACGCGCTGCTCACCCAGGCGAGTCGCGACGGTGCGTCCGACATCCATATCGAGCCCTTCGAGACCTATTCGCTGGTCCGCTTCCGGGTCGACGGGACCCTGCGCGACGTGGTCCGGCCGCGGCGTGAACTGCACGCGGCCCTGATCTCGCGGATCAAGATCATGGCGCAGCTCGACATCGCCGAGAAGCGCCTGCCGCAGGATGGTCGGATCACCCTGCGCATCGGCGGCCGGCCGGTCGACGTCCGGGTCTCGACCCTGCCTACCGGCCATGGCGAGCGCGCGGTACTGCGGCTGCTCGACAAGGAGGCCGGACGGCTCGACCTCGGCAAGCTCGGCATGGGTGCGAAGACCCTGGTTGCCTTCGACAAGCTGGTGCACCAGCCGCACGGCATCGTGCTGGTGACCGGGCCGACCGGCTCGGGCAAGACGACGACCCTTTACGCCGCGCTCGGGCGTCTCGACTCCGACACCACGAACATCCTGACCGTCGAGGACCCGATCGAGTACGACCTCGACGGTATCGGCCAGACCCAGGTCAATGCCCGCATCGACATGAGCTTCGCCAAGGCCCTGCGCTCGATCCTGCGCCAGGATCCCGACGTCATCATGATCGGCGAGATCCGCGACCTCGAGACCGCGCAGATCGCGGTACAGGCCTCGCTCACCGGCCACCTCGTGCTGGCGACCCTGCACACCAACGATTCCGTCTCCGCCATCACCCGCCTGATCGACATGGGGATCGAGCCCTTCCTGTTGTCGTCCTCGCTGCTCGGCGTGGTCGGCCAGCGCCTGGTGCGCAGGCTGTGCACGCAGTGCCGCCAGGAAGATCCGGTCGCCGGCGGCTGGCGGGCGGTCGGCTGCGCCGCCTGCAGCAACAGCGGCTTCACCGGGCGCTCCGGCGTCTATGAATTGCTGGCGGTCAACGACGACATCCGCGCCCAGATCCATCGCGGTGCGCCGGAGTCCGAGATCCGCGCCGCCGCGATCGCCAGCGGTCTGGTGACGATGCGCGCCGACGGCCAGCGCTGGGTGCGCGACGGCATTACCTCGCTCGACGAGGTAATCCGCGTTACCCGCGACTGATGCCCGCCTACCGTTTCGAGGCGGCTGATGCCGGTGGGCGGATCGAGCGCGGCGTCATCGATGCCGACTCGCCGCGCCATGCCCGCTCCCTGTTGCGCGACCGCGGCCTGACGCCGCTCGAGCTGAGCACCCTGCAGGCGGTGCAGTCGGCGGGCGGCGCCGTGCGCGGGGGCCGGCTGCGCACGATGGAACTCACCCTGGCGACCCGCCAGCTCGCCAGCCTGCTGCTCGCCCGGTTGCCGCTCGAGCGGGCCCTGTCGTCGGTGGCCGAACAGGCCGAGCGGCGGGTGGCCCGCGAGCGCTTCGCGGCGATCCGCAGCGACGTCGTCGCCGGCCAGACCCTGTCGCAAGTGCTCGAGAAATACCCGCGCGACTTCCCGGATGTCTATCGGGCGCTGGTCGCCGCCGGCGAGCAGTCGGGTGACCTCGGCCTCGTCATGGGCCGGCTCGCCGACTATGTCGAAGCGCGCTCGACCTTGTCGCAGAAGGTCATCTTCGCCTTCATCTATCCGCTGATCGTGACCCTGGTGGCGGTGACCGTCATCATCGCGATGCTCACCTACGTGGTCCCGCAGGTGGTCGGCGTGTTTGAACAGACCCAGCAGGAGTTGCCCGGCCTGACCGTCGGGATGATCGCGTTGTCGGACTTCGTGCGCGACTACGGGATCTGGCTGCTGGGGGCGCTGGTGCTCGGGGTGATCGCGTTTCGCCTGTCGCTGCGCGCGCCCACCGCGCGGCTCGCCTTCCATCGCCGCCTGCTCGATCTCCCGGTCGCGGGGCGCCTGGTGCGCGGCATGAACACCGCGCGCTTCGCTTCCACGCTCGGGATCCTCTCGAGCGCCGGGGTGCCCCTGATCCGCGCACTCGAAGCAGGCGCCCAGACCCTGTCGAACGATGCCTTGAAATCCAATGTCGAAGACGCCATATCCCGGGTGCGGGAGGGTGCGCCACTGGCTCGGGCGCTGGCGGCCGGCAAGCAGTTTCCACCCATGCTCGTGCACATGATCGCCAGCGGCGAGGCAACCGGCGACCTGTCCGAAATGCTCGAACGGGCCGCCACGACCCTCTCGCAGGAGACCGAGAGGCGGGCGCTCGCCCTGACGAGCATCCTCGAGCCCCTGCTGATCCTGGTCATGGGTATCATCGTCCTGTTGATCGTGCTTGCCGTGATGCTGCCGATCATCGAGATCAACCAGCTGGTCGCCTGATCCGGGGTTCGGCAGGCGGCCAGGTGGCGAAAAGGAGGTTCCTCCATGTGGCTCATCCGCTTGCGCCTGCTGCTCAAATCCGTCGGCCGGGAAGGCCTGGTGCTGCTCTATGCCCTGCGCCATCCCGAAACCCCACGAGGCATGCGGCTCGCGATCCTCGGGCTGCTGCTCTACGTCATCAGCCCCTTCGACCTGATCCCCGACATGCTGCTGGTCTTCGGCTGGGCCGACGACGCCGCGCTGATCCTGATGGGCGTGCCCTTCCTGGTTCGCAGGCTGCCGGCGCGGGTCGTGGCCGATTGCTCCGAGGCTGCCGGACGCCTGCTTGCCCGCTTCGGGTTCCGCAACCCCTGACGGCCTTGCGCCTGGCGGTGCGGCTGCATCACAGCGCCATGCGGGCACCGTAGCCGGTCAGCTCCAGGTAGCCGCGGCCGACGATCCGGCCGTCGAGGCTCGCGCTGACCGCGCCTTCCCAGTACACCGTGCCCGAGCTGCCGCGGGCATCGAGCTCCTGGTCATCGAATAGCGGTATCAACAAGAACGATTTATCGTTCATCGTCACTCGCCATTCGACCGGATAGCGGATTCCGGTGCGGGGCGACTCCCAGAAGCGCAGGGCTTCGAACGTCGGCACGGCGTCGATCCTGCGGCCGTCGGGAAGACGCAGGCGACCGTGCGAATGGACCGGCCCGCCATCGGCATTGCGCAGCCGGAAGACCAGCAGGCTGCCGCCGCCATCGAGCCCGATGCCGGCCCAGTCCCATCCCAGCGCGTCCTCGGGCATCAGTTCGCTCGACCATTCATGATCGAGCCAGCCGCTGCCGCGGACCTCGTGCTGCTCGTCGCCCGTCCGTAATGTACCGGTGGCCCGCAGTCCGGGGCGGGAGTAGTAGTAGCTCGCCTGCTCGGGGCGGGGCCCCTTTCGCGAGTAGCCGTCCTCGCCCTGCAGGACCGGCGGTGCGTCGGCCGCCAGCCGCAGCGCGTAGCCGAAGCCGGCGGCCTCGACTTCCGCCCGGTAACTGTCGTCGGCCTCGCGGACCAGTTGCCAGCCGGGGAGCCGGATCCGGGTGTCGTCGGCGGCGACGCTCGCGAGTTCGCCGACCCGCCAGGCTCGCTGGTCGTGGCGCAGGCGCCCGAGGGCGGGGTCGGCGACAGCCGCATGGGCGAGCAGTAATTGGCGCGGCGCGAAGCGGCTGGGGTTGTCGGCCGCATGGCGACTGCGGACCCGGAAGAAGGTGATCTGGTAGCCGAAGGGCCCGGCGGGCCGGGCGCCGGCCGGTGGGGCAGCCGGCCTGCCGACCACCTCCAGCCAGCCGGTGATGTACCACCATTCGATGCGAAAGGCCGGATGCATGCCGTGGTCGCGGGGAAAGCGCAGGCGGTGACCGGGCAGCACCGGTGCGTAGTCCGGCCCGGGCAACCGGGCCGGCGTCGTCGTTTCCGCGTTCCAGTGACGTATG
>CAYZBJ010000010.1:0-39577 GCA_964476625.1 uncultured Burkholderiaceae bacterium | reverse complement strand
CCGGTGCGTAGTCCGGCCCGGTTGCCCGGGCCATCGGGAGGCCCTCGGGAAAGCTCGTGGCTGCCGTGGCAAGGGCGAGCAGCAGGCGTCGCCGCATCGAGCGCTGGCCCATGGGGTTCACCAGTCGGCTCGCACCGCGGCGGCCGGCGAGCCGCGCATTGCGTGCCGCGCGACGGCCGCCGCGGTGGCCGCGGCGATCCCGACCAGGGCGAGGGCGCCGGTTGCCAGCAGGGCGATCGGCCAGCTGATGTCCATGCGCCAGTGGAAGGAAACCGGATTCACCTCGAAGACGAGGATCATGGCGATGGCGGCGCCGAGCGCGAATCCGACCACGCAGCCGATGGCGGTCATCAGGCCGGCTTCGGCGGCGAGCATGGCGGCGATGCGGCTTCGTGCCATGCCGAGGTGTTGCAGCATGCCGAACTCGCGCTGGCGAGCGAGGGCTTCGGCAGCGTAGCCGGCGGCAACCCCGAGGATCCCGAGCGCGATGGCGACGGCCTCGAGCGCGTAGGTGGCCGCGAAGCTGCGATCGAAGATGGCGAGCGATACGGCGCGAATCTCGTCGGAGTCGCGCCACTGGAGCCTGGCGAGGGCCGGGTCGAGGACCCGCAGCCGGGCGATCACAGCGCTGGCGTCGGCGCCCGGCGCGAGGCCGATCGACAGGTCGCTCACCGTGTCATCGCCGCTGAGTGCGCGATACGTGGATCGATCGATCGCGATCGCGCCATGCTGGCGGGCATAGTCGCGCCAGATGCCGCCCACGCTGAAACAGTGGCCGGCCGGGCCGATCGGCAGTTCGACCCGCTCGCCCGGCGCCCAGGCGTAGAGGTCGGCCATCGCCTCGCTGCCGAAGACCGGGGTGCAGCCTGCCGGCGCCGGCGCGATCCGGCCGGCCAGCGGCAGGCTGCGCTGCGGGGATTCGATGTCGAGTTCGCGCGCGAGCAGGGTCGCCGGCGGCCGCCGGGGATCCATTTCGATCTCGAGGACCCGCATCCAGGCCAGCGATCCGACGCCGTCGACCGTCGCGATGGCCGTGCCGAGGGCGGGATCGATACCGCCGGTGGGGCCGGTGCCGGGTACGCGGGCATAGACATCGGCGGGCAGGACGACGTCGAGCCATTGCACGACCGAGTCCCGGAAGCTGTGCACCATCGTCGCCATTGCCGCCGCGAGGGCCACGCTGGCGACGACGCCGGCCAGGCCAGCGGTCGCATCGCCCGGTCGCCCACGCAGTCGCGCGAGGCCGAGCCACAGCGGCGGCAGGCGCCAGCCGAGCCGGCGGTCCCGCGCCAGGGCGGTGCTGCCGATCGCGACCAGCGAGCCGGCCCGGGAGACGACCGCGAGCAGCCAGATCCCGATCGCAGCGTAGGCGCCCAGCGGCAGTTCGCCGATCGGCGGCAGGGCGAGCGCCGCCGCGCCCGCGATGACGGCCGCAAGCGCGACCAGGTCGGCGCGGCGGCCTCGCGCATGGGCATCGGGCAGTCCGCGCAAGGCCTGCGCCGGCGCGATCCGGTGGGCGCGCAGCGCCGGCACCGCGCTGCCGGCGAGCCCCGCGGCAACGCCCAGCGCCGCGAAGCCGGCGAGCATCCGGGCATCGACGGCGAGCGGGACTTCGGCCGCACGCAGCAGCCCGGCGCCGAAATCGCTGCCGATGGTCGCCAGGGCGAGGCGGGCGAGCGCGATGCCGAGCGCGCAGCCGAGCAGGGCGCCGCCGATGCCGACGGCGAGCCCCTGGCCGAGTACGGCTGCCGCGACCGTGCTGCGCGACGCACCGAGCGTCGCGAGCAGGGCGAACTCGGGCCACTGCCGCCGGGTCGCGAGCGCGAGATTGGCGTGCACGAGGAACAACCCCGTCAGGAGCGCGACCAGGGCCAGCATCGTCAGGTTGACCCGATAGGCGCGCGACAGGTTCGACATGCGGCTGCTCGCGAGATCGGGCGTGGACCACCCGACAGTGGGTACCGCATCGCGCCAGCGCGCCTGCAACGCTGCCATGTCGGCGCCATCGGCGAGGCGCAGGTCGATCCGCTCGAGGGCGTCGGCCCAGCCGAAGCGCCATTGGGCGGTGGCGAGGTCGATGACCGCGAGCAGCTGCCCACCGCCGATGCCGGGCAACTCGCCGGCGACCACGAGGCCTTGTTCATGGATGCCCGATCGCAGGATCACCGAGTCGCCGATTGCGAGCCCGAGCAGCTTCGCTGCCGCCGCTGACAGGAACACCGCATCGGTGTCGAAAAGGGCAATCGGCGTGTCGGCCTGCGGCACCAGCGCCGGCGTGATCGCGCCGGCCCGCAGCGGGTCGATCGCGAGCACGTCGAGCCGGGGGCGAGAGTCGCCGGCTGTCGCGGGGGCGCGCACCTCGGCCGCGAATGCGATCACGGGGCTGGCCGCTGCGATCGCGGGGTCGCGGGCGATGCGTTCGTAGAGCGTGTCATCGAGTGTGCCGACGCGAGCCCGCAGGCTGAGGTCGGCCTCGCCGTTGATGCGCGCGAGCGATGCCTGGAACTCGGCAAGCGCCGAGTGGTTGACGAGATTCACGCCGAGCCCGAGGGCAACCCCGATCGCGACCACGCCGATCGACATCAGCAGTCGCCCGGGCCGACCGATCGCGTGCGCCGCCCAGAGCATGAGCAGAAGCCGCGCCTGGCCCGCGACGCGGGCAGGGCGGCTCACCGCAGCCCGACCGCGACGGGGCCATTTCATGCGCTATGCAGGCCGGCGTGGGCGAGTCGCAGCACTCGCGATCCGGCCCGGGCGGCCTGGGTGGAGTGGGTGGCCATCAGCAAAGCGGCGCCGTGCTCGCTGCACGCGCGCTCGAGCAATTCGAGCACGCGCTGCGCGTTCTCTTCGTCGAGATTGCCGGTCGGCTCGTCGGCGAGCAGCAGGGCCGGTCGATGCACCAGCGCGCGGGCGATCGCGACTCGTTGCTGTTCGCCACCGGACAGGGTTGCCGGCAGCGCATCGGCGCGCGCGGCGATGTCGAGCGCTGCGAGCTGTGCCTCGGCAAGTCGGCGGGCCTCCCGGTACGGGGTGCCCAGCAGCAGCAGCGGCACCATGACGTTGGCGATCGCGTCGAGTTGCGGCAGCAGGTGGAAGGCCTGGAACACGAAACCCAGGCGCATGCGCCGCAGCGCCGCGCTGGCATCGGCATCCCGGCCGTCGACCCGCTCGCCGGCAATGTGGATCGTGCCGGCATCGGCCGGCTCGAGGCCGGCGACCAGGTTGAGCAGGGTGGACTTGCCGCTGCCCGATTCGCCCAGCAGGATGACCCGCTCGCCCGCGTCGATCTCGAGCGATACCGACCCGAGCAGGCGATGCTCGCCGAATCGCTTGGCGAGATCCGCCACCGACAGCGCGGGCGGCGGGCGCGTACCGCGGTCGGATGATTCCGCCGCGGGCGCGCGCAGGGCCGGGCTCGACGGAGCGGCCACCGATGCTGATGCGGGTACGTGTCTGTCGGCCATCGAAGAATCGGGGGTTCCGATCACGACCCCGACTCGTTGTCGGGGATCCGACCTATGTTATACGGGAGGCTCTGCCGCGCGGCCGGCCACCGAGGAGGGCGGGCGCTGGCGAACCAGGGAACACCATGGAAGACGATAGCCCGGGAGAGATCGTCGCGGCTGCGACCGCGCAAGACGAAGTCAGCGAGATCCGACGCAGACTGGGCGAACCGCGGGCGAGCATCGCGCCGAAGTACTTCTACGATCGCCTCGGCTCGGCGCTTTTCGCGGCGATCTGTGAAACGCCCGAGTACTATCCGACGCGCACCGAGGCGGCGATCCTGCCGGTGGCGGCTGCCGCGGTCCGCGAGCGCATCGGTGGTGGTGCCACCCTGGTCGACCTCGGCGCCGGTGATTGCCGCAAGGCCGACGCGATCCTGCCGGTGCTCGGCTGCGCGCGCTACGTGGCGATCGACATCTCGATCGGCTTCGTTCGCGATGCGGTCGCCGCGATCGCTCCCCGCCATCCCGATGTCGCGATGACGGCCCTCGGCCGCGACCTCGCGCGTGAATGGACGCTCGATCGCGACGAGGCGCCCGGCCGGCGCCTGTTGTTCTATCCCGGTTCGAGCATCGGCAATTTCACGCCGGAACTCGCGATCGCTTTCCTGCGTCGCGTCCGGGCCAATGCGGGCGAGGACGGTGCGCTGCTGATCGGCGTCGATCTCGTCAAGGATCGGGCGGTGCTCGAGGCGGCCTACGATGACCGGCTCGGCGTCACCGCCGCGTTCAACCGCAATGTGCTCAACCACCTCAACCGCATCGCCGGCACCGATTTCGACCCCTTGCGCTGGCGGCACGTGGCCTTCTTCAACGAGGAACTCTCGCGCATCGAGATGCATCTCGAGGCCAATGAGAACCAGTGGGTGGCTTGGCCCGACGGGCGTCGCCATTTCGACGCTGGCGATCGCGTCCACACCGAGAACTCCTGCAAGTACACGCCCGGGCGCTTCGCGGGGCTGCTCGCCGAGGCGGGATGGCGGGTGTCCGGGCGCTGGTTCGACGAGAACGACTGGTTCGCGGTGTTCCTCGCCGACGCAGCGTAGGCGCGACGGACAGGCGCGACAGTCGCTCAGCGAGCGCCTGGCTGCACCGCCAGCGCATCCCGGACCAGGCTGCCGAGCAGCGCCATGCCCCGTTCGATGTCCTGCCTGGGCACCGTCACGAAGGACAGACGCAGGGTGTTGCGTTGCGGCGCGCCGCAGAAGAACGGTGCACCGGGCACGAATGCCACCTTGTTCGCGATGGCCTGCAGCAGCAGCTGCTCGGCGTCCACCGATGGCGGCAGGCGCACCCAGATGAACATGCCGCCTTCGGGGCGGCTCCAGCTGGCTTCGGCTGGGAAGTGGCGTTGCAGCGCCTCCAGCATGTACTGGCACTGGCGGCCGTACAGGGCGCGGATGGTCGGGATGTGCTGCTCGAGGAATCCCTCCCTGATCGCCTCGAACACCACATGCTGGGTGAACGAGGGTGTGTGCAGGTCGGCCGCCTGCTTGGCCTGCACGCATTTCTCGAGAATGGCCGGCGGTGCCACCATGTAGCCGAGGCGAAAGCCCGGGGTCAGCAACTTGGAGAAGGAGCCGAGGTAGACGACGCCATCGGGATGCATCGAGTGCAGGCTGGGCAGGCGCCCGCCGCTGTAGTTGAGCTCGCCGTAGGGATCGTCCTCGACGATCGGCACGCCAGCCCGCCTGGCCCGGGCCACGAGGGCTTCGCGCCGCGCCAGGGGCAAGGTGCGGCCCGTCGGGTTCTGGAAATTCGGCAGACAGTACAACAGCCTCGCATCCTGCAACAGCGCGTCGTCGAGCGCGTCGACCACGATGCCGTGCTCGTCCGAAGGCATTGCCTCGAATCGCGGTTCGCCCATCGCGAAAGCCTGCAGCGCACCCAGGTAGCTGGGGGTTTCCACCAGCAGCTTGCTGCCTTCATCGACCAGCACCTTGGTGAGCAGGTCCAGGCCCTGCTGTGAGCCGGTGGTGACCAGCACCTGCTCGGCGCTCACCTGCGTCGAGCCTTGCGCGCGCAGGCGCTCGGCGATCCACTCGCGCAGGGGGGCATGGCCTTCGGTCGGACCATACTGGAGCGCCGCCTGCGCCTGGTGCTGCCAGACCCGCTCGGTCGCGCTGCGCAGGTGCTCGATCGGAAAGGTCAGGGGCGACGGCAGGCCACCGGCGAAGGAAATCACCTCGGGTTGCGCGGTGATCTTGAGGATTTCGCGGATCGCGGAACTGCGCAAGGCGATCGCCCTGCGCGACAGGGAGTACGGATTCATCGTGTACAGGCCAGGCTAGATGACGCGTAGCCGGGCGGGGCCGGCGTGGAGGTCGCCGATCTCGGCTGCCTGCACGAAGCCGTCGCGACGAAACACATCGAGCACCGCATCGACCGATTCCGGCGCACAGGCGACCAGCAGGCCGCCGGAAGTCTGCGGATCGGTGAGCACCGCCTGGCGGCCGGCATCGATCGCCGGGCCGAGATCCACTTCGGCGCCGTAGCCTTGCCAGTTGCGCCCCGAGGCGCCGGTGATGCAGCCGGCGGCGACGAGGTCCATCACACCGTCGAGCAGCGGCAGGTCGGCATGGCGGATGGTGCCGCCGAGTCCCGACCCGCGCAGGATCTCGAGGCCGTGGCCGAGCAGGCCGAAGCCGGTGACGTCGGTCATGGCATGGACGCCGTCGAGTTCGGCCAGCCCGATGCCCGCGGTATTCGGCCGGGTGGTGCTGTCGATCATCGCCCGGTAGCCCGCGTCGGACAGGCGCTCCTTCTTGAGGGCCGCCGACAGGATGCCCACGCCCAGCGGCTTGCCGAGGACGAGGCGATCGCCGGGCCGGGCGCCGGAGTTGCGCTTGAGGCGGCGCGGATCGACCAGGCCGATCGCGACCAGGCCGTAGATCGGTTCGACCGAGTCGATGGTATGGCCGCCCGCGATCGGGATGCCGGCCGCGGCGCACACCGACTGGCCGCCCTCGAGGATGCGACGGATCGTCTCGGTCGGCAGCCGGTCGATCGGCATCGCCACCAGGGCCAGTGCGAGGACCGGCCTGCCGCCCATCGCATAGACGTCCGAGATCGCGTTGGTGGCGGCGATGCGCCCGAAATCGAAGGGGTCGTCGACGATCGGCATGAAGAAGTCGGTCGTCGCGACCAGCGCCTGGGTCTCGTTGATCCGGTAGACCGCGGCGTCGTCCGAGGTCTCGATGCCGACCAGCAGTTCGGCTGGCACCGGCAGCGGGCCGGACTGTTTCAGGATGTCGGCGAGGACGCCGGGGGCGATCTTGCAGCCGCAACCGCCGCCATGGGAGAACGAGGTCAGGCGGATGTCGCCGGCAGCCGAAGCGGCGCTGGCGATGGTCCCGGCAGGTGAGGCGGTGCCCATGGTGCTCCCGGCGTGGTGTCTCTGCCTTGCGGCTTCAGGATTCGTCGAGCAGCCCGGCCATGCCGCCGGCGACCTGGTGGAAGCCGCCATCGACGTAGGTGATGCCGCCGGTGATGCCGGCGGCGAGATCGGAGAGCAGGAACGCGGCCGCATTGCCGACGTCGTCGATGGTGACGTTGCGCCGCAGTGGGGAGTTCGCGGCGTTGAAGTCGAGCATGCGCGAGAAGTTCTTGATGCCGCTCGCGGCCAGGGTGCGGATCGGGCCGGCGGAAATCGCGTTGACCCGGATCCCTTTCGGCCCGAGGCTTTCGGCCATGAAGCGCACCGCCGCCTCGAGGCTCGCCTTGGCCAGCCCCATCGTGTTGTAGTTGGGCATGACGCGCACGGCGCCGAGGTAGCTCAAGGTCAGCAGGGCCGCATTGCGGCCTTGCATCATCGGCCGGGCCGCCTTGGCCAGGCCGACGAAGCTGTAGGCGGAGATGTCGTGCGCCACCCGGAAGGCCTCGCGGCTCGCGCCGTCGAGGAAGTCGCCGGCGATCGCCTCGCGCGGCGCGAAGGCCACCGCGTGGACGAGGCCGTCGAGCCCGTCCCACTGCTTGCCGAGTTCGGCGAACAGCGCATCGATCTGCTCGTCCTCGGCGACATCGCAGGGAAACACCAGGGTCGAGCCGAATTCGGCGGCCATGGCGGTGATCCGGTCCCGGAAGCGCTCCCCCTGGTAGGTGAAGGCGAGCTCCGCGCCCTGGGCATGGCAGGCCCGGGCAATGCCGTAGGCGATCGACCGATTCGACAGCAATCCGAGGATCAGGATCCGTTTGCCGGCGAGAAATCCCATCGTAGGCGTCTCCGCGCGTGTGTTCATGTTGGTCCGGGAGAATTGTCGCACGAGCCACGCCGGCCCGCGTCGGGCCGGCGCCGGTCAGCGTCCGTGGTACTCGCGGAACCAGTCGACGAAGCGACGCATGCCCGCCTCTAGCGGGGTCGAGGGTTCGAAGCCGGTGGCCATGCGCAGGCGATCGACATCGGCGAAGGTCGCCTCCACGTCGCCCGGCTGCATCGGCAGCTCCTCGCGCCCGGCGCGGCGCCCGGTGGCCGCCTCGATGATGGCGATCAGTTCGTTGACCGTATTGGGCGAGTGATTGCCGATGTTGAACAGGGCGTGGGGCGCACCCGCATCGTCGGGCGGGGCGGGCCGCTCGACGACCCTGCAGATGCCCTCGACGATGTCGTCGATATAGGTGAAGTCGCGCCGCAGCCGGCCCTGCTCGAAGACCCGGATCGGCCGCTCGGCGAGGATGGCGTCGGTGAACAGCCAGGCCGCCATGTCCGGGCGTCCCCAGGGACCGTACGCGGTGAAGAAGCGCAGCCCGGTGCAGGGGATCGCGTACAGGTGGGCATAGCTGTAGGCCATGGCCTCGTTGGCGCGTTTGGTGGCGGCATAGAAGCTGACCGGATGATCGACGCGGTCATCCTCCGAGAACGGCAGGCGGGTATTGCCACCGTAGACGCTGGAGCTGCTCGCGTAGACGAGGTGGCGCACCCGGGCGGCGCGAGCCGCCTCGAGGATCACGCTCATGCCGACCAGGTTGGAGTGGGTGTAGTCGAGCGGATGGTCGATCGAGTGCCGTACGCCCGCCTGCGCGGCGAGATGCAGGACGTGGGTGAAGCCCGTTTCCCCGAACAGGGCGCCGACCGCCCCGGCGTCGGCGATGTCGAGCCGGGTGAACTCGAAGCGCTCGGCGCCGGGATGCTGGCGCACGCAGGCGATCCGGTCCTCCTTGAGCGACACCGGATAGTAGGCGTTCAGGTTGTCGACGCCGTGGACGCGGTAGCCGCGCTCGAGCAGGGCGATGCAGGCATGCATGCCGATGAAGCCGGCCGCTCCGGTGACGAGGATGTGGCCGGCGGGATCGTGGGGGGCGGTGGCTCGCATTTGCCTTGCTCGTGAACTTGGTTATTGGCCGACCGGGGTGGAAGGACGTATCTTTCGGGCCAGGTCGAGACGGTCAACGCCGCCCAGAAGCGCCTGCTCGTCGACATGGCACGCGAGCGCATGGGATCGCTCGCGGGCAAGCGCGTTGCCGTGTGGGGCCTCGCGTTCAAGCCCAACACCGACGACATGCGCGAAGCGCCCTCGCGCGTGGTGCTCGAAGGCCTATGGGCCGAGGGGGCGACCGTCGCCGCTTACGACCCGGCGGCGGCCGACGAGTGTCGCCGGCTCTACGGCGAACGCGACGACCTCCTCCTGGCCGCCTCGCCGCTCGAGGCGGTGCGCGGCGCGGAGGCCTTGTTCATCCTGACCGAGTGGAAGGAGTTCCGTGCGCCCGCCTTCGACGAGATCCACCGCCGCATGAACCAGCCGCTGGTCTTCGACGGTCGCAATCTCTACGACCCGCAGGCGATGCGCCGGCGAGGCTTCGAGTATCGGGGAATCGGCCGCCGCTAGGATCAGTCGTTGCCGGCCGTGCCGGGAATGCCGAGTCCCGCGGTCTGGGTGGCCGCCGTCGGGCCGCCGAGGAGCGGCGAGGCGGTCGCCAGGCGCGGATTGAAGCCGTGGCGGTCGGCCGGGTAGAGCGCCTGGATCCGTTGCACGTAGGCCATGGTCTCGGGGTAGGGCGGGACGCCCTTGTAGCGGTCTACCGCGCCTTCGCCGGCGTTGTAGGCGGCCAGCGCGAGTATCACGTCGCCGCGGTAGTACGACAGCAGCCAGCTCAGGTAGGCCATGCCGCCGCGCAGGTTCTGCGCCGGGTCGAGCGGGTCGGTGACCTGGAAGCGGGCCGCGGTCTCGGGGATGAGCTGCATCAGGCCGAAGGCGTTCTTCGGCGAGCGGGCATTGGGATCGAAGTTCGATTCGGTGCCGATCAGGGCCATGACCAGGCGGGGATCGAGCCTGAACTCGGCGGCGCTGCGGATGACCATGGCGGCGATTCGCTGGCGCTCGATGCTCACCGGCACTGTGGAAAACCGTGATGGGCTGGCGATGCGGGTCGATCCGCGCGAGATCGGCTGGGCCGGCTCGACGTCGACGTGCGCGAGCACCCGGTTGCCGAGGCAGTCGGGCATGCGTTCGTCGTGGCCGCGAACCATCAGCAGCAGCTGGCCGGCGAGCTGGCTGCCATAGGCGGAGGCTCGCCGGAGCAGGGCGCCGGCGATGGCGTCGTCCTGCTTCACCCCGAGGCCGTTGAGATGCATCCATCCGAGCCGGACCAGTGCATCGGTCGAGCCGGCGCGCGCTGCCCTGCAATAGTGCAGGTAGGCCTGCTGGAGTTCGTCGGCATTCGCCGGCGAGCCGGCCTTGCCGCCGATCTCGGTCAGTTCCTGGTAACGGTCGATGTCGCTGCCCGAGGAGGCCGAGCTGCGGGTGGCGATCGGGGCGCCGGCGCTCGGTGCGGTATGGTTGACCGCGCCGACGCTTTGGGCGGGCATGGGCGGTGCCTGGATGATCTGCGCGACCGCGCCAAGCGGAGCGAGCGTGCAGCACCAGGACACGGCGAAACGTCGGATGGCGCGTCTCGCACGATGAATGCGCGGCAATGAACCCATGGGCTCATTGTAGACTTCGGCCGGTCCACGCACGGGGAATTAAGTCTCGCGCGATCAGGTAATAAGTCTCGCGCGGGCGGGAAAAATGCCGCGCCGGTTTTCCCTCTCGGCATGAGAATACGCGCTATCCGAAGCACAGCGGAGCACGACGGTGGAGCGCTTCGTGAGGCGCGTCCGTATTCCTGCGGGCACGGGTCGGCGAAATACATTTCAAGGGAAGTTCAATGCACAAGGTGGCTGTCGTCGGGCTGGGGTATGTAGGCCTGCCCCTGGCGCTCGAGTTCGGCAGGGTCATGCCGACCATCGGCTACGATATCTCGGCCGCCCGCGTCGAGCGGCTTCGCCAGGGCGTGGATGTCACCGGCGAGGCGACGCCCGAGCAGTTCGCCGGCGCATCGCGGCTCGAACTCAGCCATGACCCGGCTGTTCTTGCGACCGCCGATGTGCTCATCGTCGCGGTACCCACTCCGGTCGACGATGCGCACCGGCCCGACTTCAGTCCGCTGATTTCGGCCAGCGAGGTCTGCGGTCGCCACATGAAGCGCGGCGCGATCGTCGTCTACGAATCGACCGTCTATCCGGGGGCGACCGAGGACGTCTGCATCCCGGTGCTCGAGTCCTGCTCCGGCATGAAATGGCAGGAGGGCTTCCATGTCGGCTATTCGCCCGAGCGGATCAATCCCGGCGACCGGGAGCACACCCTGACCCGCATCACCAAGGTGGTGTCGGCCGACACGCCGGCCACCCTCGAGACGGTCGCCGCGGTCTACGAGGCCGTGATCACCGCCGGCGTGTACCGGGCCTCGAGCATTCGCGTCGCGGAAGCGGCGAAGGTCATCGAGAACACCCAGCGCGACCTGAACATTGCCCTGATGAACGAGCTCGCCATCCTGTTCGATCGGCTCGAGATCGACACCCAGGAGGTGCTCCAGGCCGCCGGGACCAAATGGAACTTCCTGCCGTTTCGCCCGGGCCTGGTCGGCGGCCACTGCATCGGCGTCGATCCCTACTACCTGACGACGAAGGCGGAGATGGTTGGCTACCACCCGCAGGTGATCCTCGGTGGGCGGCGCATCAACGACGCGATGGGCGGCTTCATCGCTCGTCGCACGATCAAGGAGATGGTGTCGGCGGGAATGCCGGTGAG
Organism: uncultured Burkholderiaceae bacterium; assembly: GCA_964476625.1. Lineage (GTDB taxonomy): Bacteria > Pseudomonadota > Gammaproteobacteria > Burkholderiales > Burkholderiaceae_E > JAMLIN01. The sequence goes on along the minus strand of CAYZBJ010000010.1, from coordinate 28,008 downwards.
CGACAGGCCGATCCTGGTGCTCGGCCTGACCTTCAAGGAGAACGTTCCCGACATCCGCAACTCGAAGGTGATCGACGTCATCCGGGAACTCGCCTCCTATGGCGCCCGGGTCGTGGTGCACGATCCGCATGCCGATCCGGTGCAAGCCATGCACGAGTATGGCGTCGAGGTCGTCGGCTGGAATGAGGTGCCCATGGCCGGGGCGATGGTCTTCGCGGTCAACCATGCAGCCTTCCTCGAACGTCCGCTCGAGGACCTGCTGTCGAAGCTGGAACCGGGCGGTGTCGTCACCGACGTCAAGAGCGCGCTCGATCCGGCCGCGGTCCGGAAGCTCGGCTACCGGCTCTGGCGACTCTGATGTCCGGGGTGCTGGCGCAGCCAGGCGCCGGGCGCGGCGAACGCTGGCTCGTTACCGGCGCGGCCGGGTTCATCGGCTCGAACCTCGTCGAGACGCTCCTGCGGGACGGCCACCAGGTGCGCGCGGTCGACAATTTCGCGACCGGGCATCGCAGCAATATCGATGAAGTGCGACGCCTGGTGGGCGCGGCCGCCGACCGGCTCGAGTTCGTCGAAGCCGACATCGCCGACCCGCGGGCCTGCGAGGCGATGGTCACCGGTGTCGACCGGGTGCTGCACCAGGCGGCGCTCGGCAGCGTGCCGCGCTCGATCGCCGAACCCACCGCGTCCTTTCGCGCCAACGTCGAGGGCTTCGTGCAGCTGCTCGACGCGGCCCGCCGCGCCGGCGTGCGCCGCTTCGTGTACGCGTCGTCGAGTTCGGTCTACGGGGACTCTCCCGAGCTGCCCAAGGTCGAGGCGCGTTGCGGGCGGGTGCTCTCGCCCTATGCGGCCACCAAGGCCGCCGACGAACTCTTCGCCGACGTCTTCGCCCGCACCTACGGCATCGAGTGCGTCGGCCTGCGCTACTTCAATGTGTTCGGTCCGCGACAGGATCCCGCCGGCGCCTACGCGGCGGTGATACCGAAATGGGTCGCGGCGATGCTGCACGGCAAGCCGGTGACGATCAACGGCGACGGCAAGACCAGCCGGGACTTCTGCTATGTCGCCAACGCGGTGCAGGCCAATATCCGTGCTGCGCTGGTCGCGACGTTGCCGAGCCCGCACGAGGTCTACAACGTCGCCGTCGGCGAACAGGCCAGCCTGCTCGAACTGTTCGCGCTGATCAGGGATTCACTCGCGAAGGTCGATGAGCGCATTGCATCCTGCGAGCCGATATTCGGCGACTTTCGCGCCGGGGATGTCCGGCATTCCCGGGCCGACATCGGCAAGGCAAGCCGCGAGCTCGGCTACCAGCCGACCCACACCCTGGTCGCCGGCATGGCCGAAGCGCTCGACTGGTACGTCGAGCGCGCTCGCGCCTGAGCGACGCTGCAGCGCAGGCTGGGATGTTGGAGCTTCAGCGCAGGCTGAAGCGGTTGAGCAGGTCGTAGAGAGTCGGCCTGCTGATCCCGAGCATCTCGGCGGCCCTGGCGATATTGCCGTTGCTGTGCGCCATCGCGCGCAGCACCGCGGCCCTCTCGGCCTCCTCCCGAACCTGGCGCAGGTTCAGGTAGCGCTCGCCCTCGTCGGGAGCCAGCCCGAGGTCTTCGGCGCGAATCAGCTGGCCGTCGGCGAGGATCACCGCCCGCTTCATGCAGTTCTCGAGTTCGCGGACGTTGCCCGGCCAGCCGTGCGATTCGATCGACTTGAGGGCGTCGTCGGCCAGCGTCATGCCCTCCTTGCCCTGCTGGTCGGCGATGCGCCGGATGAAGGAATGCGCGAGCAGGGCGGCATCGCCGGCGCGCGCGCGCAGCGGCGGGATGTCGACGACCATTTCGGTGAGGCGGTAGTAGAGGTCCTCGCGGAACGCACCCGACCCGATAAGCTCGCGCAGGTTGCGGTGGGTCGCGCAGACGATCCGCACGTCGACCGGTATCTCCTCGCGCCCGCCGATCCGCTCGATGACCCGTTCCTGGAGAAAGCGCAGCAGCTTGGCCTGCAGGCTGAGCGGCAGGTCGCCGATCTCGTCGAGGAAGAGGGTGCCGCCATCGGCGACCTCGATCTTGCCCGGCGTCTGCTTGACCGCGCCGGTGAAGGCGCCGCGCTCGTGTCCGAACAGCTCGGACTCGAGCAGGTTCTCGGGAATGGCGGCGCAGTTGATCGCCACGAAGCGGCGCCCGCGCCGACCCGAGAGCTGGTGCAGGCCACGGGCGAGGACTTCCTTGCCGGTGCCGCTCTCGCCGATGAGGGTGACGGTGGCGTCGGTCGGGGCGAGCTTCTCGATCTGCCGGCAGACCTTCAGCATGCCGGGGTCGCGCGTGATCAGCCCCGAGAGCGGCATTTCGCCGACCCGCTGGGCGAGCCGGCGGTTCTCTTCCTCGAGGCCGGCCAGGTGCAGCGCCCGGTCGATGACGAGCGCGAGGACCTCGGGCTCGAAGGGCTTGCCGAAGAAGTCGTAGGCGCCCAGTTGCACCGCCTTGAGCGCGTTGTCGCGATCGGTCTGTCCGGTGAGCGCGATCACCTTCGTCGCCGGCGCGATCGACAGGATCGAGGCGAGGGTGCGCAAGCCTTCGTCGGGCGTGTCCGGCGAAGGCGGCAGGCCGAGGTCGAGGGTCACTACCCGGGGTTCGTGGCGCCGTACCTGGGCGAGCGCCGATTCGTGGTCCTGGGCGAACACGACGTTGTAGCGATCGAAGGACCAGCGCATCTGTCGCTGCAGTCCGAGGTCGTCTTCGACCATCAGCAGGAGGGGACGATTGTCAGCCATTGAGCACACCAGGGGAGGGAACTTCGACGAGGGGGAGGACGACGGTGAAGCGGGTTCCGCGGCTGGGCGAGGATTCGACGGCGAGGCTGCCGCCGATCTCGCGGACGTACTCTCGGCATTCGAACAGGCCGATGCCCATGCCTTGCGACTTGGTCGACACGAAGGGACGGAACAGCCGTTCGCGCATGAAGTCGGGGCTCATGCCTCGGCCGGTATCGACCACCGTGATGCGGGCCGAGGCGTCGTCGTGTCGATAGGACACCGTCACCCTCGCGCCGGACATGCCGGCGCAGGCCTCGATCGCGTTCTGGACCAGGTGGCCGATGATGCGTTCGAGCCGGGCGCGGTCGGCATGCACCAGTGCCGGGCCGGTGCCGGGGTCGGCGGCCAGCTCCGGCTGGGGCTGGTAGCCCGAGCGCGAGCGCACCGAGCTCTCGAGCAGTTCGCCGATGGCGATGATTTCCGGGCTGCTCGCTTCGCGAAGCGGGGTGCGCAGCCCCGAGAGGATCGCCTGCATCCGGCTTGCCACCGTGTCCACGGTGCCCAGCATGTCGTCGACGAAGGCCGGGTCGTGGCGATGGCGCTGGGCGTTGGCCGACATGAGGGAGAGCTGGGCCACGAGGTTCTTCATGTCGTGGACGATGAAAGTCGACATGCGGTTGAATGACGCGAACTGCTCGGACTGCGCCAGCCTCTCGGTGGCCCGTTGCACCCCGAGGAAGCTCGCGACCTGGGCGGCGGCCACCTTGAGGACGTCGCGCACCTCCCAGTCGAGCTCGATGCGCGCCCTCGGCCGGTCGAGTACCACCAGACCGGCGAGTTCGTCGTGGATGATCATCGGCACGATCAGCCAGCCCCGGGCGTCGTCGAGCGGCGCTTCGATCGACAGGCCGGGATAGCGCGCGGGGGCGGCGCGCCACTCGTTGAGGTCGACGATCCACTTGCGGGTCGCCAGCCAGTCGAGCAGGGCCATGCCGGCGGGCAGGGAGCCGGGCTCCATGCCGCCGCGACCCACCTGGCCGGCGAGTTCGTAGCGCTTGCCGTCGCGAATCCAGAGGGCGCCGCCACGGCTTTCCACCAGCGAGCCGATGCCCTCGATGCCGCGCTCTGCGAGCGATCGGCTCGAGGCGTGGCCCGCTTCGGACAGCAGGCGGGTGAGCCGCAGCCACTCCTCGCGATAGTCGTATCGATAGTCGAAGAAGTGCTTGGAGACGAAGACCCGGATGCTGGCGCGGACCGATTCGGACATCATCGCCACGAGCAGTCCGAGCGCCGCCGCGAAGAGCAGCACGGTCTGCGCTACCTCGCCCCAGCTGCCGCCGAAGCTGCGCAGGTAGTAGGCGCCGATCGCGACCGCCAGCATGCAGGCGGCGGCCATCAGCAGGGTCGCGGAATGGAAGACCATCCGCCGCGAGATCGCGATGTCGAGCTGCCAGGCCGGGTTGCGCGATGCGGCCACCGCCAGCAGGGGCACCGCCAGCGCGTTGGCGAAGCCTTGCGAAGCCCGCCAGACCGGGTCGATGCCATGTTCGCCGAGCAGGGCCTCGCCGTACATCAGCAGGTCGAAGCCGAGTACGCAGGCGACCGCGATCGCAAGATGGGTGATCGCCCAGCGCTGGGCCGGCTCGCCACTGCGGTAGAGCCGCTCGAGCACCAGCAGGGCGAAGGCTACCCCCGCGAGACGGGTCGCGAAGATCGTCCACACGGGCCAGTCGTTCCAGTCCGCCACGATCGGTATCGCCGCCAGTCCGGCGGCGAGCGCGAGCAGGCCGGCCCGGCGCGCGCCCGGTTCGCTTTCGCGCCGGCCGAGGGCGAGCAGGAAGGCGACCCAGGCCAGCACCCGCAGCGACTCCAGGGTGGGCGCCGCGACCGATGCCAGCGGCCGGTCGCCGGCGCCGCCCGCCATCGTCAGCGCCCAGAGCGCCTGCGCGGCGAGCACACCGATGAACAGGCGGGCGGCGAGCCGGTCGGCGCGACGGGTCAGCGCCAGGGCGGCAAAGGCGGCAAAGGCGACCGCGGCGATGCCGAAGCCGAGTTGGCCGAGTATGGTCTGGGGCATTCAACGCAGATCGTGATCGATAGCGTCGAGCCTATGGTCTGTAAGGATTCCCGACAATGAACTAGCGCACATCCGCCAGCCGCGCCGGGGTTTGCCCCGTCGGGCCGAACCGGGAGGTCGGCTCAGGTGGCAGGGCCCCGGTCGCCGTCGGTATTGCCCTCGGCGGTGCCGCCGTCCGTGTTCGTGTCAGTGTCCGATTTGGCGTCCCCTGCCGGATCCTGGCCGAAATAGTGGCGCATGGCTTCGAACAGCGCAGGAAAGTCCTCGCGCAGCTGCCAGGGATCGCTGAAGAAGGCTTCCCCGGCAACGGCGAAGAACTCGACCGGGTCGGTGGCCGCATAGGGGTCGAGGCCGAGCTGTCCGTACCAGGCGTTGGCGGCGGCGCTTTCCGGGTCGATGTGTGCCGGGATCGCCGCTTCGATCGCATCGAGCCGCCGGCAGAAATCCTCGTAGGAGGACGTGAGGATCCGGCGCCAGCCCGGTGATCGGGCCTCGGCGCCGACCGGGACTCCGTCGGCGTCACCATTGGCCATGTCGAGCTTGTGAACGAACTCGTGGACGACTACGCAGGAGCCCGGTCGCTGCCGGTCCTCGACGATATCGGACCAGGCGAGCACGATCGGTCCGAGGTCCATTGCTTCGCCCGAGAGGACGTCGCGGGATTCATGGACCACCCCGGCGTCGTCCATCTGCGAGCGGTCGACGAGGAAGCGGTCCGGATAGACGATGATGTCGACGAAGTCCGCGTATGCCCGCAGGCTCAGCTCGAGGATCGGCAGGCAGGCGAGCAGGCCGATCGTCCAGCGGACCGTCTCGTCGACCTCGAAGCCGGCCGCGCCGACGACGCGCTTGCGGGCGAGAAAATGCCCCGCCAGGCCGACCAGGCGCTGCCATTGCGCCTCGTCGAGATGATCGAATTCGTACCAGTCGGCGCGCAGCGCGGCGAGCGTGCTCGCCTCGGGCGCCGGCGCGTCCGGCTTCCTCCGGAAGATGGGCCACATGGGTGCAGATGGTAACCGCGGCGCGGGTGCGTCGTGGGCGCCGTGGGGCGCCAGGGAGAATCGGCGCGGGGCCAGCCGGCACCGGGCGAAGCCGGTCGGGACATGGAGCGCCCGCCTATAATCGGAGCCGTGCAGTCCTCCCACATGCCCAATCCGGAACTCGCAGGCGCTGCCATGGCGGATTGGCCTATCCTCGGCAGCGGCGCGGACGATGCCGACGTCGCGTCGGCGGTCGAGTTCGTCCGCAACCGGCTCGGCGGCGGCGACGAAACCGATACCCGCGTCTTGCGGCATGCCCTGGGCACCCTCGGGATCCTGCGCGCGCTTGAGGTTGGCCCGGTCGCGCAGATGGCGGCGGTGCTCTTCGGCTCGCCCGGCCGCATACCGCTGCGCGAGATCCAGACCCGCTTCGGGCCGGAAGTTTCCCGGCTCGTCGAGAGCATGCGCAAGATCCGCCGGCTCAAGGAGATCCACCGGGCGGCGGAGGAAGACGAGGCCGGCGGCCAGCAGGGCCAGATCGAGGTCCTGCGCCGCATGACCATGGCGATGTCGGTCGACATCCAGGTCGTGCTCATCCGGCTCGCCTCGCGGCTGCAGACCCTGCGCCAGCATGTCGCCGATCGCGATATGCCGGAAGCCTCGATCAGTCGCGAAACGCTCGACGTGCTGGCGCCGCTGGCGAACCGCCTCGGGCTGTGGCAGCTCAAGTGGGAACTCGAGGACCTGTCCTTTCGCTTCCTCTGGCCCGACGAGTACAAGTGGCTCGCCCGGCAGCTCGAGGAACGGCGCGTCGAACGGGAGGATTTCGTCGAGGCGGCGCTGGCGCGCCTGCGTGGCGAGATCGCGCGGGCCGGCATCGAGGCCGAGCTCAGTGGTCGACCGAAGCACCTGTTCAGCATCCGCAACAAGATGCGCCGCAAGGGCCTGACCCTGCCCGAGATCCAGGACCTGCGCGGACTGCGGGTGATCGTCGCGACCATCGACGACTGCTATGCGGTGCTCGGGGCGATCCACGGCATCTGGCAGGCGATTCCCGAGGAGTACGACGACTACATCTCGCGGCCCAAGCCGAACGGCTATCGTTCGCTGCACACGGTGGTCATCGCCGACGACGGCCGGCCGCTGGAGATCCAGATTCGCACGGCCGAGATGCATCGATTCGCCGAGTATGGCGTGGCGGCGCACTGGCGCTACAAGGAAGGTCGCACCGGCGGCGCCCGGGATCGCCACGACGACGAGGTGGCCTGGTTGCGCCAGCTGCTTGCCTGGCAACGCGACATCGGCCAGAGCTTCGGCTCGGGCGCGATGCTCCCGGGCGACGCCAGCCAGTCGACGATCTTCGTGCTGACGCCGCAGGCGCGGGTGATCGAGCTGCCGATCGGCTCCACCCCGGTCGACTTCGCCTACCACGTCCACACCCAGCTCGGGCATCGCTGCCGGGGCGCCCGGGTCGACGGGGCGATGGTGCCGCTGACCACCCGGCTCGAGAACGGCCAGACCGTCGAGATCATCGCCGCCAAGGAGGGCGGGGCCCACGGCGACGGGCCGTCGCGCGACTGGCTCAATCCGCAGCTCGGCCTGGTGACCAGCAACCGGGCGCGGGCCAAGGTGCGGCAATGGTTCAATGCGCTCGATACCGAGCACGACACCGCGGTGGGCCGGGAACGGGTCGAGAAGGTGCTGCAGCGCGAAGGCGCGACCAGCCTCGCGCTCGACGAGTACGCCGCCCGCCTGGGCTACGCCGATGCGAGCCAGTTGTTCGTCGCGGTGGCGAAGGACGAACTCGGCCCGCGCCTGCTCGAGGCCGCCGCCCATGGCCCGCTGGAGCCGCCCGAGACCCTGCGGCCGACGCCCGACGAGGAAGTCCTCAACCGGGCCCGTACGACGACCGAGGGGCGCAGTCGCAACGGGGTGCTGGTGGTGGGCGTCGGCTCGCTGATGACCCAGCTCGCCAAGTGCTGCCGGCCGGCGCCGCCCGACGCCATCGCCGGCTTCGTGACGCGCGGCCGTGGGGTCAGCGTGCACCGGGCCGACTGCCCGACCCTGCGTGCGCTCGCCGAGCGCGAGCCCGAGCGCCGTATCGAGACTTCCTGGTCGGAGGCGGCCACCCGTGACGCCAACGGCCGGCCCTTGCTCTATCCGGTCGACATCGATGTGCATGCGGCCGATCGCTCCGGCCTGCTGCGCGATATCTCCGATGTGCTCGCCAAGCAGCGCACCAACGTGGTCGCGGTGTCGACGCGAACCCGGCATGGCCATGCGGTGATGCGCTTCACCGTCGAGGTCGCCGACACCGGCGTGCTCGATCGTTCGCTCGTGGCGATCGCCGGCATCGAAGGCATCCAGTCCGCCCGGAGGCACTAGCTTCGTTTCGGCCGGAACGCCTTGCAGATTTCGTCACGGGTATCGATGCGCGGTGCGCCGATCAGGTCGAGGCAGTAGGGCACCGCCGCGAAGATGCCGGGCACCAGCGACTTGCCGTCGCCATCGCGCAAGCCCTCGAGGGTTTCACGGATCGCCTTGGGCTGCCCCGGCAGGTTGATGACCAGGGACTGGGCGCGAATCACCGCGACCTGCCGCGAGAGGATTGCGGTCGGCACGAAGCGCAGGCTGACCTGGCGCATCTGCTCGCCGAAGCCAGGCATCTCGCGTTCGCCGATCGCAAGGGTCGCTTCGGGCGTGACATCGCGTGGCGCCGGCCCGGTGCCGCCGGTGGTGAGCACCAGCGAGCAGCGCTCGCGATCGACGAGTTCGCGCAAGGTGGCTTCGATACCGGGACGGTCGTCGGGGATCAGGCGCTCGACCAGCTCGAAGGGGGTCAGGAGCGCATCGCGCAGCCACTCGCGCAGGGCCGGGATGCCCTTGTCCTCGTAGATGCCGCCCGCCGCCCGGTCGCTGATCGAGACCAGGCCGATGCGAATTACGGCAGCCTCGCGCGCCTGCGCGGCGCCGCGCGCCGGGTCGGTGGCGGGAGTTTCGCTCATGGCTGTTCCTGCGGGTGTTCCGGGGGATGGTCCTGTGATTCGGCGGCCTTGCGGGCGGCGTCCTGGCTGCGGATCGCGGCGAGCAGCTTGCGGTACAGGCTGCGGTAGGACCCGCCGCTGCGCAGCCCCGCGCGTTCGGCACGGGCTTCCTCGACGAGGCGGGCGAGGCCAGGATCATCGTCGTCACCGAAACGGCGGCGAAACGCCGCCAGCGCCGTGGTGTCGGTGATCATCCGTTCGCGCCAGTCCTCGGCTGCGCGCGTCATGGCGAGCTCGGCGCGATGGCTGGCCGAGCCGAGGTCGAGCGCTTCGCGGATCGCGTCGGCGTCGGCGTCTCGCATCAGCTTGCCGATCAACTGGCGCTGGCGGCGCAGGCCTTCGCGCGCCTTGATCCGGTGGGCGAGCTCGATCGCGTCGCGCAAGGCCTCGCCGATCGGCATCGACTTGAGCTGCTCGGGGCGCAGCGCAACGAGGGAGTCGCCGAGCCGCTGCAGTTCGTGGGCCTGGCGCTTGAGCGCACTCTTGCTCGGGCGCCGGTCGGCTTCGTCCGAATCGTCCGACCCGCCCGATTCGTCGGCCCAGGACCCGAGCAGGTCGGCCGGGTCGGTCGGCAGGTCGGTCTGGCGCAGGGCCTGTTTCCGGGGTCGGGGCATGGCGGGCTTCGTCGAGGGGCGCTGATATCATAACGTGCTGCCCATCGCGGAATGCTCATGTTCGAATACACCGAGGATCAACTCCGGTCGCTGGCCGACGAGGCCCTGCGCCACGCGAAATCGCTCGGTGCCACCGACGCGGTCGTCGAGCTCGCGGAGAACACCGGGCTCAACGTCAACGTCCGCAAGGGGCGGGTCGAGACGATCGAGAACACCCGCGACAAGTCCTTCGGCGTCACCGTCTACGTCGGCCAGCGTCGCGGCCATGCCAGCAGCAGCGATTTCGGGCTCGCGCCGCTGCGCGAGACGATCGACGCGGCCTTCCAGATCGCCCGCTTCACCGCCGAGGACGACTGCGCCGGCTTGCCCGACGCCGACCTGCTGGCGGGGCGTTATCGGGCGCCCGACCTCTTCCATCCCTGGGACATCGATGCCGGCGCGGCGATCGCACTCGCCTGCGAAGCCGAGGACGCTGCCTTTGCGACCAGCCCGATGGTGCGCAACTCCGACGGGGCGTCGGTGTCGGCCGGGCATGGCCGCTTCCTGCTGGCCAATTCCCTCGGCTTCGCCGGCGGCTATCCGTACAGCCGGCACTCGATCTCGTGCTCGCCGATCGCCCAGCGCGGCCGCGAGATGCAGCGCGACGGCTGGTACAGCGCCGATGCCCGCCCGGACCGTCTCGCCGATGCCGCCACGCTCGGCCGCTATGCGGCCGAACGCTCGCTCGCGCGCCTGGGCGCGCGCCGCCTGCCCACCGGGAAGGTGCCGGTGCTGTTCGAATCGCCCCTTGCCATCGGCCTGCTCGGCCATCTTGCGCAGGCGCTCTCGGGCGGCGCCCTGTACCGGCAGTCGAGCTTCCTGCTCGACTCGGTCGGACAGAGGATATTCCCGTCGCACATCGACGTGATCGAGGACCCGACCCTGGCCGGCGAACCCGGCAGCGCGCCCTTCGACGGCGAGGGCGTGCGCACCGTGCGGCGCCGGGTGGTCGACGCCGGCGTCATCCAGGGCTATTTCCTGTCCACCTATTCGGCCCGCAAGCTCGGGCTGCCGACCACCGGCAATGCCGGTGGTTCGCACAACCTGCGCCTGCGCAGCCGGCGCACGAAACCGGGCGATGATCTCGACGCGATGCTGCGACGGCTGGGCACGGGCCTGTTCGTCACCGACCTGATGGGGCAGGGCGTCAACTACGTCAATGGCGATTATTCCCGTGGCGCCGGCGGCTACTGGGTCGAGAACGGCGCAATCGCCTACCCGGTCGAGGAAATCACCATCGCCGGCAACCTGCGCGACATGTTCGCCAGCATCGTCGCGATCGGCGCCGACGAGATTCGTCGCGGCGCCAAGCGCAGCGGCTCCATCCTGATCGAGGCGATGGCGGTCGCCGGCACTTGAGACCGGCGGGCGAAGCAAGCGCGGGTTGCGAGCCGGCGCGATGAGCAAGGCCTTCGTGCGCGAGTCCTCGGACGAGGACGACGACGATGATGTTCCCGCGCCGGAACTGCCCGCCGGGTTTCGCAACTACATCACGCCGGCGGGGCTGGCGGCGCTACGCGCCGAACTGCTGCGCCTGCTCGACGTCGAACGTCCCGAGACGGTCTCGATCGTCTCCTGGGCAGCGTCCAATGGCGACCGCTCCGAGAACGGCGACTACATCTACGGCAAGAAGCGGCTGCGCGAGATCGACCGGCGGATCCGCTTCCTGACCCGGCGCATCGAATCGGCGGTCGAGGTCGACCCTTCGCAGCAGCCCAACCGCGACCAGGTGTTCTTCGGTGCAACGGTGCGCTACCTGCGCAGCGACGGCCAGGAGCAGGTCGTCACGATCGTCGGGGTCGACGAGGTCGACCCGCCGGCCGGGCGCATCAGCTGGATCGCGCCGGTTGCGCGTGCGCTGATCAAGGCGCGCGAGGGCGACGTCGTCGCACTGCGCACCCCGGCGGGCGACGAGGAACTGGAAATTCTGGAAGTGAACTATCCGGAATAGGTATACGGGCTCGCCTTCGGGCGCAGGGCAAGGCGGGGCGCCGCAGGCAGTACGGTTGTACGACAAGGCGCCCCAACGCGGCCCTGCGCCCGAAGGCGAGCCCGTTCAGCTGCGGGCGACCTTGCGGACGTCGGGAAGCTTGCGCAGGTTGCGCAGCGCCCGGGCGACGTGCAGGCGGTCGCGCACCTGCAGCCCGAAGCGGATACGGCCGTTCTTGCCACTGGCGCCGAAGCCGTCGGACTCCATCTGGACGTCGACGATGTTCGCCTCGGACGCCGCCACTTCGGCCGCCACCTTGCCGAGCACGCCGCGATCGGCGCGGACCTCGATCTCGAGGTCGATCCGGAACAGCCCGTCGGTATGGTCGGACCATTGCACGCCGATCCAGCGGTCCGGGTCCTTCTGGCGGTTGCGCTCGACGAACTTGCAGCCGTTGCGATGCAGGGCCAGCCCGTGGCCGCCGCGCAAGTGCCCGATGATGGCGTCGCCCGGCACCGGGTGGCAGCAGCTCGCGTAGGTGACCGCGCCCTGTTCGGTGCCCTGGATGAAGACGGGCGTCAGGCGTGGGAGGATCGCGGCCGCCGCGGTCTTGCCGCTCAGCTGCAGGGCGATGGCACGGGCCTCGACGGGGGCGAGCCGCTTGCCGATGCCGATGTCGGCATAGAGGTCGTCGACGGTCTTGGCGCCGGAGTCGCGCGCCACCCGCTCGAGCACCTGGGTCTCGAGGGTGCTCGCGTCGATCCGCAGGGCCGAGAGCGACTGCGCGAGCAGGCGCCGGCCGAGGCCGACCGACTCGTGGTACTTCATGCGGCGCAGGAACTGCCGGATCTCGGAGCGGGCGCGGCCCGTGCGCACGAAGCTCAGCCAGTTCGGATTGGGCCGGGCCGACTGCGAGGTGATCACCTCGACGACGTCGCCGTTCTCGAGCTCGGTGCGCAGTTCGGTCGGCTCGTGGTTGATCTTGGCGGCGACCGCCCGGTTGCCGACGTCGGTGTGGATCGAGTAGGCGTAGTCGATGATGGTCGCGCCGCGGGGCAGGGCGCGAATGTCACCGGCCGGCGTGAACACATAGACGGCGTCGGGGAAGAGATCGACCTTGACGTGCTCGATGAACTCGAGCGCTTCGCCGGTGGTGTTGTTCTGGATCTCGAGCAGCGACTGCAGCCAGCGGTGGGTGTGCTTCTGCAGGTCGGAGAAGCTGTCGTCGTCGGCCTTGTAGAGCCAGTGCGCCGCCACGCCGGCTTCGGCGAAGCGCTGCATCTCGCGGGTGCGGATCTGGAATTCCACCGGCGTGCCGTAGGGCCCGAGCAGGGTCGTGTGCAGCGACTGGTAGCCGTTGAGCTTGGGGATCGCGACGTAGTCCTTGAAGCGCCCCGGTACCGGCTTGAAGGTGTTGTGCAGGGCGCCGAGCGCGAGATAGCACTCCGGCAGGGCGTCGACGATGACCCGGATGCCGTAGATGTCGAAGACCGTCGCGAACGACAGGCCCTTCATCCGCATCTTCTGGTAGATGCCGTAGAGCGCTTTCTCGCGGCCGTAGACCTCGGCCTTGACACCGAAGGCCGGCAGGCAGGTCTGCACCGCCTCGAAGACCTTGGTGATCGCATCGCGGCGGTAGCCGCGCGCGGCTTGCACCGCGCGCCTGAGCACGTCGTAGCGGGTCGGGTGCAGCGCGCGGAATGACAGGTCGAGCAACTCGCGGTAGACCACGTACAGCCCGAGGCGGCTCGCGATCGGGGCGTAGATCTCGAGGGTTTCGTTGGCGATCCGCTTGCGCTTGTCGGACTTGACCGCGTCCAGCGTACGCATGTTGTGCAGCCGGTCGGCGAGCTTGATCAGGATGACGCGAACGTCGCGCGCCATCGCGAGCAGCATCTTGCGGAAGCTCTCGGCCTGTTGCTGCTCCTTGGATGAGAAGGCGACCCGGTCGAGCTTGGAGAGCCCGTCGACGATGTCGGCGACCTGGGGGCCGAAGCGTTCATGGATCGTCTGCTTGCTGACCGCGGAATCCTCGATCGTGTCGTGCAGCAGGGCCGCCATCAGCGAGTCGGCGTCGAGCTTCCAGCTCGCGCAGATCTCGGCGACCGCGATCGGGTGCGAAATGTAGGGTTCGCCGCTGCTGCGGAACTGGCCGAGGTGGGCCTCGTCACCGAAGCGATAGGCCTCGCGGATCCGGCGCCGGTCTTCCTCGGAGAGGTAGTCGATCGACTCGGTGAGGCTGGCGAGCGTCGCGACCGACTGGCCGGGATGCGAGCCGGGGCCGAAGCGATATTCGACGTAGGGCCGCCCGCCGTCGGGTGAGTCGGCGCCGAGCGCCCCGGGCATGATCCGCTCGCCGGCAATCGGGCCGGCGGTCTCGCGGATCCGGGCAGGTGTTTCGGTTACAGGAGGCCCCATACTGCAAGCCTACCCGACTTGGGGGTACTGGGGAAATTGCTAGGGCGCCGGCGAGGGGGAAATGACCACAAGCGACCACAAGCAGGGCCACGCACCGAAGTGCACGCCGGGCCCGGAGGGATTCAGGTGGGAACGCGCCTGAGCATCTCGATGCCGACCTTTTGCGCGGCGATCTCGCGCAGCGCCGTCACGGTGGGCTTGTCGCGCGACTCGACCTTGGGGGCATGGCCCTGGGCAAGCATGCGCGCCCGGTAGGTGGCCGCGAGGGTGAGCTCGAAGCGGTTCGGGATCTGTTTGAGGCAGTCTTCGACGGTGATTCGGGCCATGCTTACTCCGGAAGGGGGCGCTCTTCATCGATGCCGAGGCCATCGAACAGGCTGCGATGCCGGACCCGTTGCTGGGCGAACCGACACCGCGAGGCTTCGACGATCGCGGCGAGTTGCCGAAGGGCGCCGGCAAACTCTTGATTAATAATAACATATTCGAACCGACCGGCCTCGGCCAATTCGGGCCTGGCAGCCTGGATCCGTTGCTCGATCACCGCCGGGGAATCCTGCCCCCGGCTTTCGAGCCGATGGCGCAGTTCGTCGATCGAGGGCGGCGCGATGAAGACGAGCACCGCGCGGGGGAACTGCCGGCGGACCTGCATCGCACCCTGCCAGTCGATCTCGAGGATGACATCCTCGCCGGCGGCCATCCGGCCCTCTATCCAGGCCCGGGAGGTGGCGTAGAGGTTGTCGTGGACCTGGGCCCATTCGAGGAAATCGCCGGCATCGCGGCGGCGGGTGAATTCGGCGCGGTCGAGGAACTCGTAGTCGATCCCGTCGACCTCGCCCGGCCGGGCGGGGCGGGTGGTGCAGGAAACCGACAGCCGGAGATTGGGTTGCTCACCCAGCAGGGCGCGCACCAGCGAGGTCTTGCCGGCGCCCGAGGGGGCGGAGACCACGAACAGGCTGCCTGATTGCGGGATGGGGTTCATCGGGTGTCGTCGGGCCGGGTCGTCGGGCAAGGCGCCACGCCTTGCCCCGGCTTGCCCGCCGGCATCTTGTCAGGCGGGTATCTTACCAACCTGCCAACAATGGGTCCGTGCACAGGTTCAGGGTGAGAACCTGTCGACCCGTCAACCGAGGAGACACCATGGCCGACCGACCGTTCTTCCACGAAGGCATGCGCGAGCTCCAGGACCGCTTCGACGGCCGGCGGGTGGCCGATGCGCTCGAGCGCCATCGCCGCCATGGCGAGTTCTGGGACGCCGACCGCGAGCTGATCGAGAACGCGCCGTTCTTCTTCATCGCCACCACCTGGGGCGACTACGTCGACTGCAGCATCAAGTCGGGCGATCCCGGCTTCGTGCGGATCGTGGGCCCGAACCTCATCGAGTTCCCCGAGTACGATGGCAACTCCATGTACCGAACCCTCGGCAACATCGCGCGCAACCCGAACGTCGGACTGCTCTTCCTGCGCTTCGACGGCAAGTCCCTGCGGATGCGGATCAACGGCCGCGCGACGATCATCGACGACCCGGCGGTGGTTGCCAGCCACCATGGCGCCAGGCTCGTGGTGCGGGTGGAGTGCGAGATGTATCCGAACTGCCCGCGTTACCTGCCGGACTTCGAGCAGGCCCTCGATCCGGCCTCGATGGCCTCACCCTATGTACCGCGCCCGGGGCAGGGGACGCCGCCGGCGCCGGAGTGGAAGAGCCGGGATTACCTGCGGGACCTGTTGCCCAAGGGGGACCCGCATCGCCAGTCCATCAATCAGGAGCAAGAACCATGAAGAACAAGCCCATCCTGGAACTCGTCGACCTCAAGCTCATCGCTCAGGCCGCCGAGGCCGAAGCCATCAAGAACGATTGGGCGGTGAGCATCGCCATCGTGGACGATGGCGGCCATCTGCTGTGGCTCCAGCGCCTCGATGGCGCTGCGCCGATCTCGGCGCACATCGCACCGGCCAAGGCCAGGACCGCCGCCATGGGACGTCGCGAGAGCAAGTCGTACGAAGACATGATCAACGGCGGGCGTGCGTCCTTCCTGAGCGCGCCGGAGCTCAGCGGCATGCTCGAAGGCGGGGTGCCCATCGTCAAGGACGGACACTACCTCGGCGCGGTCGGCGTGAGCGGGGTGAAGTCGAACGAGGACGCGCAGGTGGCGCGCGCGGGGATC
The DNA here is from genome assembly GCA_964476625.1 of uncultured Burkholderiaceae bacterium. Taxonomy (GTDB): domain Bacteria; phylum Pseudomonadota; class Gammaproteobacteria; order Burkholderiales; family Burkholderiaceae_E; genus JAMLIN01. The sequence goes on along the minus strand of CAYZBJ010000010.1, from coordinate 11,998 downwards.
GCCGCGCTGGGGCTGTAGGGTCGGTCGGGTTCCGCGGTTTCGACGCGCTGCCATGGCCGGGATGTACGCGAGAATCGGTTTTTGGCGAAAAGCGAAGGCCGGGCGATGAGCACCAGGGATCCCGTTCTCCAGCCGATCGACGACAAGGCGCGGACGCTCGGGCGTCGGCTGGTGAGCACGGCCCGCTTCGGCGCGCTGGCCGTGCTCGAGCCGGGCAGCGGGCACCCCTATGCGAGCCGCGCCGCGGTGGCGCCTGACATCGACGGCGTGCCGGTGATGCTGCTGTCCTCGCTGTCGCCGCATACCGTGGCGCTCGACACCGATCCACGCTGCACCTTGCTGCTCGGCGAGCCGGGCCGTGGCGACCCGCTGGCCCATCCGCGCCTCTCGGTGGTGGGGCTCGCGCGGCGCTTGCCGCGTGATTCGGAAGCGGATGGACGGGTGCGTGGGCGCTTCCTGGCACGCCACCCCAAGGCCGAGCGCTATGTCGGCTTCGGCGACTTTGCGTTCTTCCGGCTCGAGCCGCAGCGCGCGGTGCTGGTCGGCGGCTTCGGCCGGGCCTTCGAGTTCGGCCGCGATGATCTGCTTGGCAGCGGGAGGCTCGGCGGGGCCGATGCGGATGGCCGTGATGATGGTGGTATCGATGCCGTTGCTGTTGCCGATGCCTCGGAGCCCGGTGTCCTTACCGCGCCGCTGGTGGCGCTCGCCGCCCACGAGCGCACTGCGGTCGAGCATATGAACAGCGACCATGCCGATGCCGTCGCGCTGTACGCGACGCGGCTGTGCCGCGCCGAGCCGGGCGACTGGCGGATCGTATCGATCGACCCCTTTGGCATCGACATGATGAGCGGCGACCGGATCGAGCGGCTCGAGTTCGATGCGCCGCTGGCCGAGCCGGCGCAGCTGCGCAAGGTGCTGGTCGAACTCGTCGCGCGGGCGCGGGCCGCGCAGCCGCCGGAGGGGTAGCCCAGTCAGCGTCGGCCAGGTGTTGCGGCGCCCTATGCGTCTGGAGCCGAAGTGGCGTCCGGCCAGATCTCGGCTGATGCAATCGTGATCCGTGGCAAAGCCTGCGCCGTGACCGTGAACGGTGTTTCGAGCTGCTGCACCGATGCGAAGCGCCCCTCGGCGGCCACCGGCTCGCGGAACAGGTGCAGGCGGCGCGCACCGACTTCGACGACCCAGTATTCGCGCACGCCGTGCGATGCGTAGACGCGGGCCTTCGTGACCCGGTCGTAGCGCAACGATGAATCGGAAACCTCGATGGCCAGCAGAACGTCGCCGGCACCCGGGTGGCGGCTGGAATAGTCGTCGAAACGGGGCTTGAGCAGCATGAAATCGGGCTGCGGCATCGACCAGGGGGGCAGCCTCACCGGGTGGCCGACCGAGACGATCGCATCGTCCGCGGCCCGGCGCACCAGCAAGCGGTTCAGGCGGATGTCGACCGACGCATGGCCCGTCCCGATCGGCGGCATGTCGACCAGGTCTCCTTCGATCAGCTCGATGCGGGCGTCCTCCGGGAGGATGCCGGCCTCGCCGAGCCGGACGTAGTCATCGACCGACCACTTGCGGCGCATGGGCTCGACTACGGCATTCATCGGGTCGCTCATTGCTGGCGGGTGGTGCTGAACGAAGGATGAAACAGTCTATCCCCGCGCGCCATCGGCCGGAAGTCCGATGGTCACGGTTGAACCGGCAGGTCTCGATCACCGGCATCGACATGGCCGGACGGGTCGAGCCCCGACATGCGGATCGGGCGTGCCCGGACATCGATGGCCCGCGTACCTGGTTGATCGATGGCCTCCCCCTGATGGTCGTTAACGCAACATCGCCTTCAGGATCAGCCTGGCCATCCGGCCGTAGGGCGGCCGCAGCAGGTCGGCGAGGTTGCGGCGGCCCTGCACCAGCACGCCCCTGGCGTGGCTGAGCGCCCGGAACCCTTCGACGCCATGGTAGGCGCCGATGCCGCTCGCGCCGACGCCGCCGAAAGGCAGGTCGTCCTGGGCGTAATGCATCAGCGTGTTGTTCACGGTGACGTTGCCGGACGTCGTCTCGGCGAGGAGCCTGTCGCGATTGCCACCGGCCGGGCCGAAATAGTACAGCGCGAGCGGACGCGGGCGGGCATTGATGAAGGCGATCGCCTCGTCGATGTCGGCGCAGGTGCGCACCGGCAGCAGCGGCCCGAAGACTTCCTCCCGCATGATGCGCATGTCGTCGGTGACATCGAGCACGAGGGCGGGGGCCAGGGTGTGGGAACGATCGCTCGCCTGCCGCGGGCGATGGCCAGATTCCACGATCCTCGCACCCTTGGTGCGGGCATCGTCGAGCAGCGCCATGAGTCGCTGGTGGTGGTGGTCGTTGATGATCGACGTGTAGTCGTCGCCGCTGGGGCCATCGGGATAGAGCCGCTTGACGGCGTCGTCGAACGCGCCGATGAAGGCCTCGACATCGCTCTCGTGCAGCAGCAGGTAGTCGGGGGCGATGCAGGTCTGCCCGGCATTGGCGAGCTTGCCGTAGGCGATGCTGGCGGCGGCTGCCACGGCGTGGCCCCGTTCGACGACGACCGGCGACTTGCCGCCCAGCTCCAGGGTCACCGGTACGAGATTGTCCGCCGCGGCCTTCATCACCGCACGGCCGACAGCCGTGCTGCCGGTGAACACCAGATGATCGAAGGGCAGCGCCGCGAACGCCGCGCCCACGGCCGCATCGCCCTGGACCACCGCGACCTGCTCGGGGTGGAACAGGTCGGCCAGCATGGTCTCCATCAGCGCACTGGTGGCTGGCGTGTGCTCCGACGGCTTGAGCATGGCGCGGTTGCCCGCCGCCAACGCGGTCGCCAGGGGCATCAGGGCCAGCGACAGCGGATAGTTCCAGGGCGATACGATGCCGACCACGCCCAATGGCTGGTAGACGACGTAGGCGCGTGCCGGCCGGGAGTGCAGGGGAACCTGTCGCCGGCCCGGGCGCATCCATTTGCGCAGATTGCGGCTGAGGTAGCTGATGCCCTGCACGACCGTCAAGACTTCCAGGATGGCGGTCTCGTGGGTCGAGCGGTGGCCGAAGTCTGCGTTCAGGGCCGCCTCGAGCTCGCCCTTGCGGGCGATGAGGGCGCGCTTGAGCCTGGCGAGATCCGCGCGGCGCTGCGCGAGCGATGGCGCGCCGTCGCGCAGGAAGGCCTCGCGCTGGAGTGCCAGGCGGCCGGCGAGCGGGGATGCTGTGTTCACGCTTGGGTCTCGATGTAGCGGATCCGGTCGATCCGGCCATGCTGTTATGGCCATGACGACACACCATAACGGACATTGCCATGCGTCATGCGGACGACAAGCAGCGCACCGCCGAGCCGTCGTGATTCACTTCGATACCAATGCGTTGATCGCGTTGCCGCAGTGGGCCCGCCACTGACCCATCACTCCAGATTCTGCAACTGCTCCCTTACCTGTTCGATCAACACCTTCAGGTCCACCGCGGTCCGGGTCAGATCCACCGCGGCGGCCTTCGACCCCAGCGTGTTCGCCTCCCGGTTGAGCTCCTGCACCATGAAGTCGAGCCGCTTGCCGACAGGACCGGCGCCGGCGAGGATGCGGCGGCATTCGTCGATGTGGGTCGATAGCCGGTCGATCTCTTCGGCGACGTCGATCTTCAGGCCGTAGGCGGCGACTTCCTGGCGGATGCGCGCCATGGTTTCGTCGGCGGGCAGGGCGGCGGCGCCGGGGGCGGCTTCGATCGCCGCTTCGATGCGTTCGGTCAACCGGGCTTCGTAGGCGGCGCGCAGTTCGGGTGTGCGTTCATGCAGGGTGGCGACCAGGGCGGCCATGGCGTCGAGCCGTTCGAGCATCACCGCCACGAGACGCTCGCCTTCGCGCTCGCGGGTGGCGGTGAACTCGGTCAGCAGGCTGGTGCCGAGTTCGACCGCCTGCGGGACCAGGGTCTCGGGCGAGCCGGCTTCGGCGAAAAGGCCGGGAAAGCGCAGCAGGTCGCCGACGCTGGCCGGCGCAAGTTCGGGGTCGCGTTCGCGCAGCTGGGCGGCGCTCGCGAGCAGGCGCTCGACGAGTTGCTCGTCGACCCGGGCATCCGCTCCCAGCGGCCGGCTGCGCAGGCCGATGCGGCATTCGATCTTGCCGCGGCGGGCGGCATTGGTGATGGCGGCGCGCAGGGCCGGTTCGGCGGCCCGCAACTCGTCCGGCACCCGGAAGGCGAGGTCGAGGTAACGGGAATTGACGCTGCGCCATTCGACGACGAGCTGCCCGAGGGGCGTCTCGCGGGTGCCGCTGGCGTAGCCGGTCATGCTCTGGATGCGGTGCGCCCGCGACGGTTGGGCCACTGGTTCTCCTCGAATGCCGAAAGACCCGTAAAATCCCGCGGATGGGCTCGCAGACAAATGCACCGCTGCCCGACGGGCTCGAGATCGGCGGTTATCGTATCGTAAGGCGCATCGCCAGCGGCGGCTTCTCGATCGTCTATCTCGCCGAGGACACCCACGGCGAGCAATTCGCGGTCAAGGAATACCTCCCCAGCTCCCTGGTCAAGCGGCAGGCGGGCGAACTCGTGCCGTCCATCGAGGAAAAGAACCTCGCGACCTTCCGCAATGGCCTCAAGTGCTTTTTCGAGGAAGGCCGTTCGCTCGCCCAGATCTTCCATCCCAACGTGGTGCGGGTGGTCAATTTCTTCCGGGCCAACGACACCGTCTACATGGTGATGGCCTACGAGCGCGGGCGCAGCCTGCAGGAGCTCGTCCTGCGCAACCGGGGCAAGGGCCCCCGGGGGGTGCTGGCCGAGCGGCACATCGTGGCGGTCTTCACCCAGGTGATGAACGGCCTTCGCGAGGTCCATGCCAACCGCCTGCTGCACCTCGACCTCAAGCCCGCCAACATCTACCTGCGCCTGGACGGCACGCCGCTGCTGCTCGACTTCGGCGCGGCGCGCCGGGCGCTCGATGCCGATGGCCCCAAATTGTTCCCGATGTACACCCCGGGTTTCGCCGCTCCCGAGCTCTACCGGCGCAACCGCCAGCTCGGGCCCTGGTCCGATGTCTACAGCCTCGGGGCAAGCATGTTCGCCTGCATGGCCGGCGCTCCGCCGCAGCCGGCCGACAAGCGCGAGCTCGAGGACAAGCTGCCGGCGACGATCGCCCGGCTGGCCGACTCGGGCGCCTATTCGGTGCCGCTGGTCGAGCTGGTGGCCTGGTGCCTCAAGCTGAGCCCGCTCGAGCGGCCGCAGAGCGTTTTCGCGCTGCAGCGCGCGCTGCGCAGGATCGCCCGCCAGTCGGGCTCCCAGCCGCCCGATCGTTCCTTCGGGCGCTGGATCGACAGCCTCACCGCGCGCCTGCCGTTCCGCAGGCGCGAGGATCGCAGCGGCTCGCTGAGCTTGCCGGGCTGACAACGTGGAGTCCTTGTTGCGCTTCTCCATCTACCAGGACACCGACATCGGCCAGCGGGCGGGCAACCAGGACCGCATGGGCTACTGCTTCACGCGCGACACCCTGCTGATGATCGTCGCCGACGGCATGGGTGGGCACCTGCGCGGCGAAGTGGCGGCCCAGATCGCGATGCAGACCGCCGCGGCCGACTTCCAGCAGGCGGCCAGGCCGTCGCTCGACGACCCGGCGGGCTTTCTCGATCGCACCCTGCGCCACGGCCATCGCGAGATCCTGCGCTACCAGCAGTTGCATCGCCTGCCCGAGTCGCCCCGCACCACGGTGGTGGCCTGCATCGTCCAGGACGGCCGAGCCTGGTGGGCCCACGCAGGCGACTCCCGGTTGTACTGGATTCGCCGCGGGCTCTGCCTGGCGCGCACCCAGGACCACTCCAAGGTGCAGAACCTCCTCAACCTCGGCCTCATACAGCCGCACGAGCAGGAGACGCACCCGGAGCGCAACAAGGTGCTCAACTGCCTCGGCTCGCCCTTCGAGCCCACCATCGAGCTGGGCGGGGCGCCCGAACTCGAGCCGGGCGACCTCCTGATGCTGTGCAGTGACGGCGTCTGGTCGGCCTATGACGAGGGCGCCGTTTGCGACCGCCTGTCCGGCACCCCGGTCGCGGAGAGCATCCCGATGCTGGTGCGCGATGCGGTCGAGACCCTCGGCCAGGTCGCGGACAACGCCACCGCGGTGGCGATGCGCTGGGAGGGCGACGGCTTCGGCGAGGGCCTGTCGTCGGCGAGCGTGCCCGACGGCGCGATCACCACGACGATCGCGCTCGGGCCGATCGACGAGGAGCCCGGCGCAGGCGAAGACCTGTCCGAAGACGAAATCGAACGCACGATCGCCGAAATCCGTCGCGCGATCGAACGTAGTGGAGGCAGTGCATGAACCGTCCGAGCGGACGCCGTCCCGACGAGATGCGGGTCGTCAGGATCACCCGCGGGTTCACCCGCTACGCGGAAGGCTCGGTGCTGGTCGAGTTCGGCCACACCCGGGTGCTGTGCACCGCGAGCGTCGAGGACAAGGTGCCGGGGTTCCTGCGCGGCGCCGGCGAAGGCTGGCTCACCGCCGAGTACGGAATGCTGCCGCGCTCGACGCACACCCGGTCCGGTCGCGAGGCCGCCAGCGGCCGCCAGTCGGGCCGCAGCCAGGAGATCCAGCGCCTGATCGGGCGCAGCCTGCGCGCGGTCTTCGACAGGCGCGCGCTGGGCGAGCGGACCCTGACCTTGGATTGCGATGTGCTCCAGGCCGATGGCGGCACCCGGTGCGCTGCGATCACCGGCGCCTTCGTCGCGGCCGCCGATGCGGTGGCGGGCCTGCGCGCGGCCGGCCTGCTGGCGGGCGAGCCGGTCCGCGACCATGTCGCCGCCGTCTCGGTGGGGCTCTACCGGGGCGAGCCGGTGCTCGATCTCGACTATGACGAGGACTCCAACTGCGATGCCGACTGCAACGTCGTGATGACCGGGCAGGGCGGCATCGTCGAAGTCCAGGGCACCGCCGAGGGCGAGGCTTTCTCGCGGGCCCAGCTCGAGCGCCTGCTCGACTACGCCGGCAACGGCATCGCCGAACTCGTCACGATCCAGCGCGAGGCGCTGGCGCTGCCATCGCCGGCGCCGCTCTCGTCGAACCCGTCGGCGCGGTGATGCCCGGCCAGCGGGTCGTGCTGGCGTCGGGCAATGCCGGCAAGCTCGCCGAACTCACCGCCTTGCTGGCGCCCCTCGGCATGGAACTGCTCGCGCAGGGTGCGCTGGGCGTCGCCGACGCCGAGGAGCCCTGGCCGAGCTTTGTCGAGAACGCGCTCGCCAAGGCCCGCCACGCGAGTCGCCATACCGGCCTGCCGGCGCTCGCCGACGATTCCGGGCTCTGCGTGCTGGCCCTGGACGGCGCCCCCGGCGTGCTGTCGGCGCGCTACTCGGCCGCCGCCGGCGGCGAACCGGGTGATGCGGCCAACAATGCACGCCTGCTCGCGGCGCTCGCCGACCGGCCCGATCCCGCGGACCGGCGCGCCTTCTTCCACTGCGCGCTGGTCATGCTGCGCCATGCCGACGATCCCCGTCCGCTGATCGCCGAAGGCAGCTGGCATGGCCGGATCGTGGATGCCGTGCGCGGCAGCGGCGGCTTCGGCTACGACCCGCTGTTCCTGCCCGATGGCGAGGAACTCACCGCGGGCGAACTGCCGGCTGCCCGCAAGAATGCGCTCAGCCATCGGGGCAGGGCATTGGTGCGACTCGTCGCCCGGCTGCGCGCGGAGGCGGAAGCCCGCGGCGATGCTTGAGATGATGGGCGGCGATGACTGAGGCGGCGGCCATGGGCGCGGCAGCCGGCAGCAATGGCTGAGATGCGCCGACAGGTGGTTTCCCTGCGCCCGGCGGCGGCATCGGTCGCCGCCGGGGTGGTGCCGCCGCCACCGCTGTCGGTCTATGTGCACCTGCCGTGGTGCGTGCGCAAGTGCCCGTACTGCGACTTCAACTCCCACGAGCAGCGCGGCGAGCTCGACGAGCAGGGCTACGTCGATACCCTGATCGCCGACCTCGAATCGGCCCTGCCGCGGATCTGGGGCCGCAGCGTGCAGACCGTCTTCCTCGGCGGCGGCACGCCGAGCCTGTTCTCGCCCGAGGCGATCGACCGCCTGCTGGCGGGCATCCGGGCGCGGGTGCCGCTGGTGGCGGGCGCCGAGATCACCATGGAGGCGAATCCCGGCACCTTCGAGCGCGAGCGCTTCGAGGGGTTTGCGCAGGCCGGCATCAACCGGCTCTCGATCGGGGTGCAGAGCTTTTCCGACCAGGCGCTGCGTGCGCTCGGGCGGATCCACGACGGTGACCAGGCGCGCGCGGCGATCGAGACCGCGGCGCGCAGCTTCGAGACCTTCAACATCGACCTGATGTACGCGCTGCCCGGCCAGTCGCTCGCCGAATGCGAGGCTGACCTGCGGGCCGCGCTAGCCTACCGTCCGCCGCACCTCTCGTGCTACCACCTGACGATCGAGCCCAACACGCTCTTCGCGGTGCATCCGCCCACGGTGCCCGACCAGGACCAGGCCGCCGACATGCAGGAAATGGTCGAAGCCGTCCTGGGGGGCGCCGGGCTGGAGAACTACGAGGTCTCCGCCTGGGCGCGCCAGGGACACCGTTCGCGCCACAACCTGAACTACTGGCAGTTCGGCGACTACCTCGGCATCGGCGCCGGGGCGCACGGCAAGCTGAGCTTCCACGACCGCATCGAGCGCGAGCAGCGCTGGCGCCATCCGGCGCGCTACCGGCAGGCGGTGGCCGACGGCGAACCGGTCGAGCTCGTCCGGCGGCTGGCGCGCGCCGACCTGTGCTTCGAGTTCATGTTGAACGCGCTGCGCCTGGTCGATGGCGTGCCGGCCGCGCTTTTTGCCGCCCATACCGGACTGGGCATGGATGCCTTCGGCAAGTCGCTCGCGCAGGCCACCGCCGATGGCCTGCTCGATCCGGACCCGACCCGCATCCGGCCGACCGCCCTCGGTCGGCGCTTCCTGAACGAGCTGCAGGAGCGTTTCCTGCCCGATGCGCCGCCGGATTCGTCGGCCGACACGCCCTGAGGTCGACCGGGATCGCCAGGCATCCCATCGACGATTCGTGCGGCGCGCCGCAGCCCCGGGTTTCTACGGCCCCTCGGAGAGTTGCGGCCTGTGGTCGCCGCCACTTAAGATCGCTGCGATAGCGGCGCTGCCCATCCAGCGGGCGAGCCGTTCGCCAACGAGGAGACACCATGAAGACGACGATGCAGCAGCGGCCCCTGTCACTGAATGATTTCGTGGAGCGGGCCGGAACCGTCTTCCCCGAGCAGGAGGTGATTTCCCGCCTCCCCGACAAGTCGCTGGTGCGGCATACCTATCGCGAGTTCCGCGAGCGCACCCGCCGGCTGGCCGCGGGCCTGCTCGCGGCTGGCCTGCGCAAGGGCGACCGGGTCGCCACCCTGTGCTGGAACCACCATGCCCACCTGGAGGCCTACTTCGGCATTCCGGCTGCGGGCGGGGTCATGCACACCCTGAACCTGCGCCTGGCCCCCGACGATATCGGCTGGATCGCCGGCCATGCCGAGGACCGCTTCCTGATCATCGACGACGTGCTCCTGCCGCTGCTCACCAAGGTCGCGCCGCTGCACCGCTTCGAGCGGGTGTTCGTCTACCGCTTCTCCGGCAAGCCGCTCGAGAGCCATGGGGCGATCGAGGGAGCGCCGGCGCTCGAGGACTACGAGCAGATGCTGGCCTCGCCCGAGGAAGCCGAGGCCTTCGACTACGTCGGCCACGACGAGAACGACCCGACCTCGATGTGCTACACCTCCGGCACCACCGGCCGACCGAAGGGCGTGGTCTATTCGCACCGCTCGACGGTCCTGCATTCGCTGGTCGCCGCCTTGCCCGACTCGGTGCGCGTCGGCTCGCGCGACGTGATCCTGCCGGTCACCCCGATGTTCCATGCCAACAGCTGGGGGATCCCCTATGCGGGGGTCATGGCTGGCGCGAAGCTGGTCTTCCCTGGCCCGCACCTGCATCCGGAAGACCTCCTCGACCTGATCCAGGCGGTGCCGCCGACCCTGTCGCTCGGTGTGCCGACCATCTGGCTGTCCCTCATCCAGACCTTCGAGGCCCATCCGGGGCGCTGGAAGCTGCCCGAGGGCATGCGCAGCCTGGTGGGCGGCTCGGCCGCCCCCGAATCGCTGATCCGCGCCTTCGCCCGCAACGGGGTCGAACTCGCCCAGGGTTGGGGCATGACCGAGACCTCGCCGCTGGCCACCGTCTTCAACCAGAAGCCCGAGCTCGCCGATGCCGACGAGGACGAGTGGTTCCGGCGGCGTGCCCTGGCAGGCATCCCGGTGCCCCTGGTCGAGATCCGGCTGGTCGACGACGAAGGCCGCATCTGCCCCTGGGACGGGGAGACGGTCGGTGAGCTGCAGTCACGCGGGCCGTACATCACCGGCTCCTACCATGGCGATGGCGACGATCCCGACAAGTTCACCGAGGATGGCTGGCTGCGTACCGGGGATGTTGCCGCAGTCGATTCCCATGCATTCATGCGAATTGCCGATAGAACAAAGGATTTGATCAAATCCGGAGGCGAATGGATCAGCTCGGTCGACCTCGAGAACGCGATCATGGCGCATCCGGCGGTGGCCGAAGCCGCCGTGATCGCGGTCCCGCATCCGAAGTGGGCCGAACGGCCGCTCGCCTGCGTGGTACTCAAGCCCGGCGCAAGCCTGGATGCCGAGGCCTTGCGCCAGCACCTTTCCGGCCAGTTCGCGAGCTGGCAGCTGCCCGATGCGGTCGAATTCATCGACGAGATTCCCCGCACATCGACGGGCAAGTTCTGGAAGGCGCGGCTGCGCGAGCGCTACGCCGACTGGAAGGCCGGGTAATGGCGGGTAGCCGGGCCTGCGGCCACTGAGCCCGTGTCTGCCGACCCCGAGGCCGCTCGAACCCGGCAGGTGTTGACTGATATGGCACCATGATGGCGCATTGAATGACAAGGCGCCCCATGATGGGGCGCTCCGTCATGGTGCATCCGCCATGCATCGACCCGGGTGGTGTCCCCAAGGACTGCCGAATCCGGCTTTTGGGTGGTGGCATGGAAGCTGCTATTCCCGTGCTGCATTGCTGGCGAACCGGAAAACCCCGAGAATCGTGCGACTCGCAAGAGCCGGTTTGTCCGGACGAAACACCCATCAAGTCTGCATCTAGCAACCCAGGAGAAGCCGCTCATGGCCACGGCCAAAGACGTGATCAAGATGGTCTCGGACAACGAGGTCAAGTTCATCGATTTCCGGTTCACCGACACACGAGGCAAGGAACAGCATGTGTCGGTGCCGGTGTCGCAGTTCGATGAGGACAAGTTCAGCTCGGGCCATGCCTTCGACGGCTCCTCGATCGCCGGCTGGAAGGGCATCGAGGCCTCCGACATGCTGCTCATTCCGGACCCGGCCACCGCGGTGATGGATCCGTTCCGGGAAGAGTCCACCCTGCTGCTGACCTGCGACGTCGTCGAACCCTCGGATGGCAAGGGCTACGAGCGCGATCCGCGCTCGCTCGCACGCCGGGCGGAAGCCTACCTGAAGTCGAGCGGCCTGGGCGACACCGCCTATTTCGGCCCCGAGCCCGAGTTCTTCGTCTTCGACTCGGTCACCTGGGGCAACGACATGAGCGGCGCCTTCTTCCGCATCGCGAGCGAGGAAGCCTCCTGGTCGACCGGCAAGGAGTTCGAGGGCGGCAACCTCGCCCACCGGCCCACCGTCAAGGGCGGCTACTTCCCAGTCCCGCCGGTCGATTCGCTGCAGGACATGCGCTCGGAGATGTGCCTGATCCTCGAGCAGATGGGCGTGCCCGTCGAGGTGCACCACCATGAGGTGGCCGGTGCCGGCCAGTGCGAGATCGGCACCCGCTTCGCCGAACTGGTCACCCGCGCCGACTGGACCCAGCGCCTGAAGTACGTCGTGCACAACGTGGCCCACAGCTACGGCAAGACCGCGACCTTCATGCCCAAGCCGGTGGTGGGCGACAACGGTTCGGGGATGCATTGCCACCAGTCGATCTGGAAGGGCGGCGAACAGGTTCTCGCCGCC
>CAYZBJ010000009.1:23052-70815 GCA_964476625.1 uncultured Burkholderiaceae bacterium | reverse complement strand
CTCGCCGTGCAACCGCACTGTCTTCGGCGCCCCGCCTTGTCCTGCACCCGAATCCGAAGCCGACGCGGGGCGGCGGGGCGGCGAGTGGGCCGGCGGTGCTAGCATTCGCCCATATCGCCCCGCATTCCCGACACCGATGACCGTTTCCGCCAGCCAGTCCTTCGAACTCAACGCCCTGTCGCCGCTCGACGGCCGCTATGCCGGCAAGGTCGCGGCCCTGCGCGGCCTGGCCTCCGAGGCCGCATTCATGCGCGAGCGCACCCGTGTCGAGGTGGAATGGCTGATCGCCCTGTCGGACGCAGGCATCGCCGGCTTCGCGCCGCTGTCGCCGGCCGGCCGGGCCGCGTTGCGGGCGGTGGTCGAGCGCTTCGGCGACGCCGAGGCGGCGCGCATCAAGGCGATCGAGCGGGTCACCAACCACGACGTCAAGGCAGTCGAATACTTCCTGCGCGAAACCGTCGCGGCGCAGCCCGAGCTCTTGGCCGCGAGCGAGTTCATCCATTTTTCCTGCACTTCCGAGGACATCAACAACACCTCGCATGCGCTGATGCTGCGCGCCGCCCGCGACGAGGTCGTGCTGCCGGCGCTCGCCGCGCTCGCCGCCCGCCTGCGCGCGCTCGCCCACGAGCATGCGGGCCTGCCGATGCTCTCGCGCACCCACGGCCAGACCGCCTCGCCGACGACCTTGGGCAAGGAAATGGCCAATGTGCTGGTGCGGCTCGAGCGGGCCACCCAAGGCGTGGCCGCGGTGCGGATTCGCGCCAAGCTCAACGGCGCGGTCGGCAACTACAACGCCCATGTCGCGGCCTGCCCGGAAATCGACTGGGAGGCCTTCTCGCGCGGCGTGGTCGAGTCGCTCGGGCTCGAGTTCAATCCGTACACGATCCAGATCGAGCCGCACGACTACATGGCCGAGCTCTTCGATGCGCTGGCGCGGGTCAACACCATCCTCATCGACTTCGACCGCGACGTCTGGGGCTATGTGTCGCTCGGCTACTTCCGCCAGCGGCTCAAGGAGGGCGAGATCGGCTCATCGACCATGCCGCACAAGGTCAACCCGATCGACTTCGAGAACTCCGAGGGCAACCTCGGACTGGCCAATGCGCTGCTCGGCCACCTGTCCGCGAAGCTGCCGATCTCGCGCTGGCAGCGTGACCTCACCGACTCGACGGTACTGCGCAACATCGGCGTCGCGCTCGGCTACTCGCTGCTCGGCTACGACAGCGCCCTGCGCGGCATCGACAAGCTCGAGGTCGACCGGGCGCGCCTGGCCGAAGACCTCGACGCCGCCTGGGAAGTGCTCGCCGAGCCGATCCAGACGGTGATGCGCCTGCACGGGGTGCCGGAGGCCTACGAGAAGCTCAAGGCGCTGACCCGCGGCAAGGCGATCGGTCCCGACGAGATCGCCCGTTTCGTCGATTCCCTCGAGATCCCCGAGGAGGCGCGCAGTCGCCTGCGCACGCTCACGCCCGCCACCTATATCGGTCGCGCTGCCGAACTCGCCGCCCGCGCCTGACGGCGGCCCCGGCTTCGGGCGCATGACGGCGTTGGGACGCCTTGCCGTACCGACCGTACTGTCTGCGGTGCCCCGCCTTGCCCTGCGCCCGAATCCGTAGCCGTCTGTTCCGGCTTCGGACGCTGCACCATGATCGATGTGTAAGGTTTCACTCTCGGTTCGTACTAATGCGGACCAACATGGAGTGAGAGCATGCTCGATCCCGGCCTGCGACAGCGCGCCAACCTCGCCATCGTGCGGCTGCTCGCCGAGTCCTGGCAGGCCTTCGAGGCGCTGTCGGCCCGGCATGTGCGCCGTCTCGGCCTGACCCCGGCCCAGTTCGACGTGATCGCGACCCTCGGGAACACCCCGGGCATGAGCTTTCGCGAACTCGGCCAGCGCACCCTGATCACCAAGGGCACCCTGACTGGCGTCATCGACCGGCTCGAGGCCGCCGCCCTGGTGTCCCGGCGCGCCGCGCCCCACGACGGGCGCAGCACGATCGTTGTCCTGACCCCGGCCGGCGTCGACCGCTTCGAGCAGGTATTCCCGGCGCATGTCGCCCACCTTGCCCCGGCCTTCGATGGCCTGGACGAGGAGGGCAGCCGGCGGATCATGCGGGCGTTGGTCGAATTGCGTGATCGTTTCCTCGCCACCGCGGCCGCCCCGACCGCCTCGGGCGAACCCGCCGACCGGAACGAGCACGGCGAGGCACCGGCATGAATGGCGGCATGGGCGGCAACGGGGGGGCCGACATCCGTGGCGACGCAACGCTGGCCCGCTACGGCGCGGTTGCGATCGGCCTGCACTGGCTCGTCGCCGCGCTGGTGATCACCGGCTTCGCGATCGGGCTGCTGATGGTCGACATGCGCCTGTCGCCGCGCAAGCTGCAACTCGTCTCCTGGCACAAGTGGATCGGGGTGACGGTGTTTTTCCTCGCCTGGATCCGGCTGGCCTGGCGCCTGTACAGGCCGGCGCCCGCGCTGTTGCCGATGCCGGCCTGGCAGCGCCGGGCGGCGAGGCTCGGCCATGCCGGGCTCTATGCCCTGCTGGTCGCGATACCCCTGTCGGGCTGGCTGTACAGCTCCGCAGCCGGGGTCACGACGGTGTGGCTCGGCCTGGTGCCGCTGCCCGATCTCGTCGCTCCCGACGCGGCCCTCAAGGATGTGTTGGTCCAGGTCCACCAGTGGCTCAACTGGACCCTTGCCACCCTCGTCGTGATCCACGTTGCGGCCGCCCTCAAGCACCACCTTTTCGACCGCGACGAGACGCTGCTGCGCATGCTGCCGCGCTGGCGCAGGAACCCCACCATGGAGACCTCCCGATGATCCGGATGTATCGCCGGCGCCTCGCCGGCCTGTTCGCGGCCGCTGCCCTCGTGGCCCTCGTCGGCCTGGCCGGCGCGCAATCCGGTACGGCGGCAGATGCCAGCCATGTCAAGGCGGTGTTCACCCAGATGGGGGTACCGGTCGAAGGCCGCTTCGCCCGTTTCGACGCGACGGTGGACTTCGATCCCGCCGACCCCGCGAACGCGCGGGCGCGGATCGTGATCGACACCGCCAGCTTCGAGCTGGGCCCCGGCGCCGAGGAGTACGCCGCCGAGACCCGGCGCCCGGAATGGTTCGATGTGGCCCGGCATCCGCAGGCGATCTTCGAGGCGAGCGGCGCGACGCCGGGCGCCGGGGGGCGCTACGAATTCGCCGGGCGGCTCGAGATGAAGGGCCACAGCGCCGAGCTTCGCGGGCCGTTCACCGTGCAGCAGGCCGACGGCAAGTCGATCTTCGAGGGCGAGGTGCCGATATCGCGGCTTGCCTTCGGCATCGGCGATGGCGAATGGCGCGACACCTCGATCCTCGCCGACCAGGTGCTGGTGCGTTTTCGCCTCCTCGTCGCCTCGCCATGAGGCCCTGTGGCGATCCCCATTCCGTCTTGATCCATCCCCTGCAAGGAGTCCTGTACCGATGACATCCCGCCCGCTGTTTCCGTCCGCCATGCGTGTCGCCCTGGCCGCTGCGCTCGTCGCCATGCCGTTTGCCGGCGCCAGCGCCGATACCTATCGCATCGATCCTTCGCACACCTACCCGAGCTTCGCGGCCAACCACATGGGCATTTCCTGGTTCCGCGGCAAGTTCGAGAAAACCAGCGGCACCATCGAACTCGACCGCCAGGCGAAGACCGGCAGCATCGAGGTCGTCATCGACGCCGCCTCGGTCGACATGGGCCATGCAAAGCTCAACCAGCACCTCCTGAGCGCGGATCTGTTCAATGTCGAGAAGTATCCCGAGATCCGCTTCGACGGGAGCGATTTCCGCTTCGAGGGCGACGTGCCGGTAGCGGTGACGGGCCAGCTCGAGATGCTCGGCGTGCGCAAGCCGGTCGAACTGAAACTGGAATCATTCGCATGCCGCGAGCATCCGATGCTCAAGCGCGAGGTCTGCGGCGCGGAAGCGACCGCGGTGATCGATCGCAGCGACTGGGGCCTGACCTACGGCGCGCCGCCGAGCACGAACGAAGTGCGCCTCGCAATCCAGGTGGAAGCGCTGAAGCAATGATAGTCTGGCATCCGCAGCCGCGACCGCGAGACGGTCGCGGCTGAACCGGATGCCGAGACGTCGAGCGGCATCGAATCCGCAACGCAATCGGGAGTCGATGATGAAGCTCAGTACCTGTATCGGGGCGGCAGCGATGCTCGCCGCCGGCGTGATGATGGCCGTCCCCGCCGCCGCCCAGTTCGCCAAGCCTGAAGACGCGGTCAAGTATCGCAAGGCCGCGTTCACCGTGATGGCCACGCATTTCGGCCGGATCGGCGCGGTCGTCAAGGGCGAGACACCCTATGGCCCGTCGGTCGCCGCTGATGCGAAGATCGTCGAGACCATGTCCCACCTGCCGTTCCCTGCCTTCGTCCCGGGCACCGATGCCGGCGAGACTCGCGCCCGGCCCGAGATCTGGAGTGATCGGGCCAAGTTCGACAAGGCCGCCGAGAACATGCAGGGCGCGGTCGCCGAACTCGCGAAGGTTGCCGCCGCCGGCGACGAAGGCGCGCTCAGGGGCGCGTTCGGCGACGCGGGCAAGGCCTGCAAGGCCTGCCACGACGACTTCCGCAAGAAGTAGCAAGGGGCAGGTACCGGCCCGGCCGCGCTGCGTCCGGGCCGGTCCGACTAGCGCACCACCAGCCAGACGATGCCGGCGATGACCGCCAGGATGGCGAGCGCGGCAAGGCGCAGCTTCGCATCGTCACGACTCGACTCCGCGCCGGGCGGTGCCTGGGGGTCGCGGCCGGTGATCATCGGGGGCAGCAGCCTGCGGCCGCGAATGATCCGGTACCAGGCGATCGCCACCACATGCAGCCCGATCAGCACGAGCAGGATGAGCTCGTGGCGCAGGTGCAGGCTGGTGAGGAAGTCGCTGGTGTCCTTGCTCACCAGCGACGCGAGCGGACCTTCGCTGGCGATGTCGTCATTGGCGAAGAGGCCGAGCACCGCCTGCGCGCCGATGAGCAGCAGCATCGCGAACACCGAGAGGGCGCCGAGCGGGTTGTGGCCCGGACCCGCAGGCGCATCGGGCGCGCCGCGCAGGTAGGCGAGGATCCGGCGCGGGCCGAACAGGAAGCTGCGAAACCGCGCATAGCGCCCGCCCACGAAGCCCCACACGATACGAAACGCGATCAGCGCGAGGATCGCGTAGCCGGCGCGGAAATGCCAGTCGATCCAGTTCCCGCCCGCCTTGACGGCGAGATAGGAGCCGATGATCAGCAGCACCAGGAGCCAGTGGAACAGCCGGGTCGGGAGGTCCCAGACCACGGGGGCCTGCTCGACGGCGATGGGTGCGGGTGGGAGCGCCATGTTCGTCACCGGCGGTAGCGGCGCATCGCGCCAACGCCGCTAGTATCGCCTCGCCGCCCCGATCGGACCAGACGCTTGCCAGCTTCGGATCCGGCTCAGGGGAGTTCGGGCTGGCCGTCGTCCTTCTTCACAGGCTTGACCATGTCCTCGCGCTTGAGGCCGAGCCACATCGTGATCGCCGCGCCGACGAAGATCGACGAGTAGATGCCGAACAGGATGCCGATCGTCAGCGCGACCGCGAAGTAGTGCAGGGTCGGGCCGCCGAAGAACAGCATCGACAGCACCATCATCTGGGTGGAGCCGTGGGTGATCACGGTCCGCGACATGGTGCGGGTGATGGCATTGTTGATCACCTCGACGGTGCTTGCCTTGCGCATCCTGCGGAAGTTCTCCCGGATCCGGTCGAAAATGACCACCGATTCATTGACCGAATAGCCGAGCACCGCCAGGACCGCTGCCAGCACCGAGAGCGAGAACTCCCACTGGAAGAACGCGAAGAAGCCGAGGATGATCACCACGTCGTGCAGGTTGGCGACGATGGCCGCGATGGCGAACTTCCATTCGAATCGCATCGCCAGGTAGCCCATGATCCCGATGATCACGAACAGCAAGGCCATCGCCCCATCGGTGGCGAGTTCCTCGCCGACCTGGGGACCGACGAATTCGACCCGGTTGACCTCGATCGAATCGTCGTGGGTGGCCAGCTTCTCGCGAACGCGCTCGGAGACCTCGGCCGAGGATTCGCCGCCGCGCAGGGGCAGGCGGATCAGGGCGTCGTGCGAGGTGCCGAAGTTCTGCACCTGGGCGTCCGCATAGCCGAGTTCCTCGAGCGAGCCGCGGATCGATTCGATCGGCGCGACATTCTTGTAGCTGACCTCCATCACGGTGCCGCCGGTGAACTCGATCGACAGGTGCAGCCCCCGGGTCGCGAGGAAGAACACCGCGAGCACGAAGGTGGCGATGGAGATCACGTTCCACACCAGCGCGTGGCGCATGAACGGGATGTCGTGCTTGATCCGGAACATTTCCATGGCGCGTTCTCCTTACTGGTTGGCGGGCTCAGCCGATCGAGACATGGGTGAGCTTCTTGCGTCGGCCATACCAGAGGTTGACGATCCCGCGCGAGAACACGACCGCCGAGAACATCGAGGTCATGATGCCCAGGCAATGCACGACCGCGAAGCCGCGCACCGGTCCGGAACCGAAGATCAGCAGGGCGAGCCCGGCCATCAGCGTGGTCACGTTGGAGTCGAGAATCGTGCGCCAGGCATGCTCGTAACCGAGCGATATCGCCGCCTGCGGACTGACGCCCTCGCGCAGCTCCTCGCGGATGCGCTCGTTGATCAGCACGTTGGCGTCGATCGCCATGCCGAGGGTCAGCGCGATGGCCGCGATGCCGGGCAGGGTGAGGGTGGCCTGGAGCACCGACAGCAGCGCGATCAGCAGGACGAGGTTGAAGGCCAGGGCGATCGTGGAGACCAGGCCCATGAAGGCGTAGTACACGATCATGAAGGTCGCGATCGCGAGAAAGCCGTACAGGTTGCTGCGAAAGCCCTTCTCGATGTTCGCCGCGCCCAGGCTCGGGCCGATGGTGCGCTCCTCGATGATCTCCATCGGGGCGGCGAGCGAGCCGGCCCGCAGCAGCAGGGCGGTATCGGCGGCCTCGGTGGTCGTCATCTGGCCGCTGATCTGGACCCGGCCGCCGGGGATCTCGGTGCGGATCACCGGCGCGGTGACGACCTCGCCCTTGCCCTTCTCGAACAGCAGGATCGCCATCCGCTTGCCGATGTTGGCCCGGGTGATGTCGCGGAAGATGCGCGCGCCATTGGTGTCGAGATTGAGGTTGACCGTCGGTTCCTGGGTCTGCGAATCGAAGCCGGGCTGGGCATTGTTCAGGTTCTCGCCGGTGAGGATCACCTGCTTCTGCACGAGCAGCGGCCGGCCGTCGCGATCGGTATAGCGATCGCAGCCGAAGGGGACGTTGCCGGCGGCGAGCGCGGCGAGTTCCTCGGGGCGCTCGCAGACGAGCCGGACCTCGAGGGTCGCGGTGCGGCCGATGATGTCCTTCGCCTTGGCGGTGTCCTGCACCCCCGGCAGCTGGACGACGACCCGGTCGGCGCCCTGGCGCTGGATCACCGGCTCGGAGACCCCGAGCTCGTTGACCCGGTTGCCGAGGGTGGTCATGTTCTGGCGCAGCGCGTTCTCCTGGATCTCCTTGGCTGCCTCGGGCCTGAATCGCCCAGTCAGCCGCAGGGCTTCGCCGTCGCCCGCTTCGGTGAAGGCGAGGCCCTGCATGTCGCGCGAGAGCGTCGCGAGGGCGTCGGCACGGGCCTGGGCCTCGCGGAAGCGGATCACGATGCCGTCGCCATCGCGGTCGATGCCGGCGTGGCGGATCCGCTTCTCGCGCAGCAGGGTGCGGGCCTCGCCGGCGAACCCGTCCATCCGCTTGTCGAGGGCGCTCGCCATGTCGACCTGCATCAGGAAGTGCACCCCACCGCGCAGGTCGAGGCCGAGGTACATCGGCAATGCGTTGATCGAGAGCAGCCACTGCGGCGTGTTCGACAGCAGGTTCATCGCGACGATCCAGCTCGGGTCGTCGGGATCCGGGTTGAGCGCCTTCTGGATCACCGCCTGGGCGTGGAACTGGATATCGGTGGTCTCGAACCTGGCCTTGACCGAATTGCCGTCGAAGAAGATCCCGGTGCTCTGGATGCCGGTCTCGTCGAGCACGCGGCGCACTCGCTCGCGCATTCCGTCGTCGATCTTCACGGTCGACTTGGCGCTCGAGACCTGCACCGCTGGCGCCTCGCCGAAGAAGTTCGGCAGGGTATAGAGCAGGCCGAACACCATCGTGATCGCGATGACGACGTACTTCCAGATCGGGTACCTGTTCATGGGTCGATGCCTTGGTTCGGATGCGTGACGGCGGCAGGCCTGCCTGCGCCTGCCGCCGTCGTCCGTGTGATCTGGCGCCCGCCGCGCTGGCCGCGGCGCCGGCGGGTGGGTCCGCCTAGAGGGATTTCAGCGTGCCGTTGGGCAGCAGGGTCTGGATCGCAGATTTCTGGAACTGCATCTCGATGGTCTGGGTGCCGGTCTTGCTGTCGGCGTGCGAGACCTCGAGGGTGACGTAGGCTTCGCCGACCTTGGTGACCCGGCCCACCACGCCACCGCCGGTGACGACCTCGTCGCCCTTCTTGAGGGCCTCGAGCATCGTGCGATGCTCCTTGGCGCGCTTCATCTGGGGGCGGATCATCAGGAAGTAGAGCACCACGAACATCAGGATGATCGGCAGGAAGCCCATCAGTTGTTCTGTGCCGCCGCCGGCCTGTGCGTATGCGTTTGAAATGAACACCAAGAATTCTCCTGACGGGACCGTCGGCATGCCGCCGACGGCTGGCGCGGGCCGCAGGGGCGGCCGCGAGCAAGATGGGATGGGACTTGACTAGTCTGGCGCCGCGAT
Source organism: uncultured Burkholderiaceae bacterium (assembly GCA_964476625.1). Lineage (GTDB taxonomy): Bacteria > Pseudomonadota > Gammaproteobacteria > Burkholderiales > Burkholderiaceae_E > JAMLIN01. The sequence continues at coordinate 62,018 of CAYZBJ010000009.1, read as the reverse complement.
TATACCCGCCGCAAACCGCCCGGCGCGACCCCGGATGCCCGGGGCGGCATCAGTCTACGCCGCGGGCCCGCCCGGCCGAAAAGCGCTCCCGCATGGCCTCGAAGCCGCCGCCGGCGATGGCTTCCCGCATTCCCGCCATCAGGCCGAGGTAGTAGGCAAGGTTGTGGATGGTCGCCAGCCGGGCGCCGAGGATCTCCCCGACCTTGTGCAGGTGGTACAGGTAGGCGCGCGAGAAGTTGGCGCAGCAGTAGCAGCCGCAGGTGGGGTCGACCGGCCGGATGTCGTCGCGGTAGCGGGCGTTGCGCAGGCGCAGGTCGCCGTGGCGGGTGAAGAGCCAGCCGTTGCGGGCGTTGCGGGTCGGCATCACGCAGTCGAACATGTCGATGCCCGCCGCGACCGACTCGACCAGGTCCTCCGGGGTTCCGACCCCCATCAGGTAGCGGGGACGGTCCGCCGGCAGGCGGGGCGCCACATGGGCCAGGATCCGGCGCATGTCCGCCTTGGGCTCGCCGACCGACACCCCGCCGATCGCGTAGCCGTCGAAGCCGATGTCGACCAGGCCGGCGAGCGACTCGTCGCGCAGGTCCTCGTACATGCCGCCCTGGACGATGCCGAAGAGCGCATTCGGATTGCCGGCGGCGTCGAACGCGTCGCGCGAGCGGCGCGCCCAGCGCAGGCTCATCCGCATCGAGGCGGCCGCCTCGTCGGCGCTGGCCGGCCGGCCGTCGATCTCGTAGGGGGTGCATTCATCGAAGACCATCGCGATGTCCGAGTCGAGCACCGACTGGATGCGCATCGATTCCTCGGGCGTGAGGAAGAGCCGGTCGCCGTTGACCGGCGAGGCGAAGCGCACCCCTTCCTCGCTGATCTTGCGCATCGCCCCGAGCGAGAACACCTGGAAGCCGCCCGAGTCGGTCAGGATCGGCCGGCGCCAGCCGTTGAAGCCGTGCAGCCCGCCGAAGCGCTCGATCACCTCGAGCCCGGGGCGCAGCCAGAGGTGGAAGGTATTGCCCAGGGTGATCTCGGCGCCGAGCTCCTCGAGCTCGCGCGGGCTCATCGCCTTGACCGCGCCATAGGTCCCCACCGGCATGAAGACCGGCGTCTCGATCGTGCCGTGGCGGCAGGTGACGCGGCCACGGCGGGCCGCCCCGTCGGTGGCGAGCAACTCGTAGCTCAGCATGTCGCTCCCGGCTCGAGGTCGAGCAGCATGGCGTCGCCGTAGCTGAAGAAGCGGTAGCCCTCGGCGATGGCATGCGCATAGGCGGCGCGGATCGCGTCGAGCCCGGCGAAGGCGGCGACCAGCATCAGCAGGGTCGAGCGCGGCAGGTGGAAATTGGTCAGCAGTCGGTCGACCACCCGGAACCGGTAGCCCGGCGTGATGAAGATGCCGGTATCGCGGATCCCCGGCGTGATCGTGCCGGCCTCGTCGGCCGCGCTCTCGAGGGTGCGCAGCGCCGTGGTGCCGACCGCGATCACCCGCCCGCCCGACGCACGAGTGCGCGCGATGGCGCCGGCGGCGGCTGCATCGACCCGGCAGCGTTCGACATGCATGCGGTGCTCGGCGAGGCTCTCGGTGCGTACCGGCGCGAAGGTGCCGGCGCCGACATGCAGGGTCACGAAGGCCCGTCCCACCCCGGCCGCCGCCAGCGCTGCCAGCAGAGTCTCGTCGAAGTGCAGGCCGGCGGTGGGCGCGGCAACCGAACCCGGCTCGCGGGCGTAGACCGTCTGGTAGCGCAGCAGGTCGGCGGCATCGGGCTCATGCGTGATGTAGGGCGGCAGCGGCAGCTTGCCGATCGACTCGAGCAGGGGGCCGAGCGGCCGGTCGAAGCGCAAGGTCCAGAAGCCGCCGTCGCGGCCGAGCACGGTGGCGCTCGCTTCGCCGAACACCAGGGTCGAGCCGGGCTGCGGCGGCTTGCTCGCGCGCAATTGCACGACGGCCTCGGCAGGCCCGAGGACGCGCTCGACCAGCAGCTCCACCCGGCCGCTGCTCGCCTTGCGGCCATGCAGGCGCGCCGGGATCACCCGGCTGTCGTTGAACACCAGCAGGTCGCCCGCGCGCAGCAGCGTCGGCAACTCGCTGAAGACCCGGTCGTCGAGCCGCGGCCCGCCGTCGGCGCCGCGGCGCAGGTGCAGCAGCCGCGAGGCACTGCGCGAGGCGGCCGGACGCTGCGCGATCAGCTCGGGCGGCAGCTCGAAATCGAAGTCGGACAGCGTGAGGGGCATGGAGCCGGCATTGTATTCGGGACAGCAGGCTGGTCGAGGCGGGCGGGGCTGGGGGCAGCGAGCCGGACTGGCCCCCCGCCCGCCTCCGGGTTTGCGGTGGCCGGGACGATTGTCGATAATGCGCGACCGGGCACAGGCCCGGCCCCCCTCGGCCGGAGTGGTGGAACTGGTAGACGCGCCGGACTCAAAATCCGGTGTCCGCGAGGACGTGCGGGTTCGATTCCCGCCTCCGGCACCAAGTCAGCGCCCGAGGTCACCCGGCGAAAGCCGGTTATGTCGTCGAAATCGGATTTAGACGACACATTCTATTGACCTGTCGCTGGTGGCGACATATTCTCGAGACGTGTCGTCAAAATAAAGAAATTGCATCATGACTGAAGCTGCGCCAGGCTGGTGTCCCGATCGACCATGGAACGGGATTCCCGGCCTGCCGCCTCGCCAACCAGTTGAGACGGTCCGGGTGCTGAAGGCCTGCATCGGCGCACGGGAAGCCCTCGCCGAGTTGAAGGCCTCGGCGGAATTGATCCCGAACCAGACGATGCTGATCAACACGATCCCGATCCTCGAGGCGAGGGGCAGTTCGGAGATCGAGAGCATCGTCACGACCACCGACCGGCTCTTCCGGTTCGCCCAGGCCGATCAGCACGCCGATCCGGCGACCAAGGAGGCACTGCGCTACCGGACGGCACTGCGCACCGGGTTCGAGTCCTTGAAGGACAAGCCGCTTTGCACCTCGACCGCGGTCGGGATCTGCCGAATGCTGAAAGGTGCCGCGCTCGACATCCGCAGTACAGCGGGCACCCAGTTGGTCAACGACAAGACCGGCGAGGTCATCTACAGTCCGCCGACTGGCCAGCAGCGGCTGCGTGAGTTGCTCGCTGACTGGGAGCGCTTCCTGCACGATGCGACCGACCTGGACCCGCTGGTGCGCCTTGCCATCGGTCATTACCAGTTCGAAGCGATCCATCCGTTCACTGACGGCAACGGCCGCACAGGACGGATCCTGAACATCCTCTTCCTGATCCAGGCTGGTCTCTTGAACCTGCCGATCCTTTACCTCAGCCGCTACATCATTCGGCACAAGGCGGAGTACTACCAGTATCTGCTGGACGTCACGCGCGAGCAGGCCTGGGAGCAATGGATCCTGTACATGCTGGCGGCAATCGAAGATACCGCTCGCTGGACTACCCTGAAGATCGTGGCCATCCGCGACCTCTCCGAAAAGACTGCTGCCCATGTCAAGGCGGAGCGGCCCAAGATCTACACACGTGAGCTGATCGACGTCATCTTCGAACAACCGTATTGCCGCATCAGCAACGTCGTCGACAAGGGCATCGCGCAGCGCCAGGCCGCATCGCGCTACCTCGCGGAGCTGGTCGATCTTGGTGTCTTGCAGGCGGTCGCTCTGGGCAGGGAGAAACTGTTCATCAACCCGAGTCTGTTGCAACTGCTGGTGAATGAAGAGCAGGGTGCCGACGCAGGCCGACCAGCAGCATGAACACGATCCCGGCGGATCCTCTCCGCATGCCCGTCGAAACGCAGCAGCGGCCGGGCCTGGGCAACCTCTTCCCGGGCACCTCCATGCTGAGGCCTGCGGTCGGCATTCCCGCATCGACGCGCCAGTGTTGTCGACAAGCCCATTTCGGGTTGCATTCCCTCCTTTAATTCGACTAAACTGGAATTATGGAAGAGATCAATGTTGTCCGCGCCCTGAGCGCGCTTGCGCATCCGATGCGATTGAAGGCCTTTCGTGCGCTCGTGGTCGCAGGCCCCGAAGGAATGACCCCCGGCGTACTTCAGGAGCAGCTGGAGATACCGCCCGCAACGCTGTCGTTCCACCTCAAGGAACTCAGCCAGGCGGGCCTTGTCACCGCCGAACGGGCCAGCAGAAACATCATCTATCGGGCGGCTTTCGAGGAGATGAACGCGCTCATTGGCTACTTGACCGAGAACTGCTGCGCGGGCGAAGCCTGCGCGGTCGACGCCACCCAGGCAGCCTGTGGCTGCTGATAACGCACGCGAGGCGACCATGAAGCGATTCCACGTACACACCCACGTCAACGACCTGCAGGCCAGCATCGCGTTCTACACGAAGATGTTCGGAACGGAGCCGGCCCGGGTGGAAGGGGACTACGCCAAGTGGATGCTCGAGGACCCTCGGCTGAACTTCGCCATCTCGACGCGGGGCGACAAGCCCGGCGTCGACCACCTCGGCTTCCAGACGGATTCGGAGGACGAGCTGGTGGAGATGAAGGCGCGTGCGCGAGCCGCCGACATGGCGATGCTCGATGAAGGCAACACGACCTGTTGCTATGCGCGCAGCGACAAGTACTGGGTGACCGACCCCCAGGGCGTTGCCTGGGAGCAGTTCCATACGCTGGGCGACATTCCGGTGTTCAGCGAAAAGCAGCCGGTAGCAGCGCAGCCGCAATCAGATTCGGCCTGCTGCGCGCCAAAGGCCCGGCCGCTCTCGATTCCGGTCAAGCCTGAATCGACCGGCGCCTGCTGCTGAGGCCCTGACATGACCATGCCGCCGTACAACGCGCTATTCATCTGCACCGGTAACTCCGCCCGTTCCATCCTCGCCGAAGCCATCCTGAACCACCTCGGGCAGGGGCGATTCCGCGGCTGGTCTGCGGGTAGCCACCCGAAGGGCGCGGTGCACCCGCTTGCGTTGCAGCGGCTGGAGAGGATGCATATCCCGACCTCGGGATTGCGCAGCAAGGGTTGGGAGGAGTTCGCCCGGCCCGATGCCCCGGTGCTGCACTTCGTGTTCACGGTTTGCGACCAGGCCGCCGGCGAGGTCTGCCCCGTTTGGCCGGGGCAGCCGATGACCGCCCATTGGGGCATGCCCGACCCGGCTGCGGTACCCGGAACCCTGGCCGACCAGGCGAAGGCCTTTCTCGATACGGCCATCACCATCAAGCGACGTCTGGAGTTGCTCCTGGCGTTGCCCGTGGACGCGCTCGACCGGATGGCGCTGCAGTCGCGCCTCAAGGACATCGGCACGCACTGAGCCATGACGACCAATGTCCTGATCCTCTGCACGCACAACGCGGCTCGAAGCATCCTGGCCGAGGGAATGCTCAATTACTGGGCAGACAAGCTTGGCAAGGCGGTTCGAGCCCACAGCGCCGGCAGCGCTCCGGGCGGCCAGGTCAATCCGCTCGCCCTCGAGGCACTGGGCCGGGTCGGCATCGACACTTCGCCGTTTCGCAGCAAGAGCTGGGACGAGTTCACCGGGCCCGACGCACCCCGCATGCGACTCGTCATCACGGTGTGCGACAACGCCGCCAATGAAGCCTGCCCGTTCTGGCCTGGCAGCCCGGTCCAGGGCCATTGGGGCTATCCGGACCCGTCCGGCGCACCGGAAGGGGAACGGCTTGCCGCCTTCGAACTGACGCGCCAGGCGCTCGGCTACCGGATGCTGCAATTGCTGTCGCATGACCTCGGCGCCAGGACCGACGCGGAGTTGCGCGAACTGCTCCACGCCATCGAGGTCCGTTGAATTGACGTCCATCGCCGACTCCACCGCACCATCACGTCCTGACAGGCCGGCCATCAGTTTCTTCGAGCGCTACCTCACCCTCTGGGTGTTCCTGTGCATCGTCGCGGGCATTGCGCTCGGGCAGGCGCTGCCGGGGCCCGTCCAGGCCGTTGGGCAACTGGAGTTCGCCAACGTCAACCTGCCAGTGGGCCTGCTCATCTGGGTGATGATCATCCCGATGCTGCTGAGGGTCGACTTCGGCGCACTGCGCGAGGTCGGGCAGCACTGGCGGGGCATCGGCGTCACCCTGTTCATCAACTGGGCGGTCAAGCCGTTTTCGATGGCCCTGCTGGCCTGGGTGTTCATCCGGCACGTCTTCGCGCCCTACCTGCCAGCCGAGCAGCTCGACAGCTACGTGGCGGGCCTCATCCTGCTGGCAGCGGCCCCCTGCACGGCGATGGTCTTCGTCTGGAGCCGGCTGACGAATGGCCACCCGCTGTTCACCTTGTCCCAGGTGGCGCTGAACGACGCCATCATGGTGTTCGCGTTCGCGCCCATCGTGGCGTTGCTGCTCGGGCTGTCCGCCATCACCGTGCCCTGGGACACGCTCATCACCTCGGTGGTGCTCTACATCGTCGTGCCGGTCATCCTGGCGCAGGTCTGGCGCCGGGCGCTGCTCAGGCGTGGGCAGAGGGCGCTCGATGCGACGCTCGCCCGCATCGGACCCTGGTCCATCACCGCGCTGCTTGCGACGCTGGTGCTGTTGTTCGCGTTCCAGGGCGAGGCCATCCTGAAGCAGCCGCTGGTCATCGTGATGCTGGCGGTGCCTATCTTCATCCAGGTGTTCTTCAATTCGGGGCTGGCCTACTGGCTCAACCGCAGGCTCGGGGAAGCGCACAACGTCGCCTGCCCTTCGGCCCTCATCGGCGCGAGCAACTTCTTCGAGCTTGCGGTGGCCGCCGCCATCAGCCTGTTCGGCTTCGAATCAGGAGCAGCGCTGGCTACCGTCGTGGGCGTGCTCATCGAGGTACCGGTGATGCTGCTGGTGGTGCGCCTCGTCAACCGGAGCAAGGGATGGTACGAGGCGGGACGAGGCACCTGAGTCGGGTGCCTCGTCCCGGCGGCTCGTGTATCAGGCGCTCATAGTCCCGAAGCGCCCGCTGTTGAAGTCATCGATGGCCTGCTGGATCTCGGTGGTGCTGTTCATCACGAAGGGGCCGTAGCCGACCACCGGCTCGTCGATCGGCTCGCCCGACAGCCACAGCACCGTCGCGTCGCTGTTGGCCTCGATCGTGACGCTCCCGCCGGCGCGATCGAGGTGGACCAGTTGCCCTTCGCGGGCGACGGCGTCGCCATTGACCAGCACCGTGCCGCGCAGCACCACCAGCGCCAGGGTGTGGCCTTCCTTCGCCTCGAAGCGACCGATGCCGCCCTGGGCGATGCGCATGTCCCGGACATCCATCGGCGTGAAGCTGCGGGCCGGGCCACGATGCCCGTCGAACTCGCCGGCGATCACCCGCAGCCGCCCCGCGCCATCGGGCAGGTCGACCGACGGGATCTCGGCGTCGAGCAGGGTCTGGTAGCCGGGTTCGGCCATCTTGTCCTTCGCGGGCAGGTTGACCCAGAGCTGCACCATCTCGATGATGCCGCCACGCTCGGTGAAGGCCCGGGAGTGGAACTCCTCATGCAGGATGCCGCCCGCGGCCGTCATCCACTGCACGTCGCCCGGGCCGATCCTGCCGCCGGCGCCGGTGGAGTCCCGGTGCTCGAGTTCACCCTGGTAGACGATGGTCACGGTCTCGAAGCCACGGTGCGGATGCTGGCCGACGCCACGCGGGCGCGCGGCCGGTTCGAAGCGGGTGGGCGCGGCATGGTCGAGCAGCAGGAACGGGCTCAGGTGCTTGCCGAGGCCGTCGTAGCCAAACAGCGAGCGCACCGGGAACCCATCGCCCACCCAGTGCGGGCGAGGGGCGCTGTGGACGCCGAGGATCTTCGTCATGGCGATCTCCTGGGGTTGATGGGCCCGGATTGGGCCGATGGAAAGAGGATGAGGGCGGGACGATGATTCCGGTAGTCGGTAATATTCACCATCAGAGTTCCACTGTTTGAACGATACGGCGAGGCGATGAGGGACCTGAACGATCTCTACTATTTCGTGCAGGTGGTCGACCACGGCGGGTTCGCGCCGGCCGGCCGGGCGCTCGGCGTGCCCAAGTCCAAGCTGAGCCGCCGCATCGCGCTGCTCGAGGAGCGCCTCGGCACCCGGCTGCTCCAGCGAACCACGCGACGCTTTGCGGTCACCGACATCGGCCAGACTTACTACGGCCATTGCAAGGCGATGCTGGTCGAGGCCGAGGCCGCCGACGAGGCCATCGCCCGCACCCATGCGGAGCCTCGCGGCGTGGTGCGCATGACCTGCCCGGTGGCGATGCTCGATACGCGCGTCGGCGACATGGTGGCGGCCTTCATGGCGGCGCATCCGCTCGTGGAGATCCATCTCGAGGAAACCAATCGGCGGGTCGACGTGGTGGGCGAGGGCATCGACGTGGCCATCCGCGTGCGGCCCCCGCCGATCGAGGACAGCGACCTGGTGATGCGCGTCTTCGGCGAACGCGGGCAATGCCTGGTCGCCTGTCCAAGGCTGCTGGCGGGCGGCGTGCCGGAGACCCCCGCCGATCTCGCGGGCCTGCCGAGCATGGACCTCGCGCTACCGCAGCATGAGCATGTCTGGAACCTGATCGGCCCCGATGACGCGAAAGCGGCCATCCGCCACCGGCCGCGCCTGGTCACGCGCAGCATGATGTCCTTGCGGGCGGCGGCCGTCGCTGGCGTGGGCGTCGTGCAGATGCCCTCGATGATGGTGCGCGAGCAGATCGAACGCGGCGAGCTGCTGCATGTGATCCCGGGCTGGGCGCCGCGTCGCGAGATCGTCCATGCGGTGTTCGCCTCGCGCCGGGGGTTGTTGCCGGCCGTGCGGGCGCTGGTGGACTTCCTGGCCGAATCGTTTCAGGCGCTCGACGAGGACTGACCCGACCTGGCCGGCGCCCTGGCGCGCTCGCGCACACCGGTTGCGCGGGGCGGCTGCGGCATGTGGGCCGGGTTGCGCGCGCCCGGTCCCGGCTCGACCTGGACCTCGCGTGGATCGAGCGTTTCGCCGCACTCGGAGCACACCATGGCCGGGTCGAACAGATGACCGCAAGCGGCATGCCGATGCAGGAGCGGCCGCCCCTTCCTGCCCGCCATGTGCACATCGCCCCAGTGGACGATCGACATCACCACGGGGTAGAGGTCGAGGCCCTTGTCCGTGAGGCGGTACTCGTGGCGGGTCGGGCGCTCCTGGTAGGCGACCTTCGTCAGCACGAAGTGGTCCACCAGCTTCTGCAGCCGGTCGGCGAGGATCGGTCGGCCGATGCCGAGGCGCGCCTGGAAATCCTCGAAGCGTCGGACTTTCAGGAAGCAGTCGCGCAGGACGAGCAGGGTCCAGCGGTCGCCGATGACCGCGAGGGTCCGGGCGACCGAGCAGGGCTGGTCTTCGAGTTCGCTCCATTGCATGGCGTGTATCGGTCCTCTTGAATTCCGCGGGCTCGCCTTCGGCTGGCAGGTTGTATTATGGAACTTACCAGACCCGTTGAACGAACCCGAGGCCCGAATGACTGTTTCGAAGGACCGGATCGACCAGGCGTGCATGGCGACGCTCGATCGCTTCATGGACGCCCTTAATGCCTGGGATGCGGCGGCGATGGATCGCGAGATGCATTTCCCGCATGTCCGGCTGGCGCAAGGCCGGGTCGCCGTCTACGAGAAGCCCGGCAGCAATCCCATGGACCTGTTCGAGCGACTGGCGCGCGAAGACGGCTGGAAGTACAGCCGTTGGGGCAAGCGAACCCTCGTTCAGTGCAACGAGGCCAAGGCGCACTACCTGCTCGACTACACCCGTTATCGCGCCGACGACTCGGTCATCGGGATCTACGAGTCGCTGTATGTCCTCACGCTCGTGGACGGCCGCTGGGGCATTCTCGCGCGTTCGAGCTTCGGGCCTTGATACGGCCTCGCATTCGATCGCATGGCCGCGTTGGGGCGTCTTGCCGTGCCACCGCACTGTCTGCGACGCCCCGCCTTGCCCTGCAATCGAATGCGAACCCGTATGGGCGGCGCTATCCGCGGGCGTTGAATCTTCACCATTTCTCGGCGAAGGGCCGGATCTCCAGTTCGAAGGTCCAGGCGTCGCGCGGCTGCTGGTGCAGCATCCAGTAGGTCTCGGCCACGGCTTCGGGGCGCATCAGCTGGTCCGGCTGGAGGTTTTCGACGGCTTCGTCGCCGCCCCTGGCACGGATCCGCTCCCGGACCCAGGCCGTGTCGACGCCGGCATCGATGACCAGGTGGGCAACATGGATCCCCTGGGGGCCGAGTTCGCGAGCGCATGACTGCGCGAGGGCTCGCAGCCCGAACTTGGCGCTCGCGAATGCCGCGAAGCCCGCGCCGCCGCGCATCCCCGCTGTCGCGCCGGTGAAGAAGATCGATCCGCGCCCGCGCGGCAGCATGTGCCGGGCTGCTTCGCGCCCGGCGAGGAAGCCGGAGTAGCAGGCCATCTCCCAGACCTTGCGGAACACTCGCGAAGTGGTCTCGAGGAGTGGGAAATTGACGTTGGCCCCGATGTTGAAGATGCAGGCCTCGAGCGGCGCCTCGGCCTCGGCCTCGCGCAGGAAGGCGCCGAGGTCGTCCTCGTCGCGGGCATCGAGCGAGCGACCGAATACCCGCCCGCCGGCGGCTTCGATCTCCGCCTTGAGAGGCTCGAGCTTCTCGCCCTGGCGACGGCCCACGAAGACGATGTAGCCCTCGGCGGCGAACCGGCGCGCGATCGCGGCACCGATGAAGTCACCGGCGCCGATGACGGCGACGGTGGCCTTGCGCAGTGCCGGCGTCGTGGCGGGCGTTGGGGATCCGGTCATGTTTCACCTCGGCATTGGATGGCGGTCGATCGGCCAGTAAGTTCTATATTAGCACTTGCTGACGTGACCCTGTCTGCCCGGCCCCGGGCTGCGGCGCCGGTTCCCCCGGCTTCGGCAGCGGGCGGCTGCCTTCAGGCGGCGGCGTCGGGCAGCCGCAGGGGAATCTTGAGGTAGCGCACCTGGTTGGATTCGGCAGCGGGCAGGCGCCCGCCGCGGATGTTGACCTGGATCGACGGCAGCAGCAGCGCCGGGGTCGACAGCTCGGCATCGCGCGCTTCGCGCATCGAGACGAACTCGTCCTCGCCGATGCCGTCGTGCACATGCAGGTTGTGCTGGCGTTGCGCCGCGACCGTGGTCTCCCACGCATGGCTGTCGCGCCCCGGCGCCTTGTAGTCGTGGCAAAGGTAGAGACGGGTCGTCGGCGCCAGGTCCAGCAGCCGCCGGATCGAGCGATATAGGGTGCGGGCGCTGCCACCGGGAAAGTCGGTCCGGGCGGTGCCGTAGTCGGGCATGAACAGGGTGTCGCCGACGAAGACCGCATCGCCGATCCGGTAGGACACGCAGGCCGGCGTATGGCCGGGTGTGTGCATGACTTCGACCGCCAGGCTGCCGAGGGCGATGGTTTCACCATCGCGGAACAGGCGGTCGAATTCGCTGCCGTCGCCGGAGACGTCATCGAGGTTGAAGACCGAGCGGAAGGTCGCCTGCACTCGCGGGGTGTTCTCCCCGATGCCCACTCTGGCGCCGGTTTGCCGCTTCAGGTAGGTCGCCGCGCTGAGGTGGTCGGCATGGACATGGGTTTCGAGCACCCAGGCGATCCGCAATTCCGCATCGCGGGCCGCGGCGAGGATGCGGTCGGCCGAGCCGGTGCGCACGCGGCCGCTGGCATGGTCGTAGTCGAGCACCGGGTCGATCACCGCCGCCACGCGGCTCGCCGGGTCCGACACCAGGTAGCTCGCGGTGTGGGTCGCCGTATCGAAGAAGGCCTCGATCCGTGCCTGCGATGTCATCTCGTTCACCTCCCCGGGGAGCGGTGCCACGGCGCGGACCAGGATGCCCCGCGCCGCGATGGCGGGCGCCGCCCGCCGCTTTCAGCCTTGCGGCGGGCGGACCCGCTCGGGACGGCCGGACCATTCCCAGGCGACCGTCTCGCGCGAGATGCCCAGCAGCACGCCATGCAGGCTCTTCGGATGGACCCAGCAGCCGTCGCGTTCCTGCTCGATCGGTCCGCCGCGCGGGGTCAGGGTCGCCCCGGCGGCAAGCAGCCGCGCCTTGAGGGCGTCGAAATCATGGGTTTCGATGTAGCACATGTAGAGCGAGTCGCCACCGCGACGTTCGACGAAACGGCGCATCGCGCCGGGTTGGTCGGCGAAGGTCTGCGAGAGTTCGATGCGATCGAGCCGGTCGGGATCGAACAGGGTCAGGGTGCCTTCGTAGCCGAAGCGGCGGCTGCCGATCGGCGAGAAATGGTGCTCGTCGAGGCCGAACATGTCGACATAGCGGGCCATCACGCTGCGCCAGTCGGATTCGAGGCTGTTGGTCGCTTCATAGAAGAAGCTCACCGGGCCGACGCGCGGGCGACTGGCCGATGCCGAGATCACCATCGGCAGGCCGGCGGTGGTGGTGCCCGGCAGGTACAGTCGTTCGCCTTCGCGGACATGGGCGGCGCCGGCGCGGTCGAGCCGCTCGGCGAGAGCAGGCAGCGAGGCGGTGCTGTAGCCGGCGGCGAACAGGCCCTCGCCCCAGCGATCGAGGTACTCGCGCACCGGCCCCGGGCCGCTCGGCTCGCACAGCTCGACCTCGCTCTCGCCGATCGACATGATCGTGCAATCGGCGGCCAGCCAGTCGCTGCGCGTCTCGCGCGCGGGCTCGGCGCCGAGCAGGCGGGCGAAGGTCTCGCTTGCCCGTTCGCGGGAATCCACTGCCACCAGCATCCGGTCGACTCTGTCGAGCATGTCGTCGTCTCCTGTTCTTGTTCCGGGATGGGGTTTCGATTGTAGGCCCGGTGCGGCTGCATCAGCCGACCGTATCGCCCAGTATCACGGCCAGGCCGATCGCCGCGAAGATCGCGGCGGCGACGGCGTGCACCAGCCGCACCGGCAGGCGATGCGCGAGCCGGTCGCCGACGAGCACGGCGGGGACGTTGGCGAGCATCATGCCGGCGGTGGTGCCCAGCACCACCGGCAGGAACTCGCCGAAGCGCGCTGCCAGCGCGACGGTGGCGACCTGGGTCTTGTCGCCCATTTCGGCGAGGAAGAACGCCACCAGGGTGGTGCCGAACACACCGAGTCGGCCATTGCCGTCGGCATCGCCGAGCTCCGCCCGATCGGGTACCAGCATCCAGCCGGCCATCGCGATGAACGAGAGGCCGAGCCCCCAGCGTAGTGTTTGCGGGCCGGCGAGCGCGGTCAGCCAGGCCCCGAGTGCGCTGGCGGCGGCGTGGTTGGCGAGGGTCGCCACCAGCATGCCGGCGATGATCGGCCAGGGGCGGCGAAACCGCGCCGCCAGCAGCAGCGAGAGCAACTGCGTCTTGTCGCCGATCTCGGCGAGCGCGACCAGGCCGGTCGACGTCAGGAAGGATTCCATGGGCAGGGCACGAGGGGTCCGGCGAACGATGACCAGGACGGCACGCCGCTCGCTGGACCCGTGGTCGCGGCATGTCGTCCGTGGTCTCGTCAATCGACCGCTGTCGCGGTCCCCGCTGCGCCATGCCGGCGCGTGGCCGGCAAGCATGTTGACGCAGCGCCTTCGCTGTCGCGAAGGCGACTACTCCCCAAAGACGGGGCGAAGTATAACGTAGTCGACTGGACGCGCTTTCCCGGCGCGGCCCGCCGCACCCGGGCTCGCTCGGCTCACTTGGCCGGGCGCTTGCGCAGCAGATAGCGTTGCCGGCCTTCCATCACCAGCACCCCATGCTGGTTGCGGACCGTCGAGCGCAAGCCGATCACGCCGGTGGTTCGCTGCGCGACCAGTTCGGTGACTTCGAGCGCGCTGTGCAACGTGTCGCCGACGAATACCGGCGCGAGGAAACGGCTGTCCTGCTCGATGAAGCCTTTCATCGACTCCTCGGTCATGTGCGGGAACAGGCCCGCGCCGGCGGCGGTCTGGATGAGGATCTGGAAGCCGTGCGCCTGCATGTGCGGCATGCCGCGCGCGCGGCAGTACTCGATGTCGTAGTGCGAGGGATGGTTGTCGCCGCTCGCGAGCGAGAAGGCGGCGAACAGGGCATCCGTGATCGTGCGCGAGGGCAGTACGAAGCGCTCGCCGACCTGGAAGTCGTCGAACCAGCGCTGCGGGCACATCGGCTCGTAGGCGGGGGTGGTGGTGGTTGTCATCGTGTTCCTCGTCATCGATCCGTTCTCATCGGCCTGGCTCATCCTTCGCGTGCGATTCGCGCCTCATCGCTGCCCGGCATCGACCGCGTCCGGATGCAGCCAGCGATCGACGCCGGCGAGGCTGTCGAAGACCGGTCCCGGATCGTCGCGGGATTCCGCCGGGGTGGGTCGGTCCGCGAACTCGGGCCGGCGCACCCAGGCCGCCTGCAGGCCCGCCGCGCGTGCCGCGGCGACATCCAGGTGCCAGTCGTCGCCGATATGCAGGCAGCGCGCCGGCGGTGCGCCGGCGACCTCGCAGGCAGCGGCGAACACTCGCGGATCGGGCTTCGCGAAGCCGATCTCGTGGGCGCTGATGGCGGCGCTGAAATGACGCCCGCAGGCGATGCGGCCGATGTCGGCGTTGCCGTTGGAGACGGCGACCAGCCGGTAGCGGCGCGCCCAGCGACCCAGCACCGCCTCGACGTCGGGGTAGGGCTCGACCGCCTGACGGGCGGCGAGGAAGACCTCGAAGGCGGCGTCGGCCATGCGCGGGTCCTCGCCCGCTTCGGTGAGCGCAAGGCGCAGGCCCTCGCGGCGCAGGAAGCTCATGTCGTGGGCGCGATCCGGATGGCGCTCGAGCAGTCGCTCGCGCAGGCTTGCCCGGCGCCGGGCGTCGAAGCCGGCCGCGGTGGCCGGTGCGTTGGCCGCGAGCCACCGGGCGAGCTGCGCCTCGGCGGCGACCAGCGTCGGTCGCACCGGCCAGAGCGTATCGTCGAGATCGAGGGTGATCGCGAGGATCTCCGCGCGGGCCGCACTAGCGGGCATGGGCCACCTCGTCGGGCGCGTCGCCGGCGCGGGTCGGGCCGGCGGCGCCGGGCGCAGGGGCGGCGTCCGGCGCGCCATCGGCATCGGACGGCAGGCCGGTCCATTCGGGATCGCGCGGCAGGTGCACCGTCCGGGTCGGCAGCGCGGCCTCGGCGCCATGCCGGGTGATGATGTCGCCGATCCTGAGCAGCACGTCGTGCTTGATCTCGTGGAAGCGCACCCAGACGACCGTCTTCGCGAAGCAGTAGAGGTAGATCTCGAGTCCCGAGACACCGTACTTGTTGAAGGCGACGATCATCGTCTGGCTGGTGTCGATGCCTTCGTGCGCGATCAGCATCGCCCGGATGTCCTCGACGATCGCCGCCATCTTCGGCAGGTCGGCGTAGCGGATCGCAATCGTGTCCGTCAGGCGCCGGTGCGTCATCCGCGAGGGGTTCTCGACCACCACCGTGGTGAACAGCGCGTTGGGCACGTAGATCGGGTTCTTGTTGAAGGCCCGCACCCGTGTATGGCGCCAGTTGATCTCCTCGACGAAGCCTTCGATCTCCTTGTCCGGCGAGCGGATCCAGTCGCCGACCGAAAAGGGCCGGTCGAGGTAGATCGTCAGGCCGCCGAGGAAGTTCGCCAGCACATCGCGGGCGGCGAAGCCGATCGCGATGCCGCCGATGCCGCCGAGGGCGAGCAGGCTGGTGATCGACAGGCCGAACTCCTGCATGATCATCAGGATCGCGATGACGACCACCGTCAGGCGGGCGAGCTTGGACAGCGCGTCCATGGTGGTGACATCGGGTTTCTCGCCACGGGCGAGCCGGGCCTGCAGGACGACCTTGACGTGCTCGCGCGCGAAGCCGACCAGGAACCAGGCGATGCACAGGATCAGGCCGACGTTGCGCAGGGCCAGGGCCGGCCCGCCCAGCGGTGCGGTGGTCTGGGTCTGGATGACCAGCAAGGCCTGCGCGATGCCGAGCAGCCAGACCAGGATCAGCAGGGGGCGCCGGGCGCATCGCACCAGGATCTCGCCCCAGTTGCCGCCGGCGCGTTGCACGATGCGCCCGGCCAGGCGCAGCAGGAAGCTGGCCGCGACGCCGATGATCGCGGTCAGGACGATGATTGCCAGGACCTGGATGAACCAGGGCTCGCCGACGAAGTCGAGCCCGAGGCGATCGGCGATGGCTTGCATGGGCGACTGGCGCGAAGGGGTCGATCGAGCCGATGAGTGTAGCCGAGAGCCCGGGGCCTGCCCGGTACGTTGCGGCCGGACCGCGGCGCGCGATGCGATCGGGCGCGAACCGCCGCGGGCGCGTTCAGCGCTCGTGCAGCGGCGCCCGGCTCTGGGCGTTGTTCCCTTCGGCGAGGCGCTCGAGCAGCCCGAGCAGCAACTGTTGCTCGGTCGGTGCGAGCGGCGCGAGAATGCGCTGCTGGGCGCGCTCGACCGCGGCGGAGACGGCCGCGAGCAGGGCTTCGCCGGCCGGGCTCAGCCCGACGCGCTTCGAGCGGCGGTCGCGCCCGCCGGCCAGGCGGTTCACCAGGCCACGCTGGCGAAGCTTGCGCAGTACCACCGCCGCCGTCGTGCGATCGAGCGCGGCGCGCCGCCCGAGGCTCGCCTGGTCGGACGGCCCGTGCCGGGCGAGGGTCGCCAGGGCCGCGAACTGCAAGGGCGTCAGGTCGAAGTCGCGGCATTCGTCGAGGAAGATGCCGACCGCGATCTGCTGGCAGCGTCGCAGCAGGTGACCGGGCATGCTGGCGAAGCCGGCCGGCCCGGTCGTCGTGGCGCCCGCGATGGCGTCGATCGCGTGGTTGGCGTTCGGCAGGGCGAGGTCCGCAAGGGCGGCGGTCGCCGCCGGTGTGGCGGCCGGGTGGTCGGGTTCGTTGCGCATCGTTCCGGTCGGCCCCTTCATTCAGCCTGCATTCAGTCGGACAGGCGTTCCTCGCGGAACAGGCCGAGGCGTTGCTGCACGACGCGGTCCGAGAAGCTGAAGAGCACCGCGTCGGCATCGGCTTCGTGGCGGACCGTGCGCCAGCTCGGCGCCACGAAGACGTCGCGCGGGCCCCATTCGAAGACCTGGCCGTCGATGATGCTGCGACCGCGCCCTTCGACCGGGGTGAACACGGTGGCATCGGTGGATCGATAGCCGGCGCTGCGAAAGCCCGCGGGCAGGAGCTGCAGGAAGGGGGCGATCGTCGGCATCGCGAACTCGCCCGATTTGGGATCGATATAGCGCAGCTTCAGGCCGTGGCAGGGATCCCATTCGTCCTGGCGGCGCATCCGCTCGAGCGCTTCGCGCGAGCGGGCGTAGGGGTAGCTGAAGATCGGCGACACCGGCCGGTGGTCCACGTAGTCGACAGGCAGCATGTTGGCGCCGTAGCGCGCGAGGCTGTCGCCGGGCTGGCGGGTGAGCGGCTGCTCCTCGTCCGGGTGGCGTTCGAAGAAGGAGGCGTCGAAGAACTGCACCATCGGGATGTCGAGCCCGTCGAGCCAGATCATCGGGCGCTCCGACGGATTGCCGTGGTCGTGCCAGGCGCCCGGGGGCGTGACCACGAAATCACCCTCTTCCATCATGGTGCGCTCGCCATCGACGCTGGTGTAGGCGCCCGAGCCGTCGACCACGAAGCGCAGCGCCGACTGGCTGTGGCGATGCGCGGGCGCGATCTCGCCCGGCATGACCAGCTGCAGGCCGGCATAGAGGCTGGTGGTGATCCGGCTCTGGCCGCGCAGGCCCGGGTTCTCGAGGATCAGCACCCGCCGCTCGGCTTCGCGGGCGCTGATCAGGCCGCCGGCTTCGAGCAGGTAGGGCTTGAGTTCGTCGTAGCGCCAGAGATGCGCTGCGCAGGCGCTCGCCGGGGTCGGCGTGATCAGCGCGCCGAGCACCGACCACAGCGGCGTCATGCCGAGGCGGTCGATGCGGCGGTAGAAGTCCTGGCGGGCGGCCTCGTCGGCCGGAGTCGTCGGATCGGTCGCGGCATGCATGGCGTGCTCCGGGAGTGGGGGTTCAGCCGGCGCGGCTGGCGGGGGCCTCGTCGAGCCCGTTGCCGCCGTAGAGCCAGGCGAGGGTGTCGTACCAGTCCTGCGGGGACTTGGCGCGCATCACCGAATCGCGCACCGCGGCCATCGCGCCGGCCGGGTGGTAGATGTATTCGCCGATCGCGCGCGAGCTCATCTGGACCCGGCCGGTGCGCACCGCGCGACGGGCGCAGTAGGCGGCCAGGGCTTCGTCCAGTGAATCGTGGCTGGCGACCATGTGGGAGAGGCAGACCGCATCCTCCATCGCCATGCAGGCGCCTTGCGCGAAGTACTGCAGCATCGGGTGGGCGGCGTCGCCCAGCAGCGCCACCCGGCCATCGACCCAGCCGAGGATCGGGTCGCGGTCGCACAGGACCCAGAGCTTCCAGTCGGCGCCATGCTCGATCACCTGCCGGGCGCGCGGATGGATGTGCTCGAAGCCTCGGCGGACTTCATCGCGATCGACCGGCTTGCCGGCGACCGCCTCCTTGACGTCGTTGTGATAGGTAACGACGAGGTTGAAGACCTGCCAGCCCTTGAGCGGATAGTGGACGATGTGGCACTTCGGGCCGGCCCAGAGCGTTGCCGCGTTCCAGCGCAGGTCCTCGGGCATCTTCTCGGTGGGAATCACCGAGCGGTAGGTGGTGTGGCCCGAGACCCTGGGCGACCCGTCGCCGACCAGTTGCGCCCGCAGCGCGGAGTTGATTCCGTCGGCGCCGACCAGGGCGCAGCCTTCGACCGTGCTGTCGTCGGCGAGCAGCGCCGCGGCCATGGTCCCGTCCTGGCGATAGCCGGTGACCCGGGCATGGGTGCGCAGTTCGACCAGCTCGCTCGCCTCGCAGGCCGCCAGCATCGCGCCGTGCAGGTCGGCCCGGTGGACCACCGCGTAGGGATTGCCGAAGCGTTCGCGAAAGGGCGCATCGAGCGGGATGTGGCAGATCTCTTCGCCGCCGACCGCATCCATCAGCCGCAGCTGGTCGATGTAGACCGCGCCGGCGCGGGCTGCGTCGCCGAAGCCGAGGTAGTCGAAGCAATGGAAGGCGTTGGGGCCGAGCTGGATGCCGGCGCCGATCTCGCCGAAGCGGCTGGCCTGCTCGAGCACGATGCTGCGCCGGCCCGCGCGGGCCAGGCCGAGGGCGGTGGCGAGCCCGCCGATGCCGCCGCCCGCGATCACGAAGGGTTGGTCGCCCATGCCTGCCTCCGTCGTTCCGATCGGTGGACGCCGCCCGGCGCCGCCGCTTTCCGTTTCATTCAATCAGGAAGCATTATGCGCATAGTACTGCGTATCCGCGCAAGCACCGGACTGGCATGGGCGGCCGGCGCGGTCCGAAAACCGGATCCTGGCCATCGGTCCCGTCGGCAGCCGGCCTGCGGCCCGCCGGCCACCGGCCACCGGCCGCGGAAGTGGACCCGCGACCGGCCGGACCGGTGTCTTCAGGCGAGGAAGCCTTCGAGACGCTGGCGGATCAGGCTGTCGGCCTCGGCCATGATCCGGTCGACCAGCTCCTTGACGGTCGGCACATCGTGGATCAGGCCGCAGACCATGCCGCAACTCCAGGCGGCCGCATCCATGTCGCCTTCCTTCAGGACCTTGCGGTTCTGGCCGCCCGTCACCAGGTGGCGGATGTCGTCGATCGTGGTCGCAGCGCCCTTCTCGGTCTCGATGCGAATGATCTCCTCGACCGCCGCGTTGCTGAGCACCCTCTCGGTATTGCGCAGCGGGCGCATCACCAGCCGGGTCTGGAGCTCGTCGGCGGCGACCAGCGCCTGCTTGACGTTGTCGTGGACCGGGGCTTCCTTCGTGGCGATGAAGCGGGTGCCCATGTTCATGCCTTCGGCGCCCAGCGCCAGTGCGGCGACCAGGCTGCGGCCGTCGGCCATGCCGCCGGAAGCGACGAAGGGAATCTTCAGCTCCTCGGCCGCCCGCGGCAGGAGGATGAAGTTGGGTATGTCGTCCTCGCCGGGGTGGCCTCCGCACTCGAAGCCGTCGACGCTGACCGCATCGCAGCCGATCCGCTCGGCCTTGAGCGAGTGGCGCACCGAGGTGCACTTGTGGATGACCTTGATGCCGGCCTCCTTGAGCATCGGCATCCATTGCTCGGGGCTGCGCCCGGCGGTCTCGACCGCCTTGATGCCGCCTTCGATGATCGCCGCGATGTATTCGGGATAGGGCGGGGCATTGAAGGAGGGCAGGAAGGTCAGGTTCACCCCGAACGGCTTGTCGGTCATCTCGTGGCAGCGGGCGATCTCCCGGGCGAGGTCCTCGGGCGTCGGCTGCGTCAGGGCGGTAATGATGCCCAGGCCGCCGGCATTGGATACCGCCGAGGCGAGCTCGGCATAGCCAACGTAGTGCATGCCCCCCTGGATGATCGGGTGCTCGATGCCGAACAGTTCGGTGATCCGTGTCTTCATGACGTCTCCTTGTACATTTCGGGCGCAATCCGGGTCGGCGGTCGACGAGCGGGGCTGGTGTCCCCGGGCCGCGACCGGCGATGGCCCCGATCATAGCGTGGCACCGGAAATCCCGGCTGACCCGGCCCGGGAGCCGCGCCTGGCGCGGCTTTCGCCGGGCGACTCCGGATAGTCACGAGACCGTCACGGAACCGTCATGGAGCACCCCTAGAGTCTCCTCATTCGTTAACCAACCCAGACGGGCGACCCACGATGAAGATGTTTCCAAGACTCCTGGCGATCAGCGCCATGGCATTCGGCGTCAGCTTCTCCGCCCAGGCGGCCGAAATCACCGGCGCGGGCGCGAGCTTCCCGGCCCCGATCTACGCCAAGTGGGCCGAGGCCTACAGGGCGGCGACCGGCAATTCGCTGAACTACCAGGCGATCGGATCGGGCGGTGGCGTCAGGCAGATCACGGCCAGGACGGTCGATTTCGGTGCTTCCGACGACCCGATCGCGGGCGAGGAGCTCGACAAGGCCGGGCTGGTCCAGTTCCCGGCGGTCATCGGCGGCATCGTGCCGGTGGCCAACATCCAGGGCATCGCCCCGGGTGAGATGAAACTCGATGGCCTGACCCTCTCGAAGATCTTCTCGGGTGAAATCACCCGCTGGGACGATCCGGCGATCGCGGCGCTGAACCCGGGCCTCGGGCTGCCTTCGCAGGCCATCACCCTGGTCTATCGCTCGGATTCCTCGGGCACCACCGCCGGTTTCACCTACTATCTCGCCGAAATCGACCCGTCATTCAAAGAAAAGGTCGGCGCCGGCAAGACCGTCAACTGGAAATCCGGCCTCGGCGGCAAGGGCAACGCGGGCGTGGCGGCCAACGTCAGCAAGCTCGGTGGCTCTGTCGGCTATGTCGAGTATGCGTACGCCAAGCAGAACAAGATGACCCACCTGTCGCTGATCAACAAGGCCGGCAATGCGGTCCAGCCGAGCGACAAGAGCTTCGCGGCGGCCGCCGATGGGGCCGACTGGAGCGCCAAGCCGGGCTTCGGCATCGGGTTGTCGAACCAGGCCGATCCGCAGGCATGGCCGATCGTCTCGGCGAGCTTTATCCTTATGCATGCGAAGACCGATGAGCCGGCACGTGCGGCCGAAGCCCTGAAGTTCTTCCGCTGGGCCTTCGAGAACGGTGGCGAGATGGCGATCGAACTCGATTACGTACCGATGCCCGCGTCGGTGGTCGAGAAGATCGAAGCCTCGTGGGACTCGATCAAGGACGGTTCGGGCAAAGCGGTCATCGCTTCCAACTGAACCTCGCGGACGACCGCGAATCGTCCCGGCCGGGCGGGCCCTGCGGGCCCCCCGGCCGTTCGTGAATCCAGGGACTACGATGGGGAAGGAAGCTCCGATGAGCGCCACCGCCGAACAGACCGCACACGCCGGCCAGGGCCGCGTTCGTGAGAAGGCCGATCCCGGCCCCAATGCCATCGCCAGTGAGCGGATCGCCGCGAGGGTGCGCCGATTCGCCATCCAGGACCGTTTCTTCCTCGGGCTCACCTTCAGCTTCGCGCTGTTCGTCCTGGTCGTCCTCGTCGCGCTGCTGGTGTCGCTGTTCATCGAGGCCTGGCCGGCGTTTCGCGAGTATGGCGCGGCTTTCTTCGTGGGCACCACCTGGAGCCCGGCCGATGATGTCTACGGCGCGGTCATCGCGGTCTACGGCACCGTCGTGTCGTCGTTCATCGCGCTGCTGATCGCGGTGCCGATCAGTTTCGGCATCGCGGTATTCCTCACCGAGACCTGTCCGCTCAGGCTGCGCCGGCCGCTGGGCACCGCCATCGAGCTGCTCGCCGGCGTGCCCTCGATCATCTACGGGATCTGGGGCCTGTTCATCTTCGCGCCGCTGCTCCAGGACCATGTCCAGCCGCTGCTGGGCGCCACCGGCCTCGGCCTGTTCTCGGGCCCGCCCCTGGGCGTCGGCATGCTGACCGCCGGCATCATCCTGGCCCTGATGGTGATTCCCTTCATCGCCTCGGTCATGCGCGATGTCTTCGAAACGGTCCCGGGCGTGCTCAAGGAGTCCGCCTACGGCATCGGCTGCACCACCTGGGAGGTGGTGCGCCGGATCGTGTTGCCGTTTGCCCGGGTCGGCGTGATCGGCGGAATCATGCTGGGCCTCGGCAGGGCGCTGGGCGAGACCATGGCGGTCACCTTCGTGATCGGCAATGCGAACCGCCTCTCGGCGAGCCTGCTCGCACCCGGCAACTCGATCGCCTCGACCCTGGCCAACGAGTTCGCCGAAGCCGACCCGACCCTGCACATCCCGGCGCTCTATGCGCTCGGCCTGCTGCTGTTCGTGATCACCTTCATCGTGCTGGGCCTCGCCAAGTGGCTGACCGAGCGCAGCCGGCGTCGCGCCGGTCTCTGAGGAATCCCCGATGGACTCGTCCCGTTACCGTCGCCGGCGCCTGTTCAATGCCCTCGGTCTCGCCCTGTCGGCGACCGCCATGGCGATCGGCCTGTTCGCGCTCGGCTGGATCCTCTGGACCCTGATCTACGAGGGTTTCTCGGCCCTGAACTGGGCCTTCTTCACCGCATCGACCCCGGCGCCGGGCACCGCGGGCGGCGGCATGGCCAACGCCATCGTCGGCAGCCTGCTGATGGTCGGCTTCGCGACCCTGGTGTCGACCCCGATCGGCATCCTGGCGGGCATCTACCTCGCGGAGTTCGGCGCCAAGTCGCGCTTCGCCCAGGTGACCCGGTTCGTCACCGACATCATGCTGTCGGCGCCCTCGATCGTGATCGGCCTGTTCGTCTACGCGATCGTGGTCGCCACCACCCGCCAGTTCTCGGGCTGGGCGGGGTCGATCGCACTGGCACTGATCGCGATCCCGGTGGTGGTGCGAACCACCGAGAACATGCTGAGCCTCGTGCCGGGCAGCCTGCGCGAAGCCGCCTTCGCGCTCGGCACACCGCGCTGGAAGGTCAACCTCGCGGTCACCCTGCGGGCGGTGCGCGGCGGCGTGATCACCGGGGTGTTGCTCGCGATCGCACGGATCTTCGGCGAAACCGCGCCGCTGCTGTTCACCTCGCTGTCGAACCAGTTCTTCAATGCCGACATGAGCAAGCCGATGGCGAGCCTGCCGGTGGTGATCTACAACTTCGCGCTCAGCCCCTACGAGGACTGGCAGCGCCTCGCCTGGGGCGGCGCCGCGCTGATCGCCCTGATCGTGCTGGCGATCAACATCATCGCCCGCACGATGTTCCGCGATGCGGCCCGCACCTGATGATCCGGAAACAGGACCAGACATGAATACCACCGTGCTCGAGAACAGGGAAGTGGAAGCGCCACTGGTGACCGAAGCGGTCATGCAGGTGCGCGACCTCGATTTCTACTACGGCAAGTTCCAGGGCCTCAAGAAGGTCACGATGGACATCGCGCGCAACAAGGTCACCGCCTTCATCGGGCCCTCTGGCTGCGGCAAGTCGACCCTGCTGCGCACCTTCAACCGGATGTTCGACCTTTACCCCGGCCAGCGCGCGGAAGGGAGAATCATCTTCAACGGCAGGAACATCCTCGATCCGCGCCAGGACGTGAACATGCTGCGGGCGAAGGTCGGCATGGTGTTCCAGAAGCCGACGCCGTTCCCGATGACGATCTTCGAGAACATCGCGTTCGGGGTGCGGCTCTACGAGCCGCTCACGGGCCGTGCGATGGAAGAGCGGGTGGAATGGGCGCTGCGCAAGGCCGCCCTCTGGGAAGAGGTCAAGGAAAAGCTCAACCAAAGCGGCCTGAGCCTCTCGGGCGGCCAGCAGCAACGCCTGTGCATCGCCCGGATGGTCGCGGTCAAGCCCGAGGTGCTGCTGCTCGACGAGCCGACCAGCGCGCTCGATCCGATCTCGACCGCGAAGGTCGAGGAGCTCATGAACGAGCTCAAGAACGACTACACGATCGCGATCGTCACCCACAACATGCAGCAGGCGGCGCGCATATCCGATTTCACCACCTACATGTATCTTGGCGAGTTGATCGAGTTCGGCCGCACCGACGAGATCTTCATCAAGCCCAGGAAGAAGGCGACCGAGGACTACATCACCGGTCGCTTCGGCTGAGGACACTCATGGAATCGGACCGGAGAAGCTCCATGGAACATACCTATCGTCCCTTCGATGCCGACATCGACAACCTGCGCAGTGCGGTCACCACGATGGGGGGGCTGGTCGAGCGCCAGCTGATCCGCGCGGTCGATGCGGTCCGCAATCGGGACCTGCGCCTGCTGGCCCAGGTCCTGACCGACGAGGGCGTGGTCAACCAGCTGCACCTCGAGACCGATTTGCGCTGCAACCAGACGATCGCCCGGCGCCAGCCGATCGCGGTCGACCTGCGCGAGATCATCGCCGTCCTGCACATCAACAACGACCTCGAGCGGATCGGCGACGAAGCCAAGAAGATCGCGCTCAAGTCGCGCGCCTTCGAGGCGAGCGGCGGCCTGCCCATCCCGTCGGACCGGGTCGAGGAAATGACCGGGATCGTCATCGAGATGCTGCGCAACGCGCTCGACGCCTACATCCGCCACGATACCGCCGCCGCCAAGGCGGTCGCGGTCCGCGACCAGGCGGTCGACCAGTTGCGCGACGCGTTGATCAGCGAGCTGATGGACCGCATCAGCGGGGCCCCGGGCCTGGTCTCGCAGGCGCTGGCGATGATCTTCGTGGTGCAGTCGATCGAACGGGCTGGCGACCACGCGAAGAACATCGCCGAATACGTGGTCCACGTGGTCGAGGGGTCGGACGTTCGTCATCAGCCAGGCGTGAACGCCTGAGGTAAAACAACCCCCACACTCGCTGTCGGTCGCTTCGGCCGCGCTCTCAGGCGTGGCCGGTCTCGCCGGCGCGAAGCGATGCTTCGCGAATTCCCGGCTCGACTCCTGCGGCCGACCGCGAACCCGTATTACCCGGCGCCTTCGGGCGTCGCCGCCTGGTCCGGCGTGAAGTCGGGCCGCATGACCCGCGCCGGCGAGAAGCGCAGGGTGAAGCGGCTGCCCTTGCCAGCCTGGCTCTGGATCAGGAATTCGGCGCCGTGGCGGTTGGCGATGTGCTTGACGATCGCCAGGCCCAGGCCGGTGCCGCCGGTGACGCGCGAGCGGGCCCGGTCCACCCGGTAGAAACGCTCGGTGATTCGCGGCAGGTGCTCGGCCGCGATGCCGATGCCGGTGTCGACCACCGAGATGCCGCCGCGCCCGTTCTGCTCGAGCCACTCCAGCGAAATGCGTCCGCCTTCGGGCGTGTAGCGCACCGCATTGCTGAGCAGGTTGCGGATGGCGCTCTCGATCTCGGAGCCCACGCCGAGCAGGCGCAGGCCGGCCGGGATGTCGGACTCGATGGTGTGGCGGCCGCCCGAGAGGACCCGGGCGTCGGCGACCAGGCCGGGGCAGAGCTTGTCGAGCTCGATCGCTTCGTCGGCCGGCTTGTCGCTCGCGGATTCGAGCGAGGACAGGGTGAGCAGGTCCTCGACGAGGCGCTGCATCGTCTGGCTGTGCTTGGATATCGACTCGAGGTACTGGCGGCGTTCGGCGGCATCGAGATCGAGTTCGAGCATGGTCTCGGCGAAGCCGCCGATCACGGTGATCGGGGTGCGGATCTCGTGCGACACATTGGCCACGAAATCGCTGCGCATGGTGTCGAGCAGGGCCTGGTCGGTGATGTCGCGGATGATCAGGAGCTTTTTCGCATCATCGCTGGCGTGCAGCCGGATCTCGAAGGTCCGCCCGGGCCGGTTCGGCAGTCCGAGCCGCAGCGGCTTGGTGAACTGGCCCGAATCGAGGTAGTCGACGAAGTCGGGCTGGTTCAGGAAATGGTGCACCGGCCGGCGGTTGCCGAAGACCCCGTGCAGGTCGCGCGCCGTCACGTTGGCCCATTCGACATGATTGAAGCGATCGAGCAGCATCAGCCCGTCCGGCAGCCGGTCGACCGCGGCGCGAAGTTGCTCGAGCTCGTCGGACAGGTCGTTGCGCTCCTCGGCCTCGAGCCGCATGAAGCGGGCCAGCCGATCCATCGGCCGGCGCCAGACTGCGACCCCGATCGGCACGTCGCGCATCTTGGGCAGGCCCGACCAATGGTTGAGGCGACCGAGGAAGTAGCTGTGGTAGAGCGCGAGCAAGGCCAGGCATGTACCCAGCCAGATCGTGGCGGCCAGCGGCATGCCGGCCTGGAACAGGACCCCGCCGACCAGGACGGCGAGCAGCGGGACGCCGATCGAGAGCACGCTGATCATGCAAGGGCCAGCCGGTAGCCGCCGCCGCGCACGGTTTCGATCGCACGGTCATGGCCGGTCGGGCGCAGCGCCAGCCGCAGGCGGCGGATGTGCACGTCGACGGTACGCTCCTCGATGTAGACCGCATCGCCCCAGACCTTGTCGAGCAGCTTCGAGCGCGACAGCACCCGGTCGGGATTGCGCAGGAAGTAGTGCAGCAGCTTGAACTCGGTCGGGCTCAGGCTGAGTTGCGCCTCGCCGGCATAGGCCCGGTAGGTCGCCGGCTCGAGGCGCAGGCCGGCGGCCTCGACCGGGTCCTCGGAGACTTCGGGCGCGGCCCGGCGCAGCATCGCGCGGACCCGCGCGAGCAGTTCGCGCGGCGAGAAGGGCTTGGTGACGTAGTCGTCGGCGCCGGACTCGAAGCCCTGCAGCTTGTCGCCCTCCTGGGCGCGGGCGGTCAGCATGATGATGGGAATGTCGCGGGTGCTCGCGCGCTCGCGCAGGCGGCGCGCGAAGTCGATGCCCGAGATGCCGGGCAGCATCCAGTCGAGCAGGATCAGGTCGGGCCTCTCGGCCTCGATCATGGTCACCGCGCTGTCGGCATCGCCGGATTCGCGGGCAAGGTAACCGGCATGGCGAAGATTCACTGCGACCAACTCCCGGATGGCGGGTTCGTCTTCTACGATCAGTATCCGTGCGGACACGGCAGGCCTCGTGGTTGTACGGGCTTCCAGATTATGACAAACCTTTGACCGTTTCATGACGGTCGGCCGGTTCGTTCCAGATGTAGCGTAGCGGCCCGCCGTCGGGCCGATTGTGGCCCATCGCGAGTCGCCAGGCCGTGATCCGGATCGGTGTTTCGAGCAGGGCGGCGGGGATGGCCTCGGGGCGGGCGTTGCGAACCAGTGAGAGATGGGGCACCAGGGGGCGTTCATCGAACTCGCAGGGCATAGCCCGCAGCGCCTGTCGCACCTGCGCGGCGAGCGCGTCCAGCCAGGCGGGGGGCGCGTCGGGCCCGGCCCAGAACAGCGCCGGCCGGTGGCTGCGCCCGAAGCGGCCGAGTCGGGTGAGCAGCAGGGATTCGAGTGTCGCAGCCGCCTCGACGGGCGCGATGGCGCGCTCCAGCCGTTCGCCGAAGGACGCATCGCGCGCGCCGATGAAGGCCAGGGGCAGGTGGATGTCCTCGGCGACGAGCGGCCGGCCCCCCGTGTCGGCGGCGATCGTCGCGGCCAGCCGCGCCAGCGCTTCGGCGGCCTGGGCGTCGGGCAGCAGGGCGATGAAGTAGCGGGGATGGCCGACGGGCGTCGGGTGCGCGCCGACCGGCTGCGGACGGCTTGCGGGCGCCTCGTGCGACACTGTCGTTCGATCGATTTTGCGTCTGCGCATCGGGAGCTGCCTTGGACGATCGGGAACATTCCCCCCGCAAGCATTCTGCCTGCAAGGTGCTGGTCACCGGCGGCGCCGGCTACATCGGCTCGCATACGGTGGTCGAACTGGTCGGTGCCGGCCATGAAGTCGTGGTGCTCGACAACCTGTCGAACGCCTCGCGGCGTTCGCTCGAGCGCGTCGAACGCATCACCGGCGCCCGGGTGCCCCTGGTGGTCGGCGATATCCGTGACGCGGCCCTGTTGCGCGAACTGCTCGCGCGCGAGCAGTTCGATGCGACGATGCATTTCGCCGGCCTCAAGGCGGTCGGCGAATCGGTCGCCAGGCCGCTCGACTACTACGACTGCAACATCGCGGGCACGACGACCCTGCTCGAATGCCTCGGCCAGGCCGGGGTGAGGACCTTCGTGTTCAGTTCGTCGGCGACCGTCTATGGCGATCCGCAGTCGGTGCCGATCCGCGAGGATGCGCCGACCGGCCCGACCAATCCCTACGGTCGCACCAAGTGGATGATCGAGTTCATCCTGCGTGACCTCGCTGCCGCCGACCCGCGCTGGTCGGTCGGCATCCTGCGCTACTTCAATCCGGCCGGCGCCCACCCGAGCGGCCTGATTGGCGAGGATCCCCAGGGCATCCCCAACAACCTGATGCCCTTCGTCTCCCAGGTCGCGGTCGGCCGGCGCGAGTTCCTCTCGGTCTTCGGCGGTGACTACCCGACCCGCGACGGCACCGGCGTGCGCGACTACATCCATGTCGTCGATCTCGCCCGCGGCCACCTCGCCGCGCTCGAGCACGCCCGCGCCCAGGCCGGCGCCTTCACCGTCAACCTCGGCACCGGGCTGGGCTGCTCGGTCCTCGAGATGATCACCGCCTTCGAGCGCGCCAGTGGCCGGCCGGTGCCCTACCGGATCGTCGACCGCCGCCCCGGCGACATCGCCGAATGCTATGCCGACCCGGCGCATGCCGCCGCATTGCTCGGCTGGCGGGCCGAGCTCGGGATCGACGCGATGTGCGCCGACGGCTGGCGCTGGCAGCAGGCCAACCCGCAGGGCTACGACCGAGTATGAAATGGCGAAATGGGGTCATGAAATGGGGTCAGACACCATTTCCTAATGGTGTCTGACCCCATTTCGCTTCAGGCGGTCTCCGCTAATGGTGTCTGACCCCATTTCTCTATCGCTTCAGGCGATCTCGATGTTGTCGATGAGGCGGGTCGAGCCGAGCCTGGCGGCGGCCAGGGCAACCAGCGG
The DNA here is from genome assembly GCA_964476625.1 of uncultured Burkholderiaceae bacterium. Classification (GTDB taxonomy): domain Bacteria; phylum Pseudomonadota; class Gammaproteobacteria; order Burkholderiales; family Burkholderiaceae_E; genus JAMLIN01. The sequence continues at coordinate 32,936 of CAYZBJ010000009.1, read as the reverse complement.
AACCGGCTCGGCCGGCGCCGAGAGATCGTCGCGCCGCCGGATCGCGATGTAGTCGGGCTCCCAGCCGCGCTCGACGAGGGCGGCCATCGCGGCCGCCTCGATCGCGGCGTAGTCGCGCTCGCCGGCTTCCACCCGCTCGACCGCGGCCGACAGCACCTTGTAGAGGTGGGCCGCCTCGGTGCGCTGTTCGCCTTCGAGGTAGCGGTTGCGCGAACTCATCGCGAGGCCGTCGCGTTCGCGCACGATCTCGCTCCCCTCGATCCGGATCGGCAGGTTGAACTGGCGCACCATGCGCCGCACGATCATCAGCTGCTGGTAGTCCTTCTTGCCGAAGATCGCGGTGTGCGGGGCCACGCAGTTGAAGAGCTTGAGCACCACGGTGCACACGCCCTCGAAGAAGCCCGGCCGGAACTCGCCCTCGAGGATGTCGCCCAGCCCCGCCGGCGCCTGGATCCGGTAGGCCTGCGGCTCGGGGTACATCTCGTTGTCGGCCGGTGCGAACACGACGTCGCAGCCGACCTTGGCGAGCTTCTCGCAATCCTCGTCGAAGGTGCGCGGATAGGTGTCGAAATCCTCGTGCGGGGCGAACTGCAGGCGATTGACGAACACGCTCACGATGACCGGGCGGCCGCAGTCGACGGCCTTGCGGACCAGCGACAGGTGGCCTTCGTGCAGGTTGCCCATCGTCGGGACGAGGACGGTGCCGGCACAGCCGCGCAGGCGTTCGCGCAGCCCGTCGATACGATTGATGACTTCCATGGCGTTCAGTGTCCGAGGTTGAAGAAGCTGCGCCGTCCGCGCATCTCGAGCAGCCTTTGCACCAGCATCGCGAAGTCCTCGTCGCGCTCGGCCGGGTTGAGCCGCTCGGTGTTGACGATCAGCACCGGTGCGTCTTCGTAGTTGTGGAAGAAGCGACTGTAGGCGTCGGTGAGCCCGCGCAGGTAGGGCTCGCCGATGGCCGTTTCCATCGACAGGCCGCGACGCTGCACTCTCGAGACGAGCGTGTCGGGGCTCGCCTGCAGGTAGATCACGAGATCCGGCCGCGGCGAGTGCGGGCTCAGGTTGTCGTAGATGGTGCGATAGAGCCGCAACTCGTCGTCGTCGAGGGTCAGGCGCGCGAACAGGGGATCCTTCTCGAGCAGGAAGTCGCCGACGATCGATTCGGCGAACAGGTCGCGCTGCGAGAGCTCGCGCAGTTGTTCGGCGCGCTGGAACAGGAAGAACAGCTGCGTTGGCAGCGCATGGCGCCGGCCCTCGCGGTAGTAGCGCTCGAGAAAGGGGTTGGCGGTGGCGTCCTCGAGCACCGCGCGGGCGCCGTAGGCGTCGATGAGCCGGCGCGCGAGCGAGGTCTTGCCGGCGCCGATGGGGCCTTCGACCACGATGTGGCGAAAGCGCTCGAAGGGCGAAGGCGGCAGCGGCGACGGCGAATGGCTGGCGGAGTCGGTCATCGTCGGATCGGACGTCAGGCGTCGGGCACCGGGTCGGCGCGCTGGCCGGCGAGGTCGCCGACCAGGCCGGCGGCCGGGCCGATGCCGGGAATTGTCGCATCGGGCGAGACTTCGAGCAGCGGGCGCAGCACGAAGGCGCGCTCGACCATGCGTGGGTGTGGAACCACCAGCCGCGGCGGCGCGTCGATGCGGGCTTCGCCGTAGAGCAGCAGGTCGAGGTCGAGCGTCCTGGGGGCGTTGCGATAGGGCCGCTCGCGCCCGGCGTCGGACTCGATCAGCCGCAAGGCGTCGAGCAGGGCAAAGGCGTCGAGCCCGGTTTCTATGATCGCGACCGCGTTGTGGAAGTCGGGCCCGCAGGCCTCGAACGGCGCGCTGCGCCACAGGCGGGAGGCGGCCAGCAGGCGGGTGGCCGCGAGAGCGTCGATACGGGCGAGGGCGTCGCGGATCCGGCTGGCGGCATCGCCGAGGTTCGCGCCCAGGCCGATGGCCGCGCGCACCGGTGGCCGGGGCCCGGAGCCGCCGGCGGCCGGCGACGCAGCGGGCGGGGGGGCCGCCATTTACGCGGCGGCGCCGTCGGACCGGTCCGATGGTCCGCCTTCATCGCCGCGGCGCCGGGGTCGCCGGCGCCGCTTGCGGGCGGCCGTCGTGCGCGGCGCCGCCTCGACCAGCGCGATCCGACCCGGGCCGTCGGCGGCGATGAAATCGGTCCACCACTGGGCGAGTTCGGCTGGCGCCTCGCCGGTCTCGGCGCGCAGCAGCAGGAAATCGTAGCCGGCGCGCAGCCGCATGTGCTCGGCCAGCCGGAACGGCGCCTGGCCGCTACGCCGCTCGAAGCGCGGCTGCAGGCTCCAGATCTCGCGCATGTCGGCGACGAAGCGTTTCTGGATCGCGAGCTTGCCGGCCTGGGCGTCGAGCACCTCGTCGATCGCGAGGTTCAGCGCCGGGATCGGATTCAGGCCCGCCTCCCGATGGCGGATCCAGAGCGCGTTGACCCGCTCCCAGAGCAGGGTCGCGAACAGGAACCCGGGGCTCACGGTACGGCCCTCGGCGATGCGGGCATCGGTCTTGGCGAGCGCGAGCGAGATGAAGCGCTCGCCGTCGGGCTGCTCGAGGATCAGGTCGAGCAGTGGCAGCAGCCCGTGCTGCAGGCCCTCGGCGCGCAACTGGTGCAGGCTCGCCATCGCATGGCCCGAGAGCAGGAGCTTGAGCATCTCGTCGAACAGCCGCGCGGTGGGCACGTTCGAGATCAGGCCGGCGAGTTCGCGCATCGGCGCGCGGGTGCGCTCCTCGATGGCAAAGCCGAGCTTGGCGGCGAAGCGCGCGACTCGCAGCAGCCGCACCGGGTCCTCCCGGAAGCGGGTGGCCGGGTCGCCGATCATGCGGATGACCCGGGCCTTCATGTCGCGCACGCCGTCGTGGAAGTCGAGCACCTGGTCGGCGATCGGGTCGTAGTAGAGGGCGTTGACCGAGAAGTCGCGGCGCGCGGCGTCTTCCTCGAGGGTGCCCCAGACGTTGTCGCGCAGGACCCGGCCGTGGTCGTCGGTCTCGGCATCGACCTGCGCGGCGCGGAAGGTCGAGACCTCGATGACCTCGCGCCCGTAGAGCACGTGCACGATCTGGAAGCGGCGGCCGATCAGCCGGGAGCGGCGGAAGATGCGGTTGACTTCCTGCGGGGTGGCGTTGGTGGCGACGTCGAAATCCTTCGGCTGCAGGCCGAGGAGGGAGTCGCGCACGCCGCCGCCGACGACGTAGGCCTTGAAGCCGGCCTTGTGCAGGCCTTCGCAGGTGCGCTGGGCGGCGCTCGACATCGCGGCGCGCGCCAGGCCGAGTTCGGCGCCCCGATAGCGATGCGCATGCGAGCGCATCTGCGGGGTCGGCGCGGGCGGGCGGCGCAGCAGGCGGCCGATGAGTTTGCGGATCATTCGAAAAGGCGTCGGATCGGCCAGCCGCGCTCGCTGGCGATCGCCGCGAGCCGCTCGTCGGGGTTGGTGGCGACCGGCCGGCTCGCCTGTTCGAGCAGGGCAAGGTCGTTGATCGAGTCGCTGTAGAAGGTCGTCACGGGGAAATCGTCCCAGGCGCGTCCGAGTGCCGCGAGCCATTCATGGACCCGGGCGACCTTGCCTTCGCGAAACGAAGGCGTGCCGGGGCTGCGGCCGGTGATGCGGCCATCGATCTCCTCGACGCGGGCCCCGATGAGGTGCTCGATGCCGAAGGCACGGGCGATCGGGCCGGTGACGAATTCGTTGGTCGCGGTGACGATCGCGCAGAGGTCGCCGGCGCGCTGGTGCTGTTCGACGAGTTCGCGCGCCACCGGGCGGATCGCCGGGACGACGACCGCGGCCATGTATTGCGCGTGCAGCCGGTCGAGCTCGTCGCGCGGCAGGGCCGCCAGCGGCCCGAGCTGGAAGGCGAGGAACTCGGCGATGTCGAGGGTGCCCGCCTGGTACTCACGGTAGAAGCGTTCGTTCTCGCTGGCGAAGCGGGCTGAATCGACCTTGCCGGCGGCAACCAGGAAGCGCGACCATTCATAGTCGCTGTCGATGGGCAGCAGCGTGTGGTCGAGGTCGAAGAGGGCGAGGTTCATGGTCGGTGGGCGATTTTATCAGCCTGCGCCGGTTTCGCCCGCCAGGCGGGCCGCGTCGGCTTCGAATTCGCGCAGCAGGTGCAGGTTAAGGGGGCGTTTGCGCTCGTAGCCGTAGCGGTCGAGCGCATCGAAGAGCGCGATCAGGCTGCGGATGTCGCGGTCGTGGTGGGCCAGCAGGTAGGGAACGAGATCGCGCCCGAGGGCGACCCCGCGGCTGCGGGCATGCCGTTCGAGGGCGCTGGCCTTGTGGTGGTCGTCGAGCAGGCGCATCTGCAGGACCAGGCCCCAGCCGAGCCGGGTGCGCAGGTCCTCGCGCAGGCGCATCGCCAGCGGCGGGGCGTCGCCGGCGACCACCAGGGTGGCGGCGACGCCGGCCTGGACCTGGTTGTACAGGCCGAAGAGCGCCTGCTGGCGGGCGGCGTCGAGCTGCTGGCAATCATCGACCAGCAGCAGGTCGCCGTCGGTGACGGTGGCCGGCATGTCGGTGGCCGGCGAGGCGCTGCGCCCCCATGGCGCGAGCGCCTGCAACAGGTGGCTGCGCCCGGCGCCGGCGGGCCCCCAGAGATACACGAAACGGGTCTGCCGGTCGCCCTGGGCGAGTCGGTGCGCGAGGTCGACGACCTCGGCGTTGTCGCCGGTGACGAAGTTCCCGAGGGTCGGCGCCGGCCGGCGATGCAGGTCGAGCGGCAGCTGCTTCATGGCGGCGGCAGCGCCGCGAACCCGACGGCGACGGGGGGCCGGACGGGGGCCTGGCGTTGCGGGGGTGAAACTGTCATGGCGGGCGGAGGAGGCCCATGCCTGCAGGCACTAGAATGGCGAGGACACGATTGTATCGGGACACCCCACATGAACTCCCCTCTTTCCTACAAGGAGGCGGGCGTCGACATCGATGCCGGCGACGCGCTCGTTGCCCGGATCGGTCCGCTTGCCCGCCGGACGATGCGCGACGGCGTGCTGGCGGGCATCGGCGGCTTCGGCGCCCTGTTCGAAGTGCCCCGGCGCTACCGCGAGCCGGTGCTGGTCTCGGGCACCGATGGGGTCGGTACCAAGCTGCGGCTCGCCTTCACCCTCGGCCGGCATGACACCGTCGGGATCGACCTGGTCGGGATGAGCGTCAACGACGTCCTGGTGCAGGGTGCCGAGCCCTTGTTCTTCCTCGATTATTTCGCCTGCGGGCGGCTCGACGTCGATGTCGCCGCCGCGGTCGTCGGCGGCATCGCCACTGGTTGCGAACAGGCCGGCTGCGCCCTGATCGGGGGCGAAACCGCCGAGATGCCCGGCATGTACCCGGATGGCGAATACGATCTCGCCGGCTTCGCGGTCGGGGTGGTCGAGAAGTCGGCGATCATCGACGGCAGCACTGTCGGCCCTGGCGACGCCCTCATCGGGCTGGCCAGCAGTGGCGCCCATTCCAATGGCTTCTCGCTGATCAGGCGGGTTCTCGAGCGGGCCTGCGGGCCGCTCGAGTCCGATGCCGCCCGCGCTGCCCTGCGGGCGGACTTCCACGGCCGGCCCTTCGAGGACGTCCTGATGGCGCCCACGCGCATCTACGTCAAGCCCCTGCTCGGGCTGCTGGCCGAGCTACCGGTCAAGGCGATGGCGCACATCACCGGCGGCGGCCTGGTCGAGAACGTGCCGCGGGTGCTGCCCGCTACCTGCCGGGCCGACATGCGCGCCGATGCCTGGCCGATGCCGCCGCTGTTCGACTGGCTGCGCGAGCACGGGCAGATCGCCGATGCGGAGATGCACCGGGTGTTCAACTGCGGCATCGGCATGGTCGTGATCGTGGCTGCGGGCGACGCCGACAGGGCGATCGCCTACCTGGAGGCGGCGGGCGAAACGGCCTGGCGCATCGGCGAGGTGGTCGACCGGCAAGCCGGGGATGCGCCCGCGACGGTGCGCTGAGCGTCAGGTGGATCCATCGTTGCGGTGCCGGCGCGAGGGCCCGGGCCGGGCGCTGGCGCTTGCACTCACCTTCGGCGGCCTGGTTTTCGGATCCGCGCCAGGCGCGGGGCTTGCCCTGGCGAGCGAGATCGACGCCGGCGTGCAGGACGACGGGTCGCAGCCGGAGTCACGGCCACAGCAGGGTCGACGGGCGAACTACGCCTTCGAGGTCGATGCGCCGGGCGAGATCGCCGACAAGATCCGCGAACTGACCTTCGTCGGCCGCTGGCAGCACCGGGACGACTTCCTGCCGACCCAGATGCCGGCGCTGCTGGCGCGGCTCGATGACGAGGTCATGGGGATCCTGCGTTCGCTCGGCTACTACAGCGGCAAGGTGCGTTCGAGCGGCGATGCCGACCGGGTCGAAGTCACGGTGGTGGCCGGGCCCCGGGTCACTGTCGCCCGCTCCGAGGTCCGCATCGAGGGGCCAGCCGCCGAGGACCGTCGCACGGCCCGTTTCGTGCGTTCGCGCTGGCTGCTGCCCGAGGGCAGTTTCTTCGCGTCCAGGGAATGGGAGCGGGGCAAGCGCGGACTCGTCGACGCGCTCAACCAGCGCGGCTACCTGCGGGCTCGCCTGACCGGCAGCGATGCCCGGATCGACCCGCAGTCGAGTTCGGCCGAACTCGAGGTGGTGCTCGACAGCGGACCGCAGATCGCCTTCGGCGAACTGGAGGTCGGCGGTCTCGAGCGCCACGGCGAGCGCATCGTCCAGGACCTGCGCCCCTTCCAGCCCGGCGACCCGTACACGCTCGAGCAACTGCTCGCCTACGAGGCGGCGCTGCGCGACAGCGGCTATTTCTCGGGGGTCAGTGTGGTGCCCGACCTCGACGCGCTGGAGGCCGATCCCGGGCTGCTGGCGGTGCCCCTGTCGGTCGAGCTGGTCGAGTACAAGGCCAAGCGCACCGTCTTCGGGATCGGCTACAGCAGCGAGCAGGGCGCCCGTGGCCAGGTCGGCTTCGAGCATCGCAACCTGTTCGGCCGCAGCTGGCAGCTCGAGAGCTCACTGGTCGCCGAGGAGCGCCGCCAGCGCCTGTTCGCCAACGTGCGCACGCCGATCGAAGCGAGCGGGCATTTCTACGGTTTCGGCGGGCGCCTCGAGCACCTCGATGCGGCCGGCGAGCGCACCGATCGCAGCAATCTCTACTTCGGCCGCGGCAAGCGAACCGCCGAGATCGAATGGTTCCTGTCGCTGCAGCTGCAGGCCGAGGAGCGCCGGCTCGACGGCAACGAGCGCTTCGCGGCGATCGAGGACGAAGCCCATGCGCTGGTGCTCGGCTACTCCTGGAACTTGCGCCGACTCAACTCGCGGGTCCTGCCGACCCGCGGCTACACCATCAGCACCCAGGTGTCGGGCGCGGCCAAGGGCGTCGCCTCGAACCGCAGTTTCGTGCGCTTCTACGGCCGGGCGATGCGCTTCATCCCGATGCCGCGGCGTACCGTCCTGGCCGGCGGCACCCTGGTCGCGCTCGGCGAGCTCGGCTGGGTCGCGGCGGGCTCGCGCCGCGACATTCCGTCCGAGAACCTGTTCCGGGCCGGCGGCTCGCATTCGGTGCGTGGCTACAGCTACCAGAGCCTCGGCGTGCAGGAGGCCGGGGCGACGGTCGGCGGGCGCTACCTCGGCGTTGCCAGCCTCGAGTACCAGCACCCGGTCACCGACTCGATCGCCGCCGCCGTCTTCTACGACATCGGCAACGCCACCGATTCGACCAGCGACTACAAGGCGGTGTCGGGCTACGGTATCGGCATGCGCTGGCGAACTCCGGTCGGGCCGCTGAACCTCGACCTCGCCTACGGCGAGGCGGTCAAGCGCTGGCGCTTCCATTTCTCTGTCGGCTATACCTTCTAGGATGGAACGGACCCCCCGCCGCGTACTGCTTGCGATCGCCGTCGTCGTCGCGCTGCTGGTGGCCGCGCTCGCCTGGATCGGTTTCAGCCAGTCCGCTGCCCGGTTCGGACTCGAGCGGGCGGCGGCGGCCACCGGCGGGCGGCTCGCGATCGAGGGCATCGAGGGTCGGCTGGTCGACGGCCTGCGCCTGCGGCGAATCGACTGGGTCGACGGCGCGACCCGGGTCGGCGTCGACCGGGCGGAACTGCGCTGGGATTGGCGCGGCCTGCTCGACGGCCGGTTCGCCATCGGCCTGGTGCGCGCCGCCTCGGTCGAGGTCGACATCGGCGAATCCGGCGAGCCTGCTCGGGGTCCGACCCCGATGCCGGGCGCCATCGGCCTGCCGATCGCGGTGCTGGTCGGCCGGATCGAAGTCGATGCGATCCGGCTTCGCGCGGGCGGTGCCCAGGCGCTGGAATTCACCGCACTGTCCGCGAGGGCGGCGCACCTGCCCGGCGAATACCGCATCGAGGCGTTGCAGGTCGATACCCCGTGGGGCGAGCTCGCGGCCGACTCCCTGCGAATCGGCACCGAGGCGCCGCATCCGGTGGTTGCCGACGCCAGCCTGCTCACCAGCGCGGCCCGGTTCGGCATCGCCGGCCTGAAGCCGGATGCGCCGCCGATCGCGATTGCGGCGACCGTCGGCGGCGACCTGGAGCGGCTGCGCATCGACGCCCGGGCGCAGGCAGGCGAGGCGCGGCTGCGCGCCGGCGTGCAATTGGCACCGCTGGTCCCGGCGCTGGCTGGCGGTCCGTCGCAATTCGAGTTCTCCGGCATCGATCCCGCGACCTGGCTGGCCGGCGCACCGGCGGCCGATCTCGCGGGGCGCGCCGCGGTCGAGGAAACCACGCCGTTGCGTGGCCGGGTCGAGATCGACAACGCCGCCGCCGGCCCGCTGCCGCAAGAGGCGCTGCCGCTTGTTTCGTTGCGGACGGATTTCGTCCTCGACGATGCGGTCCTCCGGCTGGCGCCGCTCGCCATCGGGCTGCTCGGCGACGGGCGGCTCGAGGGCGAACTCGCGATCGACAGCGCTCACCCGGCCACGATCGCCGGCCGCGAACTGCCGGCGATCACCGCGCGCTTCTCGCTCGCAGGCATCGACCCGGCGCACTGGGCCGCAGTGGCGCGGGCGACTCGTATCGATGGGGAAGCCGCCCTCGCGGCGGGCGTGCTCACGGCCCGGCTGCGCGAGCGCGCGGGCGGCGCCGCATCGCTCACCGGGCGCGAAGCCCTCTCGCTCGACCTGCGGGCCCTGCTCGGCGAGCAGGAGATCCGTATCGAGCAGGCCCGCGTCGGCCACGGCGACAGTGGGCTCGACGCCGCCGGCACGGTCCGCCTCGAGCCGCTCGCCATCGACCTGGCCGGCCGGGCGCGGGGTATCGATCCTTCGCAGTGGCTGGCGCTGGACGATCCTCGCCTCGCCCGCTTCGCCGCGGGCCGCATCGACGGGCGTTGGCAGGCGAAGGGGGCGCCCGGGCAGGGCGACCTCGCCGTGGCGTTCGATCTCGCGGACAGTCGCCTCGCCGGCGCCGCCCTGTCGGGGCGGCTCGATGCCGTCCTCGATGCCCGGATGCGGGTCTCGAAGCTGGCCGCCGACCTCGGCCTCGGCGGCAACCGCTTGCAGGCGCAGGGCGCGCTCGCCCAGCCGGAGGACCGCCTGCGCTGGACGATCGACGCCGGCGAACCGGGGCTGTTCGACGAGCGGCTCGCTGGTCGCATCACCGGCACCGGCGAGTTCGGCCTGGCCGGCGATCGACCCTGGGGCAGCGGCCGGCTCGAAGGCCGGGCGCTCGCCTTCGACGAGCAGGTCCGGGTGCGCCGCGCCGATGTGCGCCTGGCCTGGCCGCGCGAGGTCGATGGCGCCTTCGATGCCCGCATCGCGCTCGATGGCCTGGTGGTCGACGAGTTCAGCGTCGACGTCGAGACTGCCGTGACCCGGTTCGTCCCAGACGCGAGCGGGCCGCACCTGGTAGCCACCGACATGGACGTCACCGCCGTGGGCAACCAGATCGTCGAGCGGATC
>CAYZBJ010000009.1:21168-23042 GCA_964476625.1 uncultured Burkholderiaceae bacterium | reverse complement strand
CGATGGCCTGGTGGTCGACGAGTTCAGCGTCGCGGCGGCCAGTCTCGACGTCGACGGCTCGCTCGCCGCGCATCGCTTCGCGCTCGCCGTGCGCGCGGCGGGCCAGCGGCTCGCGCTGGCGGGCAAGGGCGCCTACGATGCCGGCGCGCCGCGCTGGGACGGCGTGTTCGAGTCCGGGCGGATCGATGGCGCCGAGGCCGTCACGCTCGATGCCGGCGCCGGGCTCGGGGTGTCGCCGACCGGAGTCGGCCTCGCCGGCTGGCGACTGGCGGCACCCGATGGCCGGGGCGGGTCGGCGAGCATCGAGCATGTCGACTGGTCCTTCGGCGAACCGGCGCGGCTCGCCAGCGCCGGTGCGGTGGCGGGACTGCCGCTCGCGAGGGTGCTCGCCTGGCTAGACCGGGTCCGCGGCCGCCCCGACGGGCGCGGCGACATCGATGCGGCGCTCGCTGGCCTGCGGGTCGACGGCCAGTGGCGGGTCGATGGCGGCACCACGCCCGCGACCGCCGCCGGGGAGGTCCGGCTGGCCCTGCGCGAATCGGGCCAGGCCGGCGGCGAACGACTCGGCATCGGCGCCGGCAGCGGCGCGACCCTGCGGATCGACGCGGGCCGGCTGGGTGGGCGGATCGACCTCGACCTGCCCTCGCTGGTGTTCCTGCGCCGCTACCTCGGGGAAGACTGGGCGGTCGAAGGTCGCATGCGGATCGCCGCCGATCTCGGCGGCACCCTCGATGCACCACGGCTCGACGGCAGCCTGACGGGCGATGCGCTCGCGATCGAGCAGCGTTCGCAGGGCTGGCGACTCGATGGCGGTGAACTGCGCGCCCGCTTCGATGATGGCGGTGTCGTCGTCGAACGTTTCCGGATCGCGAGCGGCGAGGGCGACATCACCCTGAGCGGCCGCGCGACGCTCCTGCCCGACGCCGAGCGCGACCCCGGCGCGCCGGGGCGCAGCCCGGGTGTGCCGCTGCGCGGCGAGTTCGACCTCGAGGCGCGGCGCTTCCGGGCGCCGCTCGACCCGGGGCAGCGCCTGGTGCTCTCGGGGCATACCCGCCTGACGAGCGACGGGCGCACGATGAATCTCACCGGCAAGGTGGTCGCCGACGAAGGCCTGATCGAGTTGCGCAGCGCCGGCGTGCCGGCATTGCCCGACGACATCCGCATCGTCGGCGCGCCGACGAAGGGTGAAGCCGAAGCCGGCGCCCGCCCGGCGGTCGACACCGGCGGCATGCAGGTCGGGGCCGACATCGAGATCGACCTCGGGCGTGATATCCGCATCATCGGCGGCGGCATCGACACTCGGCTCGCGGGCCTGGTGCGCCTGCGTGGCACCTTGCCCGGAGAGCCGCGCATCGAAGGCACGGTACGGGTGCGCAACGGGACCTTCGAGGCCTACAGCCAGCAGCTCGACATCACCAGCGGCTCGATCCGCTTCAACGGCCCGGTAGACAATCCCGCGCTCGACATCGCCGCGGTGCGACCGCGCCTGCCGATCGAAGTCGGCGTGCGGCTGACCGGCACCGCCTTGTCACCGCGCATCGCGCTGTTCTCGAATCCGCAGGTACCCGATGCCGAGAAGCTTTCCTGGCTGGTACTGGGCGTGCCGCTGGCCGATGCCAGCACCGGGGCCCAGGCGCTCGCGCTCCAGCAGGCCGCCGCAACCCTGTTCGGTGGCGACGGCGGCGCCATGAGCGGCAGCATCAACCAGCAGCTCGGGCTCGATGTGCTGGCTCTCGGTTTTTCGCCAACGACCGGCCAGGGCGAGGTGATCGGCAACCGGCTCGGCGGCACCGGGCTGCCGGGCGCCGCCGACAGCCAGGACACCGCGGCGCTGCGCGAGGTGGTCACCGTCGGCAAGCGCCTGGCGTCGGGCG
>CAYZBJ010000009.1:15324-21158 GCA_964476625.1 uncultured Burkholderiaceae bacterium | reverse complement strand
GGGCGTCTACATCAGCTACGAGCAGGGCCTGCAGGGCGCATGGAACCTGCTGCGGATCCAGTACGACATCTCCCGGCGCCTGACCTTGCGGTTGCAGACCGGCAGCGAGAGCGCGATCGACCTGCTGCTGCAGCACTGGTTCGACTGAGCGGACGACGCCGCGGGGCGTTCAGGCCGGCTGCGCCTGCGGCTGTGTGGTCGGCTCCGCGATCGTGACCCGATAGAGCAGCCGCCGGTGGCCTTCGTAGCCGCCGGTGGCCCGGTGCAGCACGCAGCGGTTGTCCCACATCGTCAGCAGGCCCGCCGACCAGCGATGGCGGTAGACGAAGCGGTCCTCGACCTGGTGGGCGAAGAGTTCGGCGAGCAGCGCGCTGGCTTCGTCGGCCGGCATGCCGTCGATGCCGATGGTGTAGCCCGGGCTGATGAACAAGGCCTTGCGGCCGGTTTCCGGATGGGCCCGCACCAGCGGATGGCGATGGGTGGCGAGCGCGTTGTCGCTCGGGCGGATGTCCATCGAGCGGTCGCCGGTGTCGTCCTTGCCGTAGCGCCCGGTCGTCGCGTAGCCGCGACGCGCCGAATGGATCGCGACCAGCCCGTCGAGCCGGGCGCGCATGGCCGGCGAGAGGGCGTCGTAGGCGCCGTACTGGTCGGCGAACAGGGTGTCGCCGCCGACCGGCGGAATCTCCACGCCGTAGAGCGCGGTGCCGCTCGGCGGATCGGGCAGGAAGCTCCAGTCCGAATGCCAGCTCTCGGCGAACAGCGGGCTTTTCTCGTCGGCTTCGCGCTGCACGGCGATCACGTGGCGGCGCCCGGGCAGGGGCGCGATATAGGGGTCGTCGCCGAAGCGGCCGAAGCGCGGCGGTATCGCCTCGAGGTGATCGAGTTCGAGTTGCTGGTCGGGGAAGCCGAGCACCTGGTGCTCGAGCCAGGCGGCGCGGATGGCGGCCGCGGTGGCGTCGTCGATCGGCTTGCTGAAATCCACGCCGCGCACGCTGGCGCCGATGTTCTGGCCGCTCGGTTCGATCCGGATCGTCATGTTGCTGTCTCCTTGTTTTCGTACTGCCCTGGCTGGAGCGTACCGGAAACTCCGGCCGACTTCAGTCGGCGGCGGCCACCAGGCGCAACAGCGCCTCGCCCCACTCGGCGAGCTTCTTCTCGCCAAGCCCGGGCACGGCCGCCAGCGCCTGCATGTCGGCGGGGCGGGCCTCGGCGATCGCGCGCAGGGTCTTGTTGTCGAAGATGATGTAGGCCGGCACCTCGCGTTCGCGGGCGGCCTCGGTGCGCCAGGCGCGCAACTGTTCGAACAGGGCGGCATCGTGCGGCGCCAGGCCCGCGGCGGCATCGCTGCTGCCGGCCTTGCCGGCGGCGTCGCCGCCCTTGCGCCGGCTTCGCGTCGGCCGTGCGGCGAGCCGCCGCAGGTGGATTTCGCGCTCGCCGCGCAGCACCGGGCGCGCGTCCGGCGCGAGGCGCATGGCGCCGAAGGCGCTGAAGTCGACCGTGACGAGCCCGATCGCGATGCACTGGCGGATCACGGCGCGCCATTCACGGTCGTCGAACTCCGTGCCGACGCCGAAGACGCCGAGCTGGTCATGGCCGGCGCGCGTGATGCGCTCGTTCGCCTTGCCGAGCAGCACGTCGAGCAGGTATTGCGCGCCGAAGCGCTGGCCGGTGCGGTAGATGCACGAGAGCAGCTTCTGTACGGCAACGGTGGCGTCGAAGGTCGCCGGCGGTTCGAGGCAGTTGTCGCAGTTGCCGCACCGCCATTGCGCCGGGTGTTCCTCGCCGAAATAGGCGAGCAGCCGGGCGCGCCGGCAGCCGGCGGTCTCGGCCAGGCCGAGCATGGCATCGAGCTTGGCGCTCGAGACCCGGCGGTAGGCGTCGCTCGCCTCGGACTGGTCGATCATCCGGCGCTGCTGGACCACGTCGGCCAGCCCGTAGGCCATCCACGCCTCGGCCGGCTCGCCGTCGCGACCGGCCCGGCCGGTCTCCTGGTAGTAGCCCTCGATCGAGCGCGGCATGTCGAGGTGCGCGACGAAGCGCACGTCGGGCTTGTCGATGCCCATGCCGAAGGCGATGGTCGCCACCATCACGAGGCCGTCCTCGCGCAGGAAGCGCTGCTGGTTGGTGGCCCGCTCGGCGTTGGGCATGCCCGCGTGGTAGGGCAGCGCGCGTATCCCGGCAGTGTTGAGGTGGGCGGCGACCTGCTCGACCTTGGCGCGCGACAGGCAGTAGACGATGCCGGCGCTGCCGGCGTGGCGCTGGGCGATGAAGTCGACCAGCTGGCGGCGGGCCTCGTTGCGGTCGACGATCCGGTAGACGATGTTCGGCCGATCGAAGCTCGAGATGAAGATCCGGGCATGGTCGAGCCCCAGTGCCGAGACGATCTCGGCGCGGGTCGCCGGATCGGCGGTCGCGGTCAGCGCGATCCGCGGCACCGTCGGGAAGCGTTCGTGGAGCACCGACAGCATCGCGTACTCGGGGCGGAAGTCGTGGCCCCATTGCGAGACGCAGTGCGCTTCATCGATCGCGAACAGCGCGATCGGGCTGCTGGCGAGCAGCGCGAGGCAACGCTCGGTGAGCAGGCGCTCGGGCGCGACATAGACGAGGTCGATCTCGCCGGCGCGCACCTGCGCCTCGACGGCGCTCGCCTGGGCCGCCGAGAGCTGGCTGTTCAGGCAGGCGGCCCGCACGCCGACCGCGGCCAGGGCATCGACCTGATCCTGCATCAGCGCGATCAGGGGCGAGACGACCACCCCGACGCCGGCGCGCAGCAGGGACGGGATCTGGTAGCACAGGGACTTGCCGCCCCCGGTGGGCATCAGGACCAGCGCGTCGCCGCCGCCGGCGACATGCTCGATGATCGCGGCCTGCTCGCCGCGGAACTCCGGGTAGCCGAAGACGGTGCGCAGCCGCTCGAGCGCGCGGGCGCCGGGGTCGGGATGCGCCGGGCTCATCGGACTGCGCCGCCGATGGCGGGACGGGGATTCATGGCAGGCGGGAGACTCGGTGCCTCGCGGCGGGCACACGGGCAGACATGCGCGACGGCAACGGGGTCGCGCGGCGGGACGGGGATCTCAGCGACGGCGCGGCGGCGGGCGGCGATTGCCGGTCGGGCGGGGGCCGGAAGTGTCCTTGTGGCGAAAGCTGATGCGCCCCTTGGTCAGGTCGTAGGGCGACAGTTCCATCGTGACCTTGTCACCGGCGAGCACCCGGATGCGGTGCTTCTTCATCTTGCCCGAGACATAGGCGTTGACCTCGATCCCGTTGTCGAGGATGACGCGAAAACGCGCGTCGGGCAGCATCTCGGCTACCGTTCCTTCCATCTCGATCAGTTCTTCCTTGGCCATCGGCAAATCCTGTAGGTTCGGTCGGGCGGCCCTGCTCGTCCAGGCGAGTGCGTCAGCCAACCGGAAATGCGTCGGCGGCGGCCCCGGCTCACGCCGCTGCCACCACCGCGCGCTGTCATGGCGCATGTCTGGGCGCTGTCTCGACCGCTGGTTCGACGGTACTTCGTCGACGGTACTTCCTTACTGCGTTGTCGATCCGACGGGCCGACCAACGCCGATCGAGGGACCGTCGGCATGGGGCATGTGAATCCGGCGCGAGCCCATCGAAGCGGCTCGTGGGACGGGCTCGACTTGCCACCCGCCCGTGGCCCGGTCGTGCGCCGATGCCACCCCGGCCATTCACCTAGGCCAGTATCGTCGGCCGGGATTGCCGGATTGCGCCCGCGTGCCGTCCTGTCAACAGCCCATTATATCCGACCGGCGCTTCGCCTGCGCTATCCTCCACGCATATCGGATATCGACGGGAGGCAGGAATGGCGAACGAGGGGTACCACGAACCGATCGACGAGCTGAGCGACGAGACGCGCGACATGCACCGGGCGATCACCTCGCTGATGGAAGAGTTCGAGGCCGTCGACTGGTACAACCAGCGCGTGGATGCCTGCAAGGATCCGGAACTGCGCAGGATCCTCGAGCACAATCGCGACGAGGAGAAGGAGCACGCGGCCATGGTGCTCGAGTGGATCCGCCGGCGCGATCCCACCCTCGACCACGAGCTGCGCGACTACCTCTTCACCGACAAGCCCATCGCCGACCACGGCCACGGCCACGGCCACGGTCAGGACAAGGGCTGATCCGGCCAGCGCGTCGCGGCGGCCGCCAGCACCCGGGCCTCGGCCGCCGTGTCGAGGCAGTCGATGACGATGCGATCGGGCATCGAGCGCAACCAGGTCAGTTGCCGCTTGGCGAGCTGGCGGGTCGCGGCCACGCCGCGCTCGATGAGCGGGCGCAGCGCCGGATCGCGCGGATCGCGCGCCGCCAGCGGGTCGCAGCCGGGATGCTCCTCGAGGTACGCCCAGGCCTGGCGATAGCCGACGGCCCGCATCGAGGGCAGGCCGGGGTGGAGGTCGCCGCGCGAGCGCAGCCGGGCGACCTCGGCGAGCAGGCCGGCGGCGATCATCGCCTCGAAGCGTGCCGCGATCCGGCGATGCAGTTCCTCCCGGCGCGAGGGCTCCAGGCTCAGCACCACCAGCGGCGCCGGCGGCAATGCCTCGGTGACCGGCGCGGCATGCAGCGCCGACAGGGGCTGGCCGGTCAGCTCGAAGACCTCGAGCGCGCGCTGGATGCGCTGCGAGTCGCCGGGCGCGAGTCGTGCGGCGGTCACCGGGTCGAGCGCGGCGAGCCGCGCATGCAGGGCCGGCCAGCCCAGCGCGGCGGCCTGTGCATCGAGCCGGGCGCGGATCGCCGCATCGGCGCCCGGCAGGCTGGCGAGCCCGCCGGCGAAGGCTTTCGCATACAGCATCGTGCCGCCCACCAGCAGGGGTAGCCGGCCGCGCGCGGCGATCTCGCCGCAGAGCCGGCGCGCGTCGGCGGCGAAGCGCGCCGCCGAATAGGCCTCGGTCGGATCGAGGATGTCGACCAGGTGGTGCGGGGCGGCTGCGAGCTCGGCCGGCCCGGGCTTGGCGGTGCCGATGTCCATGCCCCGGTAGACGAGCGCGGAGTCGACGCTGATGATCTCCACCGGATAGCGTCGGGCGAGCGCGAGCGAGGCGGCGCTCTTGCCCGAGGCCGTGGGCCCGAGTAGCAGCAGGATCGGCGGCACCCCGGCAGCGGCCATGTTCACGGGTTCCTATCGCCCGCGCAGGAACCAGCGGTCGATCTCGGTGAGCGGGATCTGCACCCAGGTGGGCCGGCCATGGTTGCACTGGTCGGCCGAGGCGGTCCGTTCCATCTTGCGCAGCAGCGCATCCATCTCCGCGGTCGAGAGCCGGCGGTTGGCGCGCACCGCGCCGTGGCAGGCCATGGTCGCGAACAGCTCGTCGCGATGCGCTTCGATCGCGCGGCTCGAGCCGTGCTCGCGCAATTCGTCGAGCACGTCGCGGGCGAGCGCCGCCGCGTCGGCCCTGGCCAGCGCGAGCGGCACCCGCCGCACCGCGATGGTGGTCGGCGAGATCGGGTCGAGCTCGAGGCCGAGCGCCGCGATCTGCTCGCGGTACTCCTCGGCGCAGCGCACCGCCAGTTCGTCGACCCGCAGGGTCACCGGGATCAGCAGCGGCTGGCTCTCGAGCCCGCTGGCGGCGGCCGCCTTGAGGCCCTCGTAGACGATCCGTTCGTGGGCGGCGTGCATGTCGACCATCACCAGTCCGCTTGCGTTCTGGGCGAGGATGTAGATGCCGTGCAGTTGCGCGATCGCGAAGCCGAGCGGCGGCATCCCGTCGGCGTCGGCCGGGCTGCGCCCGGGATTGGCGCCCTCGTCGGTCCCGGCGGGGTCCTGGGCGGCGAGCGCGGCGCGCACCGCGGCCAGGCTCGGCGCGGCTGCGACCGGCG
>CAYZBJ010000009.1:0-15314 GCA_964476625.1 uncultured Burkholderiaceae bacterium | reverse complement strand
CGAAGCTGGGCGACCGGCTGCCCGCCTGCCAGCGGCCCGGTGCATTGCCGGGCGCCGCCGGAGGGCCGGCCGCGGCCGGCACGTCGAGCCCGAGGCCGTCCTGCGACTGGGGGGGCTGGTAGCGCGCCGCCGGGCCCACCCCGGCGCCTGCCGCGAGCATGCCCGGCGCCTGGGCGACGCCGGCGCCGGTGCGCAGGGCATCGCGCACCGCGGTGAAGACGAGCCGGTGCACCGCCTGCGAATCGCGAAACCGCACTTCGGTCTTGGCGGGATGGACATTGACGTCGACCAGCGCCGGGTCGAGGGCCAGTGCCAGCACATAGGCGGGATGGCGCTCGCCGTGCAGCACGTCGGCATAGGCCTGGCGCACCGCGTGCATCAGCAGGCGGTCGCGCACGAAGCGGCCGTTGACGTGGAAATACTGGCGATCGGCGCGGGCCCGGCTCGCGGTGGGCAAGCCGAGCAGTCCATGCAGGCCGTGGCCTTCGTCGCCGCGCCCGAGCACCTGGTGGGCATCGCGAAAGTCGGCGCCGAGCCCGGCGAGCGCCCGCGCCTGCCAGTCGCCAGCCGGCCATTGCTCGGTGCGGCGGCCGTCGACGACGAGTGCGAAGCCGATCCCCGGGTGGGCGATCGCGACGCGGCGAAACGCGTCGACGCAATGGGCCGATTCGGTGGCCGCGCTCTTGAGGAACTTGCGCCGCGCCGGCGTGTCCGCATAGAGGTCGGCCACTTCGACGACGGTGCCGACGGTGCCGGCGGCCGGCGCTAGCGCGCCGCTGCGCGCCTCGATGCGCCAGGCGGCCTCGGCGCCGGCGACCCGGCTGGTGATCGAGACGCTGGCCACCGAGGCGATCGAGGCGAGCGCCTCGCCGCGAAAGCCCAGCGAGGCGACCCGCTCGAGTTCGGCCAGCGAGCCGATCTTGCTGGTGGCGTGGCGGGTGAGCGCGAGCGGCAGTTCGTCGCGCGGAATACCCACGCCGTCGTCGCTGACGGTGATGCGCCGGACCCCGCCTTCCTCGATGCGCAGTTCGATGCGGCTCGCGCCGGCGTCGATCGCGTTCTCGAGCAGCTCCTTGACCACCGATGCCGGCCGCTCGACCACTTCGCCGGCGGCGATCTGGCTCACCAGCATGTCGGGCAGGGGGACGATCGGCCGTCGTGCGGCGGGCGGGCTTTGCATCGGGCGAATTATACGAGGCCCCGGCGGGCGCCCGACATCGGCCGGCTGAGGCGGATGTCACCGAATCGCGCGGCGGGCGCGGGTATCATCGCAGCCCATGGACTGGACTGCCCTCATCGACATCTTCCTCCACCTCGACAAACACCTCGAGGCGGTGGTGCAGGCCTATGGCGTGTGGGTCTACGCGCTCATGTTCGCGATCATCTTCGTCGAGACCGGCCTGGTGGTGATGCCTTTCCTGCCGGGGGATTCGCTGCTGTTCGTGGCGGGGGCCATCGCCGGCGTCGGTGGCCTCGACATCGGCCTGCTGATCGTCCTGCTCACGGTGGCCGCCATCCTCGGCGATGCGCTGAACTATTCGATCGGTCGCAAGGTCGGGCCGAAGGTCTTCGGCTGGGAGCAGTCGCGCTTCTTCAATCGCGCCGCCTTCGACCGTACCCATGCCTTCTACGAGAAGCACGGGCCGATCACGATCGTCGTCGCCCGCTTCCTGCCCTTCGTGCGGACCTTCGCCCCCTTCGTGGCCGGCGTTGCCCAGATGCACTATCCGCGCTTCGCCTTCTACAACGTCGCCGGCGGCATCCTCTGGGTCGGCAGCCTGAGCACCCTCGGCTTCCTGTTCGGCAATACCGAATGGGTGCGCGCGAACTTCTCGGTGGTCGCGCTCGCGATGATCATCATCCCGGGACTGCCGGCGGTGTTCGCGGTCATTCGCGAGTGGCTCCGCAGTCGGCGCGCCCGCCTTGCCGCAGCCAGCCAAGGATCAGGAGCGACGCCTCGAGGGTGAATTCGTCGCGGCCGATCCGCTCGATGAGCGTATCCGGCGCGAGGCACTCGAAGCCGGCGACTTCGCCGTCGCGGTTGCAGGGAACGAAGCCGGCGTCGATCAGGGCCTCGAAGCCCACCAGGTCCTCGACCATGTAGCCTTCTTCGACCGGCCGTGCGATCCGCAGGGGCGCGCCGGCGATGCGATGCAAGGCCGCGCCGGCGTCGAATCCGGCTTCCTCGTCCGCCTCCCGGCTCATCGCATCGGCCAGCGCCTCGATCCGCCAGCCGGCATCGTCGTCGCACAGGCCGACCAGGCCGCCCGCGAGGGTGTCGAGCCGCCCCGGGTCGACCGCCTTGTCCAGCGCCCGGCGCTGCACCCACATCCGCCCGTCGGCGCAGCACCCGACCAGGTGGACCGCGATCGTGCGCAGGCCGAGGGCGCGCATCGCGGCGCGCTCGATGTGCCCGAGCAGCGCGCCGTCGTCGGCCAGCACCGGCAGCGCTTCGCCGCGCCATGGCCCGAGCCGGCCGGCATCGCGCAAGGCGAATGCGATCGCCGCGAGGGTGGCGTTGGCGTCGCCATCGCGATCCGGCGCGAGCGAGAGGCAGCTCTCGTCGAACACGAGCCCCGCCACCGTTCGTGCAAGCAGGCGGGCATCGTCGGGCTCGACCGAACCGACGACGCGGCCGTCGATCGCCAGGCCGATCCGTGGCCGCGCCGGCGCTGCGCTGGCCTGCGCCAGGGCGCGCTCGCGCAGGGCCTCGACGCGCCGTGCGAGGCGGGCCGCATCAGTGGCGGCCGGCCGTCCGAAACCGCTGATATCCCCTTTGGAGGCCAGCGAGCGATCGCGAGCGTGGGGGTCGTTTCGCTTCAGACCCGGCCTCCGGCTGCCGGCGGATGGGCGCGCAGGTAGTTGCGCAGGCCGCGGAAGATCGCCTCGGCGACGGTGCGCTGGTAGCGCGGGTCGGCGAGCCGCGCCTCTTCCTGCGGATTGCTGATGAAGGCGGTCTCGACCAGGATCGAAGGCATGTCCGGCGCCTTGAGGACCGCGAAGCCGGCGCGCTCCACATGGGGCTTGTGCACATGGCCGACCCGGCGCAGCTCGCCGAGCACTTCATTGGCGGCCACCTGCGAACTCATGATCTGCGACTTCGTCGACATGTCGAGCAGCAGGCTGGCGACTTCCCGGTTGCGGGAGCGCAGGTCGACCCCGCCGATCAGGTCGGCGCGGTTTTCTCGCGTCGCGAGCCAGCGCGCCGCGGTGCTGCTCGCGACGCGATCGGACAGCACGAACACCGAGGCGCCCCGGGCGGTCGGTTCGACGAAGGCGTCGGCGTGGATCGACACGAACAGGTCGGCCTGGACCCGGCGCGCCTTGGCCACGCGGGTGCCCAGCGGCACGAAGAAGTCGCCTTCGCGGGTCATGAAGGCCCGCATGCCCGGTTCGGCCGCGACCAGCGCCCGCAATTCCTGGGCGATCGCGAGTACGACGTCCTTCTCGCGGGTGCCGCGCCGCCCGATCGCGCCGGGATCCTCGCCGCCATGACCCGGATCGATCGCGATGGTCGCCAGTCGCAGGGGGCGCTGGCGCGGCGGCTGGGCGGCCGGCTGCGTCGGTCGCTTGCCCTGGCTCGCGCGCGGCACAGGCACATGGTCGGCGGGGCGTTCGGCGGCCCGGGCGAGGGTTTCGGCGACCGACGGCCCGGCGCTGTCGGCCGGCCGTGGCGCGGATTCCGGATCCCGTTCGCGCAGCAGGGCGACCAGCGGGTCCTCGCCATCGGCGGGCGCATCGTCGCCGGCCTGCTCGAGCAGGGCGACGAGGGGGTCGCGCTCGACCAGCGGATGCAGGTCGATCACGAGGCGGTGCTGGTAGTCGCCGACCGGCGCCAGGGTGAACAGCTGCGGCCTGACGGCCTGCTTGAGGTCGAACACCAGCCGCACCACGCCGGGCCGGTTCAGTCCGATGCGCACGCCCGCGATGAACGGATCGTCGGGCCGGACCTTCTCGACGACTTCGCGGATCTGGCCATCGAGCCCGATGCCTTCGATGTCGACCATCAGGCGATCCGGTCCGGCCAGGACGGCATGGCTGAACGCGGGCTTGCTGTCGTGCTCGAGGGTGACCCGGGTGTAGTCGCGCGCCGGCCAGACCCGCACCGCGAGGATCGTGGTGGCCGAGGCGAGGGGAACGTTGAGCGCGAAGAGCGGCGCGCTCAGCCCGAAGCGAAGCAGTCCGCGGCGCGTACGGCGCTCAGACAAGCGAGTCCCCTCGGGCCGCGCGCCTGCAGGCGGACCCGGCGGGCGCCGTCGTCGTCGGGATCGGCATCGAGCCGGATCCGCAAGTCGGGCGCGGGCAGGCCCGGGCCGCCCATCTCCGGCCATTCGACCAGGCTGACCGCCGGACCTGCGAAATACTCGTCGAAACCTGCTTCACGCCACTCGTCACTCGAGGAGAATCTATAAAAATCAAAGTGGTAGAGGTCGAACCTCGGTAAATTATAAGGTTCGACGAGGGTGAATGTCGGGCTCTTCACCCGACCCGGGTGGCCGAGGGCGGCGAGCAGGGCGCGCGCGAAGCGGGTCTTGCCAGCGCCGAGTTCGCCTGACAGGTGGATCGAGGTGCCCGGTTCGAGGGCGGAGGCGACGGCCTCGGCGAGCGCCACCGTGGCGCTCTCGTCGGCCAGCCGGCCCTCGAGGGCATCGTCGAAAGCCTTGTCGGAAGCGGGGTTCGGGGCGGTCATCGGGTTCGGGGCAGCGCGTGGCACGGGAGCCCGATTATCCGGCCGGGCGCTCGCAACGGGCCAGCCGGGCAGGGCCCGCCCGAGGCCGGGGCCCATCCGCGGTGCTCGCAGGGGCGCGTCGAAGTCGCCGCCCTGGCCGCGGGCGAGGCCATCCCGCAGCCGACCGGGCTGTCGCGCGCCGGCGACAATGCCGTTACTGGGTGACGGGATATCGCCTTTGGCCGCAGGCGAAACCCCTGCACGGCAAGGCGACCCGATGAGGAAATGTCGCCGACGCCTGATCAGGCGGCTTCGGGCGCCTGCCGGAAGTGTCCTCCGCCGAACAGCCAGACGACCTCCTCGGGATCGGGGAGGGCTTCGGCGATGTGCGGGAAGACCGCGGCTTCTTCAGCCTGGTTGTGGGCCAGCAGCACCCGCATCAGTTGCGCGATGAGGCGGCGCGCTTCGTCGCGTTCGTCGGCATGGACGAAGGTATCGATCTGCCAGAGCTGTTCGCGGAACAGCTCGTGGTCGCGGCTGAGCCGCTCCAGCGTGGGCTCGATGTCGGGACGCGCCGCGCGCAGCCGCGGATAGAGGACGTGCTCCTCGGTGTCGACATGGCGCAGCAGCGCGATCGAGCAGGCCGCCAGGGGGTGGCGCACGATCGGCGAGCCGCTCGCGAGCCAGTCGTCGAGGCCTCGCAAGGCGAGCTCGCACAGGCGGTGGTCGCGGACCAGGGATTCGCTGATCGGATGTTGCGGCATGAGGCAAAACTACACGATCGAAAGCGCGCGCGCACCGTGCACTGCCGCATCGGCGGTTTGCGGCCGTCGAACGCCGCGGCCTGCCTCATTGACGGTAGGCGATCGCCGGCCGGGCGGGTCCCTAGGTCACGAGCCCGAGCCACAGCGGCAGGCTCACGAGCGAGGCGAGCATCGATACCGTGATGAGGTAGGCGACGTATTCGCCGTCGCCGCCCATGCGGGCGGCGAGGATGTAGCAGCTCGTCGCCGTCGGCAGGGCGCAGAACATCAGGCTGATCGCGAGCGGCATCGGTTCGAGCTCGAGCAGCAAGCCGCACAGCAATGCCACGGTCGGCATCGCGACGAGCTTGACCGCGGTGATCCAGATCGCCAGCGATCGCGAACTGCGTTTCTCGCGCGCGCCGAGCGCTTCGCTGCGCGAGAGCACCAGGCCCGCGCCGACCGCGATCAGGCCGAGGGCGATGGCGGCGCTGCCGAGCCGCCCGAGGGTCGCGTCGATCACGCCGGGCAGCTGGAGGCCGAGCAGGTTGCCGGCCAGCCCGGCCACGGTGGCGATGATCAGCGGGTTGCGCACGAGCTCGCGCACGATGCCGGTGCCCGCATGCCTGGCCAGCGGCAGCACCGCGGCGACGTTGACCGTCGGCACCACGAAGCCGATGAAGACCGCGCACAGGGCGAGCCCCTCCTGGCCGCCGAGGGTCTGGGCGAGCGCGAGCGCGATGTAGGAGTTGAACCGGAAACCGCATTGCGCGCCGGAGGCGAAGTGGCGCGGCAGCGGATCGAGCACCGGGCGCGCCAGCCAGGCCAGTGCGATGCCCGCGAACAGCGCGATCATGGTGTTGGCGACCGCCGGGCCGTCGCGGGCGACCGACAGCGGCGAGCGCAGCAGCGAGGAGACCAGCAGCGCCGGGAAGAGGATGAAGTAGACCAGCTTCTCGAGGTTGTCCCAGAACGACTTCGGCCAGCCGCTGGCCCGGCGCAGCACGAAGCCGAGCAGGATCATCGAGATGTCGGGGATCAGCAGGCCGATCGTGTTCACGGGTCGCCGGTGTCAGAATGCGGGCGCGATGGGGCGTCCCGCCACAAGTGGCGCAGTGTATCGGACTCGGGCGCCCGAGCGGATCCGCCCTTCGCCCGTACCGGATGCCTTCGATGCCACCCATTCCCGATCCGGCCGACCTGCAGGCGATCGACACCTTCTGCGAAGCCCTGTGGCTCGAGGACGGCCTGTCGCGCAACACGATCGGCGCCTATCGCGGCGACCTGCTCGCCGCCGCCCGCTGGTTGCGCGCGACGCGCGGAGTCGGGCTGGGTGATGCGGGCGAAGCGGACCTGCTCGCGTACATCGCGGATCGCTTCGCCGATTCCCGGCCGAGTTCGGCGAACCGCCGGCTGAGCGTGCTGCGGCGTTTCTACCGTTACCTGATCCGGCAGGGGCGGCGCACCGAGGATCCGGTGGCCGGCATCCGGTCGGCGCGCCAGCCGCCGCGCCATCCCTCGATCCTGTCGGAGCGGCAGGTCGAGGCGCTGCTGGCCGCGCCACCGGCCGATACCGCGCTCGGCCTGCGCGACCGGGCCATGCTCGAGACCCTCTATGCGACCGGCCTGCGGGTCTCCGAACTGGTCGGGCTGGGCACGCATGCGGTAGGCCTGACCGATGGGGTCGTGCGGGTGGTCGGCAAGGGCGACAAGGAGCGGCTGGTGCCGCTCGGCGAGCCGGCCCGCGCCGCGATCCTCGACTGGTTGAGGCGCGGGCGGCCCGAACTGCTCGGGCGGGCGGCCAGCGATGCCCTGTTCGTGACGGTGCGCGGCGAAGCGATGAGCCGGCAGATGTTCTGGAAGATCGTGCGTCGCTACGCGCTCGTCGCCGATATCGACGCCCACCTGTCGCCGCATGTGCTGCGCCATGCCTTCGCGACCCATCTGCTCAATCATGGCGCCGACCTGCGCGTGGTGCAGATGCTGCTCGGCCATGCCGACATCTCGACCACCCAGATCTACACCCATGTCGCCCGCGAGCGGCTGAAGTCCTTGCATGGCCGCCATCATCCGCGCGGCTGAGAGACGGCTCCGGATTCGACCGCATGACTGCGTTGGGGCGCCTTGCCGTACTGTCCGTACTGTCTGCGGCGCCCCGCCTTGCCCTGCGCCCGAATTCGAAGCCGTCTGGGATGGGGCCGGGGCTGCTAGGATTCGCGCATGCCACGCCATGTGTCCGAAACCCCCGCCACCGCCGCGCTGCGTCGCGCGGGCGTTGCCTTCGACGAGTTCCCCTATGAATACGTCGAGCATGGCGGCACCGAGGTCGCCGCCCGGGCGCTCGGGGTCGACGAGCATGCCGTGGTCAAGACCCTGGTGATGCAGGACGAGAAGGCCCGCCCCCTGGTGGTGCTGATGCACGGCGACCGCCTGGTGTCGACCCGCAACCTCGCCCGCGAGATCGGCTGCAAGTCGGTCGTCGCCTGCGAGCCCGCGGTGGCGAGCCGCCACACCGGCTACCAGGTCGGCGGCACCTCGCCCTTCGGCTGCCGCAAGCCCTTGCCGGTCTACGTCGAGCGCAGCGTTCTCGAACTCGAGCGCATCTATATCAACGGCGGGCGTCGCGGCTACCTGCTCGGGATCGCGCCGGTCGCACTCACCGGACTGCTCGCCCCGCAGCCGGTTTCCTGCGCGCGGGAGGCCTGATGGCGGCGGTGGTTCCCTGGCTGTTGGTGATACTCGCCTACCTGGTCGGTTCGGTCTCCTTCGCGGTGGTGGTCAGCCGGGCGATGGGGCTGGGCGACCCGCGCAGCTACGGCTCGGGCAACCCCGGTGCGACCAACGTGTTGCGCACCGGCAATCGCCGCGCCGCGATCCTGACCCTGCTCGGCGATGCCGCCAAGGGCTGGGTGGCGGTGTTCGCCGCCCGGATGCTCGCCGCCCCCCTCGGCCTCGACGAATGGGTGATTGCCGCCGTTGCCCTGGCGGTCTTCCTCGGGCATCTCTATCCGGTGTTCTTCCGATTCCGGGGCGGCAAGGGCGTTGCGACCGCCGCCGGGGTGCTGCTGGCGATTTCGCCGGTGCTCGGCCTGGCGACGCTCGCCGTCTGGCTGGCAGCGGCCGCGGCGTTTCGCTATTCCTCGCTCGCCGCGCTGCTGGCGGCGGTGTTCGCACCGCTCTGCCACGCCTTCCTGTTCGGGCCCGGGCTGGTCTCGGTCGCGATCCTGCTGATGTCCCTGCTGCTGGTCTGGCGCCATCGGGCCAACATCGAGAAGCTCATCGCGGGCACCGAACCGCGCATCGGGGCGGGCAAGGCGACGGGCGCGGCCAAGGCAGCGGCGAAGGCCGGCGCCGGCAATACGGTGCGCAGCCGCGACCGCGACCGGAACTGACGGTGCCTTCAGCCGGACCGCGGCGCGGCCAGTGACTCCAGCGGCCAGCGTGGCCTGACTTCGAAGCCGCCCGGAATCGCGCCCTCGCCGGCGGCCAGGCGCAGTGCGCCGGCCAGGGCGATCATGGCGCCGTTGTCGGTGCACAGGGCCAGGGGCGGGAAGCTCAGCTCGAAGCGCCCGGCGGCGGCCCGCGCCGCCAGCCGCTCGCGCAGCCGGCGATTGGCGCTGACCCCGCCGGCAATCACCAGCCGGCCGGTGCCCGAGGCCATGGCGGCGTCGGCCGCCTTGGTGGCGAGCACTTCGGTGATCGCCTCCTCGATCTCGCGGGCGAGATCGGCGCGGGCCTGGTCATCGAGCCCGCCGGGTCCGGCGCGCCGGACCTGGTTGAGGACCGCGGTCTTCAGGCCGCTGAAGCTGAAATCCGCGTTGCCCGAGCGCAGCATCGGCCGCGGCAGGCGGAAGATGCCGGGCCGGCCCGCTTCGGCGAGGCGCGAGATCGCCGGGCCGCCGGGATAGCCCAGGCCCATGAGCTTCGCGCTCTTGTCGAAGGCCTCGCCGGCGGCGTCGTCCAGGGTGTCGCCGAGCAGCCGGTAGCGGCCCACCCCGTCGACGTGCATCAGTTGGGTATGGCCGCCCGAGCACAGCAGGGCGACGAAGGGAAAGGCCGGCGGATCGTCGGCCAGCAGGGGCGAGAGCAGGTGGCCCTCGAGGTGATGGACCGCGATCGCCGGCTTGCCCAGGGCGAAGGCCGCGGCCGACCCGAAGGCGGCGCCGACCAGCAGGGCGCCGGCCAGGCCGGGCCCGGCCGTGTAGGCGATGGCGTCGATCGAGGCGATGGGCGTGGCGGCCTCGTCGCAGACCTGGCGGACCAGGCGCGGCAGGCGCCGGATATGGTCGCGCGAGGCGAGCTCCGGGACCACGCCGCCGTAGCGCTCGTGCATCGCCACCTGCGAATGCAGGGCCTGGCCGAGCAGGCCGGCGCCGGTGTCGTAGAGGGCGACGCCGGTCTCGTCGCAGGAAGTCTCGATGCCGAGCACACGCATTGCCCGATTCTAGTCGAGCCGTCGCCGGCCTTGGCAAAACCGGGCTGGTCGCGTTAGAATCTCGGGTTCTGCGAACAGGAATGTCGATGCCGACTGTACGAATCAAGGAAAACGAGCCTTTCGATGTGGCCCTGCGCCGGTTCAAGCGCACCATCGAGAAGGCCGGCGTGATCACCGAGCTGCGCTCGCGCGAGTACTACGAGAAGCCGACCGCCGAGCGCAAGCGCAAGAAGGCGGCCGCGGTCAAACGCCACTTCAAGCGCTTGCGCAGCCAGATGCTGCCCAAGAAGCTCTACTGATTCCCGTTTCGGGACGGCGCGCGGCGCGCGCCATCCCGAGGGTAAGCGACAGGCCCGCCCGCAGCGGGCTTTTTGCGTCTGTGGCGGCGGGCGAAAAAGCGGGACGAACAAGCCGGAATGAACGCGAGGCGAAGATGGACCTGAAGGCACGGATCACCGATGACATGAAGGCGGCGATGCGCAGTCGCGATGCGGCTCGCCTGTCGACCATCCGGCTGCTGATCGCGGCGATCAAGCAGCGCGAGATCGATGACCGGATCAGCCTCGACGAGGCCCAGACCATGGCCGTCGTCGACAAGCTGATCAAGCAGCGCCGCGAGTCCGCGAGCCAGTACGACGCCGCCGGACGCGAAGACCTCGCCTCGAAGGAACGGGCCGAGGTCGAGGTCCTGTCGGCCTACCTGCCCAAGGCGGCCGAGCCGGCCGAGATTGCCGCGGCGATCGACGCGGCCATCGCCGAGACCGGCGCGGCCAGCCAGCGCGACATGGGCCGGGTGATGACCCTGTTGCGCGGTAAACTGGCGGGCAGGGCCGATCTCGCCGCGGTGTCGGTACAGGTCAAGGAGCGGCTCGCCGGCTGAGGAGGGAATCCCGGCTTGATCCCGCAGCCCTTCATCGATGATCTTCTCGCGCGGACCGACATCGTCGATGTCGTGGGCCGCTATGTGAAGTTGCGGCGCGCGGGCGCCAACCTGCTCGGGCTGTGCCCCTTCCACGCCGAGAAGTCGCCGTCGTTCACCGTCAGCCCGACCAAGCAGTTCTACCACTGCTTCGGCTGCGGGGCCCATGGCAGCGCCATCGGTTTCCTGATCGACCACGCGGGGCTCGGTTTCGTCGATGCGGTGGGCGAGCTCGCCCAGCAGGCCGGGGTCGACGTGCCGCGCGAGCGCAGCGATGAGCCGCAGCAGCGGCGCGATCCGGGCGTACTGGAGTCGCTCGCCGCCGCCGCGCGCTTCTACAAGCGACGGCTCGTCGACAGCCAGCGGGCGATCGACTACCTGAAGGCACGCGGCCTGTCCGGCGCG
Source organism: uncultured Burkholderiaceae bacterium (assembly GCA_964476625.1). Taxonomy (GTDB): domain Bacteria; phylum Pseudomonadota; class Gammaproteobacteria; order Burkholderiales; family Burkholderiaceae_E; genus JAMLIN01. Next base: position 4,143 of record CAYZBJ010000009.1, on the reverse strand, counting down.
ACCGCGGCCCGCTTCGCGATCGGCTACGCGCCCGAAGGCTGGCGACCGCTGGAAGGGGCGGTGGCCGACTATGCGGCGCCGGCCCTGCTCGGCGCCGGTCTGGTGATCGAGCCCGATGGCGACGACGGACAGGCGCCGTCGGCCGAGCGGCGCAAGCGCTACGACCGCTTCCGCGACCGGATCATGTTCCCGATCCGCAATCCGCGCGGGCAGGTGATCGGCTTCGGCGGCCGGGTGCTCGACCGGGGCGAGCCCAAGTACCTGAACTCGCCCGAGACCGAGGTGTTCTCGAAGGGGCGCGAGCTCTACGGCCTGTACGAGGCGCGCGACGCCTTGCGCCGCGAGGGCTGCGCGGTCGTCGTCGAGGGCTACATGGACGTGGTCATGCTCGCCGAGCACGGGGTCGGGAATGCGGTCGCCACGCTCGGCACCGCGACGACGGGCGACCATGCCCGCAAGCTGCTGCGCCTGGTCGACCGCGTGGTCTTCGCCTTCGATGGCGACGCGGCCGGGCGCAAGGCGGCATGGCGGGCGCTGCAGAACTGCCTGCCGCATGCGAACGACATCAAGCGCATCGACTTCATGTTCCTGCCCGCCGAGCATGATCCCGACAGTTTCGTGCGCGAGCATGGGGCCGACGGCTTCGCCGCCGCCGTCGCCGCCGCCACGCCGCTGTCGGCCTACATGCTGCAGGCCCTGCGCGACGGCAACGACCTCGATACCGCCGAGGGGCGGGCGCGGATGCTCGCCCAGGCCGCGCCGCTGCTCGAGGCCCTCGGTGCGCCCGGGCTGCGCCTGCAGATCAGCCACGCGCTTGCGGCGACGGCCGGCATCGGGCGCGAGGAACTCGACGCGTACCTCGAGGAGAGCGCCGGGAGCCGCGAGGCGTGGGCGGGCCGCGGCGGGGCCCAGGCCGGGCGATCTGGCCGGGCCGGTGCTGCGCCCGACGGGGCGGGGCACGGGGACGCTCCGCAAGGCTGGCCGGACGGGGCCGGCGCACCGCCCGAGTACGACGATGGCGGGTCCGCGGGCCGTGGTGGCGGCTGGAACGAGGGCCGGGGGGCGGGCAGGAGCGAGCGCGGCTCGTATTCAGGCTCCGGTTCCGGTGGCCGGGGGGGTGGGCGCCAGTGGCGTGGTGGGCAGGGCCGCGATCGCGGGCCGCCGGGGCGACCGCGGCCACCGGCGCGGCGCCCCGATCTCGAGCGTCGCCTGCGCCTGCTCGGGGCGCGCCATCCGGCGCTGGCCGCCGAGGCGGGGGCGGCGTCCTATCTGCCGGCCGGGCTCGCAGCCTGGTTCGCCGAGCTCGCCCGCCTGCCGGTGGGCGCCGATTTCGAGGCCGCCTGCAGTGCGCTGGCCACGGTCGCCCCCGAGGATGTGCGCCGGGCCCAGGACGATGCCGCCCGCGACCCGCTCGCGATCGCCCAGCTCGGCGAAGACGAGGCGCTTGCCGAGATGCGCGACGCGCTGGCTCAGCTGCGCCAGCGCGATCTGCGGGCGCAGATCGACACGCTGGTCGGCGCCGGCCTTGAAAGCGAGGCCGATCGCTTGAAATATCAAGAACTTATGGCATTGGCGCGGCAGACTTGATAAAATGGAAAGTTACCCCGACCTAACCGACACAAGAGCATGTAAGCAAAGCGGCAGGAACGCGCCCGTTACGGGGGCGAACCTTGCTGGTTTCGCTTTGGCGTCTTTCGATCCATGCAGGCCCGCCCGCGTAGCAAGCAGCGGCGCAGACCGTGGCACAGCAGCCCGGCGGCAAGATGGACGGGCAAACGAATTCCAGTCCAGCCATCGGGGCCGGGCCGGTGCGACCAAGAGGTAGATCCGTGGCGACAAAGAAACTGACTTCGAGCGCTTCTTCCCGAACCAGCCGGCCGAAACCCGCGACGAAGGCAGCCGCCGAGAAAGTAGCGACCAGCAAGGTCGCGGCAGCGAACAGCAAGGTCGCCGCCAACAAGGCGGCCGCGGGCAAGGCGCCGGCTCGATCGGCGGGCAAGGCGCCTGCGAAGGCCAGCCCGAAGCCGGATGCCCGGACCCAGGCGACGCGGACCCCGACCGCGAAGCCCGCGGCCGCCTCCGGTACCCGCGCTGTTGCCAAGGCCGCTGGCAAGACGGCCTCGAAGGCCTCGGTGAAGGCCGCCCCGGCCAGGTCGGCGAGCAAGCCCGCCGCCAAGCCGGCAGCGAAGGCTGCTGCGAAGGCCGCCACGAAACCGGCCGCGAAGGCGACGGCCAAGGCCACCGCCAAGCCGGCGACCAAGACCGTCGCGAAGGTAGCGCCCAAGGTCGCAACCAAGGTCGCGACCACCGCCGCCAAGCCGGCGGCCCGGGCCAAGGCCACTGCAAGCGCCACTACAAGCGCCACCTCCGCTCGCGCGACTGGCGCTGCGCGTCCGGCGAAGGCACCGGCGGCGAAGCCCGCGACCACCACCAAATCGAGTCCGGCCGCCGCCAAGGCGCCGACCGCGAAGGCGCCCGCCACCAGCCGCGCTGCCGCCAAACCGGCCACCAAGGCGGCGCCGGCCAAGCCGGTCGCAGCCAAGGGCGCGGCCGCCAAGGCGCCGGCCAGGCCGGGTCGTCCCCGCAAGAACGCCAAGACGCCCTCGGTGAGCGCCGACGAGGTCGATCGCCTGCAGGAACTCGTCGACCGCGCGGCCGACAAGAGCAACCTGCGGGCCGGCGATGCCGACTTCGTCGACAACGACGGCGATGGCGACGATTTCGTCGAAGCGCCCCCTGTCGAGGAAGTGCGCAAGCCCGCGACCAAGGGTCGCCGCGGTGGCCGCGCCCGCGAGAAGGCCATGCTGCGCGAGGTCGGCGGCAAGCCGATCTCCGACGCCGATCGCGAGTCGACGCGCAAGAACCTGCGCGTGCTCATCAAGATGGGCAAGGAGCGCAACTTCCTGACCTATGCGGAGATCAACGACCACCTGCCCGAGGACCTGAACGATCCCGAATCGCTCGAGTCGATCATCGGCACGTTCACCGACATGGGCATCCAGGTCTACGAACAGGCGCCCGATGCCGAAACGCTCCTGATGAGCGACAACACCCCGGTCAATTCCTCGGACGACGATGCCGAGGAAGAAGCCGAGGCGGCGCTGTCGACCGTCGACTCCGAGTTCGGCCGCACCACCGACCCGGTGCGCATGTACATGCGCGAGATGGGCTCGGTCGAGCTGCTCACCCGCGAGGGCGAGATTGCGATCGCCAAGCGCATCGAGAGCGGCCTCAAGCACATGATCGGCGCGATTTCCGCCTGCCCGACCACGATCGCCGAGGTGATCGCCGACGTCACCAAGATTCGCGCCGGTGACATGCGCATCGACGAACTCGTCGACGGCCTGCTCGACGACAACGCCGAGCAGGACCTCGAGTTCGGCCCGAAGGCGGTCGAGCCCGACGAGGACGACGACGGCGAATCCCTCAAGGCCGCGCAGACCGCGCGCCTGGCCGAGCTCAAGGTCGCGGCGATGGTCAAGTTCGACGCCATCGAATCGTGGTTCGATCGCATGCGCCAGGCCTACGAGTCGGATGGCTACAAGTCCAAGCCCTACGTCAAGGCGCAGGAAGAGATCCAGAACCAGTTCATGACGATCCGCTTCACCGCGAAGGTCGTCGAGCGCCTGTGCGACACCTTGCGCAGCCAGGTCGATGAAGTCCGTCGCCTCGAGCGCGAGATCCGCGACATCTGCGTGTCCAAGGTCGGCATGGCGCACGAGCATTTCATCGGCTCGTTCCCCGGCAACGAAACCGACCTGCAGTGGGCCGAGCGCGAAGCCGCGACCGCGCCGCGCTATGCCGAAGTCCTCGACCGGTCGATCCCGGCCATCCAGGACCTGCAGCAACGCCTGATCGACCTCGAGGCGCGCGTGGTGCTGCCGCTGGGCGACCTCAAGGACATCTACCGCCAGATGGCCGCCGGCGAGGCCCGCGCCCGTCGCGCCAAGCGCGAGATGACCGAGGCCAACCTGCGGCTCGTGATCTCGATCGCCAAGAAGTACACCAACCGTGGCCTGCAGTTCCTCGACCTGATCCAGGAAGGCAACATCGGCCTGATGAAGGCGGTCGACAAGTTCGAGTACCGGCGCGGCTACAAGTTCTCGACCTACGCGACGTGGTGGATCCGGCAGGCGATCACCC
>CAYZBJ010000008.1:80784-81663 GCA_964476625.1 uncultured Burkholderiaceae bacterium | reverse complement strand
TGCGGATCGTGGCCGCCGCGGTTGAGCCGCCAGACGTCCTCGTCGGTCATCCGCGACACCATCTCGAGCAGCTTCGGATGCTTGCCGAAGAACCTGGAGCGGACGTAGCCGCCGTCATTGGCCTTGTAGGCCTGGTACTCGCCGTCGACCGTCTCGAGCATCACCCGTTGCAGGATGCCTTCGGTGTCGAGCGCCAGCAGCGGATCCCAGTACGAACCCCAGATCAGCTTGACCACGTTCCAGCCCGAGCCGCGGAAGTCGGCCTCGAGTTCCTGGATGATCTTGCCGTTGCCGCGTACCGGGCCGTCGAGCCGCTGCAGGTTGCAGTTGACGACGAAGATCAGGTTGTCGAGCTTCTCGCGCGAAGCCAGGCTGATCGCCCCGAGCGATTCGGGTTCGTCCATCTCGCCATCGCCGCAGAAGACCCAGACCTTCCGGTTGGAAGTGTCGGCAATGCCCCGGGCATGGAGATACTTCAGGAAGCGCGCCTGGTAGATCGCCATGAGGGGGCCGAGCCCCATCGAGACGGTCGGGAACTGCCAGAAATCCGGCATCAGCTTGGGATGGGGGTAGGAAGGCAGCCCCTTGCCTTCGCATTCCTGGCGGAAGTTCTCGAGCTGGTCCTCGGTCAGGCGTCCCTCGAGGAAGGCTCGCCCGTACAGGCCCGGCGCGGAATGCCCCTGGAAGTAGACGAGGTCGCCGCCGTGGCCTTCGTGCGGCGCGTTCCAGAAATGGTTCATGCCGGTGCCGATCATCGTCGCCAGCGAGGCAAACGATGCGAGATGGCCGCCAAGCGAACCGCCGTCGGGCGTTTCGTGGCGGTTGGCGCGCATCGTTTGCCTCGCTGGCGACGATGATCGGCACCGGCATGAACCATTT
>CAYZBJ010000008.1:77983-80774 GCA_964476625.1 uncultured Burkholderiaceae bacterium | reverse complement strand
TGGCGCGCACCACCATCGCCATCGCGTTCCAGCGGATGAACGAACGGATCCGTTCCTCGAACTCCGCGTTGCCGGGGCTACGCTCCTCGAGATGGACCGGGATCGTGTTGACGTAGGCGGTGTTGGCGGAGAACGGCAGGTAGGCGCCGTTGCGCCGCGCCTTGTCGACCAGGCGCTCGAGCAGGTGATGCGCCCGCTCCGGCCCCTCGCGTTCGATCACCGCCTCGAGGGCGTCGAGCCATTCCTTGGTTTCGACCGGATCGATGTCGCCGGGGTGACGTGACTCCGGGGTGTCTTGTGGCACAGCGGACATGGTGTCTCCTCGCAGGTGGCGGCCCGTCGGGTCACCAACGATGCGACCGCAAACCGTGCGGTGCCGTCGGATCGACGCGCGTTTCCAGTCAGGCTCTACTCTGGGCCATTCTATGAACGGTCCAGAGTAAAGACAACAATTTTTTCCGAATCATAGAATGCAATCCCATAATACGAAATATGTCTCAGAGTGTACCCATCGGGAAGCGATGGCGACCGGATTCGGCCAACCCCAATGATCCAACTTGCGATCGGCTCGGCGGGCCCGCTATAATCGCCGTTTTCCTCGGGCGGCTGTAGCTCAGTTGGATAGAGTACCTGGCTACGAACCAGGGGGTCGTGGGTTCGAATCCTGCCAGCCGCGCCAACGAAGAACATGACGATCAAGGGCCTGGAGAGTAATCTCCGGGCCCTTTTTCCTTGCCAGCAGCGCCCATCTTCTTGCGTTTTCGTGCGCCGCCTCCTCGCGTACTTCCCTCGCGTTGTTTCCGCGGACACCCATCGCCTCCATTCGCTCGCAACACGAGACCGGCGCGGGCTGTTCCGACATACTAGGCGCCTCGCCATGCCGCACCGGCACCCGCAGCGAGAGGCTGCATCGACCGGGCTACCCTCCCGCCACGTACCATGCCTTCTCCCATGAATTCGCAGCCCCTGCAGCAGCGCTTCTTCCTGCTGCTGCTGGTCCTCGTCACCATCGCCTTCCTGGCGGTGCTGTTCCCCTTCGCCGGCGCGGTGTTCTGGGCGCTCATCCTCGCGATGCTGTTCGCGCCCTTGCAGCGGGCGATCGTGCGACGCCTGCCCTACCCCAACCTCGCGGCACTGATCTCGCTCTCGGTGATCGTGTTCCTGGTGATGCTGCCGATCTCGCTGATCCTCGGCGCCCTGGTGCGCCAGGCGACCGCGATCTATGGCCGCATCACCTCCGGCGAGATCGACTTCGGGCTCTACCTGCAGCAGATCCTCTCGCTGATGCCGAGCTGGGCACATTCACGGCTGGCGGAACTCGGCCTGCTCGACCTTGCCAGCGTGCAGGCGCGCCTGCGCGACGGGCTGGCCCAGATCGGCCAGGGCGTCGCGCCGCAGGCGATCAACATCGGCCAGAACACGCTGCAGTTCCTGATAAGCATCGGGATCATGCTCTACCTCCTCTACTTCCTGCTGCGCGATGGCCGCTCGCTCGCCGCGCACGTGAGCCGGGCCATTCCGCTCGCCGAGGAGCAGAAGCGCCATCTGCTGCGCAAGTTCGTCACCGTGATCAAGGCCACGGTGAAGGGCAACATCGTGGTAGCCGCGACCCAGGGCGCGCTCGGCGGCCTGATCCTCTGGCTGCTCGGCATCCAGGGCGTGCTGCTGTGGGCGGTCGTGATGGCCTTCCTCTCGCTGCTGCCGGCGGTGGGCGCGGGCCTGATCTGGGGGCCGATCGCGCTCTACTTCCTCGCCACCGGGGCAACCTGGCAGGGGATCGTCCTGATCGCCTATGGCGTCTTCGTGATCGGGCTGGTCGACAACGTCCTGCGGCCGATACTGGTCGGCAAGGACACCAAGCTGCCGGACTACATGGTGCTGATCACCACGCTCGGCGGTCTCACCCTGTTCGGCCTCAACGGCTTCGTCATCGGGCCGCTGATCGCGGTGATGTTCGTGGCGGCGTGGGACCTGTTCGTCTCGCCGGAGAAGGTGCGCGCCGAAGAGGTGCGCGAAGCGCGTGAAGAGGCGATCGCCCAGCAAGCAGTGCATGAAGGCGCGGTTGCGCAGCAAGTGCATGACGGTGGAGTTGCGCAGCAAGTGCATGACGGTGGAGTTGCGCAGCAAGTGCGCAAGGACGCGCCGGACGCCTGATCGACGCGCCTGCCGATCGGGTTTCCCGGTGCCCGTGGCTTGCGCGGGGGCGGGACCCGACGCTCGGCGTCCCGGCGCTGCCACCGTGCCCGGGCCGGCGGCGGTGAAACGGCGCCCGGCTTAAAATCGGTGCATGCACCACCTCCTCTCGTTCCGTCCGGTCATCGCGGCGCTCGCGTCCCTTGTCGTCCTCTGCGCATGGGTACTGGCGACGCCACCGGCGCTCGCCGACGAATCCTTCCTCCCGGGCCGCAGTCGCCCATCAACGCAGGCCCTGCCGTCGGCCCCGCTCCCGGCGCCGACGATCGATGGCGCACCCGCCCCCACGATATCCGCTGACCCCTACGAGCGGGTCCGGCTGTATACCGCCGGGTTCGCCCCCGAACCGGACATGCTCTGGATCGACCACGGACTGATGCCCGCCGCCCATGCCTGGGTGATGGCCGGCCTGCTGGACGATGCCGCCAGCGACGGGCTCGATCGGGGCGACTATGCGCTCGACGAGATCGCGCGCCGCTTCGAAGCGCTGGCCGCCGCACCCGCCGCCTCGCGCGACGACCCCCGGCTGCTCGCCGCCGATCGCCTGCTGACCGAGTCCGCCCTGCGGGCTGCGACGGCGGCGCTCGCGGCGCGCCTC
>CAYZBJ010000008.1:51160-77973 GCA_964476625.1 uncultured Burkholderiaceae bacterium | reverse complement strand
GTCCGCCCTGCGCTTCCTGCGCCACCTTCACCTCGGTCGGATCGATCCCGCCCGGGCCCACCGCGACGTCACCCTGCCGGTGCGCAGCTTCGATGCCGAAGCCCTGCTCGCCGATGCCTTGCGCCATCGCAGCGTGGCGACGCTGCGCGATCGCGCCGCCCCGGCGGTGCCGATGTATGGCCGCCTGCGCAAGGCGCTGGCCGACTACCGCTCTATCGCTGCGAGCCCGGTCCCCCTGCCCCCGCTCGCCCCCCTGCCCGCCCGCGGCAAGCTCGAGCCCGGCGATCGATGGGATGGCGTCGCCGGCCTGAGCCAGTTGCTCCACGCGCTCGGCGACCTGCCCGGCCAGCCCCTGGTGACCGATGTCTACGAACCGGAACTCGTCGAGGCGGTCCGCAGCTTCCAGCGCCGCCATGGCCTGGACGTCGACGGTATCGTCGGCAAGCAGACCCATGTCGAGCTGGCGGTGCCGATCATGGCGCGCATCGCGCAGATCGAACTCGCGCTCGAGCGCTTTCGCTGGCTCCCCGAAATCGACGCCGACACCTTCGTCGCGATCAACATCCCGTCGTTCCGGCTATGGGCCTTCGACCACAGCGGCGGCGGCGAGCCGGAAATCTGGGAGACCCGCATCGTGGTCGGCAACGCCAGCGACGGGCGCACCCCGATCTTCGTCGATCGCATGCGCTGGATCGAGTTCAATCCGTACTGGCATGTCCCGCGCTCGATCACCCGCCGCGAGCTGTTGCCGAAGCTGCTCGAGGATCCCCGCTACCTCGAGCGCCAGTCGATGGAGATCCTCGACAAGGAAGGCGTGAACGTGGGCTGGCCGACCCCGGAGATCCTCGATGGCCTGGCCGACGGGACCTACCGGATCCGCCAGCAGCCCGGCGACTCGAACGCGCTCGGCAAGGTGAAGTTCGTCCTGCCCAACCGAATGGCGATCTACCTGCACGACACGCCGAGCCGCGGCCTGTTCAGCCGCTCCCGGCGCGCCTTCAGCCACGGCTGCATCCGGGTGGAATCGCCCGAGACGCTCGCCGAGCGCCTGCTCGCCAATACCGGCAAGTGGCCGCGGGAGTCGATCGCCCAGGCCATCGATTCGGGCAAGCGGACCATCGCGGGCCTGCGCCAGCCGATCCCGGTGGTGATCTTCTACGTCACGAGCATGGTGGAACCGGACGGCTCGATCCGCTTCTACCCGGACATCTACGGCTACGACCGCGACGCGCTGGCAAGCCTGCGCTCCGCGCGCGAACTCGCCGCTCGCCAGGCCACCAGCGGCGCGACCGGAATCAACTGAGGGGAAACGACGGCGGTCGATCGACCGCGGGTTCGCCCGCGACCGAGGTCGCTCGCCAGATACCGGGACCGCTCACCAGGTGCGGAAGCGCCCGGTGTCGAGATGGACGAACTGCGACTTGCTGTAGTAGCCGACGCCCCCGCCCTTGAGGTCGATCGCGGCATCGCGCACATCGGTCAGCGACAGCCCCGGGATGCGGATGTCGATCGCCTTGCCGTCCATGTGCAGGCTGTGCTTGGCCACCCCGCCGCCGCCGCGCTTGCGCAGCATCTGGTTGGTCGCCACGGAACGAAAGCCCGAGATGATGTGGATGCTGTGGTCGGTCCCGAGTTCGCGGCGCAGTTTCGCGAGCAGCACGACCAGGGTCGGGTCGATGACGCCGATGTCGCCCGAGTAGTGGTCGCGCAGGAAGACGTTGACCTTCGAGAAGGCCCGGCGATCGAGGGCATGCGGGTCGGCGGGGATCGCGAGGGATTCGCCGGTATGGAGGTGGCGCATGGTAATCGCGTCGGCCGCCACCGGTCCGCGGTCCGTCATGCGGGCCAGCGCAGGGGCGGACAGGGGCAGCAACAGGCCGCCAGCAGTCAGTCCACGCAATACTCGCCGGCGCTGGTCGTTTGCCATCGTCATGCTCTTGTTCCCCATCTTTCGTGTCGCCCCGACGCATCACCCCGGGGGCGATCTGTGTGACGAAAGCCACACCCAGTCCGTCCTGAGCCCGCAGGGTACTTGACAAGCCCCGCCGCGATCAAGCCGATGGAACGACGAGCGGCGGATTTTCCGGTACGGGCGCGCGGGCGGGCGCCGTCGAACGCTCCGATGCGATTGAATCCTCTCGGTCTAAACTGTTCGCCGCCGGCCATGAAAGACGAGCCGGCGATGCATCCATCAGCGGGGGAGACATGCCGGTATTCAGGGGTTGGATCGTCGTCTGGGCGGCGTTCGCCTGCATGACGGTGATCTTCGGCGTCGCGTACTCGTTCGCGGCCTTCTTCGCCGCCTTCGAAACGGAGTTCGCTGCCCAACGGGCCGACGTTTCGCTGGTCTTCGGCCTCGCGTCGCTGCTCTATTTCGGACTCGGGGCGTTCGGCGGCATGGCGAGCGACCGCTGGGGCCCGCGGGTGGTCGGCATCGCCGGCATGTTGCTGATCGCCGCCGGCCTGCTGGTGGCGAGCCTTGCCCAATCGCTGACGGTGGTCTACGCGGGCTACGGCATCGGCGTGGGCCTGGGCATCGCGCTCGTCTACACGCCCTCGATGGGCGCGGTGCAGCCCTGGTTCCTGCGTCATCGGGGCCTCGCCTCGGGCATCGCGAGCGCCGGCATCGGGATGGGCACCTTCGCCCTGCCCCTGCTCGCTACCGCACTGATCGATACCGGCGGCTGGCGGGCAGCGATGCAGTGGCTCGCGGCGATCGCGCTGGTCGCCGGTGTCGCCGCCGCCTGGCGGCTCGAGCGCGATCCGCAGCGATACAACCTGTGGCCCGATGGTGACGCGGCCCCCGCGGGGGCGCCGGCCGGTGGCTCGGGGCCCAACGGCTTGAGCATGCGCGAGATCCTGCGCACCCGGAGTTTTCGCTGGATGTACGCATCGCTCATGGTTGCCGGCATCCCGATGTTCGTGCCCTTCGCCCACCTCTCGGCGGGCGCGCGCGACGCCGGCATCGGCGAAGCGCCGGCGGTGGCGCTGGTCGGGGTGATCGGCATCGGCAGCCTGATCGGCCGCTTCGGCGTCGGCACCCTCGCCGACCGCTTCGGGCGGCTCGAGAGCCGGGTTGCCGTCGAGCTGATGGTCGGGGCCTCGATGCTGATCTGGCTCGCGGCCCAGTACTCGGGCTCCTACCTCGTGTTCGCCGTGTTCGCGCTGGTCTTCGGCTTCAGCTACGGCGGCATCGTGTCCCTGCTGCCGCCGATCATCACCGACCTCTATGGAACCCGCGCGGTTGCCGGCGGCATCGGGGTGCTCTATTCCGCCGCCGCCTTCGGTTCGCTGATCGGACCGGTCATCGCCGGCGCGGTCTTCGATGCGACCGGCGCCTACGACATCGCGCTACTCGGCGGGATGGCCTGCTCGGCCTTCAGCGCCTTCTGCGCCTTCACCGTCGCCCGGATGGCGGCCAGGGGCGAAGGCAGCACCTGACTCACACGGGTTCGCATTCGAGTGCAGGGCAAGGCGGGGCGCCGATGACAGTGCGCTTGCACGGCAAGGCGCCCCAACGCGGCCATGCGCTCGAATGCGAGGCCGGGTCAGATGACTGCTTCGGTCCAGGCCCCATGCCGGGCAAAGGCGGCCGGGCTCATCATCTGCGGCAAGCGCATGGCCGCCTGTCTGGCGGGCGCAGCGCCACGATGGACGATGCTCGCGGTATCGAGCCGGCCGTTATCGATTCGCAGCACGATGTCCGGGTAGCGCATGTGCACCGGCGAGTGCTCGGTCGGCAACGGCCGGTCGGCCCGGTAGCCCCGCAAGGTCCCCGACAGCCAGGCCGCATAGACCTTCGAACCGGCGAACGGGAACATGTGGCGCATCGACAGCGGCTCGGATTCTGCCCAGCGGCCCGTCAGCGTGGAAAGGTAGAGCCAGCCGTCCTCGATGGTCCAGTGGGCCGCGTAGCCCCGGCCATTGCCGGAATCGAAGTCCGGGCGGCTGCCGATCAGCTCGAAGTAGGCTTCCAGCGGCTGGTCGATCAGTGCGAATTCGCGACCGCGATGCGTCAGCGTGTCGCCATGGAATCCTGTGCGCATTTCTTCTTCCCTGGTGGTTCTGCTTGTTATGGAGTTCTGTGGCGCAGCCTAGCGCCACCACGCCCACCAGGATGGCGAGGTCGGACGAACAGGGTTCCTGCAGGTATGAATGGCGCCGTGGCGCGACCCATCCCGTCGGGCGGTCGACGCGCCCGCGCGAGCGGCCGGCCCGGTCGTCCATACGGGCTCGCATTCGGGTGCAGGGCAAGGCGGGGCGCCAAACACAGTGCGCTTGCACGGCAAGGCGCCCCAACGCGGTCATGCGCCCGAAGGTGAACCCGTATCAATCGCCGGTGAAGCGGGGTTCGCGTCCTTCGAGGAAGGACGTCACGCCCTCGCGGAAATCGGCCGACTTCTCGGTCAGGGCAAAGGCATCGAAGTCGCGGTGCGCGGTCGCCCTGGCCAGGGCGAGGGCCGCGATACTGACATCGTGCTTGACCATCTTCATGGCGGTTGGCGGCAGCTTCGCAGCCCGTTCGGCGATGCCGCGGGCGGTGGCGAGCGCCTCGCCGTCGGCGCAGGTCGCATCGGCCAGGCCCCAGTCGAGCGCAGTTGCGGCGTCGACCTGCTCGCACAGGGCAGCGATCCGCTTGGCCCGCGCCGGCCCGACCAGGGCCGTGAAGCGGGGAATCGACCCCCAGCTCATGTTCATGCCGCGCTCGACCTCGGGCACGTAGAGGCGCGCCGATTCAGCCATCACCCGCAGGTCGCAGGCCGCCGCCAGCGCCGCCCCGCCGCCGACGCACCAACCCTCGATCGCGCAGATGGTGATGGCGTCGACATCCTCCCAGGCCTGGCACAGGCGGGGGCCGGAGCGAAGGTCGACCCGCCGGGCGGCCATGCCACCGGCGCGCGACTGCGCCTGCGCCGGATCCTTCAGGTCCATGCCCATGCAGAAGCCATCGGGCCGGCCGGTGAGGATCACCACGGAGATATCGGGGCAGTCATGGAAACCGCGTGCAACCTCGGTAAGTTCGCGCAGGCCCGCGAGGCTCAGCGGATTGGCACGGAAGCCGCGATCGAAACGCACGATCGCGATGCGGCCCGCACGCTCGATCTCGACGAAGGAATCCTTGCCCATCGTCGACCCTCAGCCGCGGCTCGCGTCGACGCGCTCGAGCGCTTCCTCGACGCTGCAGATTCTTGCGAAGCGGTCGACCAGGACGGTCGCGGTGCGCGCCTTGATGTCGGCCGCCGGCAGGGGCTTGCCGTCGGGCTGGGTCATGTCGAAGGTCAGGGTCGCGTCATCGACGAAGTCGACCTGCCAGCCGAGATCCGACGCATGCCGGGTGGTGGCTTCGCAGCACTGCTCGGTGCGGATTCCGCTGACGATGATCCGGCCGATGTTGTTGTTGACCAGCCAGACGTCGAGCCCGGTGCCGACCAGCGCGCTGTGGCGGTTCTTGACGAACTCCGCCGCCGGCTCGATCGGGTCGAGGCCGGCGAGCGGGCTGACCTTGCCGGAACTGGCCGAGAAGGGATTGGATTCGACGTCCGGACCGGCGCGGTGGAACACGCGCACCACCGGCACGTCGCGAGCGACGCAACCCGCGATCAGGGCGTTCTGGGCAGCCAGGTAATCGGGCAGGTCGCGTTCGGTGAAGAAGGGGCGATGCCGGAAGGATTCCTGGGCATCGATCACGAGCAGGCAGGTGTTCATCGGGTCATGGTCTCCGGTAGGCGGGGCGTCCGGGCCGCATGGCCGGCGCCGCGGGGTCATGGCCCGATTGTGAACCGGATTCCCGCGCCTCGCTCGGGCCGTCCAATGCCGCCACGGCAGGGCGCGCCGCAGCGCAACGCGCCGGGGCGACGCGCAGCGCGACACGGGCCCGTCCCGCCAGCGCAACGATGAGTCCCGCATTCGACGGCTGGTGCAACTACCGCCGTGCCCCCATCCTCGGGACATCGACACAATTCTGGAGATTCCGCCATGATCGAACGCAGGCCCTTCGACAGCCTCGGCGCCGCCGACCACGGCTGGCTGGACGCACGGCATCATTTCTCCTTCGCCAGCTACCACGACCCCGAGCGGGTCAACTGGGGCCCGTTGCGGGTCTGGAACGACGACACCATCGGCGCCGGCACCGGCTTTGCGCCACATCCCCATGCGGACATGGAGATCATCACCTATGTCCGCGAGGGCGCGATCACCCACCGCGACAACCAGGGCAACGAGGGGCGCACCGAGGCGGGCGACGTCCAGGTCATGAGCGCCGGCACCGGCATCGTCCATAGCGAATACAATCTGGAGCCCGACCGGACCCGGATATTCCAGATCTGGATCATCCCGAACCAGCGCGGCCTGCCGCCGTCGTGGGGCTCGCGGCCGTTCCCGGGCGCGGATCGCGCCGGCGGGTTCGTCGCCCTGGCAAGCGGCCGGGACGACGATGCCGATGCGCTGCGAATCCATGCCGATGCCAGGGTGCTCGGCGCCCGCCTCGAGGCGGGCGAGTCGACTACCTATAAACTCGGTCGGGAACGCCTCGCCTACCTGGTACCGGCGGCCGGCAGGGTCGAGGTCAACGGAACCGTTCTCGAAGCCCGGGACGGCGCGGCGATCCGCGAAGAGGAAGAACTGCGGGTGACGGCACTGGAAGACGCCGAACTCGTGCTGGTGGATGTCAGATGACCCGGCCATGAACCCGGCCGGGGTTTCCGGAGGGCGATCGGCGACAGTGCCGATCGCCTCCCCCGACTGGATCAGGAACATGAAGGAAGACGGATTCCCCGGGTCGGCAGCGGCCCCTGCCGCGAGAACGGGCGCCGACGACGGCGCGCCACGCGGCGAGCACCTTGCGCCACGGATCGAATTCGTCGAGTCCTGCGACCTGCCGACCCCCTGGGCCGTGTTCCGGCTGTACGGGTTCATCGACCGCGATACCGGCAAGGAACATGTCGCGCTCAGCCTCGGCGACTTCAGCGATGGCACCCCGGTCCTGGCGCGCATCCACTCGGAATGCCTGACGGGCGACGCCCTGTTCAGCCAGCGCTGTGACTGCGGCGCCCAGCTCAATGAAGCACTCAAGCGCATCGCCGAGCAAGGCCGCGGCATCGTGCTCTACCTGCGCCAGGAAGGCCGCGGCATCGGCCTGCTGAACAAGATCCGCGCCTATCGACTGCAGGACGCCGGCGCGGACACCGTCGAAGCCAACCATGCACTGGGGTTTCCGGCCGACATGCGCCGCTACGATCTCTGCAAGCCGATGCTCGAGCACCTCGGCGTACAGGCCCTGCGCCTGATGACGAACAATCCGCGCAAGCCCGAGGCGCTGGAGAAATCCGGCGTCCACGTCGCGGAACGCATCCCGCTGATCGCCGGCCTGAACCCGGCGAACCATCGCTACCTCCTGACCAAGCGCGCCAAGCTCGGCCATGTCTTCGCCGGCTATCGGGAAGACCCCGAGGACCAGGAACCCTGAACGCCGCGCCCGGCGCGCCCATGAATCCCGACCTCGCGATCGTTCTCGCGTTGCTGGCCGCCGCGGTGGCGATGTTCGCGATCGGGCGACCGCGCAGCGACGTGGTCGGACTGCTGATGATCGTCGCCCTGCCGCTGACCGGCGTCATCGGCATGGCCGAGGCGCTCGCCGGCTTCTCCGACCCCACCGTCATCATGATCGCCCTGCTCTTCGTCGTCGGCGAGGCCCTGGTGCGCACCGGCATTGCCCGGCGCGCCGGCGACTGGCTGGTCGAACGGGCCGGCTCGAGCGAAACGCGGCTCGTCGGCCTGCTGATGGCGATCGTCACCACCACCGGATCGGTCATGAGCTCGACCGGCGTGGTGGCGCTCTTCATTCCGATCGTGACGCGGATCGCCCGCAAGACCGGCATCGCCGCGAGCCGCCTGTTCATGCCGCTTTCCATCGCGGCCCTGGTGAGCGGCATGATGACCCTGGTCGCGACGCCGCCGAACATGATCATCCACGCCGAACTGGTGCGCAGCGGCCATGACGGCCTGGGCTTTTTCGCGATCACCCCGTTCGGCCTGCCGGTGCTGGCGCTGGCGATTGCCTACGTCCTGTGCGTCCGGCGCTGGCTCGGACGCCCCCGCGACGCCCACGCGTCGATCGCGCCGCCCCAAGAGCACATCGCGGCCTGGATCGATGAATACACGCTCGCGGGGCGTGAATTCCGCCTGCGCGTCGATGCGGCGTCGCCGCTGGTCGGCCAGGCGCTCGAGGCGCTGGACCTGCGCGCGCGCGAGGGGATCAATCTGCTGGCGATCGAGCGCAGCGAGCGCTTCGGCAAGCAACTGCTCGCGCCGACGGCCAGGACGGTGCTGGCCGCCGGCGACGTGCTGTTCCTCGATGTGTTCGACCCGGCGCCGGATCTCGAGGCGCTGATGCGTCGTTTCGCACTCGAGCCGCTGCCCCTGGCTGGCGGCTACTACGCCGACCACCGGCAGGACATCGGGATGGCCGAGCTCATCCTGCCCGACCAGTCCGCGCTGGTTGGCAAGACCCTGGCACAGGCGCGCTTTCGCTCGGTCCACGACCTCGCGGTGATCGGCCTCAAGCGCGGGTCCGGCCCCCAGGCCGGCCGCCTCGCCGAGATCCCCCTCCAGGTCGGCGACACCCTGCTGGTCGTCGGCCGATGGCGGGCGATCCGCAAGCTCGCCACGGCGCGCCGGGACCTGATCGTGGCCAGCCTGCCCGCCGAGTTCGACGAGGTGGCGCCCGCCGCATCGCGCGCGCTGCCCGCGCTGGCCATCCTGGCGCTGATGATCGGGCTGATGGCCAGCGGCGTGGCGCCCAACGTGCAGGCGGCGCTGATCGCCTGCCTGCTCCTCGGCCTGTTCGGCTGCATCGACACCGCCTCGGCATACCGTTCGATCCACTGGCAGACGCTGGTGCTGATCATCGGCATGCTGCCGTTCGCGCTGGCGCTGCAGCGCACCGGCGGAGTCGATCTCGCGGCCGGGCTCCTGCTCGGCACCATCGGCGACGCCAGCCCACGGCTGGTGCTCGGTGCCCTGTTCGCCGTCACGACCCTGCTGGGGCTGTTCATATCCAACACCGCGACAGCGGTCCTGATGGCGCCGATCGCCCTGTCGGTCGCAGCCAGCCTCGACGCCTCGCCCTATCCCTTCGCGATGACCGTCGCCCTCGCCTCCTCGGCCGCCTTCATGACCCCGGTCTCCTCGCCGGTCAACGTCCTGGTCGTCGGCCCGGGCGGCTATACCTTCATGGATTTCGTGCGTATCGGCGTACCGCTGGCGATCCTGACGGGGCTCGTCTGTGTCCTGCTGGTCCCCTGGCTGCTGCCGCTGTGAGAGGGCTGACGCCACCGATGCGGGACGATACGCACGCCCAGGCCTAGACGCTGAGATAGCGCTTGAGGATCTCCGGATTGGCCTTGAGTTCCGAGGTCGGCCCTTCGTGCGCGATGTGCCCGTTGTTGATGATGTAGGCGCGGCTTGCGAGCGCCAGGGTGGCGGCGATGTTCTGCTCGACCAGCACGATCGTCTGTCCGGCGCGGGCGAGTTCGAGGCAGGCGCGAACGAGATCCTGGACGATGACGGGCGCCAGCCCCTCGAAGGGTTCGTCGAGCAGGATGATCTTTGGGTCGCGCACGAGTGCCCGCGCGATCGCGAGCATCTGTTGTTCGCCGCCGGAAAGATCCGTTCCGCGGCTGGCACGGCGTTCGTGCAGCCGCGGGAACATGGCGTAGATGCGCTCCAGCGGCCATTTGTTGGCCGCGGTCAGCCCCGCGAGGACGATGTTCTCCTCGACGTTCAGGCTGCCGAAGATCCGTCGGTCCTCGTGCACGAGCTGCATGCCGCAACGGGCGATGACGTGCGCCTTCTTGCCCGCGATCTCGACACCATCGAGCTTGATGCTGCCATTCCTGGGATGAACCACGCCCATCAGGCTCTTGAGCGTTGTCGACTTCCCCGCGCCATTGCGACCGAGCAGTGCGACCACCTCGTTCTTCTCGACCCGGAGCGAAACATCGAACAGGATATGGCTGTCGCCGTAATAGCTGTTCAGGCCGCTGACTTCGAGCAGGCTCATGACGCCTCTACCCCTTCCTGCAGGCCGCCCAGATAGGCCTCCTGGACCTTGGCATTGGTCTTGATCTCCTCCGGAGTGCCTTCGACCAGGACGCGCCCTTCCTGGAGCACGGTGACTTTCCCGACGAGTTCGAACAGCGAGTCCATATCGTGGTCGATGACGATCATCGTGCGTCCTTCGGCGATCGATTTCAGGAGCGCCACCGTCTCGACACGCTCCTGCGGGCTCATGCCGGCCAGGGGCTCGTCGAGCAGCAGGAGGCTCGGCGAGCTGGCCAGCGCCAGCCCGATCTCCAGGCGCCGCTTCTCGCCATACGCGAGCTCGGACACGCGTGCGTCGAGCCGGGCCGACAGGTTGACCAGGCTCGCCGTTCCCTGCACCTGGTCATCGAGACCCCGGACCTTCGACAGGTTCTTCATCATGTCCAGCCTGAACTTGCCGCGAAGGCCGCCGAGCGCGGCGATCGCCAGGTTCTCCCGTACCGTCAGGCGCTCGAACAACTGGTTGATCTGGTAGCTCTTGGTGAGCCCGCGCTGGCAGGCATCGGCGACGTCCATGCCGGTGATGTCCTGGCCGTCGAACACGATCCGGCCCGAGGTGGGCGGCACCTCGCAGGTCAGCATCTTGAAGAAAGTACTCTTGCCGGCGCCATTCGGACCGATGATGCCGCGAACCTCCCCATGCTCGACGGTGAAGTCGATGTCACTGTTGGCAACGAGGCCGCCGTAGTGTCGCGTCAGGCCGATCGCCTCGAGGATGGGACCCTGCTTGCCGGCCGCCTTGCGCGCTGCCCTCGGC
This sequence comes from uncultured Burkholderiaceae bacterium, assembly GCA_964476625.1. Lineage (GTDB taxonomy): Bacteria > Pseudomonadota > Gammaproteobacteria > Burkholderiales > Burkholderiaceae_E > JAMLIN01. Next base: position 67,115 of record CAYZBJ010000008.1, on the reverse strand, counting down.
CGGGCCACGGCCTGCCCGACCGTGCCGGCGCCCGGCAGCGGGCCGGCAGGCGCAGCCGCGACCGTAACGGGATCGGCCAGCGCCGGCGTCCCGGCAGCGTTGCGCGTCGCCATGCGGTACACGTCCACGATCGCGCCGACGAGGCCGCGGCGGAAGAAGACCACCAGGATCACGAACACGATGCCGAGCACCAGCTTCCAGCTCGCACCCAGCTCGAGGGTCGTCTGGAGGAAGTCGCTCAGGAGCAGCCAGGTCGCCGCCCCGAGCAAGGGGCCAAAGAGCGTGCCGGCGCCCCCGATCGCCGTCTGGATGACGATTTCACCCGAGGTATGGAACATGAAGGCATCGGGTGGCATGAAGCCCTGCATCAGTGCGAGCAGGCCGCCTGCGAGGCCCGCGTACATCGAGGCAACCACGAACACGGCGAGCTTGTAGCCGTGGATGTTGTGGCCCAGCGCCTGGGCGCGCTTCGGATTGTCGCGGATGCCGCGCAGCAACAGGCCCACGGGCGAACGCACCAGGCGCAGCGCGACCACCATCCCGACGAAGTACCAGAACGCGAAGAAGACGTACATCTCCATGTTGCTCGAGAACTTGAACGCGAAGAAACCCAGGTCGAGGTTCGGCGGCGGCACCCCCGGTATGCCGTTCTCCCCGCCGGTGTACTCCGCCAGGGGATTGAACTCGAGGAAGAAGAACACCTCGGCGATCGCCACCGTGATCATGGCGAAGTAGATGCCGGTACGCCGCAGCGCGATCAGTCCGACCAGGTAGCCGATGACCCCGGCCGCGATCGTGCCGATGGCGAGTGCGCCGATGGTGTTGCTGAACGATGTCTGCGTGAGCATGTAGGCCGCGAACATGCCGCCGGTGCCGAAGAACGCCGCCTGGCCGAAGGACAGCAGGCCGGTGTAGCCGAACAGCAGGTCGAAGCCGATGCCGACCAGCGCCCAGATCAGGACCCGGTTGATGGTGGTCAGGGGAAAGCCGAGGTACGGCAGGATGAACGGCATTGCAACCAGGCCGATCAGCAGCAAGGTCTCGACGAGAAAGGGTCGTTGTCTGCGCATGGGATTATCGGGTTTACTCACGACCGACCGTGCCGAGCAATCCGTGGGGACGCAGCACCAGCACGAGTGTCATCACCACGAACAGCATGATGTACGAGTAGGCGGGGTTGAACATCGACGTCAGGCTGATGATCTCGCCGGCGATGAGCCCGCCGAGCACGGCGCCGGGGAAGGATCCGACGCCCCCGATGACGACCACGACGAAGGTCTGCACCAGGATGGCCTCGCCGACATCCGGAGCAATGGACACCACCGGCGCGTTGACGATGCCGGCGAAACCGGCGGCCATGGCGCCGATCCCGAACACCAGCATGAAGACCTTCTGGATGTTGATCCCGAGCGAATCGACCATCACCGTATCCTCGATGCCCGCGCGCACGATCATCCCGATACGGGTGCGATAGAGCACGAAGTACAGCACCAGCAAGGCGACCGTGACGATGCCCAGGAGTGCGAGCCGATAGGTCGGGTAGACCATGAAACCGAGGTTGGTGATGCCGACCAGCGGGTCCGGCGGCGGCACCGACTTCGACATGCTCCCGAAGAAGAAGCGGACGGCCTCGACGCAGACGATGCCCAGGCCAAAGGTGACGAGCAACTGGTCCTCGGCGGGGCGGGCGTAGAAATGGCGGATGATGAGCTGCTCGGTGATGATCCCGACCACCATCACGAACAGCGCGCCGGCGGCGACCGCCACGAGGAAGGATTCGGTGTACTCGTACGCCATCCAGCCGGCATAGCCGCCCAGCATAAACAGCGCGCCGTGCGCGAGGTTCAGCACCCCGAGCGTGCCGTAGATGATGGTCAGGCCGGAGGCGATGAGCGCCAGCAGCGCGCCCAGCACCATCCCGTTGAAGAGCTGCGATATGAAGTTGGCCCAGTTGAGCACGCCATCCCGTCCTGATCATGGATCGATTCAAGGGCCCGCCGGCCGCGCCGGCGGGTGACCTGCGGCACGCATCGGCCGCAGGCCTTCATGGTCACCTCAGGTGTAGTCGCCGAGCTTGCAGCCGAACGCGTCGGCGGCCTGGATGACCTTCTCCCCGGGGACGACCTCGAGCACCTCCCAGAAGTCCTCGTCGTTCTTCATGTCCTTCTTCGCCTTGCCACGCACCAGGACGACCGGCCGGATGCACTGGTGGTCCTCCGGGCGGTAGTGGACATCGCCGAGCAGGGACGGAATGGTTTCGCCCTTCTCGTACTGCTTGATGACGTCGGGCGGATAGAAGCTGCCGGCCTCCGTGACCATGCGCGCCCAGTGGGCGAAGCTGACGTAGCCGTTCTCGGCGCCCCATTCCGGCCGGTATCCCCATTTCTTCTGGAACGATTCGACGAACAGCTTGGCGTTCGGATACTGGTCTTCCAGCGTCCACCAGAAGTCGGTCGCCGCGAACACCCCCGCCGTGATGTCGACCCCGGCCTCGCGCGCGAGGAAGGGAATCTGGTAGGGGATCACCAGGGTCATCTTCGGCAGCAGACCGAACTGCTTGGCCTGCTGGCTCGAGAGCACCGCATCGCGGCCCCAGTTGACGTTGACCAGGAACTCCGCGCCGGAGTTCGCGATGTTGGTGAGGTACTGGCTGAAGTCCTGGGTTCCGAGGGGCGACACCTGGTTGGTCACCACCGTCCAGCCGGCCTGCTCGGTCAGGTAGTCGGCGACCGACTTGGTCGTGGTGTGGCCATAGGTATAGTCCGGCGTCATGAACGCGGCCTTGCGATTCTTGCCGAAGTTCTTGACCAGGACGGGGCCGATCGCGTTGGCCGCCATCTCGCCGAAGAAGCCCTGGCGAAAGCCGTAGCGCACGCAGTCCTTGCCGGTGGTGTCGTTCGACCCCGAGATACCCGCCATGTAGAGGATCTTCTCGCGCTGCGCGAACTTGTTCGATGCCACGGCGACGGACGACGAGGTCGAGCCGATCATGGCGATGATCTTGTTCTGGTTGATGAAGGTCTGCTGGACCTGCAGGGCCTGGTTCGGCTTGGCCGCCGAATCCGCATGCACGAACGCGACCTTCTTGCCGAGCACGCCCTTGTCGATCTTGGGCGCGAGTTTCTTCATCAACTCGTGGTTGCCGTTGATGTGCTCGATGGCGAGCTCCATGCCCTTGCGCTCGTCATCGCCCTGCACTGCATAGGTACCAGTGAGGGGAACCGCACCGCCGATGTAGACCGTGTCACCTTCCGAGCCGGCCGGCCAGGTACTCATGGGGGGTTTGTCCTGGGCGTGGGCCCAGCCGATGCCGCCGAGACCGGGGATCAGCGCTGCGCCGGCCGCACCCGTGCCCACGCGAAGTACCTGGCGACGCGAGAAGACGGGCAGCGCGCCGTTTCCGAGCTTGAACTTCGACATGTTTCTCCTCCTTATGATTGGTGGGGTGTCCCACTGGGAGCCGGGCAGGCCATCGAAGCGCCAGTGCCTGGTCACGATTCGCCGCTGCATGGGCGTTCATGGGCTCTTGTCGACAAGCATCGGCGGCGGCAGTCAATCCCTCAACAACGAATTGACTTGATTGATACTTTTTGTAAAGAATTGTTCGACATGCTTATCGACCCGTGGATTCTTCACCTTGCGACGCAGCATCCGCGCCGCGCCGGTTGCCGCTCGCCACGGCGCGGGCGACCGGCGGGCATGGGGCGTCGCGACCCGGTGAGTCCATGCCCCGCTCGCTGATCGGCCCGACCCTGCGCGAGCGCCGGCGCGCGCTCGGCATCACGCAATCGAAGCTGGCCGCCGAGGTCGGTATCTCGGCGTCCTACCTGAACCTGATCGAGGGCAACAAGCGCAACATCGGCGGCGCCCTCCTCAAGCGCATCGCCGACATCCTCGGGATCGCGCTCGACGAACTCGATGGCGCCGCCGAGCGGCGACTGGCGGATTACCTCGGCGAACTCGCCGGCGAACCGCTGCTGGCCGACCTGCACCTGGATCCCGCGGCAACCCAGGAACTTGCGAGCCGGCACCGGGACTGGGCACACGCCCTGGTGCACCTGCATCGCGCCTGGCTCGACCGCGGCCGGGCGGTGACCGCGCTGTCGGACCGCCTCAACCAGGACCCCTTCCTCGGCAGCGCGGTGCACAGCATGCTCACGCAGGTGGCGGCCATCTGCTCGTCGTCGCAGATCCTCGAGAACATCGATGATCTCGAGCCTGGGCAGCGCCAGCGCTTCCTGTCCATCGTCGGCAGCGAAAGCGCCCGCCTCGCCGAGGTCGCCCAGTCGCTCGCCGCGTTCTTCGACAAGGGGGATACCGGCACCCGCTCGATCACGCCGGTCGACGAGATCGACGATTTCATCTTCGACCGGGACGATCATTTTCCGGAACTCGAGGAGACGGCGATCGACTTCCGCGCCGCGGCCGGGATCGAGGACGAATGCCGGGAATCCGCACTGGCGGGATACCTGCAGCGCACCCACGGGGTCACGGTGGTCACCCGTCCATCGGCAGAGCACGACCGGGTCGATGGACGCCACCACGCCGCCTTCGACACCGGGTCGCGGACCATGGTCCTGGCCGAAGCGGCGCCGCGCCCGACGCGCCGCTTCCAGCTCGCCCGGCTCGCCGTCGAGCTCTTTCGCCAGGGGCGAGCCATCGACACCATACTGGCGCAGGCGGCGCAACTGACCACCGACATGGCGCGCCGGCGCGCGCGCCGGGTTCTCTCCTCCTACCTGGCGGCGGCGGTGCTGATGCCGTACGACGCCTTCCTCGAGGCCGCGCAAGGCTCGCGCTACGACATCGACTACCTGGCGCAGCACTTCGGCACCAGCTTCGAGCAGGTCTGCCATCGGCTCGTCGCATTGCGCCGTCCGGGCTCGGCCGGGATTCCGTTCGGGCTGATGCGCACCGACGCCGCCGGCTTCACCAGCAAGCGCTTTCCCCTCGACCGCCTCGCCGTGCCCCGGCATGGCCCGGCATGCCCGATGTGGGCGATCTACCAGGCTTTCCTGACGCCTGGCACCATGGTGCGCCAGCTCGTCGAGTTCCCTGTCGGCGATCGACTCCTGTTCATCGCTCGCACCGTCGAGAAGCCGCGCCCGTCGTTCACCGCGCCCCGCCGTTTCGTCTCGATCATGCTCGCCTGCGATGCGCTGTACGCCGACCAGACCGTCTACGGTGATGGGCTCGACCTGTCGTCGTCGGCGCCCGCCGTGCCGGTGGGGCCGAGCTGCCGCCTGTGCGTGCGCCAGGACTGCCTGTATCGCGAGGAGGATCCGATCATCGACGCTACACTGCCGGTGGAGTATCCGCCAACCGCATAGCACGAAGGAGCCAGGCCATCGCCACGGGTGTGCTGATCGTCGAGGACGAACCGAACATCGTCGAATCGCTGAGCTTCGTGCTGCAGCGCGCGGGCTATGCCGTCATCTCGGCCCCCGACGGCGAGACGGCGTTGGGGCTTCTTCGCCGCTCCCCCCCGGGCCTGATGATCCTCGACCTGATGCTGCCCGGCATCAACGGCTTCGAAGTCCTGAAGGCGGTGAAGTCCGACCCCAGCCTGAAGAAAGTGCCGGTGATCGTCCTCACCGCCAAGGGCCAGGCGCGGGATCGCCGGATGGCCGAGGACATCGGCGTCGAAGGCTTCGTGACCAAGCCCTTCTCCAACCACGAGCTCGTCGAACTGGTCGGCCGCCTGACGGGCCACTGACTGCGCGGCCGGCCGCAGCCGCGAGGCGCACCCGACGCGCGGGTCAGGCGCTGGCCGCCTGCCCGATGGCTTGCGATGCCGGCGCGATGGGTAGTGCAACGCGGAAGCAGGCGCCGGGCAGCACGCCGCGGGTCAGCTCGATCGAGCCATCGAACTTGGCGACGATGCTGCGCGAGATGTTCAGCCCCAGGCCCAGTCCGCGCGAGCCGGTCGCCGTGCCCGGTTCGGCCCGGATGAACTTCTCGAATATCGAACTGCGGTAGTGATGCGGAATGCCCGGGCCATTGTCGGAGATCTCCACGATGTACATATCACCGGCAATCCGCGAGCTGATGTTCACGCGCGGCTCGGCCGAGTCGTTGTACGAGATCGCATTGGAGATGATGTTGATGAAGACCTGGCTCAGCCGGCCGGCATCGGCGAGCACGATTGCCCGAGCGGGCCGCGGACCATCCTCGATCACGACGAATCGCTTGCGGGCGAGCGCCTCGCAGACCATCTTCGCCTGGTCGAGCACCTGCTCGGCATCGACGGGCGTATTGTCCCAGCCCCGCCCGCCATGCTCGAGCGCGCTCAGGTCGAGGATGTCGTCGAGCAATCGGGTGAGCCGCACGCTTTCGTTGTGGATCGTCGCCAGGAAGCGTTCGCGCTGCGCGGGCTCGAGGTCGTCGACCGACAGCAGGATCTCGGCGAAGGAGCGGATCGAGGTCATCGGCGTGCGTACCTCATGGCTGACCTGCGACAGGAAATCGTCCTTTTGCCGATGCAGTTCCTGCAGGAGCGCGTTGGCCGCCTTGAGTTGCTGTGCGGCGGTGTGCAGTTCCTGCGACTTCACCTCGAGCGCGTGCGAATACTCGATGAACTGCTGCGTCTCGTCGGCGATGCGCATCACCTCCTCGAGCGACACGGTGTCGCCAACCAGTCCCTTCGTCAGGAGGATGTGGGCCGAGGCCGAACCGATCGAGCCGGCCAGCTCGCGTTCGAGCCTTGCGATGAAGTCCGGCGAGACATCCCGATGCCATGCCTTGCTTGCTCGCGACAGGCCGACGGAATCGAACAGGGACCGCGCGCGATCCCAGCCGAGCACCCGTTCGGCGACGAAGAACAGCTCCCGGGTCGTGGTCGATCCACGGATGATCCGCGGCTGCAGGGAGGCGCGTCGCCGGAACACGTCGACGAACAGCGCAGCCTGGATTCTTTCGAGCGCGCCCTGGCTCGTCGCCATGGAAACGCAGAGCAGCGCGGTGGTATTGAGGAGCAGGCTCCAGAAGACGGCGTGCACCAGGGGATCGACGCCTTCCATGCCGAACAGGGCCTGCGGCCGCAATGCCCCGATACCCCAGGGGCCATCGTCGAGCAGCGAGACGACGACCGGGCTGAGCGAGGACAGCGACGGCAGGAACAGGGTCCACGCCCAGACGGCGAACCCGATGGCAATGCCCGCAAGCGCACCCCTGACGTTGGCGTTTCGCCAATACAGGGCCGCCAGCATGGCGGGCAGGAGCTGGGCGACGCCGGCAAAGGAGATCAGGCCGATCGGCGCAAGAGCGGCCGAGTCCGAGGTCAGCCGGAAGTACAGGAAGCCGAGTCCGAGCAGCCCCGCGATCGAGATCCGGCGGCTGCGCAGCAGCAGGCGTGCGATGTCCTGCTCTCGTCCTTCCTGGCCGCGGGTCGAACGGCGCAGCATGAAGGGCAGCACGACGTGATTGGACACCATGATGGACAACGCGATCGATGCGACGATGATCATCGAGGTCGCGCTCGAGAAGCCGCCGATGAACACGAGCAATGCCAGCGCATCCTGTCCGGCGACCATCGGCAGGGTCAGCACGAACATGTCGGGATTCGAGCCGGGTGGCATGGTGGTCAGCCCATAGAGCGCGATCGGCATCGTGAAGACGCACATCAGCAGCATGTAGGTGGGAAACGCCCATCCCGCCGTGCGCAGGTGGTTCTCGTTGGAGTTCTCGACGATGGTGATCTGGAACTGGCGCGGCAGGCAGATCACGGCGCATGCCGACAGGAACAGCACGGTAACCCAGCGGCTGCCGAAGGTCTCCTTCTCGTGGATGTCGACGCCGGCCGCGACGGCGCGCGCATAGACGTCGCCGAAGCCGTCGTTGACGCCATAGACCACGAAGATACCGACGGCGACCAGGGCGATCAGCTTGACGATCGCCTCGAAGGCGATCGCCGCCACCACGCCGAGATGCTGCTCCCGCGCATCGGCGTTGCGCGTGCCGAACAGGATGGTGAAGGACGCCATGACGACGGCGATGCCGAACGCCAGGGTCACTTCATCGAGTGCCGCCACATGGTCTTCTCCCGCCCCATGGACGAGCGAGACGGTCTGGATCGATGTCGTGATCGCCTTGAGCTGCAGCGCGATGTAGGGCGTGACGACCACCACCACGATGAGGGTCACGAGGATGGCGAGCGGATTCGACTTCCCGAAGCGCGACGACAGGAAATCCGCGATCGAGGTGATGTGCTGGGAGTGGCTGATCCGGATCAGCTTGCGCAGGATGAACCACCAGGCAATGAAGACCAGCGACGGCCCCATGTAGATCGTCATGAACTCGAGGCCGCGCCGCGCCGCAGTGCCCGCCGCCCCGTAGAAGGTCCAGCTCGTGCAGTACACCGAGATCGAGAGGGTGTAGACGATGGGCGAGCGAAGGAAACCGACATGGCCGCTGGTCGAGCGTGCATCCGACACATAGGCGAGCAGGAACAGCAGTCCCACGTAGCCGATGGCCGTGAGGATGACGAATTCGGGCGACAGCATCAGTCGCGGCCGATGTCACCAACGGTGTCCGGACCCGGCTCCCGGTCGATCCGCGCGCGCTCGCGCTCCTCCGCAAGGGGTTCCTCGCCGGGCGCCAGGGGATCGTGAAACGGCCGGCACCATGACAGGATCAGGGTACCGACGATGATGAGCAGCCATACCGCGAAGAGATACAGGCTCTCGAGCGGCATGCCGAACAGGACCAGCCGCTTGCCGACGAACAGGTTGACCAGCGGCGGCACGAGCAACAGCGTGCCGAAGAGCGGCAGCAGGAACGCCAGCTCTTCCCGGCTGGCTCGCAGTTCGCGCCTTGCCCGTTTACTCGGCACGCGCGGCCAGCCGGTCGTCGAGCAGCTTGCGCACTGCCGCCACCACGTCGGCGTTGGCGAAGGGCTTGGTGATGAAGCCGTCGGCCTGGAGGTCCATCGCCGTCCTGCGATCCTGCTGCTGGCCGCGCGCGGTGAGGATCAGCACGGCGATCGAACGCAGCGCCGCATCCGAGCGCATGGCCTTGATGACGTCGAATCCGCTCATCCTGGGCAGCATGAGGTCGAGCAGCACCATGCGCGGACGACATCTGTAGGCGGCCTCCAGCGCGGCCTGGCCGTCGCGCGCGACATCGACCTTCCAGCCGCTGCGGGTAAGGATGAATTCCAGAGATTCGAGGATTGCCGGCTCATCCTCGACGATGAGAATGTCGGTCATCAATGTCTCCCCCCAAGGCCTTGGTCGCCGGGCGCTTCACCACCCGCCGTCGCAAACCACACCCGGGGCCCGGGCATTGCCAGGAGCGCCCGCGCGTGTGCGCCAGCTTGCATCGGAATCGAAACGCCGGCCGGAGTCAAGTGGGGAAGCTGGCGGGATTCGGTCGCCGTTCGCGCCGGCGCTCCGCTCGTCAGCTCCAGACAAACAACAACGCCCGCTGATGCGGGCGCAGTTGCTTGGCGGAGACGAAGGGATTCGAACCCTTGATGCAGGTTTTGCCCGCATGCTCCCTTAGCAGGGGAGTGCCTTCGACCTCTCGGCCACGTCTCCTGGCTTCAAGATTTCTCTCGATGCCGGCTCGGGGCGCATTGTACCCGAAGCCGGCCTGGCCACCGGCGCCTCCCCCAGGGTTTTTTCAGGCGATTTCCTGGTCGAGCCCGAAAGCCTTGTGCAGGGCCCTCACCGCCAGCTCCATGTACTTGTCGGCGATCACCACCGAGATCTTGATCTCGGAGGTCGAGATCATCTGGATATTGATGCCTTCCTCGAACAGGGTCCGGAACATTTCGCTCGCGACGCCGGCGTGCGAGCGCATCCCGATACCGACCGCCGAGACCTTGCAGATGTCCGGGTCTCCCACGATCTCGCCGGTGCCGAGCGGGCCACGAACCTCGCGCTCGAGCAACTCGAGGGTGCGCTTGTACTCGGTGTGCGGCACGGTGAACGAAAAGTCGGTCATGCCGCCGACCGACTGGTTCTGGATGATGACGTCGACGTCGATGTTCGCGGCCGCGATCGGCCCGAGGATCTGGAAGGCGATCCCCGGCCGGTCGGGCACGTTCATGACGGTGATCTTGGCGGCGTCGCGGCTGAACGCAATGCCGGATATGACGGCCTTTTCCATGCTGTCGTCTTCCTCGAATGTGATCAGGGTTCCCGAGGCGGCTTCTTCCTCGACCGGGATATCCGGCGGGGTCAGGCTCGACAGGACCCGGGTCCGGACCCGGTACTTGCCGGCGAACTCGACCGAACGGATCTGCAGGACCTTCGAGCCGAGGCTCGCCATCTCGAGCATCTCCTCGAAGGTGATCCGCGCGAGCCGCCTTGCGTCGGGGACCACCCGCGGGTCGGTCGTATAGACGCCGTCGACGTCGGTGAAGATCAGGCATTCCGCAGCGCCCATCGCCGCGGCGACCGCCACCGCCGAGGTATCCGACCCGCCACGCCCGAGGGTGGTGATGTTGCCGTTCGAATCCACGCCCTGGAAGCCGGTCACGATGACCACGCGGCCCGCGTTGAGCTCGGCCCGGACCCGGCTGTCGTCGATCGATTCGATGCGCGCGCGGGCGTAGGCATCGTCGGTGCGTACCGGTACCTGCCAGCCGGTGAAGCTCACCGCGTCGACGCCGAGCGACTGCAGCGCGATGGCCAGCAGGCCCACCGACACCTGCTCGCCGGTCGACGCGATCATGTCGAGTTCGCGCCGCGACGGCCGCTCGCTGATCTCGTGGGCAAGCCCCAGCAGGCGGTTGGTCTCGCCCGACATGGCCGAGGGCACGACGACGACCTGGTACCCGGCCTGGTGCCACTTGGCGACGCGCTCGGCGACATTGCGGATTCGCTCGACCGAACCCATCGAGGTGCCGCCGTATTTCTGGACGATGAGGGACATGTGGATGGCTTCTGGCGGTGCGGGCGCCGCTACGCCGTGCGGCAGCGGCAAAACGCTCGATTATAGAAGATGCCGCCGGCCGCTACAGGAAGCGCCGGCGCGGGTCGGCGGCCGCACGGGCCTCGAAGCGCAGTCCGACCCCGCCGGACGGGTCCGATCCGCCGCCGGCTTGCGTAGTGGCGACGCCGGCATCGCAGCCGAAGCCAGCCGCGAACACCACCTGGCCGTCGACCTCCACCACCGGCAGCGCCGCGCGCAGCCAGGGCGGCACCGCCCTCTCCTGCCAGAGATTCTTCATGGTCCGCGAGGGTCGGCCTGCGGCGACCCGCAGGCGGTCGCCCGCGCGGGCCCGACGCACCAGCAGGGGCCGCGACCGCAGCCAGTGGGCCGGCAGCGGCCCGCCCGGCACGATGTGCAGCACCGCGTCATGGCCGGGCAGCGCGAGGCTCGGTTCGCCCTCCCACTGCCAGCGCAGCGGGCCGGGCGGGGAGCCGACCCCGCCCCGCTCGATCCAGATCGCGTCGCGATAGCGACACAGCCACGCGCCGGCATGGGGCAGGCGCAGCGGCGGCCCGGCGGCCGCGGCGAGCTGACGGCGCCAGTCGGCCAGCCGCGCCGCGCTCGGCGCCACCAGGCCCTGCCCCCCGAGCCAGGCGCGCAGTACGAGGCCCTGGCGGGCATCGGACAGGGCGGCCAGTCCGGCGGCATCGAGCCGGCCGTCCGCGTCGGCCAGCCGGCCGAGATCCTCGCCGGCGATCTCGCCGAGCAAGGCCTGCGCCTCGGCGAGGTGGGCGATCGCCCGCGTCGCGCCGACACGGAAACCCGGCATCGCCGCATCGAGCGCCGGCAAGGCGCGATGGCGCAAGGCGTTGCGCGTGAACCGGCAGTCGAGGTTGGACGGATCCGCGACGAATTCGAGGCGACGGGCGCGGGCATGGGCTTCGAGGGCATCGCGCGGCAGCGCCAGCAGCGGACGATGCAGGCCGCCGCGCGCCGTCGGGTGTCCGGCGGCCATCGCCGCGAGCCCGCGGGGCCCGGCCCCGCGCCCGAGGGCGATCAGCAGGGTCTCGACCTGGTCGTCGGCGTGATGGGCGCAGGCGATGAGCTCGCATGCCGCCTCGGTCGCGATCCGCTCGAGCGCTGCGTAACGGGCCACCCGGGCCCAGGCTTCAAGGCTGTCGCCGGGGCCCGGAGCGCCCTCGAGGCGGTGGACAGTCGCGCCGATGCCGAGCGCCCCCGCCCGCTCGGCGACGAACGCGGCCCAGCCGGCCGACTCGGGCTGCAGCGCATGGTCGACGTGGCCGACATGGAGGCGTCCTGCCGGGGCGAGGTGCGCCAGCGCATCGAGCAGCACGATCGAATCGAGTCCGCCGCTGACCGCGACGAGGATGCGCCGGCCGGCGCCTGGCCCGGCCAGCCAGCCGCCGACGGCATCGAGAACCGCCGAGGCGTCCGGCTCAGGCGCCGGTCTCCTTGAACTTGCCATACGAGAGCAGGCGCTCCTGGCGCTTGGCGACCAGTTCCTCGGGCCGCAGGCCCTGGACCTGGCGCAGGGCATCGGCGATCGCCCGCCGCAGGGTCTGCGCCATCGCATCGACGTCGCGATGCGCGCCGCCGACCGGTTCGCTGATCACGCGATCGACCAGGCCGAGCGATTTCAGGCGTTGCGCCGTGATGCCGAGCGTCGCCGCGGCCTCCGAAGCCTTGTCGGCGCTCTTCCAGAGGATCGCGGCGCAGCCCTCAGGCGAGATGACGGAGTAGATGGCGTACTGCAGCATCAGCACCGTGTCGGCCACCGCCAGCGCGAGCGCGCCGCCCGAGCCGCCCTCGCCGATCACGATGGTGACGATCGGGACCTTCAGCGCCGCCATCTCGAACAGGTTGCGGCCGATCGCCTCGGACTGGCCGCGCTCCTCGGCGCCGATCCCCGGGTAGGCGCCCATGGTGTCGACGAAGCTCAGGATCGGGATGTCGAACTTCTCGGCGGTGCGCATCAGGCGCAGCGCCTTGCGATAGCCCTCGGGGCGCGGCATGCCGAAATTGCGCAGGCCCCGCTCCTTGGTGTCGTGGCCCTTCTGGTGACCGATCACCATGACCGACTGGCTGTTGAAGCGCGCCAGCCCGGCGACGATGGAGCGGTCGTCGCCGAAAGTGCGGTCACCGTGCAGTTCGTGGAAATCGGTCAGCAGCGAACGGATGTACTCGAGGGTCTGGGGCCGTTGCGGGTGGCGCGCCACCATCGCGACCTGCCAGGGCGTCAGCTTGGCGTAGGTGTCCTTGAGGAGCGCCTCGCTCTTCTTGCGCAGGCGACCGATCTCCTCGGCGATGTCGACGGCCGAATCGTCCTGGACGAAGCGAAGCGCATCGATCTTCTGCTCGAGGTCAGCGATCGGCTGTTCGAAATCCAGGAACGTCGTCTTCATCGATTCTCCACGGGCAGCGGATCGAGGCAGCGCCACATGTACCACGTGGCCAGGCTTCGCCACGGGCGCCAGTTCTCGCCGATGGCCAGTGCCTCGCTGCGGGTCGGGGTCGTGCCGTCCGTATAGTTGCGGGCGATACCGCGCAGCAATCCGACATCATCGACCGGAAAGACATCCGGCCGGTGCAGATTGAATATCAAAAGCATCTCGGCTGTCCAGCGACCGACCCCGCGCACCCGGGTCAGCTCGGCGATCACTTCGTCGTCGGCCTGCCCGGCCCAGCGGGCGGGATCGACATCGCCGCTGGCGAACCTGGCGGCCAGGTCCTTGAGGTATTCCGCCTTTCGCCCCGACAGGCCGCAATCGCGCAAGGTGCCCAGCCGCATCCGCGACAGACGGTCCGGGTCGACCCTGCGGGCGCGCGCGGCAACCCGGCCCCAGACTGCCTGGGCGGCGGCCACCGAGATCTGCTGGCCGACGATCGAGCGGGCCAGGGTCTGGAAGGGATCGTCGCGCCGGACGAGATGGCCCGGCCCGCACTCCCCGATGACCCGCGCCAGCGTCGGATCGCGGCCCGCCAGCGCCACCCCTGCCTCGTCCCACCAGGCGGGTTTCATCGCAGCGGCCCGGCGTCGCCGGCGATCATTGGCGCCGCCATGTGGTGCCGCCGGCCGACTCCTCGAGCTCGACGACCTGCTGCGCGAGATCGGCGCGAATCCGGTCGGCGAGCGCGAAGTCGCGCGCCTTCTTGGCGGCGGCGCGCTCGGCGATGGCGGCGGTGATCGCCGCGTCGTCCGGCGCATCGGCCGCGTTGGCATCGCCGCCGCGCAGCCCCGATTGCCGCGCCTCGTGGGGATCGCGCCCGAGCAGGCCGAGATGCCCGGCCAGCCTGCGCAGCGCCTGCTCGAGCGCGGCATCGGGCTGGCGGTTGAGCTCGGCCGCCATGTCGAAGAGCACCGCGATCGCCACCGGCGTGTTGAAGTCGTCGTCCATCGCCTCGCGAAAGCGCTCGACGAAGCCGTCGACCGATGCGTGCGCGCCGGCCTCGGCATTCGCCCCGCCCTGCTGGTCGAGGGCATTGTAGAGGCGCAGCAGCGAAGCGCGCGCATCCTCGAGATGCCCATCGGAGTAGTTGAGCGGACTGCGATAGTGCGCCCGCAGGATGAACAGGCGCAGCACCTCGGGATCGAAGCGGCGCAGGACATCGCGCACCGTGAAGAAGTTGCCGAGCGACTTCGACATCTTCTCGTTGTCGATCCGCACGAAGCCGTTGTGGATCCAGTAGTTGACGAAGCGCCCCTCGCGCCCATGGAAATGCGCGCCTTCGCTTTGCGCGATCTCGTTCTCGTGGTGCGGGAACTGCAGGTCGGCGCCGCCGCCATGGATGTCGAGCGTCTCGCCCAGCAACGCGGTGGCCATCGCCGAGCATTCGATATGCCAGCCCGGCCGCCCGGGGCCGAGCGTCGACGGCCAGGTCGCGTCGGGGGGTTCATCGGCCTTGGCCGCCTTCCAGAGCACGAAATCGAGCGGGTCCTGCTTGCCGGCGTCGATCGCCACCCGCTCGCCGGCGCGCAGGTCGTCGAGCGACTTGCCCGAGAGCCGGCCGTAGCGAGGAAAGCGCCGCACCGCGAAGTTCACGTCGCCGTTGTCGGCCTGGTAGGCGAGATCGTTCTCGCGCAGGCGGTCGATCATCGCCAGCATCTGCGGCACATGGTCGGTCGCCCGCGGCTCGAAGTCGGGCCGCTCGACGCCGAGCGCGGCCTCGTCCTCGTGCATGGCCGCGATGAAGCGGTCGGTCAGCGAACGGATCGGCTCCCGGTTCTCGACCGCCCGGCGGATGATCTTGTCGTCGATGTCGGTGATGTTGCGCACATAGCGCACGTCGTAGCCGCTCGCCCGCAACCAGCGCTGGATCATGTCGAAGACGACCAGGACCCGGGCGTGGCCGACATGGCAGTAGTCGTACACCGTCATGCCGCAGACGTACATGCGGACCCGGCCGGGTTCGATCGGCTCGAACGCTTCCTTGCGGCGGGATTCGGAATTGTGGATTCGCAGCATCGGGGAGAAATCGCGGGTGGCCGGATCAGCGGCGCATCGTACGCGAATTCCGGCTGGCGCCGCGCCACCCGGTCCCGCGCCTCGCAGGGGCCGCAGCGTGGTCGGTCGCGGGGATCGGGTTGGCCGGCGCGCCGCACCGGTGCACATGGATTCGCATGGCGATTGCTAGAATGCCGCCATGCGATCGAGTATAGCATCGGGCCGTCTGCCCCTCTCGGCCCGAGCCGGGCTCATCGGCGCGCTCTGGCTGCTGGTGTTGGCTGCGCCGTCTGCGGCCCAGACCCTGCCGCCGCCGCAACTCGAGCGCCCCCAGGCTCCCGACCACCTGTCCGACCCTCGCCTCGCGGCGACGGCGGTCGAGCAGATCCAGCGACTGATCAACGAGGGCAGCTACGAGGCCGCGATCGCCGAAGCCGCCAAGGCGGGCGATCGACACCCCCGACGGGTCGAGATCGCCTTCCTGGCCGGCGTCGCGCAGAGCCGGCTCGGCCGCGACGACGACGCCATCGCCACATTCGAAGCCCTCACCCGGGACTATCCGGAGCTCGCCGAGCCCTACAACAACCTCGCGGTGCTCTACGCTGGTCGCGACG
>CAYZBJ010000008.1:35910-51150 GCA_964476625.1 uncultured Burkholderiaceae bacterium | reverse complement strand
GCCACGCTCGAGCAGGCGACCCGCGCGCAGCCTTCCTACGCCCTCGCCCACGAGAACCTCGGCGACGTGCTGCTGCGCCTTGCGCGGCGCGAGTACGATCTCGCGGCGCGCAGCGCCAGCACCACTGCCACCGCGTCACGCAAGCTCGAACTGACCGACGAGCTGATCCGGCGCACCACCCCCGAGGCCGAGCGCAAGCCACCGGCCGGACAATGACCAACCGTACGACACGACGATGGAGTTTCAATGCTGCTCAAGAAAATCCCCGCGATCTGCGCCTTTGCCCTCGGACTGGCGATCGCCCCTGACGGCGCTTCGGCCGCGTCGAACCCGCAAGTGCTGATCAAGACCTCCGAAGGCGAGATCGTCGTCGAACTGTATCCGGACAAGGCGCCCAAGTCGGTGGCCAACTTCCTGCAGTACGTCGAGGACAACCACTACGCCGGCACCGTGTTCCACCGGGTGATCAGCGGCTTCATGATCCAGGGCGGCGGCTTCGGCGAAGACTTCTACGAAGGCAACCTGCAGACCCGCAAGACGCGCGCGCCGATCGAGATCGAGTCGAAGAACGGCCTGAAGAACGACCGCGGCACGATCGCGATGGCCCGCACCGGCGATCCGAACTCGGCTACCGCCCAGTTCTACATCAACGTGGTCGACAACGACTCGCTCAACTACCCCGGCCATGACGGCCATGGCTACACGGTGTTCGGCAAGGTCGTCGACGGCATGGATGTGGTCGACAAGATCCGCAAGGTCCCGACGAGCACCCTCGGCCCCTTCCAGGACGTGCCGAAGACGCCGGTGCTGATCGAATCGGTGATCAGGGTTGGCGGCTGAGCCACCGCCATCGATCCGGATCGACGGCGCGCAGTGCGCGCTGTTCGCCTCCGACATGCACCTGGGCGCGCATGAGCCCGCGCTCACCGAGCGCTTCCTCGCCGCGCTCGAGGCCGCCATCGAGGGGGTGACCGATCTCTTCCTGCTCGGTGACCTCTTCGAGGCATGGATCGGCGACGACAGCGCCGACCCGGCCGCGCAGGCGCTCGCGGTCGCCCTCTCCCGGCTTGCGGACGACGGCGTCCGGACCCGGGTGCTCAGGGGCAACCGGGATTTCCTGCTCGGGCGCCAGCCCGCGGCGGCGCAGGTCGCGACCTACCCCCGGCGAGCCGGCTTCGAGCTGTGCGACGAACCACTCGTCATCGAGGTCTTCGGCCGGCGTATCGCCGTCTGCCACGGTGACGCGCTGTGCACCGATGACATCGAGTACCAGCGCTTTCGGGCGACGAGCCGGGATCCCGCCTGGCAGGACGCCTTCCTCGCTCATTCGGTCGACGAGCGCGAGCGCATCGCCCGCGGCTATCGCAGCGCCAGCGAGGCGAGCAAGCAGGCCAAGGCCGAGTTCCTGATGGACGTGAACCCCGTCGCGGTCGACGCGCTGATGGATGCGCTCGATGCCGGCCTGCTGGTCCACGGCCATACCCATCGACCCGCGGTGCACCGCTGGCAGCACCAGGGTCGCGAGCGCGAGCGCTGGGTCCTGCCCGACTGGACCCTGGCGCCTCGCCGCGGCGGCTTCCTGCGGATCGACGTCGCCGGCTGGACCCGACTGGGGGACTGGTAGCGGCCGAACGCCCTACTCGACCAGACGGTTCAGGTCGGTCGCGTCGAGCGGCTCGCAGTCCTTCTCGAGGCGGATGCCCATGCGTTTCAGCTCGGCCTGCATCTCCTCGATCCGGCGGTCCTGTGCCGCGACATGGTCGATCAGCCGGTGCAGCGCGGTCGACAGCGGATCGTCCCCGCCGCGGGTGACCGCATAGGCGGCGAACGGGTGCGCGGCCTGCGCTTCGGCGTGGTGATCCGCGTCGGGCGTGATGATCCGCGCCGGGATGCCGACCGCGGTCGCGCCGGCCGGTATCGACTTGAGCACCACCGAGTTCGAACCGATGTTGGCGTCCTCGCCGATGGCGAAGGGTCCCAGCACCTTGGCGCCGGCGCCGACCACCACCCGGGCTCCCAGGGTCGGATGGCGCTTGCCGCCATTGAGCGAGGTCCCCCCGAGGGTGACGCCCTGGTAGATGGTGCAGTCGTCGCCAACCTCGGCGGTCTCGCCGATCACGACGCCCGTGCCGTGGTCGATGAAGACGCGCCGGCCGACCCGCGCCGCCGGGTGGATCTCGATCCCGGTCAGCCAGCGCGACAGGTGCGAGACCCAGCGACCGAGGGTCCGGAAGCGGTTGATCCACAGTGCATGGCCGACCCGGTGCAGGACGAGCGCATGGATACCCGGATAGCACAGCAGCACCTCGAGCGAGGAACGCGCGGCCGGATCCCGCTCGCGGACCGCCGCCATGTCTTCGCGGATGCGCTCGAACATCGTCAGTTCTCCCTCTGCGGCCACCGGCCCGGCCGGTGGCGCACTAGTCGTTTGCAGTGTAGGCGGAGCCTCAAGCCCCTTGCCGGGGCACGTGTACCCAGCCGCTCATCAGGCGTCGGGCGCTGCGCGACATGAGCGCCCGGTCCATCCGCCAGGCGCCATTGTCGCAGACCACCTCGGCGCCCACAGCGAGCACGCCCGAGACATGCCCGATGCGCGTCGCCACGCCCGGCAGGGTGCGGGCGATCTCGTTGGCGAGGCTGCCGGGCAAGGCCGATGCCGCTGCCAGTGCGATCGATCCGGTGCCGGTATACGCATGATGCAGGCGCCCCATCGACATGATGCGGGCGAGTACGTCGATGCGATCGGCGGCGACCTCGACCCCGGCGCTGCTGCGATAGGTCGCCGGCTTCGCCAGCCAGGAGACCTTCGGGGTCGCCGGGCGCAGCCGACTTGCCTCCGGCGGCGTATCGGCCAGACCCATCGCCACCGAGGCGTGGGCGCGGATCGCCTCGAGTCGCTCGAGCAGGCGCCGGTCCCGGTCGATCTCCTCGGGCAGCTCCCTGCCGCTCAGGCCGAGCGCGTCGGCCCGGAAGAAAACCGTCGGATTGCCAGCGGTGATCATCGTCACCGCCAGCTTGCCGATACCGGGCACCTCCAGCAGGTCTTGCGGATTGCCCGTCGGCAACAGCGCCGGCGAGCCGGGCACCGGCTCGGGCTCGTGATACTCGAGCCGGATCTCGGCGCCGGGGAACGGCACGCCGTCCTCCTGGAAGCCGCCGGTCTCGAGCACCTCGCCGCCGCGCACCGGCACGATCGCATCGATCCGCTGTCCGAGGTTGCGTTGCCAGATCCGCACCCTCGTTTCGCCTTCACGGGCCGGCACCAGGCCTTCACTGATAGCGAAGGGGCCGACCGCCGCCGACAGGTTGCCGCAGTTGCCGCTGTAGTCGACCAGGGCCTGGTCGATCGCAACCGCGCCGAAGGTGTAGTCGACATCGCAATCGTCGCGCCGGGAGGGCGCGATGAGCACGACCTTGCTCGTGCTCGAGGTCGCACCGCCCATGCCGTCGATATGCCGGCGGTACGGATCGGGGCTGCCGACCACCCGGGCCAGCAGCGTATCCCGCTCGCCGGCGGACCTTGGCAGGTCGCGCTCATGGAAGAACACGCCCTTGCTGGTGCCTCCCCGCATATAGACGGCGGGGATCCGTTGCTGCTTCATTTATCGTCCTTGCCGATACTTCGTTCGATTTTCGTACAGATGCCGCGCAGCAGGTCGACTTCCTCGACGCCGAGCCGGGTCCGGCCGAACAAGCGGCGCAGGCGCGGCATGAGCTTCTTCGGATGAGCCGGATCGAGGAAGCCGATTCCGACCAGGGCGCGCTCCAGGTGGGCGTACATGGCCTCGACCTGGGCGCCGTTGGCCGGTTCGCCCTCGGGGGTGCCGGGCGCCCGTTCCGGGCCAACGACACTGGCCCGGCCCTGCGCGGCGTCGGCCTGGAGCGCTTCGCTCATCACGAAGGCCATCACCTGGACCGCCTGGGCGAGATTCAGCGAACGATAGTCGCCGGCGCCGGGAATGGCGCACAGCCGCTGGCATAGCTGCAACTGCCCGATCGACAGCCCGGTGCGCTCGGTGCCGAACACCAGGGCGACGCGCGTCCGCGCGCTCGCATCGAGCTCGCCGGCGAGCTCCTCGCAGGCGGGGCGCGGCAGCATCGGCGGCGGGCCGAACTCCCGGCCGGATGCGCTCAGGCCGAGCGCGAGGGTAACGTCGGCGAGCGCCGCTTCCAGGCTATCGCAGACCCGGGCGACGGCGAGGACGTCGTCGGCGCCGCTCGCCAGGGCGATGGCCTGCGGGTGCGCAAGGATCCCGGCGTCGCGCGGCGCCACCACGACGAGTCGCGAGAAACCCATGACACGGATTGCACGGGCAGCGGCGCCGACATTGCCCGGATGGCTCGGTTCGACGAGGATGAAATCGACGCGCCCGGCAGGCGCGACAGGGACCGGATTCATGGTCGTCGAAGCGATACCTTAGAATTGCCTGTTTGGACTTGCCCGAAGCCCATGCACCCGATGCTCAATATCGCGATCCAGGCCGCGCGCCGCGCCGCCCGGATCATCAATCGCGCCGCGCTCGACCTTGAGACGATCAAGATCGCGCGCAAGCAGCGCAACGACTTCGTGACCGAAGTCGACCAGGCGGCGGAGGCGGCGATCATCGAGACCCTGCGCGGGGCGTACCCGGGCCACGCCATCTTAGCAGAGGAGTCCGGGCATTCCGCCGGCCAGCAAGGCGGGTCGATCGAGCAGGCCGAGCACATCTGGATCATCGATCCGCTCGATGGCACGACCAACTTCATCCATGGCATGCCACAGTACGCGATCTCGATCGCGCTCGCCCAGCGCGGCGTGGTCACCCAGGGCCTGGTCTACGATCCGAACCGCGACGAACTCTTCACCGCGACCCGCGGCCGTGGCGCCTTCCTGAACAATCGCCGGATCCGCGTGTCGAACCGCACGCGGCTCGACCAGTCACTGATCGGCACCGGCTTTCCCCAGAGCCGGCTCGACAACCTCGATGACTACCTGCCGCTGTTTCGGCTGCTGATCGAGCGCACCGCGGGCGTGCGCCGGCCGGGCGCCGCGTCGCTCGACCTCGCCTACGCCGCCTGTGGTCGCTATGACGGCTTCTTCGAACTCGGCCTGAGCCCCTGGGATGTCGCCGCCGCCAGCCTGCTCGTGAGCGAGGCCGGCGGCCTCGTCGGGGATTTCGAGGGCAACTCGAACTACCTGTTCGGCCAACGTATCGTCGCGGGCAACCCAAAGGTGTTCGCCGCCCTCATCCAGCTCATCGCCAGCGCCAGGCTGCCCACGCCGGAGGCTTAGGCCATGCGCTGCAGTACGCCATCCTTCCTGACGAAGTGGTGGTAAAGGGCGATGCCGACGTGGCCGACGATCATCGCGAGCAGGGTCCAGGCGATCGGCGAATGGAGGCTGCCCAGGGTCGCCATCCAGGCGATCTCGTCGCCCTCGGCGATCAGCTCCATGCCGAAGACTCCGAGGCCATGGCCGTTGCCGACCAGGTAAAGCATGCCGGTGACCGGCATCAGGACCATGGCGGCATAGAGCAGCAAGTGCCCGGCCCTGACCGCCCGGGCCATCGTCGGATCCGGAGCTGGGCGCTGGTCCTTCTGCCGCACGGCCCAGACGATGCGCAGTACCACGAGTACCAGCAGCAAGGCGCCGACCGATACGTGCGCGGGCACCAGCGTCTGCCCCACCCAGTGCTCGCCATCCTCGATGCGATCGAAGACCTTCAGCAACTGCCAGGCGATCAGGAACGCCATGCCCCAGTGGAATGCCCTCGAGATCGAGTCGTATCGTTCCTGCCCATTGCCGTTCATGCGGAATTCTCCTTGTCCGTGTCTCGCGATTGCGCTTGCGCTCGCCGTCAGTCGAAACGAAAGCCCGAGATGATCGTTCCCATCACCTGTTCCGAATAAACCTTGCGCCCCTGTGCATCGCCCGCGGCGCCCGCGGCCACCAGCAGGGGCAAGAAGTGCTCCTCGGCGCCCGGTGGATGGCAGTCGCGCGCATGCGGTGCCATGGACCAGTCTCGCAGGAGCTCGCCACGTCGCGCCGCAAGGCCCTCGATGGCGTCGGTCAGCCAATCGTCGAAACGGGCCGACAAGGGCGTGTAGCGCGGATCGCCGTAGCCGCGCATATTGTGGAAGCTCATGCCGCTGCCGACCACGAGTACGCCGGCATCGCGCAGCTCGGCCAGCGTCCGGCCGGCCTCGAGATGCGCGACTGGATCGAGGTCGCGATGCAGCGACAACTGGACCACCGGGATGTCTGCGCCTGGGAACATCAGCTTCAAGGGGATGAAGACGCCATGGTCGAACCCGCGCTCCGCGTCCACGTCGGCCGACATGCCCGCCTTGGCCAGGCGCGCCGCGACCTGACCGGCGAGTTCGGGGTCGCCCGGCGCCGGATAGGTCAGTTCGTAGGTATGCGCCGGAAAGCCGTAGTAGTCGAAGACAAGCGGCGGGCGGGCGTGGCCCGTGAGGCTGAATTGCGGCGCCAACCAGTGGCCCGAGACGAGCAAGATCGCGCTGGGTCGCGCCGGCAAGGTGGCGGCAATACCGCGCAGGAAGCCGGCCATGCCGTCCCAGGCATCGGGTGGATTCCAGTCCATGAAGAAGCATGGTCCGGCACCGTGCGGAATGTAGAAGACCGGCATGCGCCCGGTGCCGGCCTGGTCTTGCGTACTCATCGTGGTGGCCTCGTCGTGTTCCAGTGCCAGCAGTGTGACCTCGAACTGGATGATCGAGAAACCCAGCCCGTCGGCCATGCAGGACGGCAGGCAATGGCTCCTCGGCCCGCACGGCGAATTCCGGGTGCCGGTCGTCGCACCCTGGGCGATTCCTCGCGGCAACCCGCATGACGACGCCCGGACTGTTCGCGAACGCCGGCGCCGGCGAGCCACTGCCCCTGGGGCGGAGCGCGTTCGTGCTGCACGGCTTCGCCCTGTCCCGGGCCGACGATCTCCTGGCGGCGATCGCCGCCATCGAAGCCGAGGCGCCATTTCGCTATATGGTCACGCCGGGCGGCTACACGATGTCCGTCGCCCTGACCAATTGCGGAGCACTGGGCTGGACGAGCGATCGTCGCGGCTATCGCTACAGCGCCGTCGATCCTCTCTCGGCCCGGCCCTGGCCTGCGATGCCGGCGGTTTTCGCCCGACTCGCCCATGAGGCCGCACGTGCCGCGGGCTTCGACGGCTTCACGCCCGATGCCTGCCTGATCAATCGCTACCGGCCGGGATCGCGCCTTTCCCTTCACCAGGACAAGGACGAACGCGACTTCACCGCGCCCATCGTGTCGGTATCGCTGGGCATGGCGGCCAGCTTCCTGTTCGGCGGCGACAAGCGCAGCGCCAGGGCGGCCAAGGTGCCGCTGGCGCATGGCGACGTGGTCGTCTGGGGTGGCGTGGACCGCCTGCGCTACCACGGCGTGGCGCCGCTCAAGGACCGCCCGCATCCCGGGTTGGGCAGCGAGCGCATCAACCTGACCTTGCGCCGGGCCGGCTGATCGAATTCGATCGCAAGATTCGGAGGGCTTGCGATCGAATTCCGGCATAGATTGGCGCCATGGAAAAGCAGGAAAGGACCGACACCATGAACACCGTCCCTTCGGGCGTTACTCGCTACGCCTCGGACGAGCGACGCTGGCAGGCCGTGCAGGCCCGCGACGCCGCCGCCGACGGCCACTTCGTCTACGCGGTGCGCAGCACCGGGGTCTACGGCCGCCCCAGCTCCCTGGCCCGCCTGCCCAGGCGCGAGAACGTCGAGTTCTTCGATTCGGCCGCGGCCGCCAAAGCGGCGGGCTATCGCGCCAGCCGCCGGGCACGGGGCGACCGGACGACGCTCGCGGCCGGGCGCGCCGAACAGGTGGCGCGGGCCTGCCGCCGGATCGAGGCGGCCGAGACGCCGCCGCGCCTCGACGAGCTCGCGCGCGAGGCGGGGCTGAGCCCGCAGCACTTCCACCGGGTCTTCAAGGCGGAAACCGGACTCACGCCCAGGGCCTACGCCTGCGCCTGGCGCGCGCGCAGGCTGCGCGAGCAACTCGGTTCCTCGCGTGGATCGGTCACGGATGCGATCTATGGCGCCGGCTTCAATTCGGGCAGCCGGTTCTACGAGGGCGCCGAACGGATGCTGGGCATGCGGGCACGGGAGTACCGGGCGGGCGGCGCCGGCGCCAGCATCCGCTTCGCCCTGGGGCAGTGCACCATGGGCGCCATCCTCGTCGCCCAGAGCCAGCGCGGCATCTGCGCGATCCTTCTGGGCGACGATCCCGAACAGTTGTTGCGCGACCTCCAGGACCGGTTCCCGAAAGCCGAGCTGGTCGGCGGCGACTCGGCATTCGAGCAGCTGGTCGCGCGGGTGGTGGGCTTCGTCGAAGCCCCATCGGCCGGGTTGAACCTGCCGCTGGACGTGCGCGGCACAGCCTTCCAGGAACGCGTCTGGCAGGCGCTTCGCGACATTCCGCCCGGCGCGACGGCCAGCTACGCCGCAATCGCGCAGCGCATCGGGGCGCCGAAGGCAGTCCGCGCCGTCGCGCAGGCCTGCGCCGCCAATCCCCTCGCGGTTGCCATCCCCTGCCATCGGGTCGTGAGGCGGGATGGCGAGCTCTCGGGCTATCGCTGGGGCGTTGAACGCAAGCGCGAACTGCTTGAGCGGGAGCAGCGCGCAAGCGCTTCGCAGATCCGTCAGCGCGACGCGCAAACCCGGTGATAATGCGGACCATGCACGCGCTGCGCACATCCAGGACATTGACCCGGCTGGTCGTCGCCTGGTTCTTCCTGTCGCTGGGTGTCGCCACGGCGTCGACCATCGCCTCGCCCAGGACGATGCAAGCGGTGTGTGCCGATGGCGGCGTGGTCATGCTGCTCGTGGACCAGGACGGGCGGGCGGTCGAAGGAGACCGCCATGCGCTGGACTGTCCCCTCTGCCTGCCGGCGACATTGCCCGCCCACTTCCAGGCCGGGCAAGTGGTCGAGACCCGACCGCTCGCCCATGTGCTCCTCCCCGCCCGGCAGGCACCCATGGCCGATCGCGCCGGGGCTGCGCTCCCGGCACGCGGCCCCCCCATCCCTGCGCTGACGACCGCCCGCTGAAGGGGCGCGCCCGCGACACGCGCGCATCCATGCGCGCGCGGGCCGCCTCCCGTTAGCAGGCCGGTATACCGCCCCCGTCCCGGCTCATTGCCGGCATCGCCCCACGGCATTCACGTTGACGAAGCACGCCTGTTGGGCTGGAGTGCCATCGACAGCGCAGGAAAAGCAGCATGCCATCCATCGCCCCTCCTGCCCTCCCGGGCCGCCATGCCGTGACGCAGCCGCCGACGCCATCGTCCCCACGGGATTCCGCCTTGTACCGGCGCGTGTGGCGCTGGCATTTCTATGCCGGCCTGGTGTGCTTGCCGTTCCTCGCACTGATGGCTGTCACCGGTGCCGTGTACCTCTTCGGGGAGTCGATCGAAGCGCGGCTTTACGCTCAGCTACGCCTCGTGCCGGCCGAGTCCACCGCGTCACTGGACGCTGAAACGCTCGTTGCCAGGGCCCTGGCCGAAGTACCCGGCGAGCCGGCGCGATTCGTAGCGCCGCCCGAGGCCGGCCGCAGCGCCGAGGTCGGCATACGAACCGCCGAAGGTACGGTCGCGGTTTTCCTCGCACCATCCGATGGCCGGGTGCTCGGCCAGCTTCGCGACGATCTCAGACCGATGGAGATCGTCAAGCAGGTGCACTCGCTCGCGATCGCGGGACCGGTAGCCAATCACTGGGTGGAGGTCGTCGCCGGATGGGCGATTGTCCTCGTCGTCTCCGGCGTCTTTCTCTGGTTGCCGCGCGGTCGCCAAGGCGGCGTCTACAGCTTGCGCGGTCGCCCGCAGCAACGCATCTGGTGGCGTGATCTCCATGCGGTGCTCGGGATCGCCGCCGCGGCGGCGATCCTTTTCCTTGCCGTTACCGGCATGCCCTGGTCCGCTTTCTGGGGCCAGCAGTTCGGCCGACTCAGCAACGAGTGGGGAATGGGCCTGCCCGAGCATCTCTGGAGCAGGCCCGGGGCCTCCGTCCCGCTCGCGAGCGTGGGGGACGTCCCCTGGTCATTGTCCGGGGCGTCGCTCCCTCTGCCGGATCCGCGTCCGGCGCCCCATGGTTCCCATGGCCAGCCGGCACCGCCCGGCGCGCCGGCGCCGGTCGACACGCGCCCGATCGGGCTCGACGAGGCCATGGACCTGTTCGCCCTGCACGGTGTGCCGGCCGGCACGCCGGTCAGCCTTCCCATGGGACCACGTGGCGTGTATACCGCGATGTCCTTCCCGAACGACATCCGCGCCACGCGCGTCGTTCACCTCGATCCGTACTCCGGCGAGGTCCTTGCCGATGTCGGCTATGCCGACTTCGGAGTCGCCGGTCGCCTCGTCGAGTGGGGGGTCAGCCTGCACACGGGCCGGCAGTTCGGCCTGGCCAACCAGCTCGTGATGCTGGCCGGCTGCCTGGCGATCCTCGCGCTGACCGCAAGCGCCGTCGTGATGTGGTGGAAGCGACGTCCCGGCGGCCGCCTCGGCGCACCGCCGGGCAATCGCAACGCTCGCACGGCCAGGGGGGCCGTCGTCGTCGCGGCGCTCTTGGGCTTGCTCTATCCGCTCCTTGGTGCATCGATGCTCGTCGCAATCCTGGTCGACGCGCTCGTGCCACGACGCTGGCACGAGCGCGTCGGCCTCTGAACCCTCCCCTGCCCTCGCGCTCCCATGACGATAACGAACATGAAGAACCCGGCCACGATTTCACCGATCACCGCATCGGCCAGCCTGCTTGCATTGACCGGCCTGCTCGGCTGGCAGCCTTCCCATGCCCAGGGCTCCTTGCCGACGGTCACCATCAGCGCCGAGCGCAGCGCCAGCGCGCTGACCGTCCCCGACGAGGAAGAGGCCAGCGCGGACATCCGGCGCACGCCCGGCGCCGTCGAGGTCGTGCCGGATACCGCCTACGAGGACGGCCCGGCACAAACGCTCAGGGACATCCTCGGCTGGGTGCCCGGAGTGGTGACCCAGTCTCGCTGGGGCCCGGATGCCAGGGTGTCGATCCGCGGCTCCGGGCTGTCGCGCAACTACGGCAATCGCGGCATCAACATGAGCATGGACGGTATCCCGATCAACACCTCCGACGGTCTCTTCGACCTGTTCGAGATCGACCCGACCGCATACCGCTATGTCGAGGTCTACAAGGGCGCCAACGCGCTCCGCTACGGCGCCAATTCGCTCGGCGGCGCGGTCAACTTTGTAAGCCCGACAGGGCGCGATGCCTCGCCGTTCGACGGTCGCGTCGATGTCGGCAGCTTCGGGTATCTCCGCGGCCAGGCGAGCACTGGCGCCGCGCTCGGTTCCTGGGACTACTCCGTCACCGGCTCGGCCGAGCGCTTCGACGGATACCGTGACCACAGCAACGGCCACCAGGAGCGTCTGGGCGCAAACCTCGGCTACCGCTTCTCGCCGACCGCCGAGACACGTTTCTACGTCAACGTGAACTCATGGCGCTCGCGCCTCCCCGGCGAAGTCACCATGGAGGCAGCCTTGCGTTCACCGCGCGAGGCCGACCCGGAGTTCATCCGGCAGGACCAGCAGCGCAACATCGACTCGCTGCGCCTTGCCAACAAGACCACGCTTCTTTTCGGTCCGACATCGCTGGAGTTCGGCCTGTTCGCGGTCCGGCGCCATGTGATGCATCCGATATTCCAGTGGCTCGACTACCGTGTCCGCGACCATGGCGGCTTCGTTCGTACCGTCGACGACCGGACCCTGGGCGGCCACAGGAACCGGTTTGTCGCCGGCGCCAACGTCCTGAACGGCAGGATCGACAACGAGCAATACATCAACCTGACGGGGGCGGTGAAGGGGGACCTCGCCGCCTCCAACGTCGACGAGTCCAGGAACCTCTCGGTCTATGCCGAGAACTCGTTCTTCATCCGGCCGACTGTGGCCATCGTCGCGGGTATCCAGTACCAGCATGCCGTGCGCGACAGGCATGACCGCTTCCTGGCCGACGACGACCAGTCCGGCCACCGCAGCTACGACAGCTTCAGCCCCAAGCTCGGGCTCGTGTGGGACCTGGATCGCGACTGGCAGGTGTTCGCCAACGTGTCGCGTAGCGCCGAAGTGCCGACCTTCGATGCGAATACGTTCGCATCAGCCGCCAGCTCGGACCTCGAGGCCCAGACGGCCACGACCTACGAGATCGGTACGCGCGGCCGGCGCCCGCGTCTCGCCTGGGATGTGGCGGTGTATCGCTCCGAGATCAGGAACGAGCTCCAATGCCTTACCACGGGACCCTGGAGCCCCTGCTCGATCGCGAATGCCGATCGTACAATCCACCAGGGCATCGAACTGGGTCTCGCGCTGTCGCTCCTCGAGTCGGCTTTCGACAAGGGCGACAGCCTCTGGCTAAACGCCACGTACGCCTACAGCGATTTCCGTTTCGACGGCGACCCGCTCTTCGCCGAAAACCGCCTGCCCGGTATCGCCCCGCACCAGATCCGCGCGGAAATCCTCTACCGCAGCCCAAGCGGCTTCCATGCCGGGCCCAACGTCGAATGGACGCCCACGGGCTTCTTTGCCGACAACGCGAACCAGTTGCAGGTCGATCCATACCTGCTCCTGAACTTCCGGATGGGCTACGAGGCCCGGGCGTCGGGGTGGTCTGCTTACCTCGAGGGACGCAACCTGCTCGACAAGCGCTACATCTCCAGCACCATTGTGGCCGGCACTGCTAGCGCCGCATCGGCTCTCTTCAACCCCGGCACGGGCCGTTCGGTCCATGCCGGCCTGCGGTTCGCGTGGTAGGGTCTTGGTTCCGCACGTGATCCTCAATCCTCGGCCGCCCACCGCGACAGGTCCTGCATCACCTCGTCGATGCCTTCCCAGGGATCCTTGCGCCGGCGCCGGAGCTTCTGTGGCGCGTCACGGATCGTGAACGCATCTGGCCGTGCCAGCTTGCCCAGCTGGCTCCAGGCCAGAGGCATGGCGACCGGCGCCCCGGGCCGCGCGCGCAGCGAATAGCTGGCCACCGCGGTGGCGCCCCGGCCGTTGCGCAAGTAGTCCACGAAGATGCGTCCCTGACGCCGGCTCTTCGAGGCGACCGCCACGAAGCGATCCGGCTCGGATCCCGCCAGTGCTTCGGCGAAACCCCGGGCGAAGCGCTTGGCCAGATCCCACTCGCAACCCGGGTTCAGTGGCACGACGACATGCAGGCCCTTGCCGCCGGTAACCCGGAGGAAGGATTCCAGTTCCAGTTCTTGCAGCCGCCTGCGAATGTCCCGGGCCGCCGACTTCAGCTCGTCGAAGGCCACGCCGGGGCCCGGATCGAGGTCGAACACCACGCGGTCGGCCCGGCCGGGATCCCGGGCATGCGAGCCCCAGGGATGGAACTCCAGTGAATTGAATTGCACCAGTTCCATGAGCCCAGCTTCGTCGTTCACCACGAGATAGTCGTCGTGCTGGCCGCTCTCCTCTTCAAGGCGAACCGACCCGACTCGCTCGAGGCCGGCAGTAAGGTGCTTCTGGAAGAAGCAGGTCTGTTCCGTTCCGCCCGGGCACCGGATGATGGACAAGGGGCGCCCCACGATCTCCGGCAACAGATGTCCCATCACCGCCTCGTAGTAGTCCCAGACCTCCCGCTTCGTCGCCTTGATGTCCGGGAAGAGCACCTTCTCCGGACTGGAGAGCTGCGGGACATCCGGCCGCGCATCCTGCTTGGCCGCCTTCGCCACCTTCACCGATTTCGCCGCCTTCACCGCTGTCGCTCCTCCAGCCGTCTTCGCCTCGGCCCTCGTCTTCGCCGGCCCGCTCGTTTTGGCCGCCCTGTCGCTGTCGGCGAGATCGCCAACATCCTTGTCGGGACGTACCGCCTTGAGCGAAGCCTGGCGCAGCAGCCCTTGGCGGCCGATACCGCGGTAGAAGACTTCGACGACGAACCGCGGATCGAACCAGGTCGCCGCGCGCAGGTCGGTATCGGTTTCCCCAACGTGTACGGTAGGCGTCTTGCGGCCACCCTGCGCAAGCCGGGGGGCCAGCTCGCCGATGAGCGCGTCGGTGAATCCGGTCCCCACCCTGCCGACATAGCGCCAGCCGTGTCCGGCGTCGGGCCGCGCAAGCAGCAATGAGCCAAAGCCGCTGCGACTGCCCTTGGGCGCGGTATAGCCCACTACGGCGAACTCGTCGCTCGTGAGCTGCTTCGTCTTGCGCCAGTCGTCGCCACGCCCGCCACGGTAGGGTCGGTCCGCGCGCTTGGAGATGATCCCTTCGAAGCCCTGCTCGCCGGCCAGGCGCAGGGCGAGGCCGGGGTCGGCGTCGACATGGCTGCTTAATGCGAGATGCGGGGACACCCCGTCGATGAGCTGGCGGAGCAACTCCTTGCGATCGACCAGCGCGGCGTCCGACACATCGATGCCGTCGAGATGGAGCAGGTCGAAGAGCACGTAGGCGAGGCGACCCTGGCGCTCGCCCGAGAGCGTCGCCTGCAGGAGATTGAAGTCCTCGCGAGACCCGCTCCCCGCGATGAGCTCACCATCGAGCGCGCCCGAATGGAGCCGAAGCGCTTCGAGCGCAACCCGGATGTCGGGGAGCTTCGCCGTCCAGTCCAGGGCATTGCGCGACCACAGGCTCACCTCGCCATTTCGGATGCTCGCGAGGATGCGATATCCGTCCCATTTCAGCTCATGGACCCATTGCTCGCCCTGCGGAGGCGACGACCCGAGTCGCGCCAGCTGCGGCTCGAAGCAGCCGGTGGGCGCGGCTGCCTCGCGCGCGCCCGCCAGCGCCGCCGCCTTCGCCGCCCAGCCCTTGCGTCGCCGCTTGCCCGCGGGGAGCGTCGCCAGGCCCTTCTTGCCCGCCTTGCCCATGCCGGCGCGCTTGCGGTCCGCGGCCGGCGCTTCGGCCACGTCAGCCAGCAGGTCGTCGGCCTCGAGCGTGCCGGCGTAGGCATCCTCGTCCTTGAACAGGAGCCATTGCGGCTGCCGCGCCGGCTTGCCCGAGCGCACCAGGTGCCAGCCGCCCCTGAGCTTGTCGCCAAAGAGCTCGAAGCGCAGGTGGCCCTTCGCGAGCTGGTCCTGCGGATCCCCCTGCGTCGCCCAGACGCCGCTGTCGAAGCGCGCCACGTGCCCGCCGCCGTATTCGCCCTTCGGGATCTCGCCTTCGAACCCGGCATAGCTTACCGGGTGGTCCTCGACCTCGATCGCCATGCGCTTGACACCGGGGTCGTAGCTGGGGCCCTTCGGCACGGCCCAGCTCTTGAGCGC
>CAYZBJ010000008.1:4596-35900 GCA_964476625.1 uncultured Burkholderiaceae bacterium | reverse complement strand
TGGCATGGTGGAGCTGGACCACGAAGATCGACCGGCCGCCGCGCGGCGCCGCCTTGCCGGGCTCCGGCTCGCGCGTCCTGCCGAAGTCTCGCTTGCTGCGGTAGTCGGTGCGCGCCATCGTGCGGGCCCCGGCTCAGGAAGCGCGCTTGCGCGGTGTCGCCTTCTTCGCCGCCTTGGTCGCTCTCGTGCCCGTCGCGCGGGACTTGGCGGGAGACTTGGTCGCGACGGCCTCCGCGCGCGTGCGCTTGCGCGAGTCGAGGCTCTTCTCGAGCAGCGACATGAAGTCGACCACATTTGTGGCGGCTTCCTCGCGGTCCTCGGGCTCCTCGACACGCGTCGTGGCGCCGGCCGACTTGATGCGCTTGTTGATGACGGCGAGCAGGCGTTCCCGGAATTCGTCGTGATAACTGTCGGGCGTCCAGTCGGAAGTCATCGAATCGATGAGCTGCTCGGCCATGTCCATCTCCTTGGGCGCGAGGCGGTACTCCGACGCCTTGCCGCTGGGCAGCTTGTAGTCCGCCGGGTCGACGAGTTCCTGCGGATAGCGCAGCAGGATGAGAACCAGGGCGTCGTCCTCGGGCATCACGGCGCAGAGGTATTCCCGGGTCCGCACGACCACCCGTGCAATGCCGATCTTGCCGGTCTTCTTGAGTGTCTCGCGCAACAGGACATAGCCCTTCTCGGCCTTCTTGCCCGGGACGAGGATGTAAGGCTTCTCGAAGAAGCGCAGGTTGATGCTGGAGGCATCGACGAAGGCTTCGACATCGACCGATTCGTGCGACTCGGGCGCGGCGGCGGCAAGATCCTCTTTCTCGATGACGACATAGCTGCCCTTGTCGTATTCGAAGGCCTTGACGATCTCCTTCCAGGGGACCTCGTCACCGGTTTCGGCATTGACCCGCTCGAACCGGATCGGCTTTTTGTCCCGTGAGTCGAGCATGCGAAAGCTCAGGTCGGTGCGCCGCTCACCGGGCATCAGGGACACAGGAATATTGAGCAGCCCGAATGAGAGGGCGCCGCTCCATATGGGCCTTGCCATGGGGCATCTCCGGGGCTTGCGGAATGCATCCCCGAGCAAGAGTCGGTCCCGTTTAGTTGCAACCAACGTATAGCTTTTGCTTGGCGATTTGCATACCCCTTCTCTCAACTTTAACGATTCGCCTTTATTTACATTCATATGTGACATACCGGCAGCGGGCACCTGCGGCTATACTCTCGCTCGACAATCGGCGAACCGGCTACCCGGAACAGGAGACAACATGACTACGGCCAATGCTGCCGACCTTCCCCGCGACGTCACCTGCAGGAAGGCGCACGCCTTCAGCGAAGGCACGCGCCTTACGCTCACAGTATTCGCGCCGGCAGCGATGAAGGTCGGCGCCAAGCTGCCGACCATCGTGATGGCCCATGGCTGGGGAGGCGTCCAGGCGCAGTTACGGCGCGATGCCGGGGCTTTCGCGCAGGACGGGTACCTGGTGGTCACGTTCGACTATCGCGGGTGGGGAGAAAGCGATTCGCGCATCATCCTCACCAAACCGGCACCGGATCCCATGCTCGTCACGTTCACGGCCGAAGTGCGCGCGATTCGGGAAGTGGTCGATCCCATCGACATGGGAACCGACTGGTTAAACGTACTGCACTGGGTGCACGGCGAGCCGCAATGCGACACCGATCGCATCGGCGTCTGGGGAAGCAGCATGGGAGGCGGATACGCCATATATGCCGCCGCCCACGATCCACGGGTCAAAGCGGTGCATAGTCAGGTCACCGGTACCCTCTACGGGCGCGAGACCGGTCATTCCGCCGAAGCGCGTGCCGGCGCCACGAGCCGCGCGCGTGGCGAGGCCGGATACCCGGCACCGGCAGAGAACTTTCGCGGGCTGCGCGGGGCGCCGATCGGATCGCGCTTTGCGGACTACGTCCCGATCGAGGACATCAGGGCCCGCCCGGACGTGGCGCTCCAGGTGGTGCTCTCCGAGGAAGAAGAATATCTGGATAACGAACAGCACGGCATTCGTGCCTGCCGTCAGCACAAGGGACCGAAGAACCTCGTCGTGATTCCCGGCATCTCACACTACGATGTCTACGGCAAGGCGTGGCAGCAGGTGCACGATCTCGCCCGTTCCTGGTTCGACCGGCACCTGAAGCGGACGGCATAGGCGTGTAAGCGCAGCCCTTCGTTCAGGTCGGGGTCGAGCCGCGCCCCGGGAGCCCGCGCCACTTGCAGCCGCTCTCGGCCACGCAGGGATGGCGTTGGCTACCTGGAAGTTGCTCAGGCTTGCGTTGCCGCGCTGCTGCGCGCCCTATGCGGAACGTGCGGCTCCGAGCGTCTCCCCGCCATCGAGCGGAATGAGCGCGCCATGGATGAAGCTCGACTCGCCGCAAGCGAGGAACACGGCCAGGTCGGCCACGTCCTTGACCTCGCCCCAGCGACCGAGGGGCACGGAGCGGGAAAGCACGGCTTCATTGAACTCGGGGCTCTCGTACCCTTTGCGCGACATTGCCGTCTTGACGACCGACGGGCAGATGCCGTTCACGCGGATGCCGTCGGCTGCATACTCGAGTGCGAGGCAACGCGTCAGGTTGGCTTGAGCGCCCTTGGCAACATTGTAGGCAGCCTGACGCGAGTGGCCGCGTAAGCCCGCGGTAGACACGATGTTGATGATGTTCCCGCCACGGCCCTGCGCGAGGAATGTCTTGATCGCTTCCTGGGAGCAGAACCAGGTGCCCTTGACCAGCACGCTCCAGCATGCCTCCAGGGCTTCCTCGGGCAGCTCGTGCATGCGAGCGTTTCCACGCCAGACGCCTGCATTGTTCACGAGGATGTCGAGGCCCCCGAACCGTTCGACGGCCCTGCCGACCAGCTGCACGACATCAGCCTGGCGAGACACGTCGCAAGGCACGAACAAGGCCTCGCCGCCGCCGGCGGCAACAAGCTCGGCAGTCGACTGCCCCGGGCTCTCGTCGAAATTGCCCACGGGCGTGTCTTCCCTGATGTCGCCGACGACGATGCTTGCGCCCCGGCGCGCAAACGCGAGCGCTATCGCGCGACCGAATCCCGAACTACCGCCAGTGACGATTGCAACCTTTCCCGAGAGACTAGCGGCCATGACGGCCTCCAAGTGAAGGCGAGTCCGCCTGTTGCGCCCCAAGGGCGATATCCGCCCGATCCGTCGCCGATCTTCGTGCGACCTTTCGTCCGGAGAGAATTCCAGTGAACAACGGGCGCGCGTAGAGATCGACGGTCGTATCACCGTCCGCGCCGGGCACCCAATGGTGGAGTTCGGCCACCGCGTTGATCATTCCCGTCACCATTTGCCCCGCGATGACGGCATCGCACACACGCACATCCCCCGCGATCATCCCGTCGGAAAGAAATTCCGAGAACCGATCCGTGATGTTGTTCATGCGGCCCGTCATCTGCGTCCGGAGTACCGCCGGTACGGCGGCCAGTGCTGAAGTTCGCAACAATGGTGCATCCTCGGAGCGCTGGAAGCGCACCAGCGAGGTGGTCGCGCCCCACAACCTGCCCAATCCGGACGAAGATCGCTCGCAAGCGGAATCCTGAGCCTGTCGCATGATCCGGAAGGTGCGCTCAAAGCATTCGACGATCAGCTCGTCCTTTGTTGCGTGATGGTGGTAGAAGAATCCCTTCGTGACCTTGAACTCGGCCGCGAGCTTCTCCACTGACGCACCGCGGTAGCCACGCTCGTTGATCAGCCCGGTCGCGACCTTGAGGAACGCTTCCTGGGGATGAGCGGAAGGGCCGCCCGTCTCGATTGCCGGCAAATTGCCGGATCCGGCAACGCTTCGCGGCGACGCCGCCAGGCCCCCGATCAGGATCTCGTGCATCCGCTGCGCGACCCGGGGCAGTTGGTCGTCGTCGTAGCGTCTTGCCCACACCACAGCCCAGAACAGCTGCGAGAGCAGCATGTGCGCCCTCGCGTTCACCGCCCGGCGATCGAGCGCGTCGTTCTCGACGATGAGCAAGGCCCGGACCTCGCGGTACATGTCGCTCAGTGCGGCATGTACCGGCGCTCTGTTGGGATCCTCGAGCGACCAGACGTCGCCGAAATGGACGAACGGTGGCCGGATCTTAAGGCGTACGTCGGCGATCAGCTTGAAGAAGGCGACCAGTAGAAGGCGAACCCGCTCCTCGGGCGTCGTTCCGGCGGCGGCCTCCCGGGCAATGCGCGCGTAAGCGTCGATCGACCGGAGGAAGCACTCGGCGACGAGGAGGTCCTTGCGTTTGAAGTAGTAACGCAGGCTCTTGAGGCTGAGCTCGACCCCCATCGCCACGTCCGCCAGGGTCGCGCCCTTGACGCCGCGTTCATTGAATCGCTGCGCCGCGCTCGCCAGGATCAGCTCGCGCTTGTGCTCGAACTTCGCGGAGGCCCTGGCACCGGTTGCGGTCATCGGAGCCCCTCCCCGCCCTCGCTGCCAGATTCCGGCCTTGCATACAGATGGCAGGCGACCCAATGGCCATCCTCTACTTCACGAAACCCTGGCGCCTCGGACTGGCATATCGGGAGCGCGCGGGGACAGCGCGGATGGAACTGGCACCCC
Organism: uncultured Burkholderiaceae bacterium; assembly: GCA_964476625.1. Classification (GTDB taxonomy): domain Bacteria; phylum Pseudomonadota; class Gammaproteobacteria; order Burkholderiales; family Burkholderiaceae_E; genus JAMLIN01. The sequence continues at coordinate 31,334 of CAYZBJ010000008.1, read as the reverse complement.
GTCGGCCGGTCCAGCGGATTTGGCAGATCCCCGCCCAACAACTCGAGGCGACGCGTCTTCTCGAACGCCGGGTTCGGCGACGGCACCGCCGATAGCAGGCCGACCGTATACGGGTGCAGTGGCCGCTCGAACAAGGTTCGCTTCCGGGTCCACTCAACGATGCTCCCCAGGTACATGACGGCGACATGGTCGCTGATGCGCCTCACGACGGCGAGGTCGTGGGCGATGAACAGGTAGGTCAGCTCCAGCTGCTCACGCAAGTCCTCAAGCAGATTGACAATCTGGGCCTGGTTCGAAACGTCCAGCGCCGACACGGCCTCGTCGCAGACGATGAAATCCGGCTTCGCCGCCAGCGCCCGGGCAATGCCGATTCGCTGGCGCTGGCCACCGCTGAACTCGTGCGGAAAGCGCTCAGTCAGGTTCGGGGATAGCCCGACCAGCTCGAACAGCTTGCGCACTTCGTCGGCGCGCTCGGCTTCGTCGCCAAGGTGGTGGACCAGCATCGGCTCGGCCACCGCACCGCCGACGGTGATGCGCGGGTTGAGCGAGCTGTAGGGATCCTGGAAGACCATCTGCATGCGTCGGCGCCATGGCTTGATCTGGGTGGAATCGAGCTGGCAGAGGTCGACGTCGTCGAAGCGGACCTCGCCACCGCGGGAGGGAATCAACTGCAGCATCGCACGCCCCAGCGTGGACTTGCCGCAGCCGCTTTCACCGACTAGGCCCAGCGTCTTGCCCCGGGGCATGGAGAAGCTGACGTCGTCGACCGCCTTCATCCAGCGCTGGTTCCGCCCGAAGAAGCCGGGCTTTCCGACGGGGAATTCGACGCGCAGGTTCCTGACCTCAAGCATTGCGGGGCTCCGTCGCCGCTATCGCGGGCATCACCCAGCAGGCGGAACGATGCCGCTCGTTCACCGCTATCAAGGGCGGCTCTTCAGCGCGGCAACGGTCGATCACCAGCGGACAGCGCGGGGAGAATACGCAACCCTTGGCTCGGGCGAGGGGATCGGGCGGCGCACCCGGTATTGGCGCCAGGCGTTCATCCAGGTCCTGGTCGAGCCGCGGCACCGACTTCAGCAGGCCCACCGAATACGGATGCCGGGGAGAAGCATACAGCTCCTCGGTGGGCGCACTTTCGACGATCCTGCCGGCATACATGACATACACGCGCCTCGCATACCGGGCGACGATGCCGAGGTTGTGCGTGATCAGCAGCATGGCAAGATTGCGCTCCTGAACCTGCGACTTGAGCAGGTCCAGCACCTGCGCCTGCACTGTGACATCGAGCGCCGTGGTCGGCTCGTCCGCGATGATCACCTTGGGCGCGCAGGCCATGCCCATCGCGATCACCACGCGCTGGCGCATGCCTCCGCTCAGGCTGTGCGGATAGTCCCTGCTGCGTCGCTCCGGCGCGGGAATCTGCACGGAACGCAGCAGATCGACGCTGGCCTTCGCGGCGGCGCGCGCACCCATGCGCGCGTGCAGGCGAAGCGGCTCGCCGACCTGTCGGTCGATGCGATGGACCGGATTGAGGGTGGTCATCGGTTCCTGGAAGACCATCGACATCTCGTTGCCCCGGACACTTCGCATGCCCCTCTCGCTGAGCCCGAGCAGGTCGCGACCGTCGAGGTAGATCTTGCCCCCGGCGATGCGGCCCGGCTCCTCGATTAGCCGAAGCATCGCCAGCGCCACGGTGCTCTTGCCACAGCCGCTCTCGCCCACCAGGGCGACGATCTCCCCGGCCGCGACGTCGAAACTGACACCGGCGACCGCACTGATCGTGCCATCGGCGGTCTCGTACTGGACGCGCAGGTCCCGCACGGACAGCATCGCATTATCCGAGGATGGCATTTTCGGTTCCGGCACTGCCATCCCCCGCTCCTGTCCGTGATCGCCTGCCCACACCCTTCCTCCGCGGATCGAGCACGTCGAGAAGCGCGTCGCCGATGAAGTTGAAGGCCACGACGGCGAGCGAGATCATGAGGCCCGATGCGATCGCAACCAGCGGTACGGATTCGATATAGGTGAACCCGACCTGAAGCTCCCTGCCCCAGCTGGCGGCGGGCGGTTGCGCCCCCAGCCCGAGGAATGAAGCACCGCCCTCGACCAGGATCGCGCTACCCATGGTGATCGAAAACGCGACGATGATCGGTGCGAGGCAGTTCGGCAGCACATGGACGAGGGCGACGCGCCATTCCGACATGCCGATCGACCGGGCGGCTTCGACATACGGCAGTTCTCGCTTCACAAGAACCTCGGCCCGGACGATCCGCGCGAAGCCCGTCCACCCAAAGATCAGGAAGGACAGTACGATGTTGTGTATTCCCGCTCCGAGCGTCGCGGCGATCGAGAGAATGAGGATTAGCGGCGGGAAGCAGATGAACGCATCGGTCACCCGCATGATCACGGCGTCCGTAAGGCCGCCGCGAATTCCGGCAAGCAGACCCATGGAAACGCCGATGACCATGGATCCGAAGGCGGCGATCAGGCCGACCGCCAGCGGTATGCGAGCCCCGTAGACCAGGCGCGACACCAAGTCCCGTCCGAGGTTGTCGGTACCAAGCCAGTGCTGCGCCGAGGGCCCCTGCAAGGTCGCCATCAGGTCCTGGTGGTGCGGATCGTAGGGTGCCAGCCATGGGGCGAAGACTGCCATGACCAGCATGGCCAGCAGGATGACCAGGCCGACCTTCCCGGCCCAGCCCATGGCCCACAATGTGCCGGCGATACCGCGCCAGGTGCGCGCCAGTCGTCCCCGGCGCCGTTGTTGCCGGACCACCTTGCCCGGCTCGTCTGCAGTGCTTGCTTGCATCGGCCGGGCCTACTCGAGTCGAACCCGGGGGTCGAGGACGGCGTACATCAGATCGATGAGCAGGTTGATTACCAGGACGTTGATCGCCGTTAGCACCAGCAGCGCCTGAATCACCGCGATGTCCTTTCCGAAGATCGCCTGTACGCCCATCTGGCCCAGCCCCGGGATGGCGAAGATGACCTCGACGAAGAACGCCCCGGTCACCATCGTGCTGAAGGACAGGCCGATGACGGTCAGCAGCGAGATCATCGCGGGCCGTATCGCATGGAAGAGAAGGATCCCGACCTCCGAGAGCCCCTTCGCCCGGGCCGTTCTGATGTAGTCCTGGCGCAGGATCTCGAGCATGTTGGAGCGCACATAGCGCGCCAGGAACCCGGCGTTGATGATGCCCAGGACGAGCGTGGGCAGGAACAACGCCTCGACGCTTGCGAGTGGATCACGGTAGAACGACACATAGCCGGACGGCGGGAAGATCGGAAGCCATACGGCGAACAGGTAGATGAACAGGATGCCCGCGCAGAAGGGCGGCAGGGAGATGCCGATCATCGCGCTGGTCGACAGGATCCGGTCGAGCCACGAGTTGGGTCGCAGCGCCGCTGCGAAGCCCGTCGGCAGACCTAGCAACAGGGACCAGATCGTGCCACCGATGAAGAGCTCCAGGGTCGGTGGCAAGCGCTGGGCGAACATGTCGAACACCTGTTGGCCGGTGCCGATGGAGACCCCCCAGTTGCCCCGTACGAAGTTTCCGGCCCAGTTGACCAGTTGGATCGGCAGTGGCTTGTCGAGCCCGAACTGGACCTTGAGGGCCGCGATGGTTTCCGCGTCCCCCTGCCCGGTCTCGGCGACCGCGGCAGCGATGGTGTCGCCCGGCATGAGGTTCGTCCCGACGAAGGCCAGGATGACAACCAGCACCAGGACGATCGCCGCATGTTGCACTCTCTGAAGAATGAACCGGAACATTAACTACCGTCGGTGAGCATGCACGCTCAGGCCCCGCCGGGCGGCCGTGCGCGCACGGATACAGCGGCCGCGGCCGAGCCGGTCATGACAGTCCTCGACCGGCTCGTCGCAGGCGGATCAGGCTAGCGCTGGTGGGCGCCGCCGTCGTCGAAGTAGGTCGTATAGCTGCGGGTATACGCTTCCTTGTACTTCACCGCCGCATCATGGTCATAGCCCCTGATGTGCTTGCCGTAAGCGGTTGCCGCCTGCTCCCACCACAGCCATACGTCGAGGTAGCGCTCCGTGACGTACTTGTCGAGCACCTGGTAGAGCTTCTCGCGCCGCTGTGGATCCGGTTCATTGCGGGCTTCCTCGATCATGCGGGTTCGCTCGTCGTCCTGCACCCGACCCTTGGCGAAGCGTCCGGTGGGATGGTATAGGCCGCTCATGGCGAGATCCGGATCGTAGATGTAGTTCCAGCCGCCGAGGGCGAGGTCGAACTCCTCCTTGTCCAGGCGCTCGGTCCGCGCCGCCGGCGTCAGCATCTCGACTTCCCACTCGATGCCGACCTGCAGCAGCATGTGCTTGATCGCCTGGGCGAGGGTCTGGTCCGCCGCCAAGTTCCCGAAGTAGCCCCTGAGCTTCAACCCGTCGTCGAAGCCGGCTTCTTTCAGCAGCCGCTTCGCGCGCTCCGGGTCGTGTCCGATGGGCTTGAGCGACTTGTTCGAAGCGAAATGGTCGTTGGGATACAGGCCCGAAGCAATCCGGCCCAAGCCATGCTGAGTGCCGTGAATCAGCGCCTCCCGGTTGATCGCGCGGTTGATGGCGTCGCGCACCCGCACATCGGCACAGGGGCCGCTCTTGCTGTTCATGCGCAGGCCCGTAACCGTGGGAACCGGGGTGACGTAGACCTGCAGATTCGCATCCCGCTTGACTATTGCGTACTGCGACTTGTCGACCGTCAGCATATCGATCCGGCCGGCCCGAAGGTTAGCAAGGCGCACGGCAGGATCGGGGACAACGCTGATCAGCAGCTCGTCGAAGTACGGCGCCCCGCTGCCAGTGAGCTTGGCCAGCCACCAGTCGGGGTTTCGCTTCATCCGCAGAAAGCTGTCCTGCTTGCCCTCGACGACGATCCAGGGGCCCGTACCCTTGGGCTCGGTGTCGAACTTCCTCCCGTCGGCGAGTTGCTGAGCCGAGAGGGCATAGCCGGGCACGTTGGCCATGAGCCCCTGAAACGCACCCCAGGTGGTCTTGAACTTCCAACGCAAGCGGTACTCGTCCAGCACCTCGACGGACTCCAGTGGCGCCAGCCACGACTTGCTCCAGGCCGTCGCGCCTTCCTTGGTGGTCCAGTCGGCCTGGAACTTGACCGTTTCGGCATTGAACGCCGTACCGTCGTGGAACTTGATCCCGCGGCGCAGGGTCATGATGACGGAGGTCGGGCTCTCGGCCTGTATCGACTCCGCCAGCCATGGGACGCTCGGACGGTACTCGCCGTCGGTGAGGATGAACTTGTCGAGGAATGCACCCATCGCGACCCAGTCGTTCACGGGCCAATGGTTCGGATTCATCATCCCGATGTATTGGGAAGACGCCATTCGCAGCGTGCCGCCGCGCACCGGCTTCTCCTTCGGGAGCTGCGCCCAGCCTTCCTTCGTCAAGTCCTTTGCTGGTACCCGCGCAAAGCTCATCCCGGGCGCGGTGGCCAGGAACGCCCCCGCGCCAAGCATGGCGACGAATTGCCGGCGATTGATTTCAGTCTCCATGTCCCCTCCTGAAGGCCATCGGGCGATGGCCGTTTGTTGTCGGCTGCCAAGCAACTTAGCAGTCAAAATTATCGTACTGAAGTTCTCATAGCTGCACAACCCGCTTCTGCCGCCATCGCCGAATCGGGGATTCCGCGCTCTACTGCGGCTCAGGCGCGGCTTCGTGCGTCAGACACGACGGACATACCACAAAGGAGGAAACGTCTTTCCTCCGGCAGTATCCAGTGATACGGTTGGAGATTCGGCAACGAGGAGGAGCGAGTACCGTGACGACTGGGAACGACTGGCACGAAGTCGACGCCATTCTGGCAAGAGAATTCGGTACGCTGCCAGAAATGCTCCGGCTGCATGCGAGCCTCTGGCCGAACAAAGCCGCCCTGGTCCAGGGCTCCGAGGGGTTCGATTACGCGACTCTCGATCGGGCGGTCGACCGTGCCGCTGCCGCAATGCAGCGCGACGGCGTCCGGGCCGGGGACGTCATCGCGATCTGCGCACTGAATTCGATACGCTATGCCATCGCGTTCGTGGCCGCCTTGCGCGCTGGCGCCGCAGTCGCACCGCTGGCCCCGCTCAGCACCGCCGAGTCGCTGGAGTTGATGCTCGCGAACTGCGACGCGAAGATCCTCTTCGCCGATTCGCACGGCAATGGCGTGGCCGCCGCGGAGCGCTCCGGTCGCGCGCTGCTAGCCGTCGGCCTGGATGATGCGACCCGGCTCCCGTCATTCAACCACTGGCTGGCGCCCGAGGACAGCACTCCAGCGGCAGTACGCGCGGATCCGGAAGCGGTGTTCAACATCATCTATTCGTCCGGCACCACCGGCGCGCCCAAGGGCATCGTCCACGCCAACGAGCTGCGCTGGCGCCAGATCATCGGCAGCGCGATGAACTACTACCGGCCGGACCACGTCACGCTCGTCTCCACACCCCTGTACTCCAACACGACCTTGGTCAGCTTCCTGCCGGCGCTGGCCGGAGGCGGCACCGTGGTCCTGATGGGCAAGTTCGATCCGGCCGAGTTCCTGGCGCTGGCGCAGAAGCATCGCGTCACCCATGCCATGCTGGTACCGGTGCAATACCGCAGGTTGATGGAGCACCCCGACTTTGACCGCCACGACCTGACCAGCTTCCGGATGAAATTCTGTACCAGCGCACCGTTCTCCGCCGCCCTCAAGGCCGAGATCCTGCGGCGCTGGCCCGGCGGGCTCATTGAGTACTACGGCATGACGGAGGGAGGCGGCAGCTGCCAGCTGCTGGCGCACGATTATCCCGACAAGCTGCATACCGTCGGCCAGCCGATCGAGGGCCACGACATCCGGATCATCGGCGAGAATGGCGTGGAGCTTGCGGCGGGGAACATCGGCGAGATCGTCGGCCATTCCCACGTCATGATGGCCGGCTACAACAAGGATGCGGAAAAATCCGCCGCAACGATCTGGACCGACCCCCTTGGCAAGCGGTTCATCCGCACCGGAGATATCGGTCGCCTCGACGAGGACGGCTTCCTGACCATCATGGACCGGGCCAAGGACACGATCATTTCGGGCGGCTTCAATATCTATCCGAGTGATATCGAGGCGATCTTGGCGCAGCACCCCGCGGTGGCCGAAGCTGCCGTGGTCGGTGTGCCGTCGGATCGCTGGGGTGAAACACCGATCGCGGTGATCGTCGCCAAGCCAGGCGCCGCCGCCACGGCCGCCGAGATCCGCGAGTGGGCGAACGGGCGTCTGGGCAAGACGCAGCGAATCGCCGCCGCCTATCTCGCGAGCGCCCTTGTCCGCAACGATATCGGCAAAGTCTCGAAGCGCCACCTGCGCGACGAATACGCCCAGCGAACGCAGCAGGCCGAGGCCGCTACGAAATCGCCCGGAGCCGGCTGAGGGATGGATGGAACGACCCGGGGACTGCTCGAGCTGCTGCGACTCGAGAGGCTCGATGACAACAGCTTCGTGGGCGCGAGTCGCAACATCGTCGGGGGGCGCGTCTTCGGCGGGCAGTTGCTCGGCCAGGCGCTGGCCGCCGCTGCCCGCACCGTGGACGGGCGCACCGCCCACTCCCTGCAAGCCTACTTCCTGCTGCCCGGCGACGTGCGCACCTCGATCACGTACCGCGTCGAACCGGTTCGTGACGGCGGCACCTTCTCGATCCGGCGCGTACTCGCCCTGCAGGCCGAACGCGTCCTCTTCCAGCTCAGCGCCTCCTTCCAGTCGCCGGAGGATGGGCTCGAGTACCAGTGCGACATGCCGGTGGTTCCGGACCCGGAGAGCCTGCCCGACGAAATCGAAGCGAAGCGGCAGTTCCTCGAAGCAGAGCCCATATCCGACAACTTCAGGGCGGCGCTGCTGCGCCCGCAGCCGATCGAGGTGCGCCCGATAGCACCCGACCATCCGCTGCGGCCGCAGGACAGGTCACCGGTGCGGCGGTTCTGGATGCGAGTCCCCGGCCCACTGCCGGACGACTTGCCCCTGCACCAGGCCCTGCTCGCCTATGCATCGGACTACAGCCTGCTCGGCGTGGCGCTGCAGCCCCATGGCCTGAGCTTCCTGGATCGCAAGTTGCAAGCGGCGAGCCTCGATCACGTCATGTGGTTCCACCGGCCGGCGCGCATGGACGAGTGGTTGCTCTACAGCATGGAAAACCCGGTGTCCGCCGGGACGCGTGGCCTCATCCGGGGCCAGGTGTTCAGTCGCGACGGCAAGCTTGTCGCTTCCATCAGCCAGGAAGGCGTCCTGCGGACAGCGGCCTGACTGCGCTGGACCGGCGACCCCAGCATGTTTCGAGTCGCCGTCCTGCACCTCGCCCATGAGACCATCCGGGAATACTACCGGTACGGGCAAGAGCGGCTCGACAGCCGACCGGACCGAGCACCGGACGCGCTTTTGCTGGTTGAATAGCGTTCGCGAGGCACTCCATGCCACTCCGGGCATGGGCCAGGCAACCGTTTCCGATGAACGACTCCGATCTCTCCGGCCACACACCGATGATGGCCCAGTATCTGGGCATCAAGGCCGATCATCCCGACACCTTGCTGCTCTATCGCATGGGGGATTTCTACGAGCTCTTCTTCGACGATGCCGAGCGCGCCGCGGCCCTGCTCGGCATCACCCTGACCCAGCGCGGCAACTCGAACGGCGAGCCGGTGCGCATGGCCGGGGTGCCGGTGCATTCGGCTGAGCAGTACCTCGCGCGCCTGATCCGGCTCGGCGAGTCGGTGGCGATCTGCGAGCAAATCGGCGACCCCGCCACCTCCAAGGGGCCGGTCGAGCGCAAGGTGGTGCGTATCGTCACCCCGGGTACGCTCACCGACGAGCAGCTGTTGCCCGAGCGCGAGGACCCCCTGCTGCTGGCGGTGCTGCCGGGCCGCCCGGCGGGGCTCGCCTGGATGTCGCTCGCGGCCGGTGAATGCTGGCTCGCCGAGGTCGACCCGGCGGACCTGGGCGCCGCGATCACCCGCATCGGCGCGGCCGAGATCATCCTGCCCGAATCGGCCGATCCGGCGCGTCTCTTCGCGGGCATCGATCCGGCCGGGCTCGGCGCGGTCGCGGCACAGCCCGACTGGCGCTTCGACACCGCCCGCGCCCGCAAGGAACTGTGCGAAACACTCGATGTCGCCGATCTCGGCGCCTTCGGCGTGGCCGACCAGTCGCAGGCGCTCGCCGCGGCCGGCGCCCTGCTCGCCTATGCAACCCTGACCCAGGGCCAGGCGCCGAGCCACCTGCAGGGGCTGCACGCCTGGCGCGACGACGCCTTCATCATCCTCGACGAAACCGCGCGGCGCAATCTCGAGGTCATCGGGAGCCTGCGCGGCGACGATGGCCCGAGCCTGCTGCGGATCCTCGACGACTGCGCCGGCAGCGCCGGCGGCCGCCTGCTGCGGCGCTGGCTGCAGCAGCCGGTACGCGAACGAGGCGTCGCCGCCACCCGCCATGACCGTATCGAGGCCCTGGTCGAGGGCGCGCACCGCAGCCTGCGACCGCTGCTGCGGGGGCTGCCCGACTACGAGCGGGTCGCCGCCCGGATCGCGCTCGGCTCGGCTCGGCCGCGCGAGCTCGCGGCGCTGCGCGACTCGGCGCCGGCGCTGGCCGGCATCGCCGAGCGCATCGCCGAGCTCGCGCCGGCCACCTTCGCCAGCTTGCGGGCCGCGCTGGAGCCGCCGGCCGAGGCACTCGCGATGCTGCGCGAGACGATTGCCGACGAACCGGCGGCGCAGGCCCGCGACGGCGGGGTCATCCGCGACGGCTTCGATGCGCAACTCGACGAATTGCGGGCGCTCGATGCCGGCTGCGGCGACTTCCTCACGACGCTGGAGGCCCGCGAGCGCGAGCGCAGCGGCATCGCGTCGCTGCGGGTCGGTTTCAACCAGGTGCACGGCTTCTACATCGAGGTCGGCCGGGGTTCGGCCGACAAGGTGCCCGACGACTACCGGCGCCGCCAGACCCTCAAGAACGCCGAACGCTTCATCACGCCCGAGCTCAAGCAGTTCGAGGACCGGGCGTTGTCGGCGCGCGAACGCGCACTGGCGCGCGAGCGGCTGCTCTACGACGAACTCGTCGTCGCCCTGAAACCCTCGGTGGCGGCCTGGCAGGCGCTCGGGCGGGCCGTGGCCGAGATCGACGTCCTCGCCACCCTCGCCGCCCGCGCCGCGCAGATGGGCTGGATCCGGCCGGAGTTCTCCCCGCTGCCGGGCATCGAGATCCGCGGCGCCCGCCATCCGGTGGTCGAAGCGCATGTCGAGCGCTACGTACCCAACGACTGCGTCATGCATCCGCAGCGTCGGCTACTGATCCTGACCGGCCCGAACATGGGTGGCAAGTCGACCTACATGCGCTCGATCGCGCTGATCACCCTGCTCGCCTACTGTGGCAGTTTCGTGCCGGCCGACGCCTGCACCCTCGGGCCGATCGACCGGATCTTCACCCGCATCGGCGCCTCGGACGACCTCGCCGGCGGCCGTTCGACCTTCATGGTCGAGATGACCGAAGCCGCCGCGATCCTCAACGCGGCCAGCGACCAGTCGCTCGTGCTGATGGACGAGATCGGCCGCGGCACCTCGACCTTCGACGGCCTCGCGCTCGCCCATGCGATCGCCGACCGGCTGCTCGCCCACAACCGCTCGCTCGCCCTGTTCGCCACGCATTACTTCGAGCTGACCGCGATCGCGGCGCGCGACCCGCATGCGGTCAACCTGCACCTGGCCGCGGCCGAGCATCGCAACGGCATCGTGTTCCTGCACGAGGTCCGCGACGGTCCGGCAAGCCGCAGCTACGGCCTGCAGGTCGCGCGGCTGGCCGGGATGCCGGCGCCGGTGGTGCGCGCCGCCGGCGCCCTGCTCACCCGCCTCGAGGAGCGTGCCCGCGAGGATGGCGACCAGATGGATCTCTTCGGTATCGACCTGCCGGCGGCGGCCGACGACACCGCGGCCCCGGCCGACCCGGTCGCCGACGCGGTGCTCGGTCGCCTGCTCGATGTGGATCCGGATGCGCTGACGCCGCGCGCCGCGCTCGAACTCGTCTACGCGCTACGCCAGCTCGCGAACCCGCACTGACTTCAGTGGCCCCAGCGGGCGCGCTCGGTGGCGATTTCCTCTTCGGTCGCCGGACGCACCCCGGTGATCTCGAGATCGAAGCGCACCGCGATCCCCGCCAGCGGGTGGTTGCCATCGACCACGACGGCGTCGCCAGCGATGTCGGTCACCGTGTAGATGCGGCCGTCGGCCTCCCCGCCCGGGATGCCCTCGAAGTCCATGCCGGTCTGCAGTTCATCGGGGAAACGGTCGCGAGGCGCGATGTGCAGCAGTTCCGGGTCGTAGTCGCCAAAGGCGTCCTCGGGCTCGAGATAGACCGAAACCCGCTCGCCGGCCCGCCGGCCCTCGAGGATCTCCTCGATCTTCGGGAACAGGTGCCCAAACCCGCCATGCAGGTAGGTTTCCTCGCGATCCTGGTCCTCGAGGGCCTGGGCGGTCGAGTCGTACAGACGATAACGCAGCGAAACCCACCGCCCCTCGCCCACGATGTCGTCGGATTCGTGCATCGGCTGGTCCTGCATCGGCTCTTCAAGGATCGAATGCCCGCAGTGTAGTCCAGGTCGGCTGTCCCCAGAATGCCAGATCGGGGGTCCTCGCGGGGCATCGGGTGTCCCCGGAACGTCAGAATCCATCGCTAGACTCGCGCCGCTGTACCTCCTCACTCCTCCAGAGAAAACGACCATGAAGAATCGAATCCTCCTCGTATCGCTCTTCGCGCTCGGCCTCGCGGCCTGTGGCGACAAGGAAGCCCAGACCGCGATCGACAATGCGAAGCAGACGGCATCGGAAGCCGCCGAAGCCACGAAGGAAGCCGCCGGCGCCGCGGTCGACGCGACGAAGGAAGCCGCCGGCAATGCCGTCGAGGCGACCCGGGAAGCCACGGGCAATGCGGTCGATGCCACGAAGGAAGCCGCTGGCGATACCGCCGACAAGGCCGCCGAGATGGGGACTGCCGCCAAGGACAAGGCCATGGAAATGGGCGCGGCCGCCAGGGACAAGGCAAGCGAGATGGGCGAAGCCGCAAAGGACAAGGCAGCCGACATGGGCGCGGCTGCGAAGGACAAGGCGGCCGACATGGGCGAGGCCACCAGGGACAAGGCCGCGGAACTCAGCGCTGCCGCTGGCGACAAGGCTGCCGAAGTCGGCAACAAGGCCGGCAGCAACTGAAGCCCCGATGGCGGCCTGGCTTCAGGTCGCCATCGACATCCCGACCTCGATCCAGGCCAGGCCCTCCTGCTGCAGGGCGACCCGGATGTCGTCGGGCGACGTACCGAGCGCCGCGGCAAGCGCGGCGCGCGCCAGTTCCGGCCGATTGTTGTGCGCCGACAGGTGGGCGGCCACGATCCGGCGCAGGCGCGGTCCGCTGATCGCGGCGGCGATCCCGGCCGCCGCCTCGTTCGACAGGTGTCCGTACGGCCCGCCGATGCGCCGCTTGAGCGCCGGCGGATAGCGGGGATTGGACGCCAGCAGCCCCGGATCGTGATTGCACTCGAGCACGATCGCATCGAGGCCGGCATAGGCGCGCAGCACGTGCGGCGTGCCATGCCCGAGGTCGGTGAGCACCCCGAGGCGGGATCGGCCCGAATCGAGGACGAACTGCACCGGCTCGCGCGCATCGTGCGGCACCGCGACCGGTTCGATGCCGATACCGTCGATCTCGAACGCCTTGTTCGGGTCGATCAGGCGGTGTTCGCAGTCGGCCGCGCCGGGCATGCCCGCCACCGCCTGCCAGGTCCCGTGGGTCAGGTAGACCGGTATCCGGTGGGCCCGCGCCAGCCTGAAGACGCCGCCGACGTGGTCGCCGTGCTCGTGGGTGACGAGGATCCCCGCCAGGGCCTCGGGCGCCACGTCGAGCGCCTGCAGGCGCCGTAGCGCCTCGCGCAACCCGAAGCCGCAATCGACCAGCACACTGGTGTGGCGCCCGCCCACGCCGCAGGCGGCCTGCACCACGAGGGCATTGCCCTCGCTGCCGCTGCCGAGGCTCGCGAAGCGCACGCCCTCAGGACCCGCGGACGGTTCGTTCGCCGGTCCTCACAGCTTCAGCTGTTCCTGGATGAGCGAGAGCATCCGGCTGGCCGTGGCGCGGTCGGTTTCACGCACCGCCTCGCCATCGCCCGAACGCACCCGGACGGTGGACTGCTCGCCGGCCGATTCGATCCGGATCTGGAAGACCTCGGTCTGCTTCTTCTCCTTGCGCGACGAGCCGAACATCCGGGAGAGGAAACCGTCGTCCTTCTCGCGCCGGGCATCGCTCTCCGGATCGATGTAGCGCACGAAGTAGACGCCGTTGGACCGGTCGCGGTCCTCGACCGCGAACCCGCCGCGGTCGAGCGCCAGCCCGACCCGCCGCCAGGCGCGCTCGAAGCCGTCCGGAATCGTGAGTTGCGCGGCGCCGTCCGCTCCGCGCGCGAGCTCGGCGCCGGCATTGCGCGCCGACGTGCCGCGCGCGGTCGCGGCGGCCGAATCGGCTTGCTCGGCATCGGCGCCGAGCTTGACCATGAGCCGGCGCAGGAACTCGACTTCCAGTTCGGGGTCGCTCGGCCTCGGTTGCCAGATGGTCGAGTCCTTCTCGGTCTTGTCCTGGTAGACCTCGACCATGCCGCGATGGGTCACGTAGATCTCGGTGCCACCGCCGGCCACTCGCTCGATCCGGGTACGGAACTTGTCGCGCTCGCCGGTCGAGTAGAGGCTGTCGAAGACCCGGCCGACGGTGCGCCGGATGAAGTCCTCGGGCAACTTGGCGCGGTTCTCCGCCCAGTCGGTTTCCATGATCCCGGTTTCGGGGGATTCGACGTCGATGATGAAGCCCGCTTCCTGCCAGAAGTCGCGAACCAGCGGCCACAGCCGCTCGGGCGTCATCGAAGTGCTCAGCCAGCGCTGCTGGCCCTCGCGTTCGATACGCATCGCGCCGGCATCGACTTGCGCCGTGCGAGCGGCGATCGTCTCGCCGGTGGCGGCCTGCGCCTCGCGACGGTCGCGCTCGTAGCCCGAGTAGGTCGGCTGGCTGGCGAGTTCCGGGATCTTGTAGCGGTCGGAGCCGAGCGGCGAGGCCAGGTCCGGCGGGATTTCGAGCGGCTGGGCGCGACGCTGCTCGCCGGCCGACTTGTAGTCGATCTGGCTTCTTTCCTCGAGCTTCCTGCCGAGCGAGCAACCGCCGAGGGCGATCGCCAGGGTGAGTGCCAGTGCCGCGCGGCACAGGGTGCCGGCAGGGAATCGTCGATTCATCGGGGGATTACTCCGGAGTCCGTCAGCGCCTGTCGCACAACGTCATGGTAGCGGGCATCGAGCGGCGTCATGGGCAGCCGGATCCCGGCGCCGATCCGGCCCATCTCGGCGAGGGCCCACTTGACCGGTATCGGGTTGGCTTCGACGAACAGCTTGAAATGCAGCGGCAGGAGCTGCCGGTTGAGCGCGAGAGCCTCGTCCCAGCGCCCCTCGAGCGCGGCCGCGCACATGCGCGCCATCGGGCCGGGGGCGACGTTGGCCGTCACGGAGATCGTCCCGTGCCCGCCCATGCCGATCAGGGCCAATGCGCAGTCGTCGTTGCCGCTATAGACGGCGAAATCCTCGGGCAGCCTGGCGAGCAGGTCGGACACCCGCGGGATGTCGCCGGTCGATTCCTTCAGGCCGATGATGTTCGGCACTTCGGCCAGGCGCAGCACCATGTCGTTGGAGAGATCGGCGACGGTGCGGCCCGGGACGTTGTACAGGATGACCGGCAGCCCGCCGCGCTCGGCCACGGTCTCGAAATGCCGGCGCATCCCTTCCTGGGTCGGCTTGTTGTAGTAGGGCACGACCTGCAGGGTGGCATCGGCCCCCACCCGGGCGGCGCCCTCGGTGAGCTCGACCGCCTCGCGGGTCGAATTGCCCCCGGTGCCGGCGATCACGGGCACCCGCCCGGCCGCCTGCTCGACCGCGACCCGGATGAGCTCGATGTGCTCGTCCGGATCCACCGTCGGCGACTCGCCCGTGGTGCCGACGGCCACGATCGCCGAGGTGCCCTCGGCGACGTGCCAGTCGATCAGAGCGCGGTAGCGCTCGAAGTCGAGCCGGCCGTCCTCGTGCATCGGACTGACGATCGCGACGATGCTGCCCTTGATCATGGTCATGCGCCCGCAAAAAACGAGTAGTTTAACGGACCGGCGGGCCGATGAACGGGCGCCATGCCGGCTTCGACGGCGCGCCCCGGCGGCCCGGGCGCATCAGGGCGCAATCGGCATCGCCTCGAGCCGCAGGGGCGGCCGGCAGGCCGCCATCCGCTGGATCCGGGCCCGGGCCGGCAAGCCGGCGATGCCATCCTCGTAGGCCAGCACATGCAGGCCGTTGCGCGCCGCCAGCTCGAGCAGTTCGCCGGGCCGCAACAGGAAATCCGGGTTGCGCGGCCGCCCGAAGGACTCGTTGCCGAGCGCGAATGTCTGGTACAACAGAACACCCGTCGGCCGGATCAGCCCGCACAGCAGGTCGAGGCGGGAGCGGAACAGGTAGTTCGACACAATCACAGCGTCGAATCCCGCCGTGGCGAATGGCCATGGCGAGGCTTCCAGATCGGCCCGGACGACGTCGACGCCCTCGCCCACCGCCGCCAGTGCCTGCATGTCGTTGTCGACCGCGACGACCACCAGGCCCAGCGCGGCTGCGGCACGGGCATGGCGGCCGGTGCCGCAGGCGAAGTCGAGCACGCGGGAGCCGGCGGGCAGGCGGCCCAGCCATGACACGATCCACGGATCGGGTACGGGCTGGCGGTGAACCGGGCTTGTCGCGGACATCGCTGTCGTATTCCCCTGTGACTCATCGGCGCTTCGGCGCCGGATCGAAAACCAGACTTCGTCGCCCCATGCGTCGCCTGTGAGCCAGATCCCGAACCTCCAGCAACCCGGCCGATTCAACCGCCCGCTCGCGGCCATCAGCCTCGCCCTCGCAGCCGTCGTGCTGGCGACCGGAGTGGCGCGACCGGAATGGATCGACCTGGCCTTCGCGGTTCCGCTGGCCTGTGGCCTGGCGATCGTCGGCTTCAGCCTGCTGCTGCGGGCCCGCCATCGCGAACTCGAGACCCAGGCGAGCCGGATCGAGGGGCTCGAGCGGCTGCGATCGCAGCATGATGCCGCAGAATCCCTCGCATCGCTGGGTACCTGGGTCCATGTGCTGACGGAGAACCGCCTCGAATGGAGCGCGGGCGCCTTCCGCCTGTTCGGCATCAATCCCGACAACGGGCCGCCCTCCCCGAAGGGTTTCCTGATCTGCCTGCACCGCGATGACCAGCGCCGCTGGTCCGACCTGCACCGTCGGGTCGCGCGCAACGGCGGCGAGGCCAGGATCGAGTACCGCTACCTGCGGCCCAATGGCGAGACCGTCTGGGTTCGCTCGGTCGCCCGCCCGGTGCGCGGGCGCGACGGCGCCGTCGACCGGCTCGAGGGCATCGTCCTCGACATCTCCGGGATGCGGGCGATGCAACGCCAGCTCGCGGCGAGCGAATCGAAGTTCCGCGAGCTCACCCAGCTGAGTTCGGACTGGATCTGGGAGACAGACCCGCAGCACCGGCTGTCCTGGCTGTCGGACAGCGTCGATGCGGTGCTCGGGCAATGGGCGCGACGCTGGATCGGCCGGCGTCGCTGGGAGGGCGACGGCATCGCCGCCGAGTCGATGCCCGCCGACTGGAACCTGCATCGCCAGACGCTCGAGGCGCACAAGCCCTTCGAGAATTTCGAGATGAGCCGACTCGACGACGAAGGCAACGTCTATCACCTGTCGCTGTCGGGGCGGCCGGTCTTCGACGATGCCGGCCGCTTCACCGGCTACCGGGGCACCGGGCGCAACATCACCCGCGAGAAGCAGCAACGGATGCTGCTCGAGATCGATGGCGACATCGCCTCGATCATGCGTGAGCAGACCGATCCCGAGCGGGTCGTCACGGCGGTGCTGATCACCGTCTGCGGCAAGCTCGCCTGGCTGGGCGGCGCCCACATGGTGCGCGCCGGCGAGGGCTTCGCGGTACGCGAGCGCTGGGGCTACCCGACCTTCACCCGGATGCTCGCCGAGCTGCCCGCGGTGCTGCCGATCACCCCCGAGTCGGCCGAAGCCAAGGCATGGACCCTGCGCAAGGCGGTCTGGCTTTCCGAAGTCGCCGAGGAACCCGCCTTCGCCAAGCGCTACCAGACGGCAGCCGTCGGCGCGCAGGCCGCCTTCCTCGCGCCGATCCTCAACGAGCATGACGAAGTGATGAGCGTGCTGCTCTTCCTCTCGCCGGTCAGCCTGCGCGGCGATGCCTTCCTCGGCCAGGTCGCCGAAGTGCTGTCGCGGACCCTTTCGCTGTACCTGCAACGCAAGTCGGCCGAGAAGCAGCTCCTGCACGCCTCCCTGCACGACGCGCTGACCGACCTGCCGAACCGGGCCTTCGTATCGCACCAGCTCAAGGCGAGCCTGAAGCGCCGCCGCGAGATCGCCCTGCTCTACATCGACCTCGACCGCTACAAGCTGATCAACGATACCCTGGGCCACGCCGCCGGCGACAAGGTGCTCATCGAGGTCGCCGCGCGCCTCAAGGGCGCGATCCGGCCGGGCGACACCGCGGGCCGGATGGGCGGCGACGAATTCATCGTGCTGCTCAACGACACCAGCGACCGCATCGAGGTCGAAGCCATTGCGCGCACGGTCCTCGCCGCCATCGAGAAGCCCTTCATCCTGAACAACCGCGCCTACTTCCTGTCGGCCTCGATCGGCGTCGCATTGTCGCCGGAGGACACCACCGATCCGCAGCAGCTCGTCAAGGCCGCCGACGGCGCGATGTACAAGGTCAAGTCGGAAGGGCGCAACGACGTCCAGTTCTTCGCCGGCCGCCTCTCGGACGAGCGTACCGAACAGATGCAGCTGGCGGCGGAGCTGCCGATGGCGATCAGCCGCGACGAGGTCGATCTCTTCTACCAGCCCATCCTCGACGTGGCCCAGCGCAAGGTCGTCAGCATCGAGGGCCTGTTGCGCTGGCGGCATCCGGCCCGCGGGCTGCTGCTGCCCGACAAGTTCCTGCCGATGGCCGAGCAGAGCAACCTGATCCGGGAAATCGGCTTCTGGGCGGTACGGCGCGCGATCGACGACCGGATCCGCCTCGGCCTCGATCGCTTCGAGGACATGGCCGTGACCGTGAACATCTCGGTGCGCCAGCTCGCCGAGGACGGTTTCCTCGAGAACCTCAACCGGCTCATGACCGAGCGCGCCTTCCCGCCGAAGCTGCTGCGCCTCGAGCTCACCGAGAGCTCGTTCATCGAGAACCCGGAGAAGACGATCCAGCTGATCGGCGAACTGCGCCGGCTCGGGGTGCACGTCATCATCGACAACTTCGGCACCGGCTACGCCTCGCTGTCGTACATCAAGAACCTGCCGGTCGACGGCCTGAAGATCGACCGCGCCTTCGTCAAGGACTTGCCGAGCGACCGCGGCAACGCCGCGATCGTCCAGGCCATCACCACCCTGGCGGCCAAGCTCGGCATGCAGGCGATGGCCGAGGGCGTGGAGACTTCGGCCGAGATGCGTGGCCTGCGCGAACTCGATTGCGAGGTCATGCAGGGGACCCTGATCTACGAGCCGGTGCCCTACGCGGAGCTTGCCGACCTGCTGGAGTCACTGCCCGCGCTGCGCCAGATGCACCTGGCGGGCGGGCCATTGCACGCCGTCGGATCGAACCCGAACCCCTGACCGGACCGTGAAAATGGGGTCAGACACCATTTTCCAAGATGGAAAAATGGTGTCTGACCCCATTTTCACACTCAGTCGTAGAGCAGGCCCATCGCCTCGCGCACTTCGCGCATCGTCTCGCCGGCGATCTTGCGGGCGCGGTCGCAGCCATCGGCGATGATGTTCTGCACCAGGTGGGGATCTTCGAGATAGGGCTCGGCGCGCTCGCGAAACTGCGCCTGTTCGCGCAGGATCGCGTCGATCACGGGCTGCTTGCATTCGAGGCAGCCGATGCCGGCGCTGCGGCAGCCGGCCTGCACCCAGTCGCGCACCGCATCATCCGAGTAGGTCAGGTGCAACTGCCAGACCGGGCACTTGCCGGGTTCGCCCGGATCGGTGCGCCGCACCCGCGCCGGATCGGTCGGCATGGTGCGGACCTTCTTCTCGACCGAGGCCGGGTCCTCGCGCATCGCGATCATGTTGCCGTAGCTCTTGGACATCTTCTGGCCGTCGATGCCGGGCATCCGCGATGTCTCGGTCAGCAGCGACTGCGGCTCGACCAGGATGATCTTGCGACTGCCCTCGAGGAAACCGAAGAGCCGCTCGCGATCGCCGAGGCTGATGTTCTGCGCCTGGTCGAGCAGTTCGCGGCCGCGCTCGAGCGCCTGTTCGTCGCCCTGCTCCTGGTAGGCGGTGCGCATCTGGTTGTAGATGCGCGCCCGCTTGCTGCCGAGCTTCCTGATCGCCTCGCGGGCCTTGTCCTCGAAGCCGGCCTCGCGACCGAACAGGTGGTTGAAGCGACGGGCCACCTCGCGGGTGAGTTCGATGTGGGGGACCTGGTCCTCGCCGACCGGGACATGCGAGGCCCGGTACATCAGGATGTCGGCCGCCTGCAGCAGCGGGTAGCCGAGAAAGCCGTAGGTGGCGAGATCGCGGTCGCTCAGGCGCTCCTGCTGGTCCTTGTAGGTCGGCACCCGCTCGAGCCAGCCCAGCGGCGTGACCATCGACAGCAGCAGGTGGAGTTCCGCATGCTCGGGCACCCGCGACTGCACGAACAGCACCGACTGGGAGGGGTCGACGCCGGCGGCCAGCCAGTCGATGACCATCTCCCAGATGCTCTCCTCGATGATCTCGGTCGACTCGTAGTGGGTCGTGAGCGCGTGCCAGTCGGCGACGAAGAAGTAGCAGGGGTACTCGTCCTGCAGCCGCACCCAGTTCTTGAGGGCGCCATGGTAGTGGCCGAGGTGCAGGGCGCCCGTCGGACGCATGCCGGAGACCACGCGTTCGGGAAACATGTGCTCAGAATCCAGTCAGGGAGAGGACTGCCCGGCTCGACCAGGCAATCATGGGAAAGAGAACTCGCCCGAGCACACCGGTGACCAGCAGCGCGACGAGGATCATCAGACCGTAGGGCTCGATCCGGGAATAGCCATCGGCCAGGCGCGGCGGCAGCAGGCTCGCGACGATCCGGCCGCCATCGAGCGGCGGTATCGGCATCAGGTTGAGCAGGGCGAGGATCATGTTGACCTGCACCCCGGCGATGCCGACCAGCACCAGGAAACGGGCGACGTCGCCCTCGCCCACGGCGAGGCGGGCGAGCAGCGCCCAGCCGATCGCCATGAGGACGTTCGAGGCCGGACCGGCCGCCGCCACCAGGCCCATGTCGCGCCGCGGCCGGCGCAGGTTGCTGTAGACCACCGGAACCGGCTTGGCCCAGCCGAACAGGGCCAGCCCGGTGCCGGAGAGCTTGGAGACGAGCAGCAGCAGGCCCGGGACGGCGATCGTGCCGATCGGGTCGATGTGCTTGAGCGGATTGGCCGAAACGCGGCCGGCGAGCCTTGCGGTCGGATCGCCCAGCAGCCAGGCGACATAGCCATGCGCCGCCTCGTGGAGCGTGATGGCGAAGATCGCCGGGACGGCGAAGACCGCAATCAGCTGCGGCAGCGATAAGTCCATGGCGCGATTGTAGCAAGCACACCGGGCCGGCTGCCGGCCGATCCGCGGGCCGGGTGGCGCTGAACAGCCTGGCGGCGGCGGCTTCCCGGCGGTGCGCCGATCAGCCTGCGATGCGCTCGAGCGAGCCGCGGCCGGCCCGGACCACGACCGGCTCCGAGCCGGTCATGTCCACCATCGAGGTCGGCTCGAAACCCTGGCCACCGGCATCGATGACCGCATCGATCTGCTTGCCGACCCGCTCGATGATCTCGTCGGCCTCGTGCAGGGGCTCGGTCTCGCCGGGCAGGATCAGGCTGGTGCACAGGACCGGCTCGCCGAGCGCTTCCAGGACGCCGAGCGCAACCCGGGAATCGGGCACCCGCAGGCCGATCGTGCGGCGCGACGGATGCCAGAGCCGGCGCGGGGTTTCCTTGGTCGCCGGCAGGATGAAGGTATACGGCCCCGGGGTGATTTCCTTCAGGAAGCGGAACTGGCGGTTGTCGACCTGCGCATAGACGGCAAGCTGCGAGAGGTCGGCGCACATCAGGGTCAGCAGGTGCCGGTCACCGAGGTGGCGCAGCGCCCGCAGGCGATCGACCGCCGACTTGTCCCCGAGCCGGCAGGCCAGCACGTAGCAGGCGTCGGTCGGCATCGCGAGCAGCTGCCCCGAGCGGAGCATCTCGGCGGCCTGGTGCAGCAGCCGGGCTTGCGGATCGACGGGATGGATTTCATAGCGAACGGTCACGCGGCAAGCTCCCAGTCGTGCCAGATCGGAACGACCGAATCCGGCAGCGGCGGTACCTGGCCGAGTTCGACATGGCTCTCGCCCGGCCCATGGAAATCCGATCCCCGCGACGCCAGCAGGCCGAACTCGGCGGCGACCTTCGCGTATTCGGCGTACTGGGGAACCGTATGGCTGCCACTGACGACCTCGATGGCGACGCCGCCGGCATCCCGGAAGTCCGAAATCATCGCGTGGCGCTCGACCGCATCGAGCCGATAGCGGCCGGGGTGGGCGAGCACCGCCTGCCCGCCGGCGCCGCGGATCCAGCGAACCGCCTCGTCCATCGCGGCCCAGCGCTGCGGCACGTAACCCGGCCGGCCCGCGACGAGGTAGCGCGAGAAGACGTCGGACACATCGCGGCAGATGCCTTGCTCGACCAGGAAACGGGCGAAATGGGTACGCGACACCAGCGCCGGATTGCCGACGTAGCGCAGCGCGCCCTCGTACGCGCCGGCGATGCCGGCCGCGGCGAGCTGCTCGCCGATCTCGATCGCCCGGGCGTCGCGCCCGCTGCGGGTGCGGGCCAGGCCTTCGCACAGCGCGGGTTCGAGCGGGTCGACCTTCAGGCCCACCACATGGATCGTCTCGCCACCCCAGGTCACCGAGACCTCGACCCCCGGCACGAAAGGCAGGCCGAGCTCGCTCGCGCGACCGGCCGCCTCGTCGATCCCGGCGAGATTGTCGTGGTCGGTCAGGGCGAGCATCTCCACGCCCTGGGCGGCCGCACGCTCGACCACCGCTGCCGGGGACAGGGTGCCGTCGGACATCAGCGAATGGCAATGCAGGTCGGCGTTGATACTGCGCGGATCGGCCCGACCCGCGGCGAAGCTGGATTTCATGGGGGCCAAGGATACGCCCTATCCTGCTGCAGTGCATGATGAGCCCGGCGCCGGGCCGGGCCGTTCGAAGCGGTCCGGAACCGTTCGGAGCCGGTCTTTCCGGGCATGGCGGGGGCGGGCACAATGGGTCTCGTCAGGATCCGGCGGCAATCGGACCACGGATCCCGGCGCCCGGAGGAGACCCCAGCCCATGCCAGAACCCCAGGTCGACGAATACGACCCGCTCTATCGCGAATTCCGCTGGCTGGTGCCGGCCCGGTTCAACATGTCGACCGTCTGCGCGACTCGCTGGGCGCGCGATCCGCAACGGATCGCGATCCGGGTCGATCGCGGCGACGACCAGGTCGAGACCCTCTCCTACGCGAAGCTCGATGCCGATGCGAACCGGCTCGCCAACGCCCTGGCCGCCGGTGGCGTACGCCGTGGCGAACGGGTCGCCCTGCTGCTGCCGCAATGCCCCGAGACCGCGATCGCGCAGATGGGGATCCTGCGCATGGGCGCGGTGGCGATGCCGCTGTCGATCCTGTTCGGCGCCGATGCGATCGCGTATCGGCTGCAGGACAGCGACACCCGGACCGTGATCGTCGATGCCAGCGCCCTCGAGACCTTGCGCGAGGCGCGACTCGAGGCCACCGCCGTAACGCGCGTGATCGTCGTCGGCGACCGCCCGGCGCCGCTCGACGGCCGCGGCGAAGCGCACTGGTCCGACCTGCTCGGCCGGGCCTCGGACCGCTACCGGACGGTCGACACCCTCGCCGACGACCCGGCGCTGCTGATCTACACCAGCGGCACGACCGGACCGCCCAAGGGCGCGCTGCTGCCGCACCGCGCGCTGATCGGCAACCTGCCCGGTTTCGTCGCCTCCCAGGACTGGTTCCCCCGCCCCGACGACGTCTTCTGGTCGCCCGCCGACTGGGCCTGGACCGGCGGCCTGATGGACGCGCTGCTGCCGACGCTCTACTTCGGCCGCCCCATCGTCGCCTCGCGCAGTCGCTTTTCGCCGGAGTACGCGTTCGAGCTGATGCAGCGCCATCGGGTGAGCAACGCCTTCCTGTTCCCGACCGCGCTCAAGATGATGATGAGGGCGGTGCCGGCGCCGCGGGCACGCTATCGACTGCGCCTGCGCGCGATCATGAGCGGCGGCGAATCGGTCGGCGACGCGGTGTTCGACTGGTGCCGGGATTCGCTGGGCATCGTCGTCAACGAGATCTTCGGCCAGACCGAGGCCAACTACCTCATGGGTGGCTCCTCGCGCCGCTGGCCGGCGCGCTCGGGGGCGATCGGCCGGCCCTACCCCGGGCACCGCATCGCGCTGCTCGATGACCAGGGCGAGCCGGTCGCGCCCGGCGAGGTCGGCGAGATCGCTGTCAATCGCCATGACATCCATGGCGACCCCGACCCGGTGATCTTCCTCGGCTACTGGAACCGGCCGGAAGCGACCGCCGCCAAGTACACCGGCGACTGGTGCCGCACCGGGGATCTCGCGAGCATCGACGCCGACGGCTTCTACTGGTACCGCGGCCGGGCCGACGACATGTTCAAGGCCGCCGGCTACCGCATCGGGCCCAGCGAGGTCGAGAACTGCCTCATCGGCCACCCCGCGGTCGTCAATGCCGCGGTGGTGCCCAAGCCCGATGCCGAGCGCGGCAACCTCGTGAAGGCCTACATCGTCCTCGCGCCAGGCCATGAGCCGGGGCCCGCGCTGGTCGCCGAGCTCCAGCAGCATGTCCGCGGCCGGCTCGCGCCCTACGAGTACCCGAAGGAGATCAGCTTCATCGACGAACTGCCCATGACCACGACAGGCAAGGTGCAGCGCCGGATCCTCAGGCTGCGGGAACAGGAGGCGGCCGCCGGCCAGTCGGCGCCGCCTCGGTGAGCCAGTCGAGTTCCGCCTCGGTGAACCCGGCGGCCAGGCGCGCCGCCCGATTCAGCGGCCCGCGGGTCGGCGGCGCCGCATGGCGCTCGAACAACTCGATGAAGCTCGCCCGCGGATCGAGGCCGCGCGCATCGCAGAGCTCGTGATACCAGCGGTTGCCGATCGCGACATGGCGCACCTCCTCGTCGAGGATCACCTGCAGGATGGCGACCGCGCGAGCATCGCCGGCGCCGCGTAACTTGCGCTGCAGCGGCGGCGTCGCATCGAGCCCGCGCGCCTCCATCACCCGCGGCACCAGCGCCATGCGCGCGAGTACATCGTCGCGGGTTCGCCAGGCCAGCTGCCAGAGGCCGTCGTGGGCGTCGAAATCACCGTAGTCATGGCCGCGCGCGCGCAGCTCGTCGCGCAGCAGCCCGAAGTGCTTCGCTTCGTCGACCGCGACCGAAAGCCAGTCGAGAAGGAAGGCCTCGGGCATCTCGAAACGCCAGGCAGCATCGAGCGCGAGGTTGATCGCGTTGAACTCGATATGGGCGATCGCATGCAGCAGCGCGGCCCGTCCTTCGGCGCTGCCGATCGGACGCGCCGGCACTTCGCGGGGATCGACCAGCCGGGGCCTGGCCGGACGCCCGGGTTCGCTCGCGCAGAGCGCGACCCGATCCGGCGCCGGCGTCGGCGCCGCGGGGACGCCCCCGTCGAGCAACAGGCGAATCGCGGCGACGCACTCGAGCTTGCGATCCGGCTCGATGGCCAGCCAGCCGCAACCGGCCCAGGCCCGGAGCACGTCGGGCCGATGACTTACACTTGCACGCATCCCATGATTATCCCCGGAGGAACACGATGAGCGTCTTCGCACTCGATACGGCGGTGCCGCGCATCGGTCCCGGCGCCTGGGTTGCCGATACCGCGAGCGTGATCGGCGACATCGACCTCGGCCGCGACGCGAGCGTCTGGTTCGGCGCCGTCCTGCGCGGCGACAACGCACCGATCCGGGTCGGCGCCGGCAGCAACGTCCAGGACAACGCGGTGCTGCATACCGATCCCGGCAATCCGCTCACCATCGGCGAGTTCGTGACGATCGGCCACCAGGCGATGCTGCACGGCTGCACCATCGGCGACGGCTCGCTGATCGGCATCCAGGCGATCGTGCTCAACGGCGCGAGGATCGGCCGCGGCTGCCTGATCGGGGCCGGCGCGCTGATTACCGAAGGCAAGGAGATTCCCGACGGCAGCGTCGTCATGGGTGCGCCAGGCAAGGTGGTCCGCCAGCTCGCGCCGGCCGACACCGCCCGACTGCTCGCGAGCGCCGAGGGCTATGTCATGCGCGCCGCGATGTTCCGCGACCGGCTGCGCCTGGTCGAGCAGGGCTGACATGAAGCGCCCCCCGCGTTCGCTTCGGTCGACCGGGCGCCACTGACATGGCCGCCACCGCCCCCGACCGCCTGCTGCGCTTCAGCGCTGTCGCCGCCGCGGTGCGCGGCGAGTGCGTCGAGCTGGGCGCCGCCTGGCAGGCGGTGCTCAGCCGCCACGACCTGCCGCCGACGGTGCGCGACCGGCTTGGCGAACTGGTCGCGGCCGCGCTGCTGCTGGCCGCGACGATCAAGCACGACGGCGCGCTGATCCTGCAACTGCATGGCGATGGCCCGATCAACCTGGTGGTCGTCGAATGCCGTTCCGACGGCAGCTTTCGCGCCACCGTGAAACTTGACGACGCGCCGATCGCCGACGATGCGGACTTCACCGCGCTGTTGAACGCGAATGGCCGCGGACGCTGCGTGGTGACCCTCGACGGCACCACCACGGGCGCCGCCACCGGCCATACCTACCAGGGCGTGGTGCCGCTCGAGGGAAATTCGGTCGCCGAGGTGATCGAGCGCTACATGAGCCACTCCGAGCAGATCCCGACCCGGCTCTGGCTGGCAGCCGATGCCGGCACGGTGCGCGGCCTGATGCTCCAGCGCATGCCGGCCACCGGCGGCGCGGTCCATGAAGTCGACGAGGATGCCTGGCCGCGCTTCACGCAGCTCGCCGCCACCCTCGAACCCGCGGAGCTGCTCGGGACACCGGCCGAACGCCTGTTGCATCGACTGTTCTGGCAGGAGCGGATCGCCGGCAGCGATGCCCGCGCGCTGCGCTTCGCCTGCCGCTGCTCGCGGGGCAAGGTCAGCGCGATGCTCCGGATGCTGGGTCGCGACGAGGTGGAATCGGTGCTTGCCGAACAGGGCGAAGTCGAGGTGCGCTGCGAGTTCTGCAACGAAGCCTGGCGCTTCGATGCGGTCGACTGCGCCGCGCTCTTCGTCGAGGGCCTGGCCCCCGGGATCCAGACGCGCCAGTAACCCGCGTACGGGTTCCTAACGTTCGGCGGCGGCGGTCTGGATACGCGTACTACTGCCGGGCTCGCCGGCCTGGTTGATCTGCACGAAGACCTCGCCGCGACCGACCATGCCGAGGTCGTAGCGGGCACGTTCCTCGACCGCCTGGCGCCCCTCGGCGAGGTCGCGCAACTCGGCCTCGAGGCCGGCGTTGTGGACCACCACCCGGGCGTTGGCCTGCTGCTGCTCGGCGAGTTGTCCGCTCAGGCGCCAGACCTCGCGCCAGCCTCGC
>CAYZBJ010000008.1:0-4586 GCA_964476625.1 uncultured Burkholderiaceae bacterium | reverse complement strand
AGCGAGGCTGGCGCGAGGTCTGGCGCCTGAGCGGACAACTCGCCGAGCAGCCTCGCTCGCCGAACCAGAGTGGATACTGGATCGCGACGAGGAGCGCGCAGAAGATCAGGGTCAGGGGACGCATCGCAACGACAGCCTAGCGCAGGTTGTAGAAGGCGTTGCGGCCCGGATAGCTGGCGACGTCGCCGAGGTCTTCCTCGATCCGCAGCAGCTGGTTGTACTTCGCGACGCGGTCGGTCCGGCTCATCGAACCGGTCTTGATCTGCAAGGCGTTGGTTGCGACCGCGATATCGGCGATCGTGGTGTCCTCGGTCTCGCCCGAGCGATGCGACACCACCGCCGTGTAGTTGAAGCGCTTGGCGAGCTCGATCGCCGAGAAGGTCTCGGTCAGGGTCCCGATCTGGTTGATCTTGATCAGGATGGAGTTCGCGATCCCCTGCTCGATGCCACGCTGCAGGATCTTGGTGTTGGTGACGAAGAGATCGTCGCCGACCAGCTGAACCCGGTCGCCGAGCACGTCGGTGAGCAGCTTCCAGCCATCCCAGTCGTCCTCGGCCATGCCGTCCTCGATCGAGATGATCGGGTACTTGTCGCACCAGGTCGAGAGCAGGTTGGCGAAGTCGCCCGCCGACAGCACCAGGTTCTCGCCGGCCAGGTGGTACTTGCCGTCGCGATAGAACTCCGAGCTCGCGCAATCGAGTCCGAGGGCGACCTGGCGGCCGGGCTCGTAGCCGGCCGACTCGATCGCGGCGAGGATCAGCTGGATGGCCTCCTCGTGGCTGCCCACGCTGGGGGCGAAACCGCCTTCGTCGCCGACCGCGGTCGACATGCCGCGGTCGTGGATCAGCTTCTTGAGCGCATGGAAGACTTCCGCCCCATAGCGCAGGGATTCGCGGAAGGTCGGCGCGCCGACCGGCAGGATCATGAACTCCTGCAGGTCGAGCGAATTGTTGGCGTGCGCCCCCCCGTTGATGACGTTCATCATCGGAACCGGCAGCGACATCGCGCCCGAGCCGCCGAAGTAGCGGTAGAGCGGCAGGCCGGATTCCTCGGCGGCGGCGCGGGCGACCGCCATCGAGACCGCGAGGGTGGCGTTGGCGCCGAGGCGCGACTTGTTGTCGGTGCCATCGAGGTCGAGCAGGGTGCGATCGATCCAGGCCTGTTCGGTCGCGTCGAGCCCCATCAGGGCCTCGGAGATCTCGGTATTGATGTGCTCGACCGCACCGAGGACCCCCTTGCCGAGGAAGCGGCCCATGTCGCCGTCGCGCAGCTCGATCGCTTCGCGCGAGCCGGTCGATGCGCCCGAGGGAACCGCCGCCCGGCCCATCACGCCGGATTCGAGGAGAACGTCGCATTCGACGGTCGGATTGCCGCGGGAATCGATGATCTCGCGGCCGATGATGTCGACGATGGTGCTCATGGGAGGTCTTCTGGTCCTGGCGATGATGAACGGTTGCCGGCGATCCGCGCCAGCGAGGCGCAGATGAATGAATGATAGACGGGAATGCCGGTCCGAATGTGAAAGATCGCGCCCGGCATCGTCATGCGGCAAGCCCCGCTTCGGGGAAGCCCGCCGCCTTGACCAGCACGTCGATCTCGCGCAGGGTGCCGAGCAGGTCCTCCATGCGATCGAGCGGCCAGGCGTTGGGTCCGTCCGACAGGGCCTTGGCCGGATCCGGATGCGTTTCCATGAAGACGCCCGCCACGCCGACGGCGACCGCCGCCCGGGCAAGGACCGGCACGAACTCGCGCTGGCCACCCGAGGCGGTGCCCTGCCCGCCCGGCAGCTGCACCGAATGGGTGGCGTCGAACACCACCGGGCAGCGGGTCTCGCGCATGATCGCCAGCGAGCGCATGTCGGAGACGAGATTGTTGTAGCCGAAGCTCACGCCCCGCTCGCAGACCATGAAACGCTCGCCGGCCGAAGGATCGCCACCGGCGGCCTCGACGGCGGCCTCGCGCGCCTTGTCGATCACGTTCTTCATGTCGTGGGGAGCGAGAAACTGGCCCTTCTTGATGTTGACCGGCTTGCCGCAGGTGGCGACCGCCCGGATGAAGTCGGTCTGGCGCACCAGGAAGGCTGGCGTCTGGAGGACGTCGACGACCTCGGCCACCGGGCCGATCTGGTCGACCTCGTGGACATCGGTCAGCACCGGCACGCCGATCCGCTCGCGGACATCGGCGAGGATCGCCAGCCCGGCATCGAAACCCGGACCGCGGAACGACTTGCCCGAGCTGCGATTGGCCTTGTCGAAGGAGGACTTGTAGATGAACGGGATGCCGAGGCGGTCGGTGATCTCCTTGAGCCGCCCGGCGGTCTCGAAGGCGAGCCCGGCCGATTCGATCACGCAGGGGCCGGCGATCAGGAACAGGGGTCGATCCAGGCCGGCATTGAAATGACAGAGCTTCATCGTCGGGTCTCCGGACGCGGCGACACCGCGCGCGAAATGCTCAGGCTACCTTGCGTTCGGCGGCCTGCTGCGAGCGCACGATCGCGGCGCGGATGTAGCTGATGAACAGGGGATGCCCGGCTCGCGGCGTCGAGGTGAATTCCGGATGGAACTGGACCCCGAGGAACCAGGGGTGGGCGCCGACGCCCTGGCGCGGCAGTTCGACGATCTCGGTGAGCCGCTCCGAGGGCGTGCGCGCCACGATCCGCAAGCCCGCGGACTCGAGGCGCTCGACATAGTGGTTGTTGACCTCGTAGCGATGGCGATGGCGCTCGTTGACGGAATCGCCATAGATGGAAGCGGCGAGGCTGTCGGGCACGACCGCGCAGCGCTGGGCGCCGAGCCGCATCGTGCCGCCGAGGCCCGACGCCTCGTTGCGCCGCTCGACCTTGCCCTCGCGGTCGGTCCATTCGGTGATCAGCCCGATGACCGGATGCGGCGTGAGCGGATCGAACTCGGTACTGTTGGCGTTCTCGAGGCCGCAGGCGTCGCGGGCGAACTCGACCACCGCCAGCTGCATCCCGAGGCAGATGCCGAGGAAGGGGATGCCGGATTCGCGCGCGAAGCGAATCGCCCGGATCTTGCCTTCGACCCCCCGCCGGCCGAAGCCGCCCGGCACGAGGATGGCGTCGTAGCGGGCGAGGTCGTCCGTCCCTTCGGCCTCGATGCGCTCGGAGTCGATGTAGTCGATCTCGACCCGGCTCGTCGTGTGGATACCGGCGTGGGTGAGCGCCTCGGTCAGCGACTTGTAGGATTCGGTGAGCTCGACGTACTTGCCGACCATCGCGATGCGCACCGTGCGCTGCGGATTCGCCTGCGCCTCGACGAGCCGGTCCCAGACCGCGAGGTCGGCCGGCGGCACGTCGAGCCTGAGTACTTCGCAAAGCAGGTCGTCGACATGCTGCTCGTGGAGCATGCGCGGGATCTTGTAGATGCTGTCGGCATCCCAGACCGAGATCACGGAATCGAGCGGCACGTTCGAGAACAGCGAGATCTTGGCGCGCTCGTCCTCGGGGATGCGTCGATCGGCGCGGCACAGCAGGAGGTCGGCCTGGATGCCGATTTCGCGCAGCTTCTGGACCGAATGCTGGGTCGGCTTGGTCTTGAGCTCGCCGGCCGAGGGGATGAACGGCACCAGCGTCAGGTGCACGAAGCAGCAATTGCCGCGGCCGAGCTTCAGGCTCATCTGCCGCGCCGCCTCGATGAAGGGCAGCGACTCGATGTCGCCGACCGTGCCGCCGACCTCGACGATCGCGACCTCGGCGGCCTCCGCGGTGCCGACGGCAGCGCCGCGGTCGATGAAGGCCTGGATCTCGTTGGTGATGTGCGGGATGACCTGCACGGTGCGCCCGAGGTATTCGCCGCGGCGCTCCTTCTTGATGACGGACTCGTAGATCTGGCCGGTCGTGAAGTTGTTCGAGCGCCGCATCTTGGCGGAGATGAAACGCTCGTAGTGGCCGAGATCGAGGTCGGTTTCGGCGCCGTCCTCGGTGACGAAGACCTCGCCATGCTGGAACGGGCTCATCGTGCCCGGATCGACGTTGATGTAGGGATCGAGCTTGAGCAGGGTCACCCTGACGCCGCGCGATTCGAGCAACGCCGCCATCGATGCCGCCGCAATGCCCTTGCCGAGTGACGACACCACGCCGCCGGTGACGAAAACGAATTTGGTCATGAACAGCCCGCCGGAAAAGGGGATTATATCGTGCCCGACGCCCGCTTCGGTCCCTGCCCGGAAGCCGGCGCGGACCGCCCCGGCGCACCGGAACGCCACCGCGGCTCCGACTCCTCGCGGGCTTCCCGACGGTGCTTATAATCCCCCATCGCCATCCGCCCCTGCTAGCGAGGTTTCCCCATGAGCAAGGTCTACCCGAGCGCCGCCAGCGCGCTGGCCGACGTCGTCGCCGACGGCCAGATGATCGCCGTCGGCGGATTCGGCCTTTGCGGCATTCCCGAAGCCCTGATCGCCGGCCTGCGCGATTCCGGGGTCAAGGACCTGACCTGCGTATCGAACAATGCCGGCGTCGATGATTTCGGCCTCGGCCTGTTGCTCAAGAGCCGCCAGGTCCGCAAGATGATCGCGAGCTACGTGGGCGAGAACAAGGAGTTCGAGCGCCAGTACCTGGCCGGCGAGCT
>CAYZBJ010000007.1:38671-83491 GCA_964476625.1 uncultured Burkholderiaceae bacterium | reverse complement strand
GCTGGCGTGGACGTCGCGAGCCGGCTGCGGATCAGTGGCAGCTGCCCGCTGATCCTGCCCTACCACGTCGCCATCGACCAGGCGCGCGAGGCGCGCAGCGGCGACGCCAGGATCGGCACCACCGGCCGTGGCATCGGCCCGGCCTACGAGGACAAGGTCGCGCGCCGGGCGCTGCGGCTGCAGGACCTGCTCGAGCCGGTGCGCTTTCGGGAGCGGCTCGCCGAGGTCATGGACCTGCACAACTTCATCCTCGAGCGCTATCTCGGCGCAAAGCCGCTGGCCGTCGACGAGGTCGCCGACCAGGCGCTCGCGCTGGCGCCGCGGATCGGCCCGATGATCGCCGATGTCCCGGCTCTGCTCGCCGAGTCGATGGCCCGCGGCGAGAGCCTGCTGTTCGAGGGCGCGCAGGGCGCGTTGCTCGACATCGACCACGGCACCTATCCGTTCGTGACGAGCTCCAACTGCCTGGCCGGCGCCGCCGCGGCCGGCGCCGGGGTCGGGCCGCAGGCGCTCCACGAGGTGCTGGGCATCGTCAAGGCGTACACCACGCGCGTCGGATCGGGTCCGTTCCCGACCGAGCTGTCCGACGACATCGGCCAGGGGTTGGCCGAGCGCGGCAAGGAGTTCGGCTCGGTGACCGGGCGCCCGCGTCGCTGCGGCTGGTTCGATGCGGCCGCGCTCAGGCGCACCATCCAGTTGAATGGCGTGAGCAGCCTCTGCCTGACCAAGCTCGATGTGCTCGATGGCCTGGCGACCGTGCGGATCTGTACCGCGTACGAGCTCGACGGCCGTCGGGTCGATGCCTTGCCCTTCGGGGCCGACGCGGTCGAGCATTGCGTGCCGATCTACGAGGACCTGCCGGGATGGTCGGAGTCGACCGCCGGACTGACCCGCTACGAGCAATTGCCGGCCAACGCGAGGCGTTACATCGAGCGGCTCGCCGAGCTGGCCGGCGCGCCGATCGACATCGTCTCGACCGGACCCGATCGGGACGAAACCATCATGATCCGCCATCCGTTCTCCTGAACGGCCGGATCGCGGCACGCATGAGCGCGAAGGACCTCAATGTCGGCTGGGAGGAATACCATCGCCTCGTCGAGCGGCTGGCGCTGCAGATCCACGATTCGGGCTGGCGCTTCGACGCGATAGTCTGCCTGGCGCGCGGTGGCCTGCGTGTCGGCGACATCCTGTCGCGGATCTTCGATCGGCCCCTCGGCGTGATGTTCACCAGCTCGTACCGGGAGCAGGCGGGGCGGGAGCAGGGGGGCATGCGCATCGGCGAGCACTTGTGCTCTGCCGCCGAACTGCCCGGCACCCACTGGCTGCTGGTCGACGACCTCGTCGATTCCGGCCAGACGCTCGGCGAGATCCTGCGGGTGCTGCGGGCGCGGCATTCGCAGTTGCGCGAGGTGCGCAGCGCGGTCATCTGGCAGAAGGCCATCTCGGTGACGCGGCCCGACTATGTCGTGGAATACCTGCCCGACAGCCCATGGATTCGCCAGCCATTCGAGGTCTACGACAGTCTGCGTCCCGATGCACTCAGGGACCGGGTCCGTTGAGCGCAGGCGCTTTGCTTTCCGGGCCCCACAATAGGGAAAGCCGGCTGTCGCCGGCTTCAGGATTGTGGTGCCCAGAAGAGGACTCGCCCACGTTCCGCCGGCCCGACCCGGCGAGTACGCCGGGCCTTTCGAGTCCCCGCGCAAAGCGCGCAGGCGCTTTGCTTTCCGGGCCCCACAATAGGGAAAGCCGGCTGTCGCCGGCTTCAGGATTGTGGTGCCCAGAAGAGGACTCGAACCTCCACAGTGTTGCCACCGCTAGGACCTGAACCTAGTGCGTCTACCAATTCCGCCATCTGGGCACGACGCGACGGGCCAGATGGCGCGCCACGCAGGAAAGGGCGAAGTTTAATGGTCTATCCGATTTTGTCAACAAGCGCCGGGGCTGGCTGCCCGGTCGATGGAGGCGGGCGATGAGTCGTCGCGAGAAGGACAGCCAGGGCGGCGGGCGGGATTCCGCACCACCGAGCCGGGAGGCCATCCTGGCCTGCCTGCGCAAGGCCGGGGTGCCGCTGACCGCTGCCGAGCTGATCGATCGCCTCGCGGTGCGGCCGGCGCAGCGCGAGCCGCTCGAGCGGCGCCTCGCCGCGATGGAGCGCGATGGACAGCTGATGCCCAACCGCAAGGGCGTGCTGCTGCTCGCTTCGAAGCTCGATTTCATCGCCGGCCGGATCCAGGGGCATCGCGATGGTTTCGGCTTCCTGATTCGCGACGACGGCGCCTCCGACATGTTCCTGTCGCCGCGCCAGATGCAGAAGGCGATGCACGGCGATCGGGTGCTGGTGAAGGCGATCGGCACCGACCATCGGGGCCGCGCCGAGGGCGCCATCGTCGAAGTCACCGAGAGGGCCAACCAGGTGCTGGTCGGTCGCTTCCTCGATGAGCGCGGCGTCAACATCGTGGTGCCCGAGAACCAGCGCATCAAGCACGACATCCTGATCCCGCCGGGCGACGCGGGCGGCGCCCGCCATGGCCAGGTGGTCACCTGCGAGATCGTCGATCCGCCGTCGGGTCATTCGCAACCGATCGGCCGGATCGTCGAAGTACTGGGCGAGATCGACGATCCCGGCATGGAGATCGAGATCGCGGTCCGCAAGTTCGATGTCCCCCACGAGTTTTCCGACGCGGCCGTGGCGCAGGCCGGGCGCCTGCCCGACAAGGTGCGTCCGGCCGACCTGCGCCAGCGCATCGACCTGCGCGACATCGCGATGGTCACCATCGACGGCGAGGATGCGCGTGATTTCGACGACGCGGTCTATTGCGAACGGATCGAGGACGGCTGGCGCCTGCTGGTGGCGATCGCCGATGTCGCCCACTACGTGCGGCCGGGTGATGCGATCAACGTCGATGCGCTCGAGCGGACCACCTCGGTCTACTTCCCGCGGCGGGTGATCCCGATGCTGCCCGAGTCGCTGTCGAACGGGCTGTGTTCGCTCAACCCGGCGGTCGATCGCCTCACCCTGGTCTGCGACATGGTGATCGACGACGAGGGCGCGGTGCGTGGCTACCAGTTCTACGAGGCCGTGATCCACTCGGCGGCGCGCCTGACCTACAACGAGGTCTGGAACGCCCTGTCCGGCCAGCCGAGCGCGTTGCCCGCGGAGATCCGTGAACGGCTCGATGCCCTCTACGCGCTGTTCCGGGTGCAGGTCGCCGCCCGCCGCGAACGCGGCGCGGTGGAGTTCGACACCACCGAGACGAGCATCGTCTGCGATCCGGCCGGCCGCATCCTGCGCATCGAGCCGACGCACCGCAACGACGCCCACCGGCTGATCGAGGAATGCATGCTCTCGGCCAATACCTGCGCGGCCGACTTCATGCAGCGCGGCAAGCACCCGGCGCTGTATCGGGTTCACGAGGGGCCGACGCCGGACCGGCTCGCGACCCTGCGCGAGTTCCTGCGCGGCGTGGGCCTTTCGCTGGGCGCCAACGAGGACCCGACGCCCGCCGACTACGCCGCGCTCGCCCAGAAGATCCAGGGACGACCCGATGCCGACCTGCTGCAGACGATGCTGCTGCGCTCGATGCAGCAGGCGATCTACACCCCGGAGAACGTCGGGCATTTCGGCCTGGCCTACGAGGCCTATGCCCATTTCACTTCGCCGATCCGGCGTTATCCCGACCTGCTCACCCATCGGGTGATCAAGGCGCTGATCCGTGGCTCGCGCTATCGCCTCTCGGGCAGGTCGGCGCGCGGCAAGGGCGGCGACGAGGGCGAGCTCGAGGCATGGGAAGCGATCGGGCTGGCCTGTTCGGCCAATGAGCGCCGCGCCGACGAAGCCTCGCGCGACGTCGAAGCCTGGCTCAAGTGCCAGTTCATGCGCGAGCGCGTCGGCGAGCAGTTCTCGGGCCGGATCACCGGCGTGGCGCCATTCGGGATCTTCGTCACGCTCGATATCCTGTTCGTCGAGGGCCTGGTGCACGTCTCCGAGCTCGGCGGCGAGTACTTCCAGTTCAACGAGGCCGGCCACGAGCTGCGTGGCGAACGGACCGGACAGCGCTATCGCCTGACCGATCCGATCGATGTCCAGGTCTCGCGCGTCGATCTCGAGGCGCGCCGCATCGAGTTCCGCCTGGTGCCGCGCACCGGCTACAAGGAACTCGTCGAGAAGCCCCGCCGCGCCGAAGGCGACCCCATGCGCCGACCTGCCCGCAAGGCGGCGCCGGCCAAGTCCGAGGCGGCCAGCGCTGCCCGCGCGGCCCGGCTCGCCGAACGGCGCAATGGCGGCAAGGCTGCCCCAGGCCAGGGCGGCAAGGGCGGCAAGGCGGATAAGGGTGGCAAGGGCGGCAAGGCGGATAAGGGCGGCAAGGCGGATAAGGTGAACAAGGTGGACAAGGGGCGCGAGGGTCCGGCGAAGCCCGCTGGTACGGCGGGTCGGCCGGCCAGGCGGGGTTCGGGCAAGTGATCGTCCATGGCTTCCATGCGGTTGGCGCGCGCATCCGCCGCCATCCGGAGAGCATCACCGAACTCTATGTCGATGCCGATCGCCAGGATCCCCGCATGCGGGACCTGCTGGCCCTGGCCGAGCAGGCGGGCCTGCGCCCGATCGGGGTGGCCTCGCACCGGCTCGATCGCCTGAGCCCCGGCCGGCGCCACCAGGGAGTGGTGGCCATTGCCGAAGCGAGCCTGCCGACCCTGGACCTCCAGACGATGCTCGATCGCCTGGAGGGGCCAGCCCGGCTGCTCGTCCTCGACGGCGTGACGGACCCCCGCAATCTCGGCGCCTGCCTGCGGGTTGCCGATGGCGCCGGCGCGCAGGCGGTGATCGCGCCGAAGGACCATGCATCGCCCCTGAACGAGGCCGCGATCCAGACGGCCAGCGGTGCCGCCGAATCGGTGCCGTACATCATGGTGACGAACCTGTCGCGCGCGATCGATGCGATGCAGGATCGCGGCATCTGGATCGTCGGTACCGACGATGAGGCCGAATCCGATGTCTACGATGCCGACCTGCCCGATTCGATCGCCTGGGTTCTCGGCGCCGAGGGCAGGGGGTTGCGGCGCCTGACTCGCGATCGCTGCGATCTGCTGGTGCGCATACCGATGGCTGGCGTGGTCAGCAGCCTGAACGTTGCGGTGGCCTGCGGGGTGGTTCTCTACGAGGGATTGAGGCGCTCGCGCACACCCGTGTCGCGGCGCTGATCGT
Organism: uncultured Burkholderiaceae bacterium; assembly: GCA_964476625.1. Taxonomy (GTDB): domain Bacteria; phylum Pseudomonadota; class Gammaproteobacteria; order Burkholderiales; family Burkholderiaceae_E; genus JAMLIN01. The sequence goes on along the minus strand of CAYZBJ010000007.1, from coordinate 78,288 downwards.
CGCGCCGGGACGAACGATAGCGCCAGGGGGCCTGGGCCGCGGCATCGCGCCACAAGCCGATGCCCGCATCACGGGCTCGGGACTCTGCGCGTTCGTAGGGCTGGCGCAGTCCGACCGGCAGGTCGCGCCGGTAGCGCCGGAAATACCAGGCATGGCCGCCCTCGATCATCGCCAGGCCGATGTCGCGCTCGTCGAGTTCCACCAGCGCAACCAGTCGGCCGTAGCGATCCTTCTTCGCCGGGACGACCCAGACCCGCTCGCCTTCGACGAGGGCGGCCAGGGCAGCGCGAGATGCGTCACCGTAGGCCTGCTGGCGTTCCGGCGCATCGATGCCGGAGATCCGCAGGCGCTCGCTGCGGGTCTGTCCGAGACGGCGAACCAGCAGCGAATCCCCATCCTGGACGCGCACGACGACGGCATCGAAGCCGGCGTTGCGCACTGGCGTGGGCTCGCTGCCCGCGGCGGGCGGTGGCGCGAAGATCCCGGACAGGCCGAGGAGGAGCAGGGCGACGGGAAGGATGCGGCGCATCGGACGAGTATGCGGGGTCGAGTCACGAGTCTCGCAAGCCGATCGGCCTCGTGCAAGCCGACCTTCGGTCGTTTGGCTTCAGTGGCGCCCGGCCGCCCGAAGCTGCCGATCGCCTCCCAGGGGGCGCTTCACTTCAGCGCGCGCCGTCCGGGAGCCGCGTGGTCGCGACGATGCGGCTGGCCAGCGGGTCGAAGTCGAGCGCAATACGCTTGATGGAGGCGACTTGCCGGCCGCCGATCATGGCCGGGGCGAAGCGGGCGCGTCGTATCGTGGCGAACAGTTCCTCGAGCGCATCCGGGTCGAGCCCCACGACCTGCTCCGCGTCGAGCCGCTCGAGCGCGCCGTCGGCGCCGATGTGGATCACCAGCCGCAGGCTGCCGGCGTCCTTGCGCGCCATCGCGAACTCTTCGAGTCCGACCGGCGGGAAAGTGAAGCGCGCCGGGACATCGGCCTGCCAGGCTTCGACATGGCTGGCGCTGGCCGACCCGGCTGGATGCTCGCAGCCGGCCAGGGCAGCGGTGGCCAGCACCGCGCAGGCGACCAGGCCGCCGATGCGCGGCCCGGGGCCGCGGCGGCGTTCGAGGGCGTCGCGGCCCATTGCTCAGTTGCCCGGCTCGGTGATCTCGCGCCAACCCATCGAGCGCGGATCGAGATAGCGCAGGTAGCCTTGGGTCAGCTTGAGTTCATTGAACTGGCCGGTGATCACCGCCCGGATGTTGCCGCCCACCCGCACGAGTCGCAGGCCGACCGCGCCGGTCTTGGGATCGAAGGCCGTGATCCGGGTCGGGGTTCCGTCCGTCAGGGTGCCCGGATCGTAGAGCTGTGACTGGCCGGTCTCGAAGTTCGCGGCGTAGATCCGCGAGGAACCGCCCTCGTTGCAGAGCTGGGTGGTCTGCGGGATCGTGCCCAGCCAGGAGATCTTGCCGAGGTCGGTATCCTGCGGGTCGACGACGACGCGCTCGCCGCTGGTGAGCAGGTCGTGGTACCAGCCGGCCGGCTTGGCCGGATCGGGCGTGATCGGGTTCAGGAGGTCGGTGTTGGCGACCATGACCGATCGCGACAGCGGGAAGCCCGGCGCTTCGCCGGCACCGCTCTCCCAGCGCGCCAGCCGGGTGCCGTCGCGGAAGGCATAGAAGCTCTGCTGGTGGGTGGTGTAGATGTCGTCCTGGCCCAGCAGGCGGCCGGTGCCGATGAACACGTAGCGGTTGCGGGTGATCGGCGCGACCCGGATGATCGGCCCGGAGGTGATCGACTGGTTGGCCGGCAGGGTGGCGAAATGGGCCGGGGGTGGTACGTTGGCGGTGTCGCTGGTGAAGTCGAAGCGCCAGATGTCGCCATTGAGGTCGCCACCATAGACTTCGGTGATCGTGCCGTCGGCGCTGTCTGGCGTGTAGGCGGTGACCTGCGCCAGCCCGGACGGATTGAGGTTGCTGCCCGAGCCGGTCGACACTTTCTGGAGCAGGGCGCCGGTCTTGACGTCGACGATGTACAGCCAGCCCTGGCCACCGCCGGCGGACCCGTGGGCGGGAATGTTGTTGTAGCCCGAGGTCAGCAGCGCGACCCAGCCCCATTTCTTCGTCTTGACGATCTGCGGCGCGCCGAAGGAATAACCCATCGTCGGGTCCTGGAACTCCCACAGCACCTTGCCGGCGACCCCCGCCTCGGTATCGAAGGCGCTCGGGTCGGTGACGTCGATCGCGAAGTAGCCGCGCCCGCCCTTGCCGAGGCCGCCGATGAGAACCGATCGCCAGTCGCCGCTCGCGGCGGTGGCGCCGTTGGTCCGGGCGAAATCCGCCTCGCCGATCCAGGCGGTGGCGTTGACGTAGTTGCGATGGACGTAGTTCTTGCTGGCGAGGTCGGCGAGTACGCCGTTGCCGGCGCCGGCGGCTGTCGAATAGAGGAAGGACGGCACGTAGGCGAAGACCTCGGTGCCGCCGTCGGTGCCGGTGACGCTGGCGTCGAAGGCATGCAGCATGCCGTCGTTGGCGCCGACGTAGATCATCTCGCGGCGGTCCTTCCAGGTCGTCTTGAAGGCGCCGTAGCCCGGGTTGTAGGCTTCCGACAGCGGGGCGACCGGGGCGCCGACGTAGCGGGCCTCGGAGTCGATGATGTCGCCCAGCTTGTTCTCGACGATCGTGCCGGTCGCGGTCTTGCGCAGGCGCTTGCGGAAGGCGCCGATGTCGTTGCGCCCGCGCAGCCACTCGAGGAGCTGGCTGTCGTTGTTGAGCGCGTTCTGCTGCCAGGACGCGAGCTGGCCCCAGCGGAAGGGCTTGGCGACGCCGACGGTGGCGGTTTCGCTGTTCTTGGTCCAGGTGGCGATGCGCCGGCCGTTGTTCCAGCCCTGGCTGTCCAGCTTCTCGGCGGCATTCCATTTCTGGGCCACCGTGATGTTGCCCGAAGCTTCGTCGAAGCCCGAGTAGGTGTAGCCGACCACGTTGCCCGACCAGAACGCCGGGTCGTAGTTGACCCGGAAGAGCCCGGTGTCGGTCTGCAGCTCGACCGAGCGGGTGGAGGTGTTGATGCCGACCGCGGTCGCGACCTGGGCCCGGATCGAGGAGAAGGCCGCTTTCAGGCCATCGACCAGCGCCTCCGGCGAACCGGCTTCGTAGTAGTTGTCGGGCAGCCAGTCGCCGTCGCGGTCCCAGACGTCGCGAATGTCGACCACGCCATCGCTGTTCTCGTCGGCGATCGCGTCGCCGATGTCGAGGGTCGCCGGCGCATAGGGCCCGCCGGCGGGGTCGATCGTATTCTGGTCGATGAAGCCGCCGTACTTCGCGGCTACCCAGAGCTGGTTGCGCCGGCGGGGATCGGTGCGAGAGACGCCGGTTCCCCAACTGCCCGACTCCCGCACGTCGATGAAGTAGGAACGCACCCGCTGCCGTCCCCGCGACTGGATCGTGCCTTCCGAATCAGGCCGGATGTCGCGCGAGTTGGCGTAGTAGGCGAGCGAGGCGATGTAGGCCGAGCCGTCGCAGCAGTTGACCGGGCCCGGGGCCAGGTTCCCGCCGCTCGAGTTGCGCAGCTGGACGCCCTCGTTGGTGAGTTCGGTGTTGATGATCTCGTTGAGCAGGGTCGCCACGTTGGCCGGGAAGCCGGCGGCGTTCGACGGTTGCGCGCCGCCCTCATTGACGGTGGACGAGTTGCCCGGAAGGCGCTTGTCCTTGTGGGTGTTCGCATCGGCGATCCCGATGATGAAGTTGTTGGGACACCATTCGTCGGCGTCCTCGAAGCCATCCGGCGGGGCGAGGGGATCGTTCCAGTTGGTGATGACCGGGAAGCCGTCGACCTTGCGCGCGGAGCTCCCCCCGGTCAGGCCGAGGTTCGAGTACTCGGGGGTCGGCCCGAGGTTCATGTAGTAGCGCAGCGCCTCGTAGTACATCTCGCTGACGGGATCGTGGTTCTTGTAGCCGTCCCGACGCCCGAAGCGGTTGAGGTACTGAGTGACACCCGACTGGGAGATGGTGCCGGTGGTCGCGCTGGCGTCGGCCGGGTCAGGATTCAGGTTGTAGATCCCTGTCGTCGCGTTCCATTCGCCATTGGTATTGGAGGTTTCGCCGATGGCCCCGAGCATCGGGCGGTTCGGGCCGACGAACTTCATGCGCGCGCGCAGCACACCGCCGTCGCGCAAGACGTCGTCATCGAGCAGGTAGCCCATCGCGGCGAACCGCACGGCCATCGCGTTTTCCTGGATCAGCCCGGTGGGCTTGAGCGTGCCGGCGCTGTACGCGGTGCAGGTGGTGGCGGTTTCGGGCAGGGCCGGATCACAGACCTTGACCCGGACCTTGAAGTCCCGCGTATTGGTGGTGATCGCGGTGTTCGATGCGGTGCGCATCGTCGTGTCCCGGCCCGAGATCGAGACGTAGAACTCGTTGTGGGTATACGGGGTGACGCTCGATGTAGCCGTGATCGGCAGCGAGCCGAAGCTCTTGCCGATCTGCTTGACGGGGAACTGGGCAGTGCCGCCCTGGCCATCGTGCCGGGCCTTCTCGAGCACGGTCAGGGACGTGGTGTCGATGTACCTGTCGCCGCCGGTCATCACCCAGCGGAACAAGTCTGTCGTCTGCATCGTCGCCCAGTTCAGGAAGTTCCCGCTCCAGCCCTCCGCGCTGCCGCAGGTCGATGTCGAGCCCGGCGGCTGGTCCTTGTAGCTGCGGCTCGGGTCATAGCCGTCGGTATAGCGGTAGGGCGCGAAGTACTCGGCGCTCGTGTTGTAGCTGTAGCACTTGTAGGGATCGAAATAGCCGAGGTACGGCATCGATGCCTGGGGCTTGAAGCTGGGGTTGCCGAGATTGGCCGCCGCCACCCGGGATGCCCGCACGCCGGGGTTGAAGTAGCAGGCGCTGCGGTCGCCATCGCGTCCCGGGCAGCCGGTTCCCGCGGTCTCGTCGTTGTAGGCCTGGACATTGCCCGTGGGCCATTCGACCGACAGGGCGAGCAGGACGTTCGAGGGAACGCTCAGGGTGGTGCGGGCGGGTTGGTCCGAGAGGTCGGTTTCGGCGGCCTGCAGCAGGGGCGTGTACGCCATGATGGTCGCCGCGACGATTGCCGACCAGCGTCCGATCGGACTGTTGCGCAAGTGGTCGACGGGGCTGTCGGCCGGCTCGGCAAGGCGGGTCGGGTCATGCGGGACGTTGCGGCTACGCGGCATGGCAGGTCACTCGATCGGCAAGGTGAACAGGGCTTGCGACAGGGCTTCCACCCCGCGCGGTCCATTGGTGCGTGCGGTGACCCGGAAGACCGGGGTGCGCGGCGTCGAGACGCTCGAGCAGCGCGAACAGTTGTCCGGCACCCGCGAGCTCGACATCGCGCAATGGTTGTCGGCGGCCGGCTCCTGCAGCGAGCAGAGCCGTTCGATCATGTAGACGGTTTCCATTCCTTCGCCGCTGGCGATCGCCGACGAAGTCGCCACCGTGCCGAACTCGGCGGCCAGGGCGGCGGAGTTCTTCATTGCGAGCGGCACGCCGGCGCTGTCGGTGGGCAGGGCGATCGCCGAATAGGCGAAGCCGCCCGCCTGGCCGAGTGAATCGGTCTCGGTATTCTTGAGCATCGCGAAATGACTGCCCGCATGGGATTCGAACTCGGTGATCGCCGCCCGGATCGCGATCTGGTTGCGGTTGACCGCGTCGCGCTGGAAGGAGGCGTTGCGCGCGAGCAGGGTCGAGGAGTCGATCATCCGGACCAGGCCGATCGAAGCCATTGCCATCACGGTGACCATCACCAGGGCGATCGGCAGCGCGGTGCCGCACTGGCGGCGAAGCAGGGCATGCATGCTCGGCCTCTTCATATGCAGGCGCCCGCCGACGGGATACCGTTGTAGCGTCGGTGTTCCGCGCAGAGCGCGATGCGCTGGTTGGGCAGCGGGATGACCGTGTCGTAGACTTGGTACTGGAAGCTGCGTTGCGTGACGTCGTGGTTGATCGTGGTCCGCACCGCTGCCGGCAGGTCCTCGAAGAGCGTGATGCTGGCCGGGCCCTGGGTGCCCTGCCTCTCAGTCGAGCGCACGACGATCGCCAGGCGCAGCGCCTTGATCGCGAGCGCCGCTTCGCCGTTGGCCTGCAGGCTCGCGAACGACCAGGCGCCGGTCGGGCTCACCCAGCTGTCGACGATGTTGTCGTTGGCCATGCCGCCGCCCGAGCCGTCGTCGACGCCGTAGAGGATCTGCAGGTTCACCACGTTCTCGCCGATCGGGGCGGGGGTCGAGAGGGTCACCCGCTCGAGCATGTCGAGCTGGACCAGCTGTTCGTTGGCATTGATGCCGAACAGGGCGAAGGTCGGCGTCGCGCCGAGGTTCATCAAGGTGTAGTCGGCCGGCTGCGGCAGCACGGTGAAGCCGTTCGCATTGTTGTAGGGCGCGGCCAGGGCGGCGGAGGTCGGCACTGCGGTCGGCGCGGCCTGTCCTGCGACCGGGGGGGAATAGCTCGAGTCGACCTGGCCGATCTGGCAGTCGCCGCCATTCGTCGACGGGTTCGAGACCAGCAGCATGTCGCCGGCCCGGAACCCGACCGAGGGCAGGGTTTCGATCTGGCCGGCCGAGGTGACGGTCACCGCCATCGGCGCGCCGCCGGTCGAGTTGCCGGCGCTCATCACCATGACGGTGTCCGGATCGTTGCCGCCGCCGTCGAGTACGGCGACCGGCAACAGGTTGAGGTTCGTCGGCAGGCCGGCGAAGGGTGCGGGCCATGCCGAAGCCCTCGGCAGCATCGCGGAGCCGCCCTGCCAGGCGAGCAGCCGGCAGCCCCAGACGTTCATGCCGTTGGCGAAGCCGTTGCCGGCCAGTCGCAACTCGCGCATCAGGCGCCAGCCGGTCATCGTGCCGACCTGCTGGGCGTCGGCCTGGCCGGTGGTGGCGCGGCGGCCGACTTCGCTCGCCGAGAATCCCTGCACGATCGCAAGTGCGGCGAGCAGCCCGATCGTCATGCCGACGAGCAGTTCGATGATGGACAGGCCTCGCTGTGAACGCATCTCGACCTCAGTTGAACAGGGCGCTGACCGTGACATGCTGGCGGGTGGCGGTCATGGCGCTGATCGCCCCCGAGCCGTCGCGAACGCGATGGCGAGGCGGAACCCAGCTGACCACGATCCGGACCGTCAGGGGATCGCCCGCGACCGAGGCGAACTCGACGGTGGCATCGCCGGCCGGCAATCCCACGCCTTCGCCCTGGACCCGGTCCTTGAGCCAGAGATCGAAGAGCGTGCCACCGGTGGAGAAATCCCCGACCACGGTGGCGGGCGGCGCGATCTGCATGCGCGCGAGCAGTTCGTCGGCGGCGGCGGCCGCCTCGGTTCGGTAGCGGGCGTCCGAAGTCACCTGGGCGCCGGACGCCTGGGCACCGATCATGCCCAGCACGGCGATCGCGAAGACCACGATGGCGATCAGGCTCTCGAGCAGGGTGAAGCCGCCCTGACGCCGACCCTGCAAGGAGGGGGGGCGCCGGCTACGTGGGCCGGGATCAGCGTGAACCTGCATTCAGCACCCCGATGGCAGCCTGGGCTGGCAGGCGGCGTTGGTTCCGGGCGCTGCCGACGAGTCGCAGACCCTGATGGAGCCGCCGGGCGTCACATAGGTGCAGAAGCGGATCGACTGGGCGGCGTGGTTGAACTGGACGATGCGGGGCGCGGCGAGCATCACCGGCGCGCCGCCGGAGATATCGAGGACGCGGCCCATCGGGGTGAACGCGACCGAGCTGAGATTGCCGGCGGTCGTGATTCCGGCTCCGAAGCGGTCGCGGGACTCGCCGGCGAGGAACTCGTCGGCGGCGGTCGCGCCCTGCACGCGGACCATCCAGGCCGTCGCGGCGGCGGGCGCCGCTGGCGTCGCGCTGGCGACGCTGGCCGAGGTGGGGTTGGCGGTGGTCATCAGGACTTCGACGTTCCTGTTGAGGCGGGTTGCCTCGGCCTGCGCCTTGCGCAGTGACGCGGCCAGCGACTGCGCGGCCGAGGTCGCCTGGCGCGAGGCCATGATCCGCTCGAAGCTCGGTATCGCGATCGCGAGAAGGGCGCCCAGGATGGTCACCGTGAACATCAGCTCGAGCAGGGTGAACCCGGCGCTGGCGCGCCTGGACCCGGCCCCGATGATCGGTCGACGACCTTTCATCCTCATTCCTTGCGCACGATGAAGCGATTCGCCGGCAGGGTGCCGGAGTACCAGCCGGCGGGCAGCGCTGCGGTGCCTTCGACGCCGGCGTCGTTGATCGTGTAGATGAAACCGGCCGACGAGTTGACGCCGGTGGCGGTCAGGGTGAATTGCTGGCCAGCCGCCGCGGTCGTGCAGCTGACGTTGAACTGGCCTTCGGCATCGTGGAAGTCGGCGACCGCGCAGGCCGCTCCCGAGGCGTAGCTGCGATTGCCGGCGTAGAACTGCTCGAGGCGCAGCTTGGTTTCCTTGAGCACGGCGACGCCGGCGGCCAGCCTGGCGCGCTGCGTATAGCTGCCCCATGCGGGGATCGCGATCGCGGCGAGGATGCCGATGATCGTCATGACCAGCAGGAGTTCGATCAGCGTAAAGCCGTGGTGCCGACGGTTTCGGGACATGGGATGGTGCTCCGGGCGCAGGGGCCGATCACCGGGCAGGAGTGGTCGGGATGGCTTTTTCACCGGCTCAACTTAGTGGCCCGGCCAGCACGCTGCGACGGGCCGCCGACGGGCGGCGCGTTTGCGGCGTTCAGTGGCGGGCCGCGCTAAGATTGCTGGGGGAGACGGCCGCGACCTGCGGCGCCCACGGCGCGTCGCGCCGACGAATCGAAGAAACCATGCCCGAGAAGAACAGCGCACCCACCCGGATGGCGGCCTACATCGACTGGCTCGCCGATCGCCACGGCCTGCGGTTCGACGACTACGCGTCGCTGCATCGATGGTCGGTTACCGAGCTCGAGGCCTTCTGGGGCTCGATTCGCGACTACTTCGACCTGATCGACCAGGGCGATCCGGAACCGGTCCTCGCCGAGCGGCGCATGCCCGGTGCGGTCTGGTTTCCCGCCCTGTCGCTCAACTACGTGGACCAGGTCCTGCGGCATGCCCGGGTCGGCGACCCGCAACGGCCCGCGATCGTCCATCGCAGCGAGGCCGGCCACGCCGGCGCGCTGGGCTGGGCGCAGCTTCGCGACCAGGTGGCCGGGCTCGCCACCCGGCTGGTCGAGCTCGGGGTCGAGCCCGGTGACCGGGTGGCCGCCTACCTGCCCAACATCCCGGACGCGATCGTCGCGTTCCTGGCCACCGTGAGCGTGGGCGGCGTCTGGTCGCTGTGCTCGCCCGACATGGGCCCGGTCGGCGTGCTCGACCGGTTCCGCCAGATCGAGCCGAAACTGCTGGTGACCTGCGACGGCTACGTCTATGGCGGCAGGCGCCACGACCGGATGGATGTGGTGGGCGAGATGCTCGCCGAACTGCCGAGCGTCCGCCATGTGCTGGCGCTGCCCTACCTCGACGAGAACCGCCCGCTGGCTGCCTTCGCCGCCGATCGACCGGTGCACGATCTCCGGCTCGCCTGTGCGATGCCGGCGCCGGCCGACTGGGCGCCGCTGCGCCTGCCTTTCGATGCACCGCTCTGGATCGTCTACTCGAGCGGCACCACCGGCATGCCCAAGCCGATCGTCCATGGCCACGGCGGCGTCGTGCTCGAGCAACTCAAGCTCGGCGTGTTACACAACGACCTCGGTCCGGACGATCGCTTCCACTGGTACTCGAGCACCGGCTGGATCATGTGGAACTGCCAGGTCTCCGGCCTGCTCGGCGGCACCACGATCTGCATCTACGACGGCAACCCGGGCTGGCCCGACATGGGCGCGCTGTGGCGCTTTGCCGCCGAGACCGGGGTCACCTTCTTCGGCGCCGGCGCAGCCTACTACGCGAACTGCCTCAAGGCCGATGTGCATCCCGCCGACCATGGCGACCTCTCGCAGCTGCGCGCGCTCGGCTCGACCGGCTCGCCCCTGTCGGTCGAGTCCTACGAGTGGGGTTGGCGCGAGTTCGGCGCCGATCTCTGGTGGTGCGTGATCTCCGGGGGCACCGATTTCGCGGGTGCGTTCATCGGCGGCAATCGCATGCTGCCGACGACCCCGGGCGAGATGCAGTGCCGTTGCCTCGGCGCCGCTGTCGAATCCTGGAACGACGCCGGTGAAGCGGTGGTCGATGAAGTCGGCGAGCTGGTCTGCGTGCGTCCGATGCCGTCGATGCCGCTGCGGCTGTGGGGCGACCACGACGGCAGCCGCTATCGCGACAGCTACTTCGACATGTATCCGGGAATCTGGCGCCATGGCGACTGGATCCGGATCACGCCGGCCGGCAGCGCAATCATCTACGGCCGCTCCGACGCAACCATCAACCGCTTCGGCATTCGCATGGGAACGGCCGAACTGTACCGCGCGGTGGAGAACATCCCCGCGGTGCTCGACAGCCTCGTCGTCGACCTCGAGTACCTCGGGCGGCCGAGCTACATGCCCCTGTTCGTGGTGCTGCGCGAAGGCGAGGCGCTCGACGAAGCGCTGCTCGAGCAGATCAATGCCCGCATCCGCAGCGCGATGTCGCCGCGCCACCTGCCTTCGGAGGTGATCGTCGTGCCCGAAGTGCCGCGTACCCTGAGCGGCAAGAAGCTGGAACTGCCGGTCAAGAAGCTCCTGATGGGAGCCTCGCCCGAACAGGCGTTGAACCGGGATGCGATGTCGAATCCCGGCAGCATCGACTGGTACGTCGAGTTCGCAAGGCGTCGCGCGACGACCGCCGACCCGTCCTGAGCATCCCGGCCGCGCCCCTGGGCGCGGTCCGTCGATTTTTCGGAGCATCCATGAGCGCCAAGAACCCCTCCGCCGATACCCCCGATTCCACGGACTCTACCGAGCAGGCGGCGATCCGCGCGCTGCGCGACGCAGCCCTCGATTACCATCGCAGCCCGAGCCGCGGCAAGATCTCGGTCGTGCCGACCAAGCCGCTGCTCAACCAGCGCGACCTGTCGCTCGCCTACTCGCCCGGCGTTGCCTACGCCTGCACCGCGATCGTCGACGATCCCTCGCTGGCGGCCGAGTTCACCTCGCGGGGCAACCTGGTCGGGGTCATCACCAATGGCACGGCGGTGCTCGGCCTGGGCGACATCGGTCCGCTCGCCGGCAAGCCGGTGATGGAAGGCAAGGCCGTCCTGTTCAAGAAGTTCGCGGGTATCGACGTGTTCGACATCGAGCTCGACGAGCGCGATCCCGATCGACTGGTCGACATCATCGCGGCGCTCCAGCCGACCCTCGGCGGCATCAACCTCGAGGACATCAAGGCGCCGGAGTGCTTCTACATCGAGCGCAAGCTGCGCGAGCGACTGCAGATCCCGGTCTTCCACGACGACCAGCACGGTACCGCGATCATCTCCTCGGCGGCGATGATCAATGGCCTGGAGCTGGTCGGCAAGGCCGTCGACCGGGTGCGCATCGCGGTCTCGGGGGCCGGCGCGGCGGCGATCGCGTGCGTCGACCTGATGGTCCAGCTCGGGGTGCGCCCCGAGAACGTCCTGATGTGCGACTCGAAGGGCGTGCTGCGCCCCGACCGTGGCGACGCGATCGCGGAGTCCAAGCTTCGCTATGCCCGCGAGACCGAGGCGAGGACGCTTGCCGATGCCGTCAGGGGGGCCGATGTCTTCCTCGGCTGCTCGGCGGCCAACGTGCTTTCGCCCGCGATGCTCATGACCATGGCCGAGCGCCCGATCGTGCTGGCGCTGGCCAATCCCGATCCCGAGATCCGTCCCGAGCTGGCCCGGCAGGCGCGGCCGGACTGCATCATCGCGACCGGCCGGTCCGACTATCCGAACCAGGTCAACAACGTCCTGTGCTTTCCGTACATCTTCCGCGGTGCGCTCGACTGTGGCGCGACGACCGTGAACGAAAGCATGAAGCTCGCCTGCGTCCACGAGATCGCCGCGCTCGCCAAGGCCGAGGTCAGCGCCGAAGTGGCCGGCGCCTATCCGGGCCAGGAGATCGCGTTCGGGCCGGAGTACCTGATCCCGAAGCCGTTCGACTCGCGCCTGATCATGCGCATCGCGCCGGCCGTCGCCCGTGCGGCGCAGGAGTCCGGCGTGGCGACCCGGCCGATCGAGGACCTCGCCAGCTACCGTGAATCGCTGACCCGCTTCATCACCCAGACCGGCCTGGTGATGCGTCCCTTGTTCGCGGCGGCCCGCAAGGCCAGCAAGCGGGTGGTGTATACCGAGGGCGAGGAGGAGCGGGTGCTGCGCGCCGCCCAGGTGGTGGTCGACGAAGGACTGGCCCGGCCGATCCTCATCGGCCGGCCGGCGGTGGTCGACATGCGCATCCAGCGCGCCGGCCTGCGCCTGGTGGCGGAGCGGGATTTCGAGCTGATCGACCCCGAGAACGACGATCGCTTCCGGGAATACTGGGAGGCGTTCCATCGCCTGCGCGCGCGCGACGGGGTGACGCCCGAGATGGCCAAGGCGGCGCTGCGTCGCTCGCACACGATCACCGGCGCGATGCTGGTGCGCCGTGGCGATGCCGATGCGATGGTCTGCGGCCTGGTCGGGCGTTTCGACGCCCACCTGGAGAACATCGCCAGCGTGATCGGGCTGGCGCCGGGAGCGCGCCAGTTCGCGGCCATGAACGCGCTGGTGCTCGAGAAGCACATCCTGTTCGTCGCCGATACCTTCGTCAACGACGATCCCGATGCCCGGCAGCTGGCCGACATCGCGCGCATGGCGGCCGCCGAGGTCGCCCGCTTCGGCCTGCCACCGAAGGTGGCCTTCCTCTCGCATTCGAACTTCGGGTCTTCGCAGCGGCCCTCGGCACGCAAGATGCGCGATGCCCGGGACCTGTTCCGGGCCGCCTGCCCCGATATCGAGGCCGATGGCGAACTGCATGGCGATGCGGCCCTGAGCGAAACGCTGCGTGGCGACTGCCTGACCGATTCCACCTTGAGCGGCGCGGCCAACATCCTGGTGTGCCCCAACCTCGATGCAGCCAACATCCTGTTCAACGTGCTCAAGACAACCGGAGGGCAGGGCGTCCACGTGGGGCCGATACTGCTCGGGGCAGCGGCGCCGGTCCATGTGCTGAATCCGTCGGCGACCGTGCGGCGCATCGTCAACATGACGGCGCTGGCCTCGGCCGACGACCGGGTCTTCGAGCCGATCCGCTGAGCCCGGGCGGACGGCGCGGGGCCGGCAGCGGCATCTGGCATCGATCGTGCTATGGTCAAGCCAGGGATCCATGGCACGGGTGCATGGCGAGGCGAGGGTTTCGGACCGGGCCGGGTGGGGGCGTTCGATGGCGGCATTCAACGAGATGTACGACGGCGAGCGGGTACGCGATGCCTATCGGGAGATCGCCGACTGGATCCGCCAGGTGGGTGTCGAAGCGCTGGGCCACAAGCAACGCGAGGCCGAGACCCTGTTCAGGCGGATCGGGATCACCTTTGCGGTGTACGGCGAGTCGGCCGAATCCGAGCGCCTGATCCCGTTCGACGTCGTACCCCGCGTCTTCACCGAGCGCGAGTGGCGCCGGATCGACCGGGGCGTCCGGCAGCGGGCCAGGGCGCTCAATCTCTTTCTCGGCGACGTCTACGGGCGCGGGGAGATCATCAAGGCGGGCGTGGTGCCGGCCGACCTCGTCTACCGCAACGCCGCCTACCTGCCGGCGGCGGCGGGATTCGCACCGGCCCGCAACGTCTACTCCCATATCGTCGGGGTCGACCTCGTCCGGGTCGGACCCGACGAGGTCTTCGTCCTCGAGGACAACTGCCGCACGCCATCCGGGGTTTCCTACATGCTGGAGAACCGGGAGATCATGATGCGGATGCTGCCGGAGCTATTCACCCAGCGCCGGATCAGCCCGGTGGACAACTATCCGGCGCTGTTGCGCCGGACCCTGGAGAGCCTCGCGCCGGTCGCCTGCGAGCGTGAGCCGAACATCGTGATCCTGACGCCCGGCGTGTTCAATTCCGCCTACTACGAGCACTCCTTCCTCGCCGACCAGATGGGTGTCGAGCTGGTCGAGGGCCAGGACCTGTATGTCGACGATGGCGTCGTGTACATGCGCACGACCCAGGGGCCGCAGCGCGTCGACGTGATCTACCGGCGGATCGACGACGACTTTCTCGATCCGCTGAGCTTCCGCCCCGATTCGGTGCTGGGCGTGCCGGGCCTGTTCCATGCGTATCGCACCGGCAAGGTGTCCATCTGCTCGGCGCCGGGCACGGGGGTCGCCGACGACAAGGCCATCTATACCTATGTGCCGGACATGATCCGCTTCTATCTCGGCGAGTCGCCGATCCTCCCCAATGTCCCGACCTGGCGCTGCGGCGAGCCGGACGCGCTCGCCTATGTCCGTGAACATCTCGATGAACTCGTGGTGAAGGAAGTCCACGGATCGGGTGGCTACGGCATGCTGGTCGGCCCGAGCGCCAGCGCCGCCGAGCGCGAGGCCTATCGGGCGCGCCTGGACGCCGCGCCGGGTGATTTCATCGCGCAGCCGACGCTCGCGCTGTCGTGTTGTCCGACCTATGTCGACAACGGGATCGCGCCGCGCCACGTCGACCTGCGACCGTACTGCCTGGTCGGCGATGAGATCCGCCTGGTCCCCGGCGGCCTGACCCGCGTCGCGCTGACCGAAGGCTCCCTGGTGGTCAACTCGAGCCAGGGCGGCGGGGTCAAGGACACCTGGGTCCTGAGCGACTGATGGCCATGCTCAGCAGAACCGCCGAGAACCTGTTCTGGCTGGCCCGCTACATGGAGCGGGCCGAGAACATGGCGCGCCTGATGGAGATGGGCTACCGGATGTCGCTCATGCCGGCTTCCTCGCATGGCCACCGCAGCGAATGGGGATCGGTGCTCGATGCATCGCGCACGCGCAGTGGCTTCGAGGCGATCCACGGCGACGACGTTCGCCAGCAGACGGTCGCCGACTACCTGCTGTTCGACCGCAGCAACCCGTCGAGCGTGACCAGCTGCCTGGAGCAGGCGCGCGCGAATGCCCGGGCCATGCGGATCGCCCTGACCCTGGAGATGTGGGTGGCGATCAACGATGCCTGGCTTGCCTGGCAGCGGGTGCTGCCCTCGCATGCCAGTGGCGGGGGCCTGCGCGACGTGCTCGAATGGGTTCGCCGCCAGGGCGCCCAGTTCCGCGGCGCGACCGACGGGACCTTGATGCGCATCGACGGCTACGAGTTCATCGGGATCGGCAAGGCGCTCGAGCGGGCGGACAACATGGCGCGCCTGCTCGACGTCAAGTACTACGTGCTGTTGCCCGGCAGCAGCGCGATCGGCGGCGGCATCGATCATTACCAGTGGGCTACCGTGCTGCACGCCGCTTCGTCGCTGCGGGCCTACCACTGGACCTACAAGACGGATGTCTCGCCGCGCAACATCGCCGACTTCCTCATCCTGAACCCCTTCTCGCCGCGGTCGATGCACCACTGCTACCGGACGCTCGGCGATCGGCTCAATGGCCTGGGCCGACTCTACGGCCAGCGCCATGCGTGTCATGGCGAGGTCAACGAATCCGTGACCATGCTCTCGGACCTGACGATCGACAAGATCTTCGCATCGGGGCTGCATGAGTTTCTCGACGACTTCATCGTGCGGACCGCGCGGCTGCATGGCTCGATCGCATCGGCCTACCACTTCGCGGGATGACACGATGAGGCTGAGGATCTCGCACCGGACCATCTACCGATACGAGCCCGCGGTGCGGCTCGTCGTCCAGAGCCTGCGCCTGCGGCCGAGCGAGTTCGATGGGCAGCGGGTGCTCGAATGGCACATCGACGCGGGCGGGCATTCGATCGACGCCGGTTACGTCGATGGCGCGGGCACCTGTGTCAACATGCTGACCGCGCATGGCCCGGTCGAGGTACTCGAGGTGGTCTCGACGGGCGTGGTCGAGGTCGCCGATCGCGCCGGGATGGTGCGCGGCCTGCGCGAACTGGTGCATCCGCTCGCCTGGCTGCGGACGGGCCCCCTGACCCGGCCGGCCGGGGTGATCGCCGAACTGGCTCGCCTTGCGGTGCCCGATCCGGCGGCCGACCGGCTCGAGCAGGGCCACGCGCTCGCGAGGGCGGTCGGGCAGGCGGTGCGCTATGCGCCCGGCGCCAGTGATGCCCGCACGACCGCCGCCGAAGCGCTCGAGGCGGGAGTCGGCGTCTGCCAGGACCACGCCCACGTCCTGGCGGCCGCCGCTCGCAGCCTGGAGATTCCGGCTCGCTATGTGACCGGCTACCTCCACGATGGCGGTGGCGAGATCGGCGGTGAAGCGACCCACGCCTGGACCGAACTCCATCTTGGTTCCTACGGCTGGGTCGGCTTCGATCCGTCGAATCGCCAGTGCCCGACCGAGGACTATGTTCGCGTCGCCTGCGGGGTCGACGCGATCGATGCCGCCCCGTTCCGGGGCGCCACCCTCGGGGCGGCGCGCGAGACGCTCAGCCTCGAAGTCCAGGTCCAGCCGACGCAGCAGTAGCCGCCATCGAGTCGGGGCCGAACCGCCAGGCGGGCGGGGCGGGGCACCCACGCCGGGGGCTCGCGTCGGGGCCAGGCCAGCCCTGTCGAGCGGGTAAGATCGGGGCCGTGCCAACCAGGGAGCGCCCTCGCATGACCGATTCCGGGCAGAACCGACCGGTACGGATCCCGTCCGAGCCTTCGTCCGGGGAACTGCGCCTGATCATGGCCCTGTGGCCGCTGCTCGGCCGACGTATCGCGGCCCTCGAACTCGGACGCGGTGGGCGTGGCCGGTCCCGGGTCCCGCCGATTCCCGACCAGCTACGCTGGGCCGGACTCTACGAGTTGCCGTTCGCGCGCCATCTCGCGGCGGCGGCGGTGGCTTTCGACATGGATCGGGAACTGATCGGCGCTGCCCGGCATGCCATCCCGGTCGCGAGCCTGGCCAAGCTCACCAGTGTCTACGTCAAGCATGAATCGCGCGAGGGCGGCGCAGAAGTCTCGGGGGCGATCGCCGCCGAATCCTGGATGAAGGCCGGCTACCTGCGCTCGATGCGCGAAAGCCTGCGATCGCTCCTGGTTTCCGGGCGCAGCGTCAACGACCTGGTCGCCCGGGCGCGCGATGCGGCCGACGACCGCGCGCTGCTCGAAGCGATCCGGGTCGATCCGGCCGTCCTGCTGGGCACCACCGGTGCGGCCCGCCTCGCCCGGGCGCTGCTCGAGGACGACAGCCGCTTCGTGCGTGGGGTACAGAAGGCGATGGCAGGCGGACTGGCGCCACGCCAGGCTGCGCGGGAGGCAGCCGGCATCGCAGCGGTCGAAGCGCTGGCCCCGGCGCCGTGGCAGGAACTCGGCGAGCGGCAGTTGCAGGCGGTCTTTCGCGCCCTGCGCCGGGAGGCGGTCGTCGCCGCGGCCAATCGGGTCGGGAGAACCAGGATACGGGCCCGCCTCGCTCGCATCGCACGCGAACGTTGCGTCGCGGCTCGACCGCGCGCATGAGCGGCCGCGGGCTTCGCCTACTCGTCGCAGCGGGCATCCTCGTGCTCGGCTGGCTCCTGCTCGGCGGCGCAACCCGGCTTGCGCCGCCGCAGGATCGCCCCGAATCGAGCGCAATCGTCGATACGGCCGATACCCGGCTCGGCCGTGGGTTGGCAGTGCAGGCGGGCGCCAATCCGGGCCATTCCGGCATCTGGCCGCTCCATGAGGGGCGCGATGCCTTCGCAGCCCGTGCCCTGCTCGCCGACGCGGCCGACCGCAGCCTCGATGTCCAGTACTACATCTGGCGAGCCGACATGTCCGGGGCGCTGCTCGCCGAAGCCCTCTACCGGGCCGCGCAGCGGGGGGTGCGGGTACGCTTGCTCCTCGACGACAACAACACCCAGGGCGCCGATCCGATGCTCGCCGCGCTCGACTCGCACCCGAACATCGAGGTCCGGCTCTTCAATCCGTTCTCCCTGCGGCGTGCCCGGTTCCTCGGCTACCTGACCGACTTCGGGCGCCTCAACCGGCGCATGCACAACAAGTCGTTCACCGCCGACAACCAGGCCACCATCGTCGGCGGGCGCAATGTCGGCGACGAGTATTTCAGCGCGGGGCAGGCCATGCGCTTCATCGACCTGGACGTGCTGGCCGCCGGGCCGGTGGTGCGGGAGGTATCGGCCGACTTCGATCGCTACTGGGCGAGCGATTCGTCCTATCCGCTGGCAAGCGTCCTGGGCGAGGCTGCCCGCGCGGATCCCGATGCGGTCTCGTGGCGGGTGTCGATCGTCGAGCGCGATCCCCGGGCCCGTGCATATCTCGAGGCGGTCCGGGATTCGCGCTTCCTGCGCGCCTTGCTGGACGGGCAGGTCTCGTTCGAATGGACCGGGGTGCGAATGGTCAGCGACGACCCGGCCAAGGGTCTCGGCCAGGCTGCGCCGGAAGAACTGCTGGCGCACCGGTTGCGCAGGGTGCTTGGCGGGGCCGAGCAGGAAGTCGAACTCGTGACGCCGTACTTCGTGCCGACCGACGCCGGGGTCGAGGCCTTGTCGAACATGGTTGCGCGGGGCGTCGAGGTCAGCGTGCTGACCAATTCCCTCGAGGCGACCGATGTGGTCCCGGTGCACGCCGGCTATGCAAAGCACCGGACTGCGCTGCTCGAGTCGGGCGTCCGGCTCTACGAGATGAAGCGCGAGGCGGTCGGCGACGGGGAGCGGGATTCGCACCGCATCGCCGGCAGTTCGTCGTCCAGCCTGCACGCGAAGGTTTTCTCGATCGACCGCAAGCGCCTGTTCGTGGGTTCGTTCAACTTCGATCCGCGTTCGGCGAACCTCAATACCGAGATGGGCCTGGTGATCGAAAGCCCGGCGCTTGCCCAGGCGATGGTCGATGGCATGCGCGAAGTGCTGCCCGGCCTCGCCTATGACGTGAAGCTCGGCGACGACGGCAAGTTGCGCTGGATCGAGCAGCGCGGCAACGGCGATGCCGCGAGCGCTTCGAACGAGCCGCTCGTGCATCGCCATGAACCCGGCGCTGGCTTCTGGAGCCGGGTCGGGGTGTGGATCACGAGCCGGCTACCCGTCGAATGGTTGCTCTGAATTCAGCGGATCGGGCAGGCGAACAATTCCACCGCGCCGGTCCTGGCCTCGACGCGCTCGAGCAGGGGCTGGCAGCCGGCAACGGTGCAAAGCCGCCAGTCATCGGTGAACTCGGACAGCGCCAGCCGAAGCCGCGGCACCTCGAGGCCACCGGGCGCATGCCAGACACCCTGGCGAAGCACCGCACCATCGGGCGGGTCCATGCCGGCGCCCGAACCCCGCAGGCGCGATTCGACCAGCACGAGGCTGTGGCGAGCCGGATCGATTCGCCAGTCCTCTTCCCAGCTGACCTTCTCCACCGAGTGGGTCCAGGCCAAGGTGAAACGCTCGACTGGCAATGCGGTGGCGATCGACGTCGCCACCGCAAGGCACAGGCCGAGGCTCATTGCGCCCGTCGCCTGCGCCAGTGGATGAAGAGGACCAGCGCGCAGATCGCGAAGCCGAACTGGTCGGTGACGGCGGAGGCGACGACCAGCAGCAACGCGCCGACGACGGCGAGGATGCGCTCGTACCATTTCATCGGCAACCACAGGTAACCGACGCTGGCCGCACCCCAGAGCCCGATCGCCAGCAGGGCCTTGAAGACCACGTAGGCGGTGTCGAGCAAGGTGCCCGACTGCATCATCAGGGCGGGCGCGTAGACCGCCATGAACGGCACGACGAAGCCGGCGATCGCGATCCGCATCGCCTGGATCCCGATCTTCAGGCCGGACTCCTTGGCGATCGGCGAAGCGGCGAAGGCAGCCAGCGCCACCGGCGGGGTCAGGTCGGCCATGATGCCGAAGTAGAAGACGAACATGTGCGAGACGATCAGCGGCACGCCCATCTCGAGGAGGGCTGGTGCGGCAAGGGAGCTGGTGATGATGTAGTTCGGGATCGTCGGGATGCCCATGCCGAGTACCAGGCAGGTCACCATCGTCAGGGCGAGCGACAGGAACAGGCTGTGCTCGCCGAGCGCGATGACGTAGCTGCCGAAGGTGGTCGCCGCACCGGTGAGCGTCATGACGCCGATGATCACGCCGACCAGGGCGCAGGCCACGCCGACCGACAGGGCGTTCTTCGCGCCCTCGGCCATGCCGTTGAGTGCCAGCCGCAAGGATTCGCGGCCACCGCGCACGAAGAAGTTCAGCGCGACCAGCGCGGCGATGACGACGAACACCGCGGTGATGCCCCAGCGCAGGAACGAGGACGACACCAGCCCGAGACCGATCCAGAACAGGATCCGCAGGATCATGCTCGACGCGCCCGAGATGGCCGCCGCCCCGAAGATCAGGATGACGGTGGCCGCCAGCCCGACCGTGCCCGAGAAGAGCGGGGTGTAGCCCGAGAACAGCAGCCACACCAGGGCGACCAAAGGCAGGACCAGGTACCACTTTTCGCGGACCGCGGCCCAGGGGTTGGGACATTCGGCCTTGGGTATGCCCATGAGCCCGAGGCGGCCGGCCTCGACATGGACCATCCAGAAGGCTGTCGCGAAATAGAGGATGGCGGGAATGACCGCGGCCTTGACGACCTCGAGATACGGCACCCCGATGGTCTCGGCCATGATGAAGGCAACGGCCCCCATCACCGGCGGCATGATCTGCCCGCCCATGCTGGAGGTGGCTTCCACGCCGCCGGCGAAGGCCGACCGGAAGCCGAAGCGCTTCATCAGGGGGATCGTGAACTGGCCGGTGGTGACCACATTGGCGACGCCGGAGCCGTTGATCGTTCCCATCAGTCCCGATGCCACGACGGAGACCTTGGCCGGCCCGCCGCGGGTATGGCCGACGGTGCCCAGCGAGAAATCGGTGAACAGGCGGATCATGCCCGCCTGTTCGAGAAAGGTGCCGAACAGGATGAACAGGAAGATGTAGGTGGACGAGACGTAGGCCGGGATGCCGTAGATGCCTTCGGTGCCGAAGGACATCTGGTTGATCACCTGGTCGAGTCCGTAGCCCCGATGCCCGAACCTGCCCGGCAGGTATTCTCCGAACAGGGCGTAGGCGAGGAACAGGCCACAGATCAGCGGCAGCGCCGGCCCCATCACCCTGCGGGCCGCCTCGAACACCAGGATGAGGATGGCGATGCCGACCCAGAGGTCGAGGGTGGTGAGATCCCCGGAACGCAGGATGAGTTCTTCCTCGAAGATCCACTGGTAGAAGCCGAGGCCGAAGCCGATGATCGCCAGCGCCCAGCCTGCCCAGTGGCTGCCAGGCGCGCCGCGGCGCAGGGTCGGCAGGGCCGCGAAGGTCAGCAGCAGCAGGAAACCCACGTGCAGCGAGCGCATGACGAGGCTCGACAGCGGCGCATAGGCGGCGGTGTAGATCTGGTAGGCGGAGAAGGCCACCGCGATCCAGAAGATCGTCCGGGTGGCGGACGGGGATCGCTGCCCGAAGATGTTGTGGGGATCGTCGAGGACGGGATTGGCGATTTCAGCGGTCTGGCTGCTGGCTTGCTCGGACATGGGGAGCTCTCCGGGCGAAACGAGAGAGGGACGCGGCAGGCGCGTCCCTCTGGATGAGTCGGGCAACCCGGCATGCGGCCCGGATCGCACCGCGGGCGCTTACTTCAGGACGCCCTTCTCACGATAGAACTTCTCCGCCCCGGGATGGAGCGGCAGTGGCATGCCCTTGAGCGCTTCTTCGAGCTTGATGTTCCTGGCCGCCGCATGCGCCGAGACCATCTGGTCGAGGTGGTCGTACAGGGACTGCGCCATCTTGTAGGCGATCTCGTCCGACACGCCGTTGTGGGTCACGAGGAAGTTGTTGATCGATACCGTCGGCACGTCGCCGGTCTGGCCGTCGTAGGTTCCGGCCGGGATGGCCGCTGCCTGGTAGGCCGGATCGCCGATCTTCCCGACCACGTCGGCGGGCACGGGGACGACCACGATCTTCAGGGAGGTGGCGAGGTCACGGATCGATGCGACGCCGAGGCCGGCCGACTGCAGGGTGGCGTCGAGCTGGCGGTTCTTGATCAGTTCGACCGACTCACCGAAGGGCAGGTACTCGACCTTGCCGAAGTCGTCGTACGTGAGGCCGGCAGCCTTGAAGACCGCCCGCGCATTGAGCTCGGTGCCCGAGCGCGGCGCGCCCACCGATACCCGCTTGCCCTTGAGGTCGGCGAGGGTCTTGATGCCGGACTCGGCGCTGGCGACGATCTGGACATAGTTCGGATAGATCGCGGCGATCCCGCGCAGCTTGTCGAGCGGCGCCTTGAAACCGACCTCTGCATTGCCTTTCCAGGCGTCCGACAGGGAATCGCCGAGGGTAAAGGCGATCTCGCCGCGGCCAGCCTGCAGGAGGTTCAGGTTCTCGACCGAAGCCTTGGTCGACTGGACCGATGATTTCACCTCGGGAATGGCCTTGCCATAGATCTGGGACAGCGCCACGCCGAGCGGATAGTAGATCCCGCTGGTGCCACCGGTCAGGACATTGATGAATTGCTGCGCATGGGCCGCGCCGCTCAGGCCGAGGCCGATCGCTGCGGCCACGATGAATCCACGGATGTTCGATTTCATGAGGTCTCCTGTGTGCTGGGAATTCTACTTCTGGCTGCAAGGATGGGAATTATGACAGGCATCCATGACAGGCATCCGGAACCGGACAGCCTCGAACGGCGCGGAATCCCGGGCCGGGCCCGCAGGCCACCGGCGCCTGCGGCGATGATGGCCGATCAGGGGAGTATCCCGGCATAGCGGAATGCGCCACAATCCGGATCGACCACAATCCGCCTGCCGAATACCGACCATGGGCTCCTGCCTGCGCAGCAATCGCCACCGAAGCCGGCTTCGCGCCTCGGCCTGGCTGCTGGTGCTGGCGATGCTCTGGGGCATCCTGGCACCCCGATTGGGGTGGGCGGTGGCGCCAGCGGACAGCCACTGGGTCGAGATCTGCACCGGGCACGGGATCCAGGCGGTGCTGGTCGGCGATGACGGGGCGGTCGATAACGGGACGGGCGGACAGGCCTCGGCGGCTGACGAGTGCCCCTGGTGCCTTTCCCACTTCAAGGCCGCGCCGCCGCCCCGGGATGCCGGCCAGATGGCGCAAGGCGCCGCGAACGACTGCGTCCTGGCGGCCACCGGGGCGGCATGCGCGCCCTCCGGTCCCGCCTGGCGCCCCGCGCTGCCGCGCGCACCACCACCACTGACGACTTCCGCCTGAGCCTCGCGGCGCTGCGCAAGCCCTGCGCAGCGCCGCCCGTCGCAGCGCTCGCGTCGCGAGCGATCATCCGGAGTTGTTCGTGAACCATCTCGACCTGCGTTCGGCCGTACTCGGCCTCGGCGCATCCTGCCTGCTTGTCCAGTCCGCCGGTCCGGTGGCGGCGCAGCCCGCCCCGGCAAGCCTGCCGGCCATCGAAGTGAGCGCTGCGGCCACCGCGCCCGAAGGGCTCATCGACCTCGACCTGCCTGCGGGCGCCGGCAGCCATCTCGGCCTGACGCCACGCCAGACACCGGCGTCGATCGTCGTCGTCGAGCGTGACGCGATCGAGGCGCGCGGCGCCCAGGATACCCAGGAGATCCTGCGAGGGATCCCCGGGGTCACCGCGCATACCGCACCGGGCAATATCGGCGTGAGCTATCGCGGCTTCGGCACCGGCTCGATCAGCCAGATGTTCAACGGCATCGACGTCCAGTACTCGATTGCCGCACGCCCGGTCGACAGCTGGATCTACGACCGCGTCGAAGCCGTCGGCGGACCGTCGAGCTTCCTGTTCGGCGCGGGCGCGGTCGGCGGCTCGATCAACTACATCACCCGGCTCGCCGAGCGTAGCGATGCCACCGAACTCCGGCTGCGCCTTGGCACCGAGCAGTTGAAGGAGCTGTCGCTCGGCCTGAACCGGCGGATTGCCGGCGACGGCAGCGGGGCGGGGGACCATCATGCCCGCATCGACATCAACCATCGCGACGCCGGCAACTGGATCGATGGCACCGCCACGCGTGCGACCCAGTTCGCGGCGTCGCTGCGCTCGGACTTCGGCGGCGGGCTCCGGCACACCCTGGCCTACGAGTTCCAGGACGAGGACGTGGAGCGTCCCTACTGGGGTACGCCGCTGCGCAACCCGATCGCGGGCCGGCTCGAAGTCGACGAAGGAACCCGCTTTCGCAACTACAACAGCGCCGACGGGATCTACGCGCAGCGGGTCCAGTGGCTGCGCTCGATCACGCAGTGGAGCGCCGGGGCGGCGTTGCAGCTGAAGAACACCTTCTATGCCTACGATGCGCTGCGCGACTACCGCAACGTCGAGGGCTACCGCTTCGACGCCGGCAACGCGGTGGTGATCCGCTCCAGCGCCTACCTGCAGCGGCACGACCAGCGTCTGGTCGGCGACCGGATCGAAGGCGCCTATCCGGGGCAGCTGGCGGGCCGACGTTCCGAATGGGCCTTCGGGCTCGATGCCAGCGTCAACCGGCAGACACGGTTCCCGAACAGCCTGTCGGGGGTCATCGATACGGTCGATCCCTACGACTTCGCGACCGAGCGCTTCTTCGACATCCCGGGCATGGCTCCGGGATACCGACCGGATCGCGACAACAAGGTCACGACCATCGCCCTGTACGTCGAGAACCGGACCGAGCTGACGGAGTCGCTCGCCCTCATCACCGGACTGCGCCACGACCGCATCCGTCTCGATCTCGTCAATCGTCGCGAGGTCACCGCGAGTTCGCCGGCGCGGTTCCGACGCGACTACCGGCCGACTACCGGCCGAATCGGCCTGGTCTGGGACTATGCGCCGGGCGCGAGCGCCTATGTGCAGTACGCGACCGCGGCCGATCCCCCCTCGGGGGTGTTGTCGACCGCGTCGTTCGCCGACGTGCGCAACAACAGCGAACTGACCCGGGGCCGTCAGATGGAGATCGGCACCAAGCTCGATTTCTGGCACGGCCGGGGCAGCGCGACCGTCGCGCTCTACGACATCCGGCGCGAGAACATCGCCACCCAGGACCCGGACGACAGCAATCTGACGGTGCTCGTCGGCGAGCAGGGCTCGCGGGGTATCGAGATCGCCGTCGGCCTGCAGCCGACGCCGCGATGGTCCATCCGGGGCGACCTTGCCTGGGTCGATGCCGAGTACCGGAACTTCAACCAGGGCGGTGTGTCGCTGGCCGGCCGGACGCCGGCCAACACGCCGTCGACGGTGGCCAACCTGTGGCTCGGCTATGCGTTCAGCCCGGCGCTGCGCGCCAGCGTCGGTGTACGCCATGTCGGCAAGGTGTACGGCGATGCGCTCAATACGGCGCACTGGCCCTCGTACACCCTCGTCGACCTCGGTCTCGGGTATCGCATCAATCGTCATCTGTCGGCCGAACTGCGCCTGCGCAACGCCACCGACCGGGTCCATGCGACGAACCTGGCGTCGACTTCCGCCTACCTCGGGCCGCCGCGCACGGCGGATATCGCCCTGCGGGCGAGTTTCTAGGAGACGCCGATGCGAACCCATGCCCGGCGCTGGCTGTACTTCGTCCATCGATGGCTGGGGATCGTCGCCTGCCTGTTCTTCGCGATGTGGTTCGTCTCGGGCGTCGTCATGATGTATGTCGGGTACCCGAAGCTCACCGAGGCCGAGCGGCTGGAGCACCTGCCGGTGCTGGCGCCGACCGACGGGCTGCTCGGCCCGCGACAGGCCCTCGATGCGGCGGGGATCGATGGGCCGCTGGCCGACCTGCGGCTGGCAGCATCGAGCGGCGGCCGGGCGGTGTACCTGGCGACGCCGGCCGCCGTTGCTTCCGCAGGCCACGGCGACCATGGCCGCCGCCCGCCAGGGCAGGGCACGGTAGTGATCGACGCCCTCGGCGGAGCGGTGCTCGACGCCGTCGATAGCGCCCGGGCACTGGCGAGCGCGGCGGTCTACGCTGCCCATGCAGCACATGCGGGCGCATCGACCGGGCTGGTGTATCTCGGCACGGTGGACGAGGATGCCTTCACCCATTCGCGCAATCTCGACGCCCATCGGCCGCTGCATCGGGTGCAGCTCGCCGACGCCGCATCGACCCGGCTCTATGTGTCCGGCCGTACCGGTGAGGTCGTGCGCGATGCCCCGCGGGCCGAGCGCCTGTGGAACTATGCCGGTGCGTGGATCCACTGGCTGTACCCGTTTCGCGGCGGCCCTGTCGACCGCTACTGGGCGCAGATCGTCAACTGGCTGTCCATCGTCGGAATCGCCGTCGCGCTGACCGGCGCCGTCGTCGGGGTCCTGCGCTGGCGCTTCCGGCAGGCCTATCGCAGTGGCAGGCGCACGCCGTACCGATCGCGGATGATGCGCTGGCACCATGTCAGCGGCCTGCTGTTCGCGCTGGTGACGATTACCTGGATCTTCAGCGGCCTGATGTCGATGAATCCCTGGCGGATCTTCGACACCGGGGCGGCCTCCCTGCGAATCGACGCGATGCATGGCGGTCCCTTGCGGATCTCCGCCGACGAAGCAGCGCCATCGGTCCTGCTGGCGGCGAGCGGAGACGGGGTTCGCGAGCTTCGCTGGGTTCGCGCGCTTGGGCGGACCCTCGTGCTCGCCAACGGCGCGGGGGGACCTGGGCTGCCCCTCGATGCTCGCACGGGGCAGGCGGTCGAGCTCAGCCCCGAAGCGGTCGCGGCCGCGGCCGCACGGCTGCTGCCCGATCCCGTCGTGCGCATCGAGCGCCTCGTCGCCCATGACCTCTACTACTACGCCCGCGAGCCCCACACGATGACCGGCGGTCGCGACAAGCCGCTACCCGTCCTGCGGGTGGTCTTCGATGATCCGGGTGCGAGCTGGGTGCATGTCGATCCGCGTACCGGCGCGGTGCTCGGGCGCCTCGACAGCGGCCGTCGCGCGAGCCGCTGGCTGTTCGCGATGCTCCACAGCTGGGACTGGCTCTACCTGCTCGAGCGTCGGCCGTTGTGGGACCTGCTGCTCATCGTCCTGAGCCTGGGCGGCGCCGCGCTCAGCCTGACCGGCATCGTCATCGGCTGGCGTCGCCTCGGTCGCCGGTCGAGCGCAGGTCGGCGTATTCGGGATGCCGGGTGATATACGAATCGATGAATTCGCACTGGGCGACCACCTTCATCCCGAGCCGGCGGGTGTCATCGAGTCCGGCTTTCGCGAGCTTCGATCCATGGCCCTTGCCTTCATGCTCGGGCGGCACCACGGTATGGGTGAAGACCCGGACTCCACCGCGGTCCTCGTAGCGCAGTACCCCGCCGACCTGGTCGCCGTCGCGAAGTTCATAGCGGGACTCGCTGGCGTTGTCGATGACCGTGGCTTCATTCATGGCATGGCTCCAGGGATTGAAGGAATCTCGATGTGGAACGCCGGATCGAACAAGGCGTTCTCGACCACGCCGCCCGGCGCATAGCCGCGCGGATTGGCGAGCACCCGGGTCGCGCCGATCCGGTAGTCGAAGCTGTCATGGGTATGGCCGTGCAGCCAGAGCGTCGGCCGCCAGCGCTCGATCCGCGCCGCGAGGTCGCTCACGAAGCAGGCATTGATCGGCGAGTCGGCAAAGCGCGGGTGGATGCTTTGCAGGGACGGCGCGAAATGCGTAATGACCACGGTCGGCCCCTCGTGGGGTTCGGCAAAGCGCTCGTCGAGCCAGGCGACGGATTCGTCGAAGATCCGTCGCGCAATCATCGGGCTCAGGCGCTCGTCGCTGTCCGGCACGAGCCCGATCCGGCTGAAATCGCGCACCAGTTCGGTGGCCATCGTCAGGCCGCGCTCGCGCGCCTGCGCATCGGCGTAGATGCGGTGGTCCGACCAAAGGGTGCAGCCGAGAAAGCGCACGCCCTGGTACACCCATTCATCGCGCTCGAGTATCTGGACCCGCGCATCGCGCGCGCCATCGCGCAATTGCGCATAGGTGGACACCAGGTCCGAACCGTAGAACTCGTGGTTGCCGGCAACGAACAGGGTCGGCTGCTCGAACTGCCTGGCCCAGTCGATCGCCGCGGGCGGTCGGCCGAGATCGCCTGCGAGCACCACCACGTCGGCATCCGTGGGCGGCGCGGCCAGCGGATGCAGGGACAGGTGCAGGTCCGACAGCAACAGGATCTTCATGGCTCGCGGGGCCTCCAGCCCTGGTAGGGAACGCGGGGATGTCCAAGATATACCGCAAACCCGCCCGCACGGGGTCGCGCCGCGGGTCGATGGCATGGGCATCGAGATCCGGGCCTGTCACCTTTTTGGGACCCGGCGCGTCTAATGAGCAGATAGCCCCGAGAACCTGCCCGAGAAGAACGATGCCCCAGCAATCGACAGCCAGTGCGGCGACCCGCCACGCCAACATGGACGAAGACATGGCGCTGGTGCTGCGGGCGCGCGCGGGCGATGCCCTGGCGTTCGAGGCGATCATGCGCCAGCACAACCGGCTGCTGTTTCGATCCGCGCGCGGTGTGGTCACGGACGATGCCGAAGCACAGGACGTCGTGCAGGAATCCTACCTGCGGGCCTTTTCGCACCTCGATGCCTACCGCGGCGATGCGGCATTGGGCACATGGCTGGCACGGATCACCTTCAACACGGCCGTGGACCTCATGCGACGCAAAGGCCGGCTCGTCCAGTGGGGTGAACTCGAACCCCGGGACGGCGAGCCAATACCGGAGAACCCGATGTCCCTGGCTCCAGAGTCCGAAGCGCCCGACATCGCCGCCGAGCGGGGCGAAGTCCGCGACATCCTGCAGTCGGCGATCGGGAAGTTGCCGCCGATCTACCGCAGCGTCTTCATCCTGCGGGCCGTCGAGGAAGCCAGCGTCGACGAGGCGGCGCGATGCCTGCAGGTCAGCGATGCCGTCGTCCGCACGCGCTACCTGCGCGCCCGCTCGATGCTGCGCGACCTGATCGGCCAGCAGGTCGAATCCCATGCACCCGATGCCTTCCAGTTCGCCGGCGCGCGTTGCGATGCGGTGGTGAACCATGTGCTCGGCGAACTGGCGCGAACCGGTCGCATCCGCTCGCACTGATCCCGATCCTTTCCCTTCTTTCCTCATCCGTTCCACCCGGCCGCGTCCCCGCGTCCTCTCCTCTTGCTCACCAAACAAGGAACCTGCCATGTTCAGCCCATCATTCTTCGCATCCGATACCGGCATCCTCATGCGCCGGCGCGCGCTGGTCACCGGAGCCGGGGTCCTTTCGGCCGGGGCGGTCGCCCTGTTGGGCGGCTGCGAGGCGCTCGCCGCCGGCCCCCGGACCGGTTCGGGCGCTGCGGCGACCGACCCCGAAGCCGACGTGCGCATCCTCAATACCGCGCTGGGCGCCGAGCTCGAGGCGGTCGCCGCCTACCAGGTGGGTGCCGAGAGCGGCCTGCTCCAGAAAGACGTGCTCGCCCTCGCGGGCCAGTTCCAGGGGCATCACAAGGAGCATGTTTCGGCGCTCGCGGCGACGATCGAAAAGCTCGGCGGCCGTCCGGTGTCGGCGAAGGACAAGTACAGCTTTCCGGTCGACAAGCTGAAGAACCAGACCGACGTCCTGCGCTTCGCCGCCGGACTGGAGAAGGGCGCCGTTTCGGCCTATCTCGGTGCGGTGCCACTGTTCGGCGACCGCGATCTCGCCAGGGTGGCGGCCAGCATCCTCGGCGACGAGGCGATGCACTGGGCCGTGCTTCGTCATGCGCTTGGCGAGAACCCGGTGCCTGCGGCCTTCGTGTCATGAGCCACCGCCGCTTGCCCGCAGCCGTCGTGGGGCTGGCCAGCCTGCTGCTGGCCGCGGCGGCTTGCGCTGCGCCCGACGAATCGACGCTACGTCGTGGCGAAGCGGTCTATGGCCGCTGCCTGGCTTGCCATGCGATCGACGCCAACCGGACCGGACCGCAGCACTGCGGGTTGTTCGGCCGCAAGGCGGGCACCGCGCCAGGCTACGACGGCTATTCGCCCGCGATGCAGGCAAGCGGCATCGTCTGGAACGAGCAGACGCTCGACCATTTCCTGCAGGACCCGATGCACACGGTCCCGAAGACCTACATGACCTATACGGGTGTACCTGGCGCGGCCGACCGCGCGGCGCTGATCACCTGGCTGCGCGAGGCAACCCGGCCAGGCAAGGACTGCCGGCTCGCTGATTGACCGGCGCCGATCGGCGCCGCGCTACCGACCCAAGGGAGTGGAACATGATCCGGAGTTCACGCGTGATGCGGCGCGGTGTTACCGCATATCCGGCAATCGCCATGCTGGCGGCAACGCTGGCCGCCTGTGGCGGTTCCTCGGGCGACCATGCGGCCGACCAGGCCCTTCTTGTCGAGGAGGGCCAGCAGGTGTTCCGCTACGACACCTTCGGCGATGAAGCGCAATGGACCGACACACTGCGGATGCACGAAGTGATCAGTGCCGCGGTCGATCCGCTGACGGCCTTGTCGGTCGGCCTGAAGGTCGATTCACACGCGTTGCCCGCCGCCGTGGTGGCGGGAA
Organism: uncultured Burkholderiaceae bacterium; assembly: GCA_964476625.1. GTDB lineage: Bacteria > Pseudomonadota > Gammaproteobacteria > Burkholderiales > Burkholderiaceae_E > JAMLIN01. The sequence continues at coordinate 47,919 of CAYZBJ010000007.1, read as the reverse complement.
TCCAGGACGGCAGCATCGACCTCGGCAGCCCTGCGACCACGATCGCCCTGCTGAAGCTCGACGCGGTCGTCGGGGTCAAGGGCACGGTCGAATCCGTCGACGGGGTCGACACGCTCACGCGGGTGGGCATCACCTGCGCGTTATGCCACGCCACGGTGGATGATTCCTTCGCGCCCGGCATCGGCATGCGCCTCGATGGCTGGCCGAACCGGGACCTGAACCCGGGCGCCATCATCGCGCTGTCGCCGGCCGTGGACGCCGCCGCGAAGGCGCAGTTCAATTCCTGGGGTGCCGGCATGTACGACCCGCGGCACAACGTCGATGGCCTGAACAAGCCGGTCGTCATCCCGCCGGCCTACGGGCTCGACGGCATCCACAGCGTCACGTTCACCGGGGACGGCGAAGAGCTCGCCTACTGGAACCGCTACGTCGGCATCGTGCAGATGGGCGGGCTCGGCACGATGGTCGACCCCCGCCTGGACCTCGACATCACCCATGGCACCGAAGACCTGATCACGAGCAAGCTGCCCGCCCTGCAGGCCTACCAGTTGTCCATCTCCGCGCCACCGCCACCGGCCGGCAGTTTCGACGCGGCTGCCGCCAGCCGCGGCAAGCTGCTCTTCGAAGGAGCAGGGCAGTGCGCGAGCTGCCACAGCGGAGCGCTCTTTACCGACGCGAACACGACCCTGCACCCGGCATCGGATTCGATGGCCGAACCGGAATCACCGAGCTATGCGTCGCGCTCGGCCACGAAGATGTATCGGACCTCGCCACTCAAGGGCGTATGGCAGCACCCACCGTATTTCCACGATGGCTCGGCCCCGACCCTGGAAGCCGTGGTCGAGACCTACAACATGAGGCGCTCGCTCGGGCTCACGAACGAACAGGTCTCCGACCTCGCCCAGTATCTTCGCTCCCTCTAGCCGCGCAGGGTCAGCGAAAGATGCTCCAGCGAGCCCTCCGGTCCCCGGGCTGGCGCCGCGAGAAGGGCTTCGCTTCCTGTCGCCTGGCCTCTGCTTCTTCTTCCATCAGGGCGGGCGAACGGGTCCAGATCGCGTGCAGTCCCAGCAGGCACATGGCGCAGACCATCGCCACACCGAGGCCGACCGACCAGTCCTTGACGGGCAGGCTGGCGAAGATGAACACGGCAGCGGCCGCCACGATCGGGACCGAGAGGAGGATGCGGTTTCGAGTGGTCTTGTTCATTGGCGTTGCGCGTCGGTCGTCCGACTGGCTGCAAAGGAGCGCACTATCTCATGAAACGGGGCGGGTCCACATGAACGCGGCTCCGAGCCGATCAAGGCCCTGTCGACCGCTGTTGTGCCGTCGTCGTCGGCGCAGCCTTCACAAGCCTGGCAAGCAGGCGCGCAAGGAGGCAAAGTCATCGCTTTTTTTGCCGCTCCGCCGATGGCACCCGGATCGCCTTCGCGACAACCAGCGGGGCAATGGCCTGTCCGACTGGGATGTCGAGGACTACGCCCAGGCGCGCTTCGTCGCTCGAGCCAGTGCGCATAGGGCGTCGGCAGGGTCCAGGAGACCTTGTCTATCTACACTGGCCGCAAGCGGAATCTGAGTGGCTGAAAAATCGCTGCCAGCTTGCGGCCCCTCCCGCCGAACGCTATGATAGCGGGCTATTCCCCGATAGCTCAGTTGGTAGAGCGACGGACTGTTAATCCGCAGGTCCCAGGTTCGAGCCCTGGTCGGGGAGCCAGATATATCAAGGGGTTGGGTGAGTAATCACCCAACCCCTTTCTCATTGGTCGACTTCATCCGGCCCTGTGCTGGAATCACCAGGCCGGTGGTGCGAACCTCAGGCCAGCGCGGCGGGCAGCAGGCCGGCGGCGAACTTCGGGTAGGTCTCGCCGATTTCCTCGCGGACCCGGTCGCGGATCAGCGCCAGGGTCGCGGCGTCGGGCATCGGGGTCGTCGGCACGTCGGCGGGGCAGTCGAACTCGAAGCCGGTTTCGTCGCGCACTTCCTCGATGCTGTGGCCCGGATGCACGCTGCGCAGCCGGAAGCGGCGTTTCGTCCGCTCGAAATCGAACAGGCACAGCCGGGTCAGCAGGGCGTGCGGCCCTCCTGGGCGATAGGCCTTGTCGTCGCGCGGGCCAGCGGCGGACACGAAGTCGACCCGCGGCACCATCACCCGCCGGGTATGCTCTTCGCGAAACAGGATCACCCGGGGCACGAGGTGGTACAGGTACGCGGAGCCGAAGGAACCGGGCCAGCGCACCGAGGTCTGCGGGTAGTCGCCGGTGCCGACGAGATTGATGTTCGCCTCACCGTCGATCTGGCCGCCACCGAGGAAGAAGGCGCCGATCCGCCCCTGGCCGATCAGGTCGAAGATCTCGACCCCGCCGTTGGTGAAACTGTTGTGCCGCCTCGACCCCAGAATCGACAGCCTCACAGCGGCTTCCCCGCGCTGTTCGGCCAGCGCGCGGGCGAGCAGGGCGCCGGCGCCCGGGATCGGCGAACTCGCCCCGACGGCGACATGGGCCACGCCGTGCAGCAGGCCGGAGATGGTGAGGATCAGGCCTTCGACGGCAGTCGCTGCGCCGCTGCTTTCGTCGCCCAGGCTCATGCCAGCTCGCCCGCGGTAGCGGTCGCCTCGGTCGACCACGGGGCTTCGGCCGCCAATGTATCGACCATTGCCTTGAATCCATCAGGATCACGGGCGATTGCGATGTATCGTCGCATCCAGTCGGCGTCCGGGCTGCCGCCGCCGAAGCCCACCGGCCAGGTGCCCTGTGGCGCGAGGGCGATGCCGCCCACATACATGGCCGGTACCGTGGAGCCGGCGCGGTCGGGGTCCTCGAGCAGGTTGCCGTCGACGATCCGGTCGACCGTCACCAGCGCGGTGTCGGAGGCATGGGCGAGCAGCAGCCCGTCGCGATCGCGGCCGATGAAGACGTTGCCGAAGCGATCGGCCGCCCGGGCATGGAACAGGGCGATGTCCGGGCGGATCGCCCGGATGGCGACGATGGGGTCGTCCTCGCCGAAGGGATTCGGGATGACCTTCCAGTCGTCGCGATGGGCGAGCAGGTCGGAAGACAGGATGCCGCGCAGGGGCATGAAGGGCGTGCCCTTCTGGGAGGCCTGCAGCCCGGCGTAGATGGCCGGGCAGGTGCCGTCGACGAGGCGCAGGCGGGCGTTGCGGACCGCATCGGTGAAGCGGGGCGCGAGGCCGAATTCGCCGAGGGTGATCGCGGAGGTCTCGAGGGTATCGACGCAGCCGGCGCCGATCAGGACATCGGCCTGCAGGCCGGAAACCGGTACGCAGACCAGATGCAGTCCACGCGCTTCGCGCCGGACCAGGGCCAGGGTGGCCGCCATCGATACCCCGGTATCGTCCTTGGGGATGGCGAGCTTCGCGCCGTCGGGAATCAGGTGGGCGAGTTCATCGAGCGACATCAGCGACACGACCGTCTCCTGTCCGGCTTGACCGGTATTTCGGAGTACCCAGTGTAGCTGGTATCCGTGGCGCCCGGCCGTCCGAAGCCACTGGTCGCCCCCGCGTGGGGGGCTGTTTCACCTTAGGCGACGACGGCGGCGATCGCGTCGACGACGCGCGGCAGGTTGCGGCTGTTGAGCGCTGCGAGGCAGATCCGGCCCGAACCGACCGCGTAGATACCGAACTCCTCGCGCAGGCGGTCGACCTGCTCGCGGTTCAGGCCCGAGAACGAGAACATGCCGCGCTGCCGGGTCACGAAGCTGAAGTCGCGGGCAATGCCCTTGTTCGCGAGGCCTTCGACGAGGCCCGAGCGCATGGCGCGGATGCGATCGCGCATGCCGGTCAGCTCGCCTTCCCACTGGGCCCGCAGCGCGGGGGTGGTGAGCACGCCGGCGACGAGCGCCGCGCCGTGGGTCGGGGGGTTCGAGTAGTTGGCGCGGATCAGGCGCTTGACCTGGCTCAGGACCCGGGCGGTCTCGTCGGCGTCGGCGGTGACGATCGACAGGGCGCCGACCCGCTCGCCATAGAGCGAGAAGTTCTTCGAGAAGGAGCTGGCGACCAGCAGGTTCTGTCCCGATGCGGCGAACAGCCGCAGGGCGGTGGCGTCCTGCTCGATGCCGTCGCCGAAGCCCTGGTAGGCCATGTCGAGGAAGGGGATGACGCCCGCCCGGGCGCAGGCCTCGACGACCTGGCTCCACTGGGCGGCGTCGATGTCGACCCCGGTGGGGTTGTGGCAGCAGGCATGCAGGACGACGACATCGCCGGGCGCGGCCGCCGCGACGGCGGCGAGCATCTCCTCGAAGCGCACGCCGTGGGTCTGTGGGTCGTAGTAGGGGTAGGTGGCGACCTCGAACCCGGCGGTCTGGAAGATCGCGCGGTGGTTCTCCCAGCTGGGGTCGGAGATCAGGACCTTGGCCTTGTCGCCGAGCCCGCGCAGGAAGTCGGCGCCGACCCGCAGGGCTCCGGTGCCGCCGAGGCATTCGAAGGTGGCAACCCGGTCGTTGGCGAGCAGCGCCGAGTCGGCGCCGAACAGCAATTGCTGCACCGCTTTGTTGTACTGGGCAAAACCTTCGATTGGCAGGTAGCCGCGCGCCGGGGAGCTTGCCACCCGGCGCCGCTCGGCTTCCGCGACGGCCGCCAGGACCGGCACCTTGCCACTGTCGTCGTAATAGACCCCGACCCCGAGATTGACTTTGTCCGGCCGTTCGTCGGCGAGGTAGGCCTCGGTCAGGCCGAGAATCGGATCACGGGGGGCAAGTGGCACCGCGGCAAAGTTCGACGCAGACATTTGGGTCTTGCAAGTCCTTGATTTTGAAATGTAAAAAATATTACAACCGACTACGCTCGGGTCGCTGATGGTGCAGGGCACTAGCTTTTTGGGGGCGCAGACGGGATAATCGAGCCTAGGTCTTTCGCACCGGTTTGCCGGGCGTGGCCACAAGGCGAAAGCATAGCGGAAAGTCGGCTTGGCCGCGCCCTCGAACGTTGCGAAAGACGCGCGACCGTGCCGTCCCGTGCGCCGGATGGCGGGTCGGAAAGTTGCCGATCCCTTTGTGTCGACTACTGGAATTACATGGCCAGAGCGGTCCTCGACGAGGCGAAATTCCTTCGCTTCGACGATAGTCCATTCAACCTGTACCAGCCGTTCCCGCCGGCCGGCGACCAGCCGCGCGCGATCGAATCGCTCGTCGACGGCGTCGCCGACGGCCTGAGCTACCAGACCCTGCTCGGCGTCACCGGCTCGGGCAAGACCTTCACCATGGCCAACGTGGTCGCCCGGCTGGGCCGGCCCGCCCTGGTGCTGGCGCCGAACAAGACGCTCGCCGCCCAGCTCTATGCCGAGATGCGGGAGTTCTTTCCCCATAACGCGGTCGAGTACTTCGTCTCCTACTACGACTACTACCAGCCGGAAGCCTACGTTCCGCAGCGCGACCTGTTCATCGAGAAGGACTCCTCGGTCAACGAGCACATCGAGCAGATGCGCCTGTCGGCGACCAAGTCGCTGCTCGAGCGCCGCGACACCGTGATCGTCGGGACGGTGTCGTGCATCTACGGGATCGGCAACCCGGGCGACTACCACGCCATGGTGCTGACCCTGCGCGAGCGTGACCGGATGTCGCAGCGCGAGATCCTCCAGCGCCTGGTCGCGATGCAGTACACCCGCAACGACACCGACTTCGCCCGCGGCTGCTTCCGGGTCCGGGGCGACACCATCGACGTGTTCCCGTCCGAGCATGCCGAACTCGCGGTGCGTTTCGAGCTCTTCGACGATGAAGTCGAGTCCATCCAGTTGTTCGATCCGCTGACCGGGCGGATCCGCCAGCGGGTGCCGCGCTTCACGATCTACCCGTCCTCGCACTACGTCACGCCGCGCGCGACCGTGCTGCGGGCGATCGAGACCATCAAGGCGGAGCTCGCCGAGCGCCTGCGCTTCTTCTACCAGGAGGGCAAGCTGGTCGAGGCGCAGCGTCTCGAGCAGCGCACCCGTTTCGATCTCGAGATGCTCCAGGAGCTGGGCTTCTGCAAGGGCATCGAGAACTACTCGCGGCACCTGTCGGGGGCGGCCCCGGGCGAGCCGCCGCCCACCCTGTTCGACTACCTGCCCGACGACGCCCTGATCTTCATCGACGAGAGCCATGTGACGATCGGCCAGCTGGGCGGCATGTACCGGGGCGACCGGTCGCGCAAGGAAACCCTGGTCGAGTACGGGTTCCGCCTGCCGTCGGCCCTCGACAATCGCCCCCTGCAGTTCGAGGAGTTCGAGTCGAAGGTTCGCCAGTGCATCTTCGTGTCGGCCACGCCGGCCGACTACGAAGCCCGGCATGCGGGGCAAGTGGTCGAGCAGCTGGTGCGGCCGACCGGCCTGACCGATCCGGAAGTCGACGTGCGGCCGGCGACCAACCAGGTCGACGACGTGCTCTCGGAGATCCGCACGGTGACCGTCGCCGGCGGACGGGTCCTGGTGACCACCCTGACCAAGCGGATGGCCGAGGATCTCACCGATTTCCTCTCGGAGCACGGTGTCAGGGTGCGCTACCTGCATTCGGACATCGAGACCGTGGAACGGGTCGAGATCATTCGCGACCTGCGGCTCGGGGTCTTCGATGTGCTGGTCGGGATCAACCTGCTGCGCGAAGGCCTGGACATTCCCGAGGTGGCGCTGGTGGCGATCCTCGATGCGGACAAGGAAGGATTCCTGCGCTCGGAGCGCAGCCTGGTCCAGACCATCGGACGGGCCGCGCGCAACCTCGAGGGGCGGGCGATCCTCTATGCCGATCGCATCACCGATTCCATGCGGCGGGCGCTCGACGAGACCAGCCGGCGGCGCGGGCGGCAGGAGGCCTTCAACCTAGCCAACGGCATCGTGCCGCGCGGGGTGGACAAGGCGGTGCGCGAGATGATCGACGGTGTCTTCGATCCCCGCCAGGCGCGCGCCGAGAGCCGGGCCGAGCTCGAGTCGCTGGAGATCGGCGCGATGAGCGAGAAGGCCCTGGCCAAGGAGATCAAGCGACTCGAGAAGCAGATGCTCGAGCACGCCAGGAATCTCGAATTCGAGAAGGCGGCCGAGGCGCGCGACCGGCTGGCGCGACTCAAGGAGCAGGTGTTCGGCGCCAGCGGCACGGGGATGCCGCCCTCGCCGGCAGGGCTGCCCGAACCCGCATGAACGATTCGCGAAATTTTCAGCATTCATCTATTGGAAATTGAAATGGCCAACAAGGAACCTGTCACTTTCAGAATGGGAACCCGGGTGTTGTTCGTCTGCATGGGCAACATCTGTCGCTCGCCGATGGCCGAAGGGCTGTTCCGGCAGATGGTGCGCCAGGCCGGGCTCGAGGACATCGTCTCGGTCGCCTCGGCCGGCACCCATGGCTACCACGTCGGCGAGTCGGCCGATCGGCGCGCGATCGCGGCCGCGGCCAAGCGCGGAGTCGACATCTCCGAGTTGCGCGCGTCGCGGATCTCGGACCAGGATCTCGAGCAGTTCGACCTCGTGCTCGCGATGGACTGGGACAACCTGTCGCTGCTGCAGCAGACCGTCGGCAAGCGCCATCACCACAAGCTCCAGCTGTTGATGCGCTTCGCCACGGAGTACGACTCGGCGACCATCCCCGATCCGTTCTACGGCAACCAGGCCGCCTTCGAGCAGACCCTCGACTACATCGAGGATGCCTGCGGGGGGCTGCTCGAACTTGCCAAGCGACGCGCGACCCAGGTCGCGGCGGCCTGATTTCCGGCTGGCCGGCCGGGTCCGGACGGGTCCCGCAGGTCTCCTGCGGGCCGGTTCCGGGTCCCGGTGGAAGGCTTCGGTCGCCACCGCCCGGCGAGGGGCGGCGACCGGCCCTGGCGTCGCGAACGCGCAGCGCCTGCCTCAAACCCTGCAATCACCCCGGATACTTGACTAAATTAGTCGGATAAGTCTAATGTGAGGCTAACCCCTCAACCTCCTCCAGAGGACCAGCCATGAGACTAACGACCAAAGGGCGGTTCGCCGTCACCGCGATGATCGATCTCGCCCTGCGCGAACACCAGGGTCCGGTGACGCTCGCGGGCATCAGCCAGCGGCAGAAGATCTCCCTGTCCTATCTCGAGCAGCTGTTCGGCAAGCTGCGTCGCCACGAATTGGTGGAAAGCACCCGCGGCCCGGGCGGCGGCTACACCCTGGCGCGCGCGGCGCGCGAGATCACGGTGGCCGACATCATCTTCGCGGTCGATGAGCCGCTCGACGCAACCCAGTGCGGCGGCAAGGAAAACTGCCAGGACGACGGGCCGTGCATGACGCACGAGCTGTGGTCGACCCTCAATCGCAAGATGATCGAGTTCCTCGATTCGGTCAGCCTGCAGTCGCTGGTCGAGCAGCAGAAGGACCGGGTCGCGCAGGCCAGGCCGCGGGAAGTCTCGGCCGTCAAGGAGCATCGCGCTGCCCTGGCGTTCCCGACGTCGACCCTGCAGCCGATCAAGCTGTCCAACGGCCGGCTGACCACCGTCTGAGCAGTTCGGGCGTCGCGCATCGGTTCGGGGGGGCCGGGGCGCGGCGGGTGCGTGGCACGGAAAGCCGGGATGCCATACAGTGATGGATCGATTGAACGAACGGGACCAGGCAGCATGAACACGAGTATCACGCTCACGAAGGCGGCAGCCGACCACGTCGGCGGCTTCATCGCGCGCCGGGGCAAGGGCCTCGGCCTGCGGCTCGGCGTCAGGACGACCGGGTGCTCGGGCCTCGCCTACAAGATCGAGTTCGCCGACGCCATCGAGAACGGCGACCAGGAGTTCGCGAGCAACGGCATTCGGGTCTTCGTCGATCCGAAGAGCCTCCCGTATCTCGAGGGAACCGAACTCGACTTCGTGAAGGACGGCCTGAACGAGGGCTTTCGCTTCAACAATCCGAACGTCAAGAGCGAGTGCGGCTGCGGCGAGTCCTTCAACGTCTGAGGTGGCTCCGAAGCCGTGCGGTGATCAGCCGAGTTCGAGGGCGGGTAGCTCGTCCGGTGGTATCTCATGCCGCAGCGCCCGGATGGCGGCATCCCAATCCTCGGGCATCACCCAGAGCCCGCGCGGCTGTTCGGCGCCGGGCAGTCCCGGCACCGCGAAGGTGAACTCGTCGCTCACGTGCACCGCGATGCCGCGCTGCTCGAGGACGGAGCGCAGTCGCTGCAGCATCACGATGTCGTAGGTTCGCAGGACGAGGCGCATCGCCGGGTACCTCAGTCGATTCGCTTGAGCGCCGGGAACAGGATGACGTCGCGGATGCTGGCGCTGTCGGTCAGCAGCATCACCAGCCGGTCGATGCCGATAC
>CAYZBJ010000007.1:15012-38661 GCA_964476625.1 uncultured Burkholderiaceae bacterium | reverse complement strand
CGCCCGCGGGCGGCATGCCGTACTCGAGCGCGCGGATGTAGTCGTCGTCGTAGTACATCGCTTCCAGGTCGCCGGCGTCCTTGGCTTCGGCCTGGAGGCGGAAACGCGCGGCCTGGTCTTCGGGATCGTTCAGTTCCGAGAAGCCGTTGGCGACTTCCCGGCCCGCGATGAAGAGCTCGAAGCGCTCGGTGATGCCTGGGCGGGCGTCGGACTCGCGGGCCAGCGGCGACACCTCGACCGGATAGTCGACGATGTAGGTCGGCTGCACCAGTTTCGATTCGGCGACTTCCTCGAACAGCGCGAGTTGCAGCGCGCCGACGCCCGCGCCGGCAAGCGGCGCCACCGTGGTGTCGACGCCGAGCCGGCGCAGTTCGCGATCGAGGTACGCCGGATCGTCGAGCGGGGCCGTGGCATGGTCGGCGCTATAGGCCCGGATCGCTTCGGCGATGGTCAGGCGGGCGAACGGCTGCTCGAGGTCGATGCGCTGGCCCTGGTAGCTGAGCACCGCGCTGCCGGTGGCGGTGATCGCCGCGTTGCGCAATACCTGTTCGGTGAAGTCCATCAGCCACCGGTAGTCGGTATAGGCCGCGTAGAACTCCATCATGGTGAACTCGGGATTGTGCCGCGGGCTGATCCCTTCGTTGCGGAAGCTGCGGTTGATCTCGAATACCCGCTCGAAGCCCCCGACGAGCAGGCGCTTGAGGTAGAGCTCCGGTGCGATCCGCAGGAACATCTCCTGGTCGAGCGCGTTGTGGTGCGTCGTGAAGGGGCGCGCGGTCGCGCCGCCCGGGATCGGATGCAGCATCGGCGTCTCGACCTCGAGGAACTCGTTGCTGCGCATGAACTGCCGGATCGCGTCGATCGTGCGGCTGCGGGCGATGAAGGTATCGCGCGCTTCACCCGTGACGATGAGGTCGACGTAGCGCTGGCGATAGCGAATGTCGGGATCGGCCAGCCCGTGGAACTTGTCGGGCAGGGGGCGCAGCGACTTCGTGAGCAGCCGCAGGCTGCTGCAGCGGATCGACAGCTCACCCTTCATGGTCTTGAAAAGCACGCCTTCGGCGGCGACGATGTCGCCGAGGTCCCAGTGCTTGAAAGCGGCATGCTCGTCGGCCCCGATGCCCGCATCGTTCATCCAGAGCTGGATGCGTCCATGGGCGCCGGTGCCGGAGCCATCCTGCAGGGTCGCGAAGCTCGCCTTGCCCTGCACCCGCTTGAGGACCATGCGCCCGGCGACCGATACCGACACCTGTTCGGCCTCGAGCTCCTCGCGGGTCTTGAAGCCGTAGTGCTCGAGCAGCTTTGCCGCCCGATGGCTCGGGCGCTGGTCGTTGGGGAAGGCGATGCCGTGCTCGCGCAGGCGCGCGAGCTTGGCGCGGCGCTCTGTGATGATCTGGTTCTCGTCGGCGGCGCCGGCCGGCGCGCCCGTCGTTTCGTCGCTCACTGGCTCAGACTCCCGCTTTCAGGCTGGCGGCGATGAAGGGATCGAGATCGCCGTCGAGGACCGCCTTGGTGTTGCTGATCTCGACGTTGGTCCGCAGGTCCTTGATGCGCGAATTGTCGAGCACGTAGGAACGGATCTGGTGGCCCCAGCCGATGTCGGTCTTGCCGGCCTCCACCTTGTCCTGCTCGGCCCGCTGCTTGCGCAGTTCGAGCTCGTAGAGCCGGGCCCTCAGCATCTTCATGGCTTCGTCCTTGTTGCGATGCTGCGATCGATCGTTCTGGCACTGCACCACGGTGCCGCTGGGCAGGTGGGTGATGCGGACCGCCGACTCGGTCCGGTTCACGTGCTGGCCACCGGCGCCCGAGGCCCGGTAGACGTCGATGCGCAGGTCGGCCGGATTGATGTCGACCTCGATCGAGTCGTCGACTTCCGGATAGACGAAGACCGAGGCGAAGGACGTATGGCGACCGCCGCTCGAATCGAAGGGGGATTTCCGGACCAGCCGGTGGATGCCGGTTTCGGTACGCAGGTGGCCATAGGCGTAGTCGCCCGTGACGCGGATCGTCGCGCCCTTGATGCCCGCGACCTCGCCTTCGGACTCCTCGAGCACTTCGGTGGCGAAATTCTTGCGCTCGCAGTAGCGCAGGTACTGGCGAAGCAGCATCTGCGCCCAGTCCTGCGCTTCGGTGCCGCCGGCGCCCGACTGGATCTCGAGGAAGCAGGGTCCGGGGTCGGCCGGGTTCGAGAACATCCGGCGGAACTCGAGCGATTCGACGATGCCCTCGATGGCGGCGGCATCACGATCGACGGCGAGGAGGGTATCGTCGTCGGTTTCGTCGCGGGCGATCGCGAACAGTTCGGCGGCATCGGCCAGGCCCGAAGCGACCTCGTCGATGACGAGGACCACGTCGTCGAGGGATTTCTTTTCCCGGCCCAGTGCCTGGGCGTTCTGGGCATCGTTCCAGATCGCCGGGTCTTCGAGCAGGCGATTGACTTCTTCGAGGCGATCCTTTTTCAGATCGTAGTCAAAGATACCTCCGAAGCTCGCCGACCCGGGCGCGCAGGTCGTCGATGCGGGATTCGATCTGGTTCAGGCGCTCGGCTTCCATGGCGGTCGTGCTCGATCGGGAAACCGGCAATTATATCGGAGCGTTCCCTCTGTCGACGCCCTCGATGTCCTCGACGACGAGCTGGAGGGCCTCGCGTCCCTGCCAGTCGTTGCGCTCGAGCCGATAGGCGATCCGGGCCTGCTCACCCAGGGAATCGGTGCGGCCGAAGGCGATCGCATCGAAACTGCGTTCGCCCAGCCGCAGCGACAGCTTGAGGTGGGCATCGCCCACGATGCGCTGGCGGTCGACGCGAAACCGGTTGACGAACACCGGCGCCGGGAAGCCCTGGCCCCAGATGCTCGCGTCGATGGCGTCGAGCAGGCCGAAATCGATCTCGGCGGGCTCGAGCGGCCCATCGTGGAGCAGCACTTCGTCGAAGGCATGGTCGTCGACCAGTTCGGTGACCGCCTCGCGCAGGGCGGCGGTGAATTCGGGCAGGTTCGCGGCCGCGAGGCTCAGCCCGGCGGCCATGGCGTGGCCGCCATAGCGGTCGATCAGGCCCGGATGGCGATTGGCGATCGTTTCGAGGGCGTCGCGCAGGTGCAGCCCGGGGATCGAGCGGCCGGAGCCGCGCAGCATGCCGGCTTCGCCGCGGGCGGGCGCGAGGGCGATCGTCGGCCGCCAGTAGCGGTCCTTGAGCCGGCCCGCCACCAGCCCGATCACGCCTTCGTGCCAGTCCTCGCGACAGACCACCAGCGCCGGCGCGCTCGTATCCGGCAGGCTGAGCTCGGTGAGCGCCTGCGCGCGCATCTCCTGCTCGATGCGACGTCGATCGCGATTGATGGCGTCGAGTTCGTCGGCGAGCTGCGCGGCGCGCCCCGGGTCGTCGGCGAGCAGGCATTCGATGCCGGTGTCGATCTCCGCGAGCCGGCCGGCCGCGTTGATGCGTGGCCCGATCCCGAAGCCGATGTCGCGCACGGTGGCTCGCCCGGGTTCGATCCCCGCGACCCGCAGCAGGGCGAGCAGGCCGGGCGAGGCGCGGCCGGCCCGGATCCGGCGCAGGCCGGCGGCGACGAGACGGCGGTTGTTGGCATCGAGCCGGACCACGTCGGCGATGGTGCCCACCGCGACGAGGTCGAGCAGGTCGACGAGTTCGACCGGCGTTTGCCCGGGAGCCTGCCCCATCCGCGAGCGCAACAGGCCCAGCAGGTAGAAGACGACGCCGACTCCGGCGAGGTGCTTGCTCGGGAAGTCGCAGTCGTGGCGGTTCGGGTTGACGATCGCCTCGGCCGCGGGCAGGGCGGCGCCCGGCAAATGGTGGTCGGTGATGATCACCTTCATGCCGGCGCGATGCGCGGCGGCGACGCCCTCGATACTGGCGATGCCGTTGTCGACCGTGAGCAACCAGTCCGGGCGACCCAGCCGGGGGTGGCAACTCGCCAGCTCGACCACCGCCGGGCCGAGGCCATAGCCATGGATGAAACGATTGGGCACCAGGTAGTCGACGATCGCGCCGAAGCGACGCAGGCCGCGTACTGCCACGGCACAGGCGGTCGCGCCATCGCAGTCGTAGTCGGCAACCACGCAGATGCGCTCACCGGCGGAGATTGCGCCTGCCAGCAGCGCGGCGGCGCGCGCGCCATCGGCGAGGGCTTCGGGTTTGGTGATTCCGGCGAGCCCGTTGTCGAGTTCGCTGGCGTCGCGCGCTCCCCGGCTCGCGAGGACGCGGCAGAGCACCGGGTGGGCGCCCTGGCGAGCCAGCATGTCGGCGATGCGCTGGTCGACCTGTCGTTGCTGCAACTGGCGCGAGCGACTCATCGGCCCGCCGCGCCGCGTGGCCCCTGGTCGGCGGCGCGCCACCATTTCCAGCGGTCTCGCGCGGACCAGTCGAGGGTGATCGACGAATGCTCGCCGGTCAGGATGAATTCGAGCCGGGCATTGCGCGGCGCGCCGCGCAATGCCGGCGCAACGAGTTCCGCGAACGCCGACCACGCATCGCGCCAGCCGGCGGCATCGCCTTCGAGGACGGGCCGCCGCCAGCAGGAGAGCTCGACCAGGCGAGGCTTCGCATCGAACAGCTCGCCCAGCTCGGCGGCCGCCCGTGGCGCTGGCGCGACCTCCGCGACACCGGCCGCCGCGGCGAGGGCGCGCAGGCTGGGGAGGTCGGAATGCACGGAAGCGAAGTCGCATGGGCCCGGCGCTGGCAGGGGGCCTTCGACCCAGAGCCAGTTGACCGGCAGGTGGCCGGCGGATTCGCGTGTCTCGTTGACCGGATGGCCGTGCCAGAGCATCTGGACCTCATTGACCCAGGCGGCGAGCTGGCGTGCGTCCGGACCCTCGGGGAGATGGTCCCGGATGTCGCGGCCGACCGCCATGCTGGCCGGGCGAGTCTGCAACCTCAGCGGCCGGGGCGGTACCAGCAGCCAGCAGCCCGGAGCGAGAACCTCGAACTGGGGGCCGTCGTCCCCGAAATGGCCGTTGGCGGCGTCGCGCAGTTCGGCGGCGGCCGCCGATGACAGGCAGACCGCATGGGGCGGCAGCAGCATGAGGTGGTCGAGCCCGACATGCAGATGGACCGGGCGGGCCACGAGGGCGCCTTGGGGTCGGGCGCCGGCCAGCAGGGCGAGCGCATCGGAGGCGTCGGGATGGGCATCGTCGGCAAGTCCGAAGCGCTGGCGCAGCCAGTGATCGTGGGGCCAGTCCGGGAGCGACGCGTCGGCGATGTCATGGCGCCGGATCCGGCCGCGGCGCAGTCGCATGCCTCGTATGGTCGTCGCCGCCACGGCCGGCCAGTCCGAAGGGTCTTGCGCGGGACCGTGCGCATCGGGATCGGCGAGGGCGCCCGGGCACAGAATGCAGGCAGTCACCAGACGATTCTATGGCAAACTGCCGGCGCACTCATGAAACTCCCATACGAATACTTCATCGGACTGCGCTATACGCGGGCGGGTCGGCGCACCGGTCGTCGCAACGGTTTCATCTCGTTCATCTCGGGGCTCTCGGTGGCCGGCATCGCGCTTGGCGTTGCGGCCCTGATCATCGTGCTGTCGGTGATGAACGGCTTCCAGAAGGAAGTGCGCGACCGGATGCTGTCGGTGCTCTCGCATATCGAAGTGCTCGCCGGCAGCGCGCCGATCCACGACTGGGAATCCCTGGTCGGGCAGGCCACGCAGCGACCCGACATCGTCGCCGGCGCGCCCTTCGTCGCCGGGCAGGCGATGCTGACCCGCGATGCGAGCGTGCGCGGCATCCTGGTGCGCGGCATCGATCCGGCCACCGAGCCGGGGGTGGCCGACTATGCCCGCCAGCTCGCGGTCGGTCGGCTCGATTCGCTCGCCCCGGGGGAATTCCGGATCATCATCGGCAAGGAGCTCGCCAACCAGTGGCTGCTCGATGTCGGCGACAAGCTCACCCTGATCGCTCCCCAGGGCAGCCCGACACCGGCCGGCATCATCCCGCGCCTGCGCCAGTTCACCGTCAGCGGGATCTTCGCCTCGGGCCACTACGAGTACGACAGCAACCTCGTGCTGGTCGACATATCCGATGCGGCGAAGCTCTTTCGCATCGACGGCGTGAGCGGTGTCCGGCTGCGGACCACCGACATGATGGCGGCGCCGACGATCGCCGACAGCCTCGCGCGCGACCTTCCCCCGGGGCTCTACGTCCGTGACTGGGCCCAGGAGAACCGGAACTGGTTCGCCGCGACCCAGATCGAGAAGCGGATGATGTTTGTGATCCTGATGCTGATCGTCGCGGTGGCGGCGTTCAACCTCGTGTCGATGCTGGTGATGACGGTCACCGACAAGCTCTCCGACATCGCGATCCTGCGCACCCTGGGGGCGAGCCCGGGGAGCATCATGCGCATCTTCATCACACAGGGCGCTTCGGTCGGCGTGCTCGGTACCCTGGCCGGGGTCGCGCTCGGCGTCGTGGCCGCCCTGAACATCGGCCCGCTCATGAGCGCGATCGAACGGGCGCTCGGCTTCGAAGTCCTGCCCAAGGGCATCTACTTCATCAACTACCTGCCGAGCGACCTGCACGCGAGCGATGTCGTCGTGATCGGCGTGGCTGCCTGCCTGATGGCCTTCGCCGCCACCATCTATCCGAGCTGGCGGGCCTCCCGGGTGCGGCCCGCCGAGGCGCTTCGCTATGAGTGAGGCCACCGTGGCGGCCAGCGACCCGGTGCTGGCCTGTACCGGCCTGCGCCGGGTGTTCGGCGACGGCAATTCGGCGCTCACGGTGCTCGACGGCGTCGACCTCGAGGTGGCCGCCGGCGAGATCGTCGCGATCGTGGGTTCCTCGGGCTCGGGCAAGAGCACCCTGCTGCACCTGCTGGGCGGGCTCGATGAACCAAGCGCGGGCGTGGTGAGCCTGCTGGGCCAGCGACTCGACACCCTCGGGGAATCCGCCAGGGGCGATGCCCGCAACCGCCTGCTCGGTTTCGTCTACCAGTTCCACCACCTGCTGCCCGAATTCACCGCGCTCGAGAACGTCGCGATGCCCTTGCGCATCCGCCGCCTGCCGGTGCGGACCTGCGAGGAGCAGGCGGCCGGAATGCTCGAAGCGGTGGGGCTGGCCGCAAGGGTCGGCCACCTGCCCGCGCAGCTCTCGGGCGGGGAGCGGCAACGCGTGGCGCTTGCCCGCGCACTCGTGACCACGCCGCGCTGCGTACTCGCCGACGAGCCGACCGGCAACCTCGATCGGCATACCGCGGCCCAGGTCTTCGCGCTGATGCGTTCCCTGTCGCAGCGCATCGGCACCGCCTTCGTGATCGCCACCCACGACCTCGAGCTCGCCGGCCGCGCCGACCGCCTGCTCGCCTTGCGCGACGGCCGGATCGCGACAGGGTAGGCGGCGATGCCGGTTCGCCTGGTCGACACGCACTGCCATCTCGACGCCGGTGAACTGGGGGTGATCGGCATCGAAGCCGTGGTCGAGCGGGCGCGCCGCGCGGGGGTGGAGCGCATCGTGGTGCCGGCGATCGATCCGGCCAATTTCGACACGGTGCGTGAACTCGCGGCCCGCTTCGAGGGCGTTCATTTCGCGCTCGGCATTCATCCATTGCGCATCGATGCGTGCCAGGATCGCGACATCGAGCGCCTCGATGCCGCGCTCGTCGATGCCCGTGACGACCCGAAGCTGGTGGCGGTGGGCGAGATCGGACTGGATTTTTTCGTGCCGGGTTTCGACGCCGATCGCCAGGAGCGCTTCTATCGCGCCCAGCTCGAGATCGCCCGCGAGCACCGGTTGCCGGTGCTGCTGCACGTCCGGCGTTCGCAGGACCGCCTGCTGAAGTACCTGCGCGAGGTCCGGGTGCCGGGCGGAATCGCGCATGCATTCAACGGTAGTCGCGAGCAGGCCGAACGATTCATCGGATTCGGCTTCGCGCTCGGTTTCGGCGGCGCGATGGCCTGGGAGCGGGCCCGCAACATCCGTCGCCTCGCGAGCGGCCTGCCACTCGAGGCCATCGTGCTCGAAACCGATGCTCCCGACATCCCGCCGCCCTGGCTTGCCCGCGGCGAGCCGAACCAGCCGGCCGAGGTCGCGAGGATCGCGATCGAACTCGCCCGCCTGCGCGGGCTGGCGGTCGAGGAGATCGCCACGACGACCAATGCGAACGCCGAACGGGTGATGCCCAGGCTGCGCCCGGCCGCCGAGCCGGCCTGAGTAACCAACCCGGGCGCCGGAGCTGGTAGCCCGCCCCGCCTCGCGCCCGGCCCGATCGGTCGCCAGAGTCAGTCGCAAGGGTCGGACGCAGGGCAGGGGCGCCATGTCGAGGCCGCTCCTAGGCTTGGTGGCATGCACCACGTCGCCATCCTCGTTGCGCGGGTCGCGGCATTCGCCGGTGGTGGGCCGGGCGGAGCATCCTGGCCCCTGCTCTGGCCGGTAGTCCCCGCCGCCTTGCTCGCCCACCGCCTGCCGGCGCTGCCATCGCCCGGGTGGGTGGTCCTGCTCGCCGCGCTGGGCGGTGCAGCACTGGCCCTGCGTGCGCCGGCCTGCCGCTGGTTCGGCGTGGCCGCACTCAGCATCGCGTTCTGCCTGTGGCGCGCGGCGCTGGCCCTCGATGCGCGCATCGACCCGGCGATCGAGGGCGTGGACCTCGCGGTGACCGGCCATGTCGAATCGATGCCGGTGGCCGGCAGCTTCGGCCCAAGCCTGCGCTTCCGGATCGCGACCTGTCGTCCGGTCGAGCCGGCGCCCGGCCTCGTCGACCTCTGTCCGAGCGACCGCAGGGTCGTCCTGCGCTGGTTCGGCGGCGTCGCCGCGCCGATGCCGGAGCCGGGCAGTCGCTGGGCCCTGACGATCCGGCTCAAGCGCAATCTCGCGGTCCTGAATCCGGGCGGCTACGACGCCGAACTCGCGGCGCTGGCCGAAGGCATCGCGGGGCGAGGCTACGTGCGGGCTGGCAAGAAAGGGCAGGCCGGCTTCCCGGCCCGCCTGCCGGGCGATCAGCCCGGCATCGGCATTGCGTTCGAGCGGGCCCGCCACTGGGCGCGCAGCCGGCTCGCCACGGCCCTCGAAGGACGGGACGCGGAGGCCGCCGGCACCCTCGTGGCCCTGGTGGTGGGCGACCAGGCCGCGATCCCGCCCAGGCTATGGCAGGTGTACCAGCGCACCGGTGTGGGCCACCTGATGTCGATATCCGGGCTGCACATCACGATGCTCGCCGCGATCGCGCTGTGGGCGTGCCGGCGAAGCTTGCGCGCCTGCGCCCGGCGCGCGCCCGCGATATTCGAGCGCTGGCCGGCGCCGGTGCTCGCCTGGTGGCCCGCACTGGCGCTGGCCTTCGCCTACAGCCTCTTCAGCGGCTGGGGCATACCGGCGCAGCGTACCTGCTGGATGCTGGCGGTTGCTGCCTGGGCGTCGGCCTCGGGGCGCGCCGGGCGGATCGGCGACGTGCTCGCGCTGGCCGCGGCCGTGGTCGTCGTTTCCGACCCCTGGGCGCCGCTGTCGGCCGGCTTCTGGCTGTCGTTCGCCGCCGTAGGCGCCATCGTGCTCCATGGCGGCGCCGCCGGCGCGCGGCCGGCCTGGTGGCGCCAGGCGATAGCGACCCAGTGGGCAGCGAGCGTTGCCATGTTGCCGTTGGGAGCGGTGTTCTTTGCCTCGGTGAGCCTGGTCGGCCCGCTCGCCAATGCCTTCGCGATCCCGGTGGTGTCGATGGTGGTGACCCCCCTGGCCCTGGCGGGCGCCGGGGTCACCGCCTTGTCGCCGGCGGCGGGCGGTCTCCTGCTCTGGCCGATCGCCCTGGTGGTCGGCTGGCTGATCGCGGCGCTGCGGCTGCTGTCGACGGGTGCGGGCGCGATCGCGGTGGTGGCCGCACCCGGTGCGCTGGCCCTGGTCGCCAGCGTGGCGGCCGGCTTCTTCCTGCTGGCGCCGGCCCGGCCGATCGCCCGCCGCCAGGCTTGCGTGCTGATGCTGCCGCTGCTGGTCGGTACCGATCCGCGCCCGCCGCCCGGCCACTGGCGGCTGACCGCGATCGACGTCGGACAGGGCAACGCGGTGCTGGTCGAGACCCACCGTCATCGCCTGCTCTACGACACCGGGCCTTCGTACGGGCCGGGCAGCGACGCCGGCCTGCGGCACGTGGTGCCCTGGTTGCGACGACGCGGTATTGCCGGGGTCGATCGACTGGTCGTTTCCCACGAGGACGACGACCATGCCGGCGGCGCCGCGTCGGTGCTCGAGTCGATCGGCGTCGAGCGCATCCTCGGGTCGCTGCGGCGCTCCCACCCGCTCGCCGCCGATGCGCGCTTCGTGCCCTGTGCGCGGGGCCAGCGCTGGGCCTGGGACGGCATCGAGTTCGAGATCCTCCACCCGGGGCCCGACCGGATCGCCTCGCGCACGGCGGGTGGGCCGCGGCGCGCCTACGGGGGCAATGGCTCGAGCTGCGTCCTGCGAATCCGCTCGGCGGCCGGGAGCGCGCTGCTCGCCGGCGACATCGAGGCCGCCGAGGAGCGGGACCTGGTCCGGGTATTCGGCGACGCCGGCCTGCGAGCGGACGTGCTGCTGGTGCCGCACCATGGCAGCGCCACGTCATCGAGCGCGGCTTTCGTGATGGCGGTGGCCCCCCGACTGGGCATCGTGCAGGCCGGCTACCGCAATCGCTTCCGCCATCCGAATGCGGCGGTGGTGGAACGTTATCGGCGCCGGGGCATCGACCTGCTGCGCAGCGACGCCCATGCGACGGTCCGCGTCGACTTCGCGCCCGGGGCCATGCCTGCGGTCGCCAGCTGGCGCCTGGCCGACCGACGCTACTGGCGGCTGCGGGTCGAACCCGACCCAGACCAGGCGCCACCGGCCGACCCGGGGCGCAGCGGCTCCGCCGCGGGCCAGCCCGGGTCGAGGCCTGTGGGGGCGCCGGCGCCTACTGGGCGGTCCAGCCGCCGTCGATCGAGAAGGCCGCGCCGCGAACCTGGTCCGCGCCGGGGCTGCACAGGTAGACCGCCATCGCGCCGATCTGCTCGGTGGTCACGAACTCGATCGAGGGCTGCTTCTCGGACAGCAGGTCGATGCGGGCCTGTTCGCCGCTGATGCCCTCGCGCTGGGCGCGGGCATCGATCTGCTGTTGCACCAGGCCGGTCAGGACCCAACCGGGGCAGATCGCATTGCAGGTCACGCCGGTGCGCGCGGTCTCGAGGGCGATGACCTTGGAGAGGCCCACGACGGCGTGCTTGGCCGCCACATAGGCCGACTTCTGGACCGAAGCCACCTTGCCATGGGCCGAGGCGATGTTGATGATGCGTCCCCAGTTGGCCTGCTTCATGGCCGGCAGGGCGCAGCGCGCGGTGTGGAACACCGCCGAGAGGTTGAGGGCGATGATCGCGTCCCAGCGCTCGCGGGGGAAATCCTCGACGTTCGCGGTGTACTGGATGCCGGCGTTGTTCACCAGGATGTCGACCTGGCGGCCGTCGTCGGCGATGCGCGCGAACATGCGCTCGATCGCATCGACGTCCATCAGGTCGGTGCCGTCGTAGCGGACATCGACCTTGAACTCGGACGCGATCCCGGCGCGTTCGCGCTCGATATCCTCGTCCTTGCCGAAGCCGTTGAGCACGATGTCCGCGCCCTCGGCGGCCAGCGCTCGCGCAGTCGCCAATCCGATGCCACTGGTCGATCCGGTCACCAGCGCGAGCTTGCTCTTGAGCATTCGATTCCCCCTGCTAACATGCGTTGAACGGACCAACCCATTGTATGTGCGCCCACGGAAACCCACGATGAACGAGCCGCGATTGCGATACGTCACCTGTCCCGACCCGCGGGGCCTGCACCGCATGGCGTACTGGGAATGGGGCGCGGGCAACGACGGGCCGGTAGTCGTCTGTGTTCATGGGCTGACCCGCAACGGGCGCGATTTCGATGCCCTCGCCGAGCGGCTCGCTGCCCGGTTCCGGGTCATCTGCCCCGACATGATCGGGCGGGGCCGCTCCGACCGTGCGGCCGATCCGGCGATGTACATGGTGCCCCAGTACATCTCGGACTGCGTCACCCTGATCGCACGGCTCGACACCGAGCGGGTCCACTGGATCGGCACCTCGATGGGCGGCCTGATCGGCATGTCGATGGCGGCCTTGCCGGGCAACGCGGTCGCGTCACTGGTGCTCAACGACATCGGTCCGGCCATCGACCCCGAAGGGCTCGCCCGGATCGCCGGCTATGTCGGCCAGGATCCCCGTTTCGAGAGCTTCGAACAGGGCGAGGCCGCGCTGCGCGAGCTGATGGTCGATTTCGGGCCGCATACCGACGAGCAGTTCCGCCTGCTGTCGCGCCATTTCGTCGTCAACCGCGGCGACCACTGGGGTTACCACTACGACCCGGCCATTGCCGTTCCGTTCCGTTCGCCGCCACCGACCACCGACCTCTGGCCTTTCTACGACGCCATCACCGCGCCCGTGCTGTTGCTGCGCGGCGCCCGGTCCGACGTCCTCGCCGAGGATGTCGCCAGTGCCATGCAGGGCCGTGGACCGCGGGCGCGTCGGGTCGATTTCGAGGGGGTCGGCCATGCGCCGACCCTGATCACCGATGACCAGATCGACACGGTCGAACGATTCCTCCTGGAGCAGAGCAGATGACGATTCAGCGTATCAAGCCGGGTTCGCGTTTTTCCGCAGCGGTGTGCCACCAGGGCGTGGTGTATCTCGCGGGCCAGGTGGCCGGCGACCCCAAGGAGGATGCGGCCGGGCAGACCCGCCAGGTGCTGGCGACGATCGATCGCCTGCTCGCCGACGCGGGGACCGACAAGTCGCGCGTCCTGACGGCGACCATCTATCTCGCCGACATGGGCGACTACGCCGCGATGAACGCGGTATGGGATGCCTGGGTGGTGCAGGACAAGTTGCCGGCACGCGCCACCGTCGAGGCCAAGCTCGCGGCGCCGCAGTACCGGGTCGAGATCGTCGTCGTCGCCGCCCAGGCCGACTGACCGTCAACGCCAGCCGACGCGGTCGACGATTCTGGCGGCCTCGAGCTGCGCCTTGCCGATCCTGCCGATCTCGAGCGGATCGGGCTTGAACTCGCCCAGGGCCTCGAGCGCCGGATTGTCGACCTTCACGCTGGGCACGGCCGGCCATTCGTTGTTGCCGGCGGCGAGGAAGCGCTGCGCCTGGTCGCTGGTCAGGTACTCGATGAAGCGCACGGCCGCGTCGCGATGCGGCGCATGCTTGAGCACGCCGATCCCGGTGGCGTTCATGTGGGTGCCGTTGCCGGCCTGGTCCGGCCAGACCGCCTTGGCCTTGTCGGCAATCTCGCGATCGACATCCTTCGATGAGCGCATCAGTCGCGCCAGGTAGTAGCTGTTGGTGAGGGCAACGCCGCATTCGCCGGTGGCGGTGGCCTTGATCTGGTCGGTATCGCCACCCCTGGGCGAGCGAGCGAAGTTCGCCACCACGCCGGCGGCCCATTGCTCGGCTTTCTCGGCGCCGAGGTGCTCGACCATCGCGCCGATCAGCGAGAGCATGTACGGATGGGTGCCGCTACGGGTGCAGACCATTCCCTTTAGCGCGGGGTCCGCGAGGTCGGCGTAGTTCCGGACCTTGTCGCCGTCGACCTTGGCCGGGTTGTAGACCATGATCCGGGCGCGGCGCGATACGCCGAACCAGTGGCTGCCCTGGCCTTCATCGATGCTGCGCAGGTTTTCCGGAATCCGCTCGGCGAGCACGGCCGACTTGACCGGCTGGAACAGGCCGGCTTCCTCGGCCCGCCAGAGCCTGGCGGCATCGACGAGGATCAGGACGTCGGCCGGGCTGTTGGCGCCTTCGCTGGCGAGGCGCTCCATCAGCGCAGCGTCGGCGCCTTCGATCAGGTTGACCTTGATCCCGGTCTGTTGCGTGAAATCGTCGTAGAAGCGTTGGTCCGTCTGGTAGTGGCGGGCGGAATAGACGTTCAGTTCGGTATCGGCGGCGCGCAGCGGCATCGCGGCGAGCAGGCCGGCGACAAGCAGGGTGGCGCGACGAAGCGTATTCATGGAGGTCCTCGGCTTTCGACTGGATCGGGGTTGGGGCATCACGGGCTCCGCCGGGTCCGACGAGGGTCGATCGAGCGGGCTGCCTGCGAGGCGCCAGCCGAGACTAGCACGGAACGGGAATCGTTCTCAAAGCGAGACCAAGGCGCAGCAGCGAGGCCGGGGAGCGCCATGGCCTCGGGGTGCTCCGTTCACGGGTTCACGGTGCTTTCTCAGTACTGGTAGAACGACGCGGTGCTCTCGTCACGGGCCACCGCGCCCGGCCTGGCCGGGCTCGCTGCTTGCGCCACCACGCGGGATCGCGCGTTGCTGTCGCCATCGATCGACGATGCCACCGGGGTCGCCGGGGCCGGCGCCGCATCCTCGGCCGGTCCGAGGCGGCGGGCGCCGTTGTAGCGCTGGCGCCAGTAGCTTGCGTTCATCGACTCGATCCGTACCTCGGCGCCGGCCGAAGGGGCATGGACGAAGCGGCCGTCGCCGAGGTAGATCCCGACGTGCGAATAGGCCCGGCGCAGGGTGTTGAAGAACACGAGGTCGCCCGGTTGCAGGCTCTTGCGCGCCACCGTCGCGCCCGCGCGGCTCAGGCCGCGGGTATCGCGCGGCGTGGCCAGGCCGATTTCGCCGAACACATGGTGCACGAGGCCGCTGCAGTCGAGTCCGGTGGCGGGTCGATTGCCACCCCATCGATACGGGACGCCGATCAGGGCGACTGCCCGCAGGGCTGCCTCGGGGCCGAGCGCGGCGGCGTCCGGGGGCAGGGTTCGATCCGCGGCGGCGTTTCGCGACGGTATCCGATCCGCGCCGGCATCGCGGGGTGGGGTCGGGTCGGCGATGGCAACCTGGGGCCTGGTTCGGTCCGCGACGGCGGCCTGGGGCGGGTTCCCGCTTTCGGTGGCGGGGCGCTTGCCCGGGCGGGCGGCGGCGTCCGGCGCATGGAGCGCAGCGCAGGCCAGCAGCAAGCCCGCGACGACCGGGCCGGCAAGACGGGAGCGATCGCGGGCCATGGTCGGCTGCCGGCGTGTTCGATGCATCGTCGAAAGGTAGCGCCCGAGAGATTAAAAGTCAATTAAAGCAAGTACTTGGGAATGATATTTCATCTGTCTCCTTGCACATCTCCCAGGGGATCTTGCCCCGACGGGCGGGATGCGTCAGTCTCGGGTAAGCGGTCGATGGTTCGATCGCCGAGGGGACGGATCGCGGATGGCACCGGAGGAGGACATTGGTATGGCCGAGACGCTTGCGCAGTTTCATGCCCGCTCGATCGCCGATCGGGAGGGATTCTGGGCCGAGCAGGCCAGCCTGATCGACTGGCACGAGCCCTTCGGCCAGGTGCTGGACTACTCCCGCCCGCCCTTTGCGCGCTGGTTCGTCGGCGGCACGACGAACCTGTGCCACAACGCGGTCGATCGGCATCTCGCCAGCCTCGGCGACAAGCCGGCCCTGATCTACGTCTCCACCGAGACCGGCGCGGAACGTACCTATACCTTCGCCGAACTGCATCGGGAAGTCATGCGGATGGCCGCGATCATGCAGGCGCATGGGGTCGGCCGGGGCGATCGGGTGCTGATCTACATGCCGATGATCCCCGAGGCGGTGTTCGCGATCCTCGCCTGCGCACGCATCGGCGCGATCCATTCGGTGGTCTTCGGCGGGTTCGCATCGAACTCGCTCGCCGCGCGCATCGACGATGCCACCCCGAAGATGCTGGTCAGCGCGGATGCGGGCTCTCGCGCCGGCAAGATCATCGAATACAAGCCCCTGATCGAGCGGGCGCTGACGATATCGACCCATCGGCCGGAGCGGGTCCTCATGGTCGACCGGCAACTGGCGCCGTTCGAAGCGGTCCCCGGGCGCGATCTCGACTATGCGACCGAACGCGAGGCGCATCTCGACGCCGAAGTACCGGTTACCTGGCTCGAATCCAACGAGGTCAGCTACACCCTCTATACCTCGGGCACCACGGGCAATCCCAAGGGGGTGCAGCGCGATGTCGGGGGCTACGCGGTAGCGCTCGCCGCATCGATGGCCCACATCTTCGGCGGCAAGCCCGGCGAAGCCTATTTCGCCACCAGCGACATCGGCTGGGTAGTCGGCCATTCCTACATCGTCTACGGCCCGCTGATCGCGGGCATGGCCACCATCGTCTACGAAGGCACCCCGGTGCGCCCCGACGCCGGCATCCTCTGGCGGCTGGTCGAGAAGTACAAGGTCACCGTGATGTTCTCGGCGCCCACGGCGATCCGCGTACTCAAGAAGCAGGATCCGGCCTGGCTCACGAAGTACGACACCTCGTCGCTGCGCAGCCTGTTCCTCGCCGGCGAGCCGCTCGACGAGCCGACGGCGCGCTGGATCGCCGACGGTATCGGGCGCCAGGTGATCGACAACTACTGGCAGACCGAGACCGGCTGGCCGATCCTGTCGGTCGCCGGCGCAATCGAGAACACGCCGATCCGCTATGGCAGTCCGGGGAAGGTGCTGTACGGCTACGACGTGCGCCTGCTGCACGAACAGACCGGCGAAGAGGTCGGCAACAACGAGAAGGGGGTGATCACGATCGTGCCGCCGCTGCCCCCGGGTTGCATGCAGACCGTCTGGGGCGACGATACCCGCTTCGTCTCGACCTATTTCGAGTCGGTTCCGGGGCGCATGGTCTACTCGACCTTCGACTGGGGCCTGCGCGACGACGATGGCTACTACTTCATCCTGGGGCGAACCGACGATGTCATCAACGTCGCGGGCCACCGCCTCGGCACGCGCGAGATCGAAGAGAGCATCTCGAGCCATCCGGCCGTGGCGGAATGCGCCGTGGTTGGCGTGGCCGATTCGCTCAAGGGGCAGGTGGCGGTGGCGTTCGCCGTCCTCAAGGATCCGGACGCGTATGCCGAGGCCGCGCAGCGGCTGGCCCTCGAGGGCGAGATCATGGCGGTGGTCGACAAGTCGCTCGGCGCGGTCGCGCGTCCGGCGCGGGTCCACCTCGTCATGGCCTTGCCCAAGACCCGCTCGGGCAAGGTGCTGCGCCGCTCGATCCAGGCACTGTGCGAGGGCCGCGACCCGGGCGACCTCACCACCATCGAGGAGCCGGCGACGCTCGACCAGATTCGTGACGCGCTGCAACGCTGAGCGGCGCGCCACCTGGCCCCGGGGACCCGCCTGATGGGCGCCGAAGAGGCGGTGTTCTTCCGCCAGGCATTGTCGGCGCTGATGCTGCCGCCGCTGGGGCTGGCCTGGCTGGCCCTTCTCGCGCTGCTCCTGGGACTCGCCTGGCGACGAGTGCGCATGGCCGCCGGCGTCGTCGCCTGCCTCGCGCTGGCCGGCCTGCTCGTGCTGTCGACGCCGTGGGCGGCGAGCGGCCTGATCGACAGCCTCGAGCGCCGGGCCGGTCCCGGGCTCGATCGCGACGCGGCTCGGCAGCTGGCCCGGGCGGGGCAGGGGCCCCGGGCGGTGGTCGTGCTCGGCGGCGGCATCCGCAGCGACAGTCGCGATGCCTTCGGTCCGCAGGTGCCGCGTGCGCGCACTCTCGAGCGCCTGCGCGCGGCGGCCGCGATCGGGCGCTGGAGCGGCTTGCCGGTCGCGGTCAGCGGCGGCAGTCCGCTGGGTGCGCCGCGCCCCGAGGCGCAGGTCATGGCCGAGGTGCTGGCCGCGGACCTGGCGACCCGGCCGCGCTGGGTCGAGACCGACTCACTCGACACCGCATCCAATGCCAGGCACATGGCGCGGATCCTCGGTGCGAGCGGGATCGGTCGCGTCATCCTCGTCACCCACGCCTACCACATGCCGCGGGCACGGGCCGTGTTCGAGGCGGTCGGCCTGCAGGTGGACGCTGCCCCGATCGGCTTCCTCGCCGGCCGGGGCGTGCCACAGCCGCTCGCGTTCGTGCCCAGCGTCCGGGGCCTGCAGTTGGCCAGCCTCGCGATGCACGAATGGATCGGCATCGCCTGGTATCGGTTCAGCGGGCGCATCGCCGCCACGCCCTGATTCGGCGGTACGCGAGCCGGATGGAACCCCTACAATCGGCACACCGGAATCGGGGGAGCCAGACATGGCGCTGTTCGACCGCTCGGCCCTGAACCCGGGCGTACGCGGGCGCGAGGTATTCGCGTGGTCGATGTACGACTTCGCGAATTCGGGCTACACCACGGTCGTCCTGACCGCGGTCTTCAATGCGTATTTCGTCGGCGTGGTGGCGGGCAACGCCGCCTGGGCGACCTTTGCCTGGACCGCCGCGCTGGCCCTGTCGAGCCTGCTGGTGATCTTCACCGCGCCGGCCATCGGCGCGCGGGGCGACCTCCATGGCGACAAGAAGACCATGCTGGCCGTGGTCACCGCGGTCTGCGTGGTCGCGACCGCCGCCCTCGGCCTGATCGGGCCCGGCGAGATCGCCTTCGCGCTCGGGCTCATCATCGTCTCCAACTATTGCTACGTGATCGGCGACATGCTGATCGCGGCCTTCCTGCCCGAACTGGCCAGGCCCGCCGCCCTCGGCAAGGTTTCGGGTTGGGGATGGAGCTTCGGCTACTTCGGCGGCATGCTCACCCTCGGCCTGTCGCTGGCCTGGGTCCTCAGCGCCCAGAAGGCGGGGGCGGGGGCCACCGAGTTCGTCCCGGTCACGATGTGGATCACGGCGGCCGTCTACGGGCTCGCGGCCATCCCGGTGTTCCTGATCCTGCGCGAGCGCGCCGGCGGCAAGCCGGGCAATCCCGGGGCGCCGGCCCTGGCCGTCGCGATGACGCCACTTACCCGCATCCGCCACTACTGGCAACGGGTGCGCGGCTTCGATGATTTCGTCAGGCTGCTCTACTGCGGCTTCTTCTACCAGGCGGGGATCGCGGTGGTCATCGCGCTGGCGGCGGTCTATGCCGAGCAGGCGATGAATTTCACCCAGGTCGAGACGATGAGCCTGATCTTCCTGGTGAACATCGCCTCGGCGCTCGGTGCTTTCGGCTTCGGCTACCTGCAGGACCGGATCGGCCACCGGGCGGCGCTCGGCCTGACCCTGGTCGGCTGGATCGTGATGAGCCTGCTGGCCGCGATCGCCGACGACCGCGCGACCTTCTGGGCGGCGGCGGGCCTGGCCGGCCTGTGCATGGGCTCGTCGCAGTCGGCGGGCAGGGCGATCGTCGGCCTGCTTGCGCCAGCCCGCAGGGTTGCCGAGTTCTACGGCATGTGGGCATTGGCGACCCGGGTATCGGCCATCGTCGGCCCGCTGACCTACGGTATCGTGACCTGGGTGACCACGGGCAATCATCGCCTCGCGATCCTCGTGACCGGCTCGTTCTTCGTGATCGGGCTGCTGATCCTGGCACGGATCGACATCGACCGGGGGCGGGCCGCGGGCCTTGCCTGCGTCGACTGAACCGGTAGTGGCGACGCCCGGCGAGACACGAACAGAAGGAGGAGACATGGACGACGAGACGATCGGCTATCTTGGCGCGAGCGAACTGCTGGCCGCCTATGCTGCGGGCAGCCTGTCGCCCACCGAGGTCACGGCGGCGATCCTGCGCCGGATCGAGGCGCTCAATCCGGTGATCAATGCGTTCTGCCTGGTCGATGCGCAAGCCGCCCTCGAGCAGGCTGCCGCCTCGACCGAGCGTTGGCGGCGCCACCAGCCGATCGGCCCGCTCGACGGCGTGCCGGCGACCGTCAAGGACCTGATCGATGCCCGCGGCTGGCCGACCCTCAAGGGCTCGCTCACGATCGACCCGGCAGGGCCCTGGGAGAACGATGCCCCGGTCACGGCCAGGTTGCGCGAGGCCGGCGCCGTGCTGCTGGGCAAGACGACCACGCCGGAGTTCGGCTGGCGCGGCTCGACCGATTCGACCCTGACCGGGATCACCCGCAACCCCTGGCGGCTCGATCGCACGCCTGGCGGATCGTCCGGCGGCGCGGTTGCCGCGCTGGTCGCCGGCCTCGGCCCGCTTGCCCTCGGGACCGATGGCGGCGGCTCGATCCGGATTCCGGCGGCGTTCACCGGGACCGTCGGCATCAAGGCCCATTTCGGCCGGGTGCCGGCCTACCCGCATTCACCGATGGGAACCGTCGCCCACATCGGGCCGCATGCGCGCTGCGTGCGTGACTGCGCCCTGATGCTCGGCGTGCTCTCGGGAGCCGACGATCGCGACTGGCTCGCGCTTCCCGGCCCCGCGCCGGACTGGGTCGCGGCGGTCGACCAGGTGCTGGCCCGCGGCAGCGATGCCAGGCCGCTCGCCTCGCTGCGGATCGGCTTCAGCCCGCGCCTGAAACACGCCCGCTACGTCGACCCGCGGATCGAAGCGGCCGTCGCGGCCGCGGCTGCGCGCCTGGCCGAACTCGGGGCGACCGTCGAGCAGGCCGATCCCGATATTCCCGACGGCGAGCATGCCTTCAGGGTCCATTGGTTCGCGTCGGCGCGCCAGCTGCTGCACCGGCTGCCCCCCGCCAAGTACGCGCTGCTCGATCCGGGCCTGCGCGGCGTCGTCGAGCAGGCCGCCGGGTATACGCTGGCGGACTTCCTCGATGCCCAGGCGACCCGCGCCGCGATCGGCCTGGGCATGGCGCGGTTCGCCCGCCGCTACGACCTGCTGCTGACGCCGGCCACCGCGGTGCTGCCTTTCGAGGTCGGGCTGTACGCGCCGCCCCGGCCGCCCGAACTCGGGGCCGGGCCCGACCACGACTGGACCTGGTGGACGCCGTTTTCCTGGCCCTTCAACCTGAGCCAGCAGCCGGCGATCGTATTGCCTTGCGGATTCAGCGACGATGGCCTGCCGATCGCGATGCAGCTGGTGGCGCCGAACCATCGAGAGGACCTCTGCTTCCGGGCAGCGGCCGCCTACGAGGCAGCGACCGATTGGCACCGCCGCCGCCCGAAGCTCAGTCCCTAGGAAGGAGGGTTCGTATCCGGGTGCAGGACAAGGCGCGGCGCCGCAGACAGTACGGTGGTGCGGCAAGGCGCCGCAACGCGGTCATGCGCCCGGATACGAAGCCGGGTCAGGCTGTCGTGACGGGGATCTTGCCTATGCGTGCCTGCCACTCGCGCGGGCCGGTTTCGTGGACCGATTCGCCGGTGGCATCGACCGCGACGGTGACCGGCATGTCGCGGACGTCGAACTCGTAGATCGCTTCCATGCCGAGGTCCTCGAAGGCGAGCACCCGTGAATGCCGGATCGCCTTCGAGACGAGATAGGCCGCGCCGCCGACCGCCATCAGGTAGGCGGCCCGGTGCCGGCGAATCGCCTCGATCGCGACCGGGCCGCGCTCGGCCTTGCCGACCATGGCGATCAGGCCGGTGCGCGCGAGCATCATCTCGGTGAACTTGTCCATCCGGGTCGAGGTGGTCGGCCCGGCGGGCCCGACCACCTCGTCGCGCACCGGGTCGACCGGGCCGACGTAGTAGATGACCCGGTTCCTGAAGTCGACGGGCAGTTCCTCGCCGCGCTCGATCATCTCCTGGATCCGCTTGTGGGCGGCATCGCGCCCGGTCAGCATCCGGCCCGACAGCAGCAGGGTCTGGCCCGGTTTCCAGGCGGCGACCTGTTCGGGCGTGAGGCTGTCGAGGTCGACCCGCAGGGATTTTTCGTAGTCGGGCCGCCAGTCCACATCCGGCCAGGTCGCGAGGTCGGGCGGCTCGCAGTAGGCCGGGCCGCTGCCGTCGAGCACGAAATGGGCGTGCCGGGTCGCCGCGCAGTTCGGGATCATGGCGACCGGCTTGGAGGCCGCGTGCGTCGGGTAGGTCGCGATCTTGATGTCGAGCACCGTGGTCAGGCCGCCGAGGCCCTGGGCGCCGATACCGAGCGCATTGACCTTCTCGTAGAGCTCGATGCGCAGTTCCTCGAGCTTCGACGACGGGCCGCGGCGCAGCAACTCGTGCATGTCGATCGGATCCATCAGGGATTCCTTCGCCATCATCATCGCCTTCTCGGCGGTTCCGCCGATGCCGATGCCGGGCATGCTCGGCGGACACCAGCCGGCGCCCATGGTGGGGACCGTCTTCAGAACCCAGTCGACCACGGAGTCCGACGGGTTGAGCATCACGAACTTGGACTTGTTCTCGGAACCGCCGCCCTTGGCCGCGATGGTCACGTCGACCTTGTCGCCGGTGACGATCTCGTAGTGGATCACCGCCGGGGTGTTGTCGCGGGTGTTCTTGCGCTCGAAATGGGGATCCGCGACGACCGAAGCCCGCAGGGTGTTGTCCGGGTTGGTGTAGCCGCGCCGCACCCCTTCGTTGACGGCATCGCTCACCGATCCGGGGAAGCCCTCGAAGCGCACGTCCATGCCGACCTTCAGGTAGACATTGACGATGCCGGTGTCCTGGCAGATCGGCCGGTGGCCTTCGGCGCAGATCCGCGAATTGGTCAGGATCTGCGCGATCGCGTCGCGCGCGGCCGGGCTCTGCTCGGCCTCGTAGGCCCGCGCCAGGTGCTCGATGTAGTCGGCCGGATGGTAGTAGCTGATGAACTGCAGGCCGGCGGCCACCGATTCGATCAGGTCGTCGGGCTTGATGACGGTCATGGCGGGTATCCTCGGAGCGGGTGATGCGCGGCACGGCTGATGTGCGGCACGGCCCGCGCACCGGGAATTCTAGCCCAGCGACCAGGGGCTTCGCCGGCGCCGGGCACTGGCCTTGGCGGTGGCGGGCGCGTATCGTAAGGCGATCGTAAGGCGCTCGCCCTATGGTGGGCCGAGCGGCTGCGGGGTGGACAGACGAGCCGAAAGAGGAGGAAGACATGTCGGGCCAGATCGATTCCGTGCTTCAGGAAGGGCGGGAGTTCCCGCCGAGCGAGGCATTCCGCGCCCAGGCGAACATCGCCGGGATGGACCAGTACCGGGCCATGTGCGCGGAGGCGGACCGGGACCATCTTGCTTTCTGGGGGCGTCTCGCGCGCGAGAACCTGGTCTGGCACAAACCCTTCACCCGCACGCTCGACGACAGCAAGGCGCCGTTCTACAAGTGGTTCGACGATGGCGAGATGAACGTCTCGCATAACTGCCTCGACCGCCACCTCGGCACCGAGGTCGAGGGCCGTACCGCGATCATCTTCGAGAGCGACGACGGCAAGGTCACCAGGGTGACGTATGGCGAGCTCCACAAGCGTGTCTGCCGCCTTGCCAATGGCCTGAAGGCGCAGGGCCACAAGACCGGCGACCGCGCCATCCTCTACATGCCGATGTCGATCGAGGCCGTCGTCGCGATGCAGGCCTGTGCGCGCATCGGCGCCATCCATTCAGTGGTATTCGGCGGTTTTTCGGCAAAAAGCCTGCAGGAACGCATCATTGATGCCGGTGCGGTTGCAGTGCTGACCGCCGATGAGCAGATGCGCGGCGGCAGGGCGATCGCATTAAAGGCCGCAGTGGATGACGGCATCGCGCTCGGCGGCTGCGAATCGATCAAGTCGGTCGTGGTTTATCAACGCACCGGCGGCAAGGTCGGCTGGCAGGAGGGCCGCGATGTCTGGCTGCACGACGTCATCGAAGGCCAGGCCGATTCCTGCGAGGCGGTCTTCGTCGGTGCCGAGCATCCGCTGTTCGTGCTCTACACCTCGGGGTCGACCGGCAAGCCGAAGGGCGTCCAGCACTCGTCGGCGGGTTTCCTGCTGCTGGCCCTGCTCACCATGAAATGGACCTTCGACGCCAAGCCCGACGACGTCTTCTGGTGCACCGCCGATGTCGGCTGGGTCACCGGCCACACCTATGTCGCCTACGGTCCGCTGGCCGCCGGCGTC
>CAYZBJ010000007.1:0-15002 GCA_964476625.1 uncultured Burkholderiaceae bacterium | reverse complement strand
GGGAGCGGTATAGAACACCGACACCTTGTGGCGGTCGATCATCTCCCAGAAGCGGCCGGCGTCACCCAGGTGGTGTTCGAGGGCATTCCGACCTATCCGGACGCCGGCCGCTTCTGGGAGATGATCGACCGTCACAAGGTGTCGGTCTTCTATACCGCTCCCACGGCGATCCGCTCGCTCATCAAGGCCGCCACCACATCGCCCGGGCATGCGCCCGACAAGTACGAGCTGTCATCGCTGCGCCTGATCGGCTCGGTGGGCGAGCCGATCAATCCGGAAGCCTGGATCTGGTACTACCAGGAAGTCGGCCGGAGTCGTTGCCCGGTGGTCGACACCTGGTGGCAGACCGAGACCGGTGGCCACATGATCACGCCACTGCCCGGCGTGCATCCGCTCAAACCCGGTTCGTGCACCATGCCGCTGCCGGGCATCGACGCGGCCGTGGTCGACGAAGCCGGCAAGCCGGTCGATCCCGACAAGGGGGGGCTGCTGGTGGTGCGCAAGCCGTGGCCCTCCATGATCCGCACGATCTGGGGCGATCCCGAACGCTTTCGCAAGACCTATTTCCCCAGTGAGCTCGGCGGCTGGTACCTGGCCGGCGATGGCGCGAACATCGACGGGGATGGCTACTTCTGGGTCATGGGCCGGATCGACGACGTGCTCAACGTCTCCGGGCACCGGCTCGGCACCATGGAGATCGAATCGGCGCTGGTCGCACATCCCAAGGTGGCGGAAGCCGCGGTCGTCGGCAGGCCGGACGACACCACCGGCGAGGCGATCTGCGCGTTCGTCGTCCTCAAGGGTACCCGGCCGGATGCGGACAACGTCCAGCAGGTCGCGAAGGAATTGCGCGACTGGGTCGGCAAGGAGATCGGCGCCATCGCCAAGCCGAAGGAACTGCGCTTCGGCGACAACCTGCCCAAGACCCGGTCGGGCAAGATCATGCGGCGCCTGCTGCGGGCGATCGCCAAGGGCGAGGAGATCACCCAGGACGTCTCCACCCTCGAGAATCCGGCGATCCTCGAGCAGCTCAAGCAGGCGATCTGAGCCGCGCTTGGAAGTCGCGACCGTCAGCGATCGGGCGGGCGCCAGGCAGGACGGGGCGCCGTGCTCGCGGCGGCGCCGGCGGGCCGGCCGGCGCTCGCGCCGCTGCCGGGGGCGGGCGCCCTGATGTGCTTTGCCGTGGTCGCGCTCAAGGCGGTCGTCGAGATGGCCCTGCTGTTCTACCTCGCGCAGTTCGTGGTGAGGCTGATCAGCTTCGGCCGGCATGAGCGCAACCCGGTCTACCAGGGCATACGCTTCCTGACCTCACCGCTGACCCGGCTCGGCCGCGGCCTCGCGCCGGGCGCGCTGGCCGGGCGCCATGGCGCCTTGCTCGGCTTCGTCGTCGGCCTGGTGCTGTGGATGAGCCTGGTCCTCGCCAAGCAGAAGCTCCATTGCGCGCTGTCGCCCTGAGCCCGCGATGCGGCCGGCACAGACTCCCGAGAACCTGCGTCGCTACTGGCGTCGCACCCTGCTCATCACCGGGGGCCTGCTCTTCGCCTGGTTTCTCGTCACCTTCGTGGTTGCCGCCTTCGCGCGCGAGCTGAGTTTCGACTTCTTCGGCTGGCCCTTCGCCTACTGGATGGGCGCGCAGGGGGCGCCCATCATCTACGTGCTGATCATCGGGGCCTACGCCTGGGCCATGAACCGGCTCGACCGCGAGTTCGGCGTCGACGAGGGGGACGAGGAGTGAGTCGCGCGTCGCAGCGCGCGTTCAGCGCCCAGCTGTGGCGCGTTTATACCCTCTACGCGATCGGCTTCGTGCTCTTCGTCGTGACCCTGGCCATCTTCGAGCGGATGGGCATGCCCCGCACGACGATGGGCTATGTCTTCCTCGCCGCGACGATCCTCGTGTATGCCGGCATCGGCATCATCAGTCGGACCAACGACCCCACCGAGTACTACGTCGCTGGCCGCCGGGTGCCGGCGATCTTCAACGGCATGGCGACCGGCGCCGACTGGATGTCCGCCGCCTCGTTCATCTCGCTGGCCGGCGGCCTGTATGCCGGTGGCTATTCGGGCCTTGCCTTCGTCATGGGCTGGACCGGCGGTTACGTCCTGGTGGCCCTGCTGCTCGCCCCCTATCTGCGCAAGTTCGGCCGCTTCACCATCCCCGATTTCTTCGGCGCCCGCTATGGCGGTCATATCCCGCGGATGGTGGCCATCATCATCACCTGCATGTGCTCGTTCACCTACGTGGTCGCGCAGATCTACGGGCTGGGGCTGGTCACCACCCGCCTGACCGGGGTCGAGTTCCAGATCGGCATCTTCCTGGGGCTCGCGGGCATCCTGGTGTGCTCCTTCCTCGGCGGGATGAAGGCGGTGACCTGGACCCAGGTCGCCCAGTACATCATCCTGATCGCCGCCTACATGATCCCGGTGGTCTGGCTCTCGATCCAGCAGACCGGTAATCCGCTGCCCCAGTTCGCCTACGGTCAACAGCTCAAGAAAATCACCCAGATCGAGAACCAGCTGATCATCGATCCGGCCGAGATCGAGGTCCGCTCGATCTTCCGGGAGCGCGCCGCTCGCGCCGCCGAGGCGCTCGCCGATGCACCAGCCGTCTTCGAGCGCGACACCGCCGAACTGGCCCGCGTGGTCGCGATCGCGCGGGCCAGCGGCGAACAGGAGGCGATCAAGGCGGCCGAGGACGAGCTGGCCCGCTATCCGGCGAGCCTGGAGACGGCGGTGGCTCATTGGCGGGCCGAGGCCGCGCTCGCCAGTCGGGCCCGGCCGCTGGCCCGCCACGGCGAGCCCTTCGCGGGCGAAACCGAAGCCGAGCGCGACACCGCGAGGCGCAATTTCCTTGCGCTGGTGTTCTGCCTGATGGTCGGCACCGCGGCCCTGCCGCACATCCTGATGCGCTTCTACACCACGCCATCGGTGCGCGAGGCCCGCAGCTCGGTGACCTGGTCGCTGTTCTTCATCTTCCTGCTCTACTTCACCGCGCCCGCGCTGGCGGTGCTGGTCAAGTATGTCGTCTACCACGACGTGGTGGGCACCACGTTCAGCGACCTGCCGGGCTGGGTGCGGCAGTGGCAGAAGGTGGATTCGAGCGTGCTGTCGATCGTGGACGTCAACCTCGATGGCATCGTCCAGGCGGCCGAGATCCTGCTTGGCGACGACATCGTGGTCCTCGCGACGCCCGAGATCGCGGGCCTGCCGTATGTGATCAGCGGCCTGGTTGCGGCTGGCGGGCTCTCGGCGGCCCTGTCGACCGCCGACGGCCTGCTGCTGACGATCGCCAATGCCCTGTCGCACGACATGTACTACAAGATGGTCGATCCGAGCGCGCCCACCGCCCGGCGGGTGCTCATCTCCAAGATCCTGCTGCTGCTGGTTGCCGTCGTCGCGGCCCTCACCGCGGCCCAGCGCCCGGCGGGCATCCTGCATCTCGTTTCGGCCGCCTTCTCGTTCGCGGCCTCCGGGTTCTTCCCGGCGCTGGTGCTCGGCATCTTCTGGAAGCGGGCGACCGGCCTCGGCGCGACCCTGGGCATGCTGGCCGGCTTCGGGGTCACCTTCTACTACATGACCCGGACCCAGCCCTGGCTGCGCGAAGTGTTCCACGGGATACCCGCGGAGCTGCCGGTGACCGAACTCTGGTGGGGTATCGACCCGATCTCCGCCGGGGTGTTCGGCGTGCCGGCCGGCTTCGCGGTCATCATCGTGGTGAGCCTGCTGACGCCGAAACCCTCGATCGAGACCCGCGACCTGGTCGAACGGATCCGCTATCCGCGACTCGATTCCTGAGTCCTCGCCGCCCGGTTCGCGCCCGGGGAGGGGGTTTGCTAGAATCGCCGCTCCCGGAGAGGTGGATGAGCGGTTGAAATCGCACGCCTGGAAAGCGTGTTCAGGGTTTACGCCCTGACGCGGGTTCGAATCCCGCCCTCTCCGCCAGTACCCTCAATCGCTACAGTGCAATGTCGTAGCGGTTCAGTGCAGATAACACTTTGATTTGACTGTGTTTTCTGCACTCCCGATACTGTAATTCCATGCACTGCCGTGCACCTTCGTTGCGCCCGATGCAAGAAAATTCGGGGGAAAAACGGGGGATGGAAAGCAGATTGGAGGGCTGGGTCATGGCGAAATCGGGCATTCATCGACTGAGCGCGCGCGAGGTCCAGGTCGCGAAGGACGGCAATCACGCCGACGGCGGCGGGCTGCTGCTGCTGCGGGTCGCCGATGGCAATGGCTCCTGGGTCTTCCGGTACACCTCACCGGCAGGCAGGCGCCGCGAGATCGGCCTCGGCAAGCTCGTTCGCAATGACCTGAAGGCGTCCGGCCGGTCGCTGACCGATGCCCGCGAAGCGGCCGAGAACGCTCGCCGGCTCCATCGTGCCGAACAAGAAGATTGGCGGCGCGGCCGGCCACAGCGTGACGATCCATCAGGTCATCAACGTCGACAGTCGCAGCGACCAGGCGTCGATCCAGGCCGCAATGCGCCAAGCCAAGAACGCGGCCAAGGCCGAGATCCTCGAGAACATGCGCAGGAACGGGGCGTTTGCCCGGTAGTGCCCCGGCCTGGATGCGATCGGCCATCTGACGGGGCATGGCATTGATTAATATACGCCATTGGCGTATATTGCTGCATGCTGATGTTCATCGAGCTGCCGTCGTTCTCGCGGGTGCGCGAGGACTATTTCACGGACGATCAGTTCCGGGATCTTCAGGAGCATCTGATCGAAGAGCCGAAGGCGGGCGATGTGGTGCCCGGGTCCGGCGGGGTGCGCAAGCTGCGCTGGAAGCGGGCCGGCATGGGAAAGCGCGGCGGTGTTCGGGTCCTCTATTACCTGCAGGACACCAGGGGCCGGGTCTGGTTCCTGACGGTCTATGCCAAGAGTGCCCGGGAGAACATCAGCGTACGGACATTGAACATGCTGCGGGAGTTGGCGGATGACGCGGAAATTGACTGAGAAGGCC
Organism: uncultured Burkholderiaceae bacterium; assembly: GCA_964476625.1. Classification (GTDB taxonomy): domain Bacteria; phylum Pseudomonadota; class Gammaproteobacteria; order Burkholderiales; family Burkholderiaceae_E; genus JAMLIN01. Next base: position 10,040 of record CAYZBJ010000007.1, on the reverse strand, counting down.
ATCCTGGCGCGCGACGCGGGCCGGGATCTGGATGCCGAGCTGCGGGAGTCGGCGGATGCGTTGCGCGCTGGAAAGCTGGGCCGGGTCACGGTGGCGCTCGACAAGAAGCGGATCGTCGAATCGCCGGTCGGCCGTATCCGGGTCGGTGCCGGGCTGTCGCAGGCTCGGTTCGCGGAACTGCTGGGCGTGTCGGTGCGCACCCTGCAGCAATGGGAGCAGGGCCGGCGCGAACCGACCGGGGCGGCAAGAACGCTGTTGCGCGTCGCCGAGCGCGACCCCAAGGTACTGCGAGACCTGCTGACCGCCTGACCATTACAGGCATTGCCCCTGGCCGCCTTCGGGCGGCTTTTCCATTGGTGTTGCCAGCCCGGAGCTCGCTTCAATCCCCGGCCCGGCGGTCGCCAGAAACCCCGGAGCGTGGCGAGAGAGCAGGGGACCCGTGCTACATTCGCCATCGCTCGATCGACAGCGCTCACATCTGTCGAGCGGGGGATGGCCGGGGGTTCTGAGCAATCCGGCGGAAAGCTAGTATCGGAGCGGGGGTTGACAGACGCCCTCGCCGCCATGAGTCCGGCCAAGCCGTAGGCGGCAGCCGGAAAAATCGACGCATCGCAAGCCGGTCGCGTCGAACCAACAAGAGACAGTGGGGTTTTCGATGGCGCTCGATTTCGACGGGATCCGGGTCCTGGATTTTTCGCAGGTGATCGCCGGACCGCTCGCGGCGCAGCATCTTTCGGTGCTCGGCGCCGACGTCATCAAGATCGAGCCGCCCACCGGCGACCAGATGCGCGACCGGATGCTGCCGAGCCGCCATTCCGGGATCGGGATGGCGCCGGGCTTCCTCGCGATGAACATCGGCAAGCGCAGCCTCTGCCTCGACATGAAGCACCCGGAGGGCAAGGCCCTCGTGCGTCGCCTGATCGAAGGCGCCGACATCCTGATCCACAACTATCGCAGCGGCGTGGTCGAGAGACTGGGTCTCGACTACCCCAGCGTGCGCGAGATCAACCCGCGCATCGTGTGGTGCTCGGTCACCGGCTTCGGGAACACCGGGCCGCGCCAGGGCGAGGCCGCCTATGACGGGGCGATCCAGGCCGCCAGCGGCATGATGGACAACAATGGCCACCCCGAGACCGGGCCGACCCGGACCGGCTACTTCCCGGTCGATGCGATGTCGGGGGTCTCGGCCGCGTTCGGGATTGCCGCGGCGCTGCTGCGCCGCCAGCGCACCGGCGAGGGCAAGGCGATCGACCTGGCCATGTTCGATGCCGGCCTGCTGCTGCAGAACGCGGCCTGCGCCCAGTACCTGGTCGAGGGGATTCCGGGCGGGCTGATGGGCAACAGCTCCCTGTCCAAGGCCCCCAGCGCGGGCTCCTTCCGGACGGGTGACGGCGTCGTCCTCTCGTCGGCGGTGCAACAGGGGCAGGTCGAGGCCCTGTGCGACGAGCTCGGCATCGGCGAGGCCCTGCGCGACGAACGCTTCGCGACGGCGCCGGCGAGGATTGCCAATGCGGGCGCCTTCACGGAATTGCTGACCGCGGCCTTTGCGGCCGACACTGCCAGCAACTGGGCGCGTCGGCTCTCGGCCCGGGGCGTGCCGATCTCGAAGGTCAACACGATCGCGGATGCGACCGCCGAAGCGCGCGCGGATCCACGCAGCGTGCTGCTGGCGGCGGGCCGGCCGCGCGGCTACGAGCAGGATGTCGAGCTCATCGGGACTCCCTTTACCTCGCCGGTCGATCCGCCCGTGGCGCTGCGCCCGCCGCCGGCGCTCGGCGAGCACAGCCGCGAGGTTCTCGGCGAGCTCGGGCTCGACGACGAGCGGATTGCCGCACTGGTGCGGCAAGGCGTGGTCATCGACGGCGCCCCCACTTGATGCCAGTGCTTGTGACGACCGGTCGGATACCTGCAGGCCCTGATCCGTTCAAACCCGGATGCACAAGCTACCCGAATAAGGCTATGCTTGGCGCCGAATTTGCCTGATGCGCTGCGCCATGGCTTCGGTCGCCCGGCCTCGAACCGTATCACCGCAATCCGTGGATCCGGGCGTTTGACTCATGGGTAACGCCATGTTCTCATCGAGCGCTTTTAAAATGGATCCAACTCTTTCTTATTGGTTGGCAACGGAGGAAACGAGACATGTCTAGCCTGAGCAGCAAACTCAATCGCCGGAATATCCTGAAGGGCACACTCGCCGTCGCGGCTGCCCCCGCGATCATCACCTCGGCCCAGGCCCAGGCGAAGGTCCACTGGAAGGTCCAATCCCACTGGCCGAACGCGTCGGTATCCTTCAAGGACAGCCTCGGTGTCCTCGCCAAGGAACTCAAGGAGCGCACCGACGGCCGCTTCGAACTCGAGATGCTCGGCGCCGGCGAAATCGCCAAGGGTGGCGAGATCTACAACATCGTGCGCCGCGGTGTGGTGCAGATGGGTACGACGTCTCCCGCCTACAACCTCGCCGAATCCGAACTGTTCCCCTTCTACATGGGCATCCCGGGCACCCTGCGCGAGCCCTGGGAGATGATGCACGTCACCAAGAACCTCGGCCTCGAGGCGGCGGTCAACGAGCAGCTTCGGCCGAAGGGCATCTTCTACATGGCCGACAAGGCCTACCCGACCGAGATCGTGCTCAAGAAGAAGGTCGAGTCCGGTGCCGACCTCGGCGCCGTCAAGGTGCGTTCCGCGGGCGACATGCTCGAGTACCTCCAGGCCGCCGGCTTCGCGCCGCAGCAGATCGCCGGCCCGGAAATCTACCAGGCGATCTCGACCGGCGTCGTCGACGGCGCCCACTGGGGCGCCGCCCAGGGCGCACTGTCGATGAAGTTCTGGGAAGTGGCGCCGGTCCACATGAAGCCGTCGCTCCTGATCGCCAACGACACCTACTGCATGAACGTCGCCGCCTACGAGAAGCTGCCCGACGACCTGAAGCTGATCTTCACCTCGCTGGTCGAGGAGCGCTACTTCCGCCGCTCGGTCCAGTACCAGCACCAGGAGGCGGTTGCCCTTAGCAATGGCGTCGCGAAGATGGGCGTCACGGTCGAGCATTTCCCGGACGACGTGCTCGCCAAGCTCGCGGAAGCCTCGAAGGGCATCCTGGCGAAACAGGCTGCTCGCGGGCCGAAGGCGAAGGAGATGGGCGAGACGATCAGCGGCCTGATGAAGGACCTCGGCTACGTGTAAGCACGGTACGGGCCGGCCGACGCTGCCCGCGTCGTCGGTCCGGTCGATGCGGTTTCATCGAACCGGTGGCAGGTTCCGCAAGGCCTGCCACCGGTTTGTGATCTTCAAACAAGTCTAACGGGGGACAGGATGCTGAAGCTCGCCAGAGGCATCACCCAGCTCAACATCTGGATCGGCAAGATCTGCGGATGGCTCATCGTTCCGATGTTTTTTGCGCTGATCACGGATGTGGTCATGCGCTACGTCGTTGGCAGCGTGACCATCTGGACCTCCGAGCTCGCCCAGCTCATCTTCGGGGTGTATTCGGTCATCGCCGGCGGCTACCTGCTGGTCGAACGGGCGCATGTCAACGTCGACATCTTCTATGGCAACTGGTCGCGCAAGAAGAAGGCGAGGGTCGACCTGGCCACTTCCTTCCTGTTCGTGTTCTTCATGCTCGTGTTGATCTACCAGAGCGCCGACATGGCCTGGGAGTCCATGACGAAGCTGGAGAGCTCCTACAGCGTCTGGGATCCGTACATCTGGCCGGTGAAGGCCGCGGTGCCGATCGCCGGCGTCCTGCTGTTCCTGCAGGGGATCGTCCGCATGGTCTCCGATGTTCGAGTCATCAAGGGGCTCGAGAACGATCCGGCCATCTGGGGCAAGCAAGCCACAGACGGTTCCGCACACTGACCACGGGGAGCCATCGTGCCGGTTGAACTCGTAACCATCCTGTTCTTTTCATGCCTGTTGGTATTCCTCTTCATCGGGGTGCCGCTGGTCTTCACCCTGGGCGGCATCTCGGTCATCTTCCTGTATTTCTCGATGGGCCCGGTCGGGTTCTACATCGTCGCCTCGAAGTTCTGGGATTCGATGACCAGCTTCACGCTGATCGCGATACCCATGTACGTGTACATGGCGATGCTGCTCGAGAAGTCGGGGGTTGCCCAGAACCTCTACCGGATGATGCACGTCTGGTTCGGCGGCTTTCGGGGCGGCCTCGCGATCGGCACCGTCGCGATCTGCGCGATCTTCGCCGCCATGAGCGGCATCAGCGGCGCGGCGGTCGTCACCATGGGGACCATCGCCCTGCCGCAGATGCTCAAGCGCGGCTATGACAAGCGGCTCGCGGTGGGCGCCATCAACTGCGGCGGCGGCTGGGGCATCCTGATCCCGCCATCGGTGCTGATGGTGCTCTATGCGATGCTCAGCGAGGTGTCGGTGGGCCGCCTGTTCGCATCGGGGATCGGCCCGGGCATCCTGCTCTTCGTGCTGGTGTCGATCTATATCGGGATGCGCGCCTGGTTGCAGCCGTCGATCGCGCCGGCACTGCCCCCCGAGGAGCGCGAGGGCTGGGGTGCGCGGATCGAGTCGCTCAAGGCGGTGTTCCTGCCGCTGTTCATCGTGTTCCTGGTCCTCGGGGCGATCTTCGGCGGCTTTGCCACTCCGACCGAAGCCGCGGCCCTCGGCGTGTTCGGGGCAATCGTCGCTTCGGCGGTGCATCGCAAGCTGAGCCTGGAAGTGCTGAGCGACGCTGGTGTCCAGACCCTGCGCCTGACCGCGATGATCATGTGGATCCTGTTCGCGGCGCATGCGTTCTCGACCGCCTACACGACGCTGGGTGCCAACTCGTTCATCAACGACGTGATGATGATGATCCCCGGTGGCGAGTACGGCGCGCTCGCCTTCATGATGTTCGTGCTGTTCATCCTCGGGATGGTGCTCGATCCGGTCGGGATCATGCTGATCACCCTGCCGGCTTTCCTGCCGGTGGTCATGCACTATGGCTGGGATCCGATCTGGTTCGGGGTGCTCTTCATCATCATGATGGAGATCGGCTACATGACCCCGCCGTTCGGTTTCAACCTCTTCTACATGAAGGGGGTGGCGCCGCCCGAGGTGACGATGAACGACATCTACATGTCGGTGATCCCGTACGTGCTGGTGACCATCGTCGGGGTGATCATCATCGTCGCCTATCCGCAGGTCGCCCTGTACTTCCCGAACCTGTTCTTCGGCGAGGCGAGGTTCTAGCGACGCTGGGGCCAGGCAACAGCGAAACGGCCGCCTTCGGGCGGCCGTTTCTCTTCAGGCCTGGCGGGCGATGAGGGTGACGCCGACGATGATCAGCCCCATGCCGAGCCAGCCGCTGGCGGCCAGCGATTCGCCCAGCCACCAGCGGGCGATCAGCGCGTTGATGACGTAGCCGATCGAGAGCATCGGGTAGGCAACGGTGACCGGCACCCGCGAGAGCGCGGCGATCCAGACGACCAGGCTGATGCCGTAGGCTGCGAAGCCGAGCAGGAAGGGCCACTGGCTGGCAATCCGCACGATCGTCTCGGGCGCCGCCGCCAGGGTGAATTCGAGCGGCCCCGCACGATTGGTGCCGGCCTTGAGGAAGGACTGGGCGAGCGCGTTGAGCACGACGCCGGTCATGACGAGAAGCAGCGCGGAAGCGTTCATCGGGCACCTTGGGATTGGGCACTAGAATAACGACTTTTTCCGGCGGACCCGATCCGCCGCAGTCCGAATGGCCAGCCGCAAGAACGAGTACAGCGAAGCATCGATCCGGGTCCTCAAGGGGCTCGAGCCGGTCCGGCAGCGCCCCGGCATGTACACCCGGACCGAGAACCCGCTGCACATCATCCAGGAGGTGGTCGACAACGCTGCCGATGAAGCGCTGGCCGGCAAGTGTCGCCTGATCGAGGTGACCCTGCACGCCGACGGCAGCGTGACGGTCCAGGACGACGGTCGCGGCATCCCGGTCGGCCTGCATCCGGACGAGCGGGTCCCGGTGGTCGAGATCGTGTTCACCCGCCTGCATGCGGGCGGCAAGTTCGACAAGGGCGACGAGGGCGCCTACAGTTTTTCCGGCGGCCTGCACGGGGTCGGCGTCTCGGTGACCAATGCCTTGTCGAAACGCCTCGAGGTCGAGGTCTGGCGCGACGGGGAGCAGCACCGGATCGACTTTGCCGGCGGTGACGTGACGCAGGCGCTGGCGAGCCGGCCGCTCGCCCGCGGCGAGCCGCGCGCCGGCACCCGGGTGCGCAGCTGGCCGGACCCGAAGTACTTCGACAGCCCGGCGATCCCCCTGGGCGACCTGACCACCTTGCTGCGCTCGAAGGCGGTGCTGCTGCCGGGCCTGCGGGTCGCCCTGGTCGAGGAAAAGGCGGGGCGGCGCACCGAATGGCACTACCCGGACGGGCTGCGCGGCTATCTCGGCGAAACCCTTGCCACCGGCGGAGCGTCCGAGCCGCTCATCCCGGTCTTCGAGGGAGAGCGCTACGCGGGCCGCGGCCACGAGACCTTCGCCGCCGGCGAGGGTGTCCAGTGGGCCGTCGTCTGGACCGAGGAAGGGCCCCTGGTGCGCGAATCCTACGTGAACCTGATTCCGACCACCGCCGGGGGCACGCATGAATCCGGCTTGCGCGAGGGCCTGTTCGGCGCGATCAAGGCCTTCGTCGAGCTGCACGGCCTGACGCCGAAGGGCATCCGCCTGCTGCCGGAGGACGTCTTCGCGCGGGCGAGCTTCGTGTTGTCGGCCAAGATCCTCGATCCGCAATTCCAGGGCCAGACCAAGGAGCGCCTCACCTCGCGCGACGGGGTCCGGCTGGTGTCGTCGATGGTGCGCACCCAGCTCGAGCTCTGGCTCAACGAGAACGTCGATTTCGGCAAGCGGCTCGCCGAACTGGTGGTGCGCCAGGCGCAGGCGCGCAGCCGCGCCGCCCAGAAGGTCGAGAAGCGCAAGAGTTCGGGCGTGGCGGTATTGCCGGGCAAGCTCACCGACTGCGAATCGACCGACATCGGCCGCAACGAACTCTTCCTCGTCGAGGGCGATTCGGCCGGCGGCTCGGCCAAGATGGGGCGCGACAAGGAGTTCCAGGCGATCCTGCCCTTGCGGGGCAAGGTGCTCAACAGCTGGGAGACCGAGCGCGACCGCCTGTTCGCCAACAACGAGATCCACGACATCGCGGTCGCGATCGGGGTCGATCCCCACGCCCCCGGCGCAGCGGCCGATCTCTCGGGCCTGCGCTACGGCAGGATCTGCATCCTGTCGGATGCCGATGTCGACGGCTCCCATATCCAGGTATTGCTGCTCACCCTGTTCTTCCGGCATTTCCGCGCGCTGGTCGAGGCCGGCCACGTGTACGTGGCGCGTCCGCCGCTGTTTCGGGTGGATGTGCCGGCGCAGGGCAAACGGCCGATGCGCAAGCTCTACTGCCTCGATGCCGCCGAACTGCAGCATGTCGAGGACAAGCTGCGCAAGGACGGGGTGCGCGACGGAAGCTGGTCGATCTCGCGATTCAAGGGATTGGGCGAGATGAATGCCGAACAGCTATGGGAAACCACGATGAATCCCGATACCCGCCGGCTCATGCCGGTGGCGCTGGGCGGGATCGACGCTGCGGGCACGACCGCGCGCTTCACGATGCTGATGGGCAAGGGAGAGGCGGCGGCGCGCCGGAACTGGCTCGAGGAGCGTGGCAACGAAGCCGCGCTCGACGTCTGACCCGAAGGTATTGCGCGAGATGAACCCGACGACCGACTTGTTCGACGAAAGACCCGCCGACGATGACGAGGTGATCACCCTGGCCGACTACGCGGAGCGGGCCTACCTCGACTACGCGATCTCGGTGGTGCGGGGGCGGGCGCTGCCGGATGTCAGCGACGGCCAGAAGCCGGTGCAGCGTCGCATCCTCTATGCGATGCACGAGATGGGGCTCGGGCCGAACGCCAAGCCGGTCAAGAGTGCCCGGGTGGTTGGCGAAGTGCTCGGCAAGTTCCATCCCCATGGCGACACCGCTGCCTACGATGCGATGGTGCGCATGGCGCAGGATTTCTCCCTGCGCTATCCGCTCATCGATGGCCAGGGGAACTTCGGCTCGCGCGACGGCGACGGCGCCGCCGCGATGCGCTACACTGAAGCGCGCCTGACCCGGTATGCCGCGCTCCTGCTCGACGAGATCGACCAGGGCACCGTCGATTTCATCCCCAACTACGATGGCGCCTTCGAGGAGCCGGCGCTGCTGCCGGCGCGCCTGCCGATGGTGCTGCTCAATGGCGCCTCCGGCATCGCGGTCGGCATGGCCACCGAGATTCCGCCGCACAACCTGCGCGAGGTGGCCGCCGCCGCGGTGGCCGCGCTGCGCAATCCGAAGATCGGCGTGGAGGAACTGCTCGAGCACCTGCCGGCGCCCGACTTCCCCGGCGGCGGCCAGATCATCTCGCCGGCCGAGGACATCGCGGCCATCTATCGGGGCGGACGGGGTTCGATCAAGCTGCGGGCGCGCTATCGCGTCGAGGAACTCGCGCGTGGCCAGTGGCAGCTCGTCATCGACGAACTGCCGCATGGCGTGTCCTCGCAAAAGGTGCTCGAGGAGATCGAGGAGCTGACCAATCCGAAGGTGCGTGCGAACCGCAAGGCGGTCAGCGCCGAGCAGCAGCAATTGCGCCAGACGGTGCTCGCGGTGCTCGATGCGGTGCGCGACGAATCCGGCAAGGAGGCCTCGGTGCGGCTCGTCTTCGAGCCGCGCAGCAGCAAGGTCGAACAGCGGGACCTCGTCAACACCCTCCTTGCGCATACCAGCCTCGAGACCAATGTCGCGATCAACCTCGTGATGATCGGCATCGACGGCCGGCCCCGCCAGAAGGGCCTTGCGGCGATCCTCGTCGAATGGGGCGAGTTCCGGCTCTCGACCGTCACCCGTCGTTGCCGCCATCGCCTCGGCAAGGTCGAGGACCGGATCCATATCCTCGAAGGACGGCAGCTGGTGCTGCTCAACATCGACGAGGTGATCCGGATCATCCGCCAGGCCGACGAGCCGAAGCCCGCGCTGATCGAGGCATTCAAGCTGACCGACCGCCAGGCGGAGGACATCCTCGAGATCCGCCTGCGGCAACTCGCCCGGCTGGAGGCGATCAGGATCGAGCGCGAACTGAAGGAGCTGCGCGACGAGAAGGCCGGCCTGCAGACGCTGCTCGACAGCGAATCCGCGCTGCGCCGCCTAATCGTCAAGGAGATCGAGGCCGACGCCAAGCTCTACGGCGACGACCGGCGAACGCTCATCGAACAGGCCGAGCGGGCCAGCGTCGAGGTCAAGCTGATCGAGGAGCCGGTGACGGTGATCGTGTCCGCCAAGGGCTGGGTGCGATCGCGCCAGGGTCATGGCCATGACGCGGCGCAGTTCACGTTCAAGAGCGGCGACGCGTTCTACGGTGCCTACGAGGTGATGACCAGCGACACGCTGTTCGCCATCGCCACCAATGGCCGGGTCTATTCGATCGCGGTGGCGGGGCTGCCTTCGGCGCGCGGCGATGGCGTGCCGATCACCAGCCTGGTGGAAGTGGAGCCGGGTGCGCGGATCGACCATGTCTTCGCCGCAACCACTGGTACCTCGATCCTGCTGGCCACCGCCGGCGGCAACGGCCTGGTCTGCCAGGCGGGCGACTGGGTCGGAAGGATGAAGGCAGGCAAGAGTTTCCTCGCGCTGGAGGCGGGCGACCTGCCGCTCAGGCCGGCGCTGTTCACCGCCGGTACCGGCACGACGGTGGTGTGCCTGAGCGAGGGCGGCGGTGGCGGCTACCGTGGGCGGCTGCTGTCGTTCGCCGTCGGCGACGTGAAGAGCCTGAAGAACGGCGGGCGTGGCGTGACGCTGATGGCGCTCGACCCCAAGGAGACCTTGCGCCAGGCGATCGTCTGCGGCCGCGACGGCCTGGTCGTGCGCGGCCAAGGTAATCAGAAGAAACCGATGGAGCGAACCATGACGCTTCGCGAGATCGGCACGCACGCCGGCACGCGCGGGCGCAAGGGCAAGTTGCTCGAGCCGAAGTGGCGCGACGTGGTGCTGGAGGTGCCGGCGTCCTGACTGCTTGCCTCAGGC
>CAYZBJ010000006.1:83877-89610 GCA_964476625.1 uncultured Burkholderiaceae bacterium | reverse complement strand
AGCAGGTAGGCGGTGATCAGCCAGGTCCAGCAGAACATCGGCATCTTCATCAGCGTCATGCCCGGCGCGCGCATGTTGAGCACCGTGACGATGATGTTGATCGACCCCATGATCGAGCTGGCGCCCATGATGTGCAGCGCGAAGATGCCGAGGTCCATCCCCGGGCCCATCTGGGTCGACAAGGGCGCATACACCGTCCAGCCGGCCGCCGGCGCGCCGCCCGGGACGAAGTAGGACACCACCAGCAGCACCGCCGCCGCCGGCAACAGCCAGAAGCTGAGGTTGTTCATCCGCGCGAACGCCATGTCCGAGGCGCCGATCTGCAGCGGGATCATCCAGTTGGCGAAGCCGACCCAGGCCGGCATGATCGCCCCGAACACCATGATGATCCCGTGCATGGTGGTCAGCTGGTTGAAGAACTCCGGCTGGACGATCTGCAGGCCGGGCTGGAGCAGCTCGGCGCGCAGGAGCATCGCGTTGGTGCCACCCACGAAGAACATGATCAGCGAGAACGTCAGGTACATCGTGCCGATGTCCTTGTGGTTCGTCGCGTAGAGCCAGCGCCGCCAGCCCGTCGGGGCGTGGTGGTGGTCATCGTGCGCGTGGTCGTGTGGGTCCAGTACGGCGCTCATCTCATGGCTCCTGCTTCGGTTCCGTCTTCCGTGTCTCGAATGGCGCTCAGCGCGCCGCCGTCAGGGCACTCGGCTGCACGACGCCGTCTGGCGAATGGTTCGACCAGGCATGGCGCGTGTAGGTGATGACCGCCGCGAGCTCGACATCGGAGAGCTGCGCGAACGAGGCCATGGCGGTGCCTGGCCTGCCCTTTAGGAGAACTTCGATCTGCGCCGCGCTGTCGCCGTTGACGACCGGCGAGCCATCGAGCGCAGGGAACGTGCCCTGGACGCCCTGCCCGTTGGCCTGGTGGCAGGCGACGCAGTTCGCTCCATAGACCTTCTCGCCGCGGGCGACGAGTTCCGCCTCGGTCCATTCCTTGGTCGGGTCGTCCGCGAGGGCGGCCATTTCCTTGTGCTTGGCGGCTACCCAGGCGCTGTAGTCCTCGGCGCTGAGAACGTCGACCACGATCGGCATGAAGGCATGGTCCTTGCCGCAGAGCTCGGCGCAATAACCGTGGTAGCGTCCGACCTTCTCGGCGCGGAACCAGGCGTCGCGCACGAAGCCCGGGACGGCGTCCTGCTTGACGCCGAAGGCCGGCACCATCCAGGCGTGGATGACGTCCTGGGCCGTGGTCACGACACGGACCTTCTGGTTGACCGGCACCACCAGCGGATTGTCGACTTCGGACAGGTAGTGGTCGGTTTTCGGCGCCCGGCCTTCGATCTGGTCGCGCGGCGTCGCCAGGGTCGACAGGAAGCTGATGCCCTCGCCCTCGCCCTTGACGTATTCGTAGCCCCACTTCCACTGGTAGCCGACCGCCTTGACGGTGACATCCGCATGGCTGGTGTCTTTCTGGGCGATGACCTCGCCGGTGGCGATCGCGCCGATCGCGACGACGATGATGAACGGGATGACCGTCCAGGCGATCTCGACGGTGGTGCTTTCGTGGAAGGTCGCCGGCTTGAAACCCTTGGACTTGCGGTGCGCATAGACCGAATAGAACATCGCGCCGAACACCAGCACGAAGATCACCACGCAGATCCACAGCAACATGTTGTGCAGCCAGAACTGGCCCTCGGCGATCCGGGTCACCGGGTCGTGGAGGTTGAACTGGTTTACTTTCGGGCCACCCGGCATGTCCTGGACGGCCAGCGCCGGCAGGCTGAAGGACGTCACCAGGAGGGCGGTGGCCAACCGGGAGCACGAAAGCGAGGCTGCGAGTTTGGTGAGGTTCATGGTCGTCACGGTTTCTTCATACACCCTGTCGGCAGTGCCGTCGCTCCTGCGCCAGCACGCTGCGTAATTCGTGGGCGAGCATACCGCGTCGCTCCCCCGGTACATACCTTCCGACTTCGATCGTCGATCCCCCGACGATCAGCCGTATCAGGTCCTCCCGTCGACCACCGTAGTCGACCCGCACCCAGTTCGCGATGCGCTCGGTCCTGGAGATTCGCGTTCCGCAGGTCCACTCGACAACCAGTCGATCGCCAGCCGCCACGATGCGTTCGCGGTCGGCCGCGTGGCGGCTGTAGACCAGGAAGCTCGCCGCGAGGGCAAGCGTTTCGATGCCCGCGAACGGCAACACCAGCCAGTAGCCATGCAACGCAAACATCACCCCGATCAGGAGCGTCACGGCCACCAGCCCGGCGATGCACGCGCCAAGCTGTCGCGGGCCCAGCGCGCAGTTGCGTGACAGGACCCATTGGCGGACTTCTTCGCCCGGGCCGCCGATCCGATCGAAGCGCCATCGATATTGCGTGCTCGGTCCGGCCGCCGGGCATTGTGCCGCCGACATTGTTCACGTCTGGTAACAAATCTCGAGAACGAGATTATAGGCACAGCGGCAGGAACGTTCCAAGCGAGCCCGTACCACTGGCGAAAGTCCCGACCCCGTCCGGAGGAGTCCCGAACCCGACTCAGGGCCTGTCCTTGCGAGTGAACACGATCGGCGCATGCCCCGGGCGCGCCTTCGGGCGCACCCGCCAGGCGTGTCCGTAGACGATCTCGAAGCGCAGGCCGATGCGTCCATCCTCGCCCGCCTGGGCACGCAATCGTTCGTGCAGGCCCGCATGGGCGCTGCGCCCGGCCAGGCCGCGCCGGCGACCGGTGCGCGCATCGCCACCGAGGGCGTGCAGGTCGCCGAGGAGCGCCGCCGGGCTCGGAAAGCTGACGTCGATCCATTCCATGTCCATGACCGGCTCGGCGAACCCGGCCGCGAGCAGCCAGTCGCCGATGTCGTGCATGTCGTGAAAGTGCATCACCGGCACACCGGCCGCGCGCAATTCGCGCAAGGTATCGACGCCGAAGGCGCTGAACATCAGCAAGCCGTCGTCACGCAGGATGCGGTGCCACTCGCGCAGCACGGCGATCGGATCGGCGCACCAGTGCAGGACGAGGTTCGACCAGGCGAGCGCCACGCTCGCATCGGCCAGCGGCAGGGCGCCGGCGTCCGCGGCGAGCCAGCCGCTGGCGGGTCGGCGCTCGCTCGGCAGCAGGCGGGCCAGGAAGCCGCGCCCCGGCGGCCGGGCCAGTTCCGCGGCCGCGGCCGCGATCCGTGGCGACAGGTCGATGCCGAGCGCCTCGGCCTGCGGATAGCGCTGGCGCAGGGCCATCAGCCCCTTGCCCAGCCCGCAGCCGATATCGACGCAACGCTCGGGGACGAGGCGGACGACGTCGAGGCGCGCGAGCATGCGCCGTTCCACTTCGCGCAGCAGGAAATCGGCCTGCGCGAGGCGTTGCGCACGGCGGTCGAACTGTCGGCGAACGGCCGCAGGGTCTAGGTCGAAGCTCGGGTCCACCGGCGCCAGTATACGGGCGCGCGTTCGATAATCCGGCCATGGCGACCGACCCCGCGCCCCGCCCGCTCACCGTCGTCGCAGGCCACGCACCCGCCTGGCGACGCCTGCCGCAGGCCCTGTTCGACCTGTTGCTGCCGCGCGAATGCGCGCTGTGCGCGCTCGCGCTGGACCCGGGCGAGTCGGCCGCGGCGATGTGCGCCGACTGCGCCCGCGCCCTGCCCGGCGCCGGCGCCTCGCGATGCATCGGCTGCGGCCTGCGCGGCGACCCCGGCCCATGCCCCGCGTGCCGCGCCGCCGGCGACCCGATCCCGACCCTCGTGTGCTGCGACTACGCGCCGCCGGCCGACCGGCTGGTCACGGCGTTCAAGTACGGCCGCCGCCTCGCGCTCGGGCGCGCCATCGGCGCGGCCATGGCCGCCCGCCTCGAAGAGCACCGGCGCACCCTGCCGCTGCCGGCAGGCGCCGCCCTGCTGGCGGTGCCGATCGCGCCATCGCGCCTCGCCCGCCGCGGCTTCGACCAGGCGGCCATGCTGGCTCGCCACATCGGCGCCCGCAGCGGACTGCCGGTCGCCACCGCCGGCCTGCGCCGGGTCCGTGAAACCCGCCCGCAACCGGGGCTCGCCCGCGACCGGCGCCGCGACAACCTCCGGGCCGCGATGCTCGGCGCTCCGGCCCTGGCCGGGCAGCCGCTGGTCCTGGTCGACGATGTCATCACCAGCGGGGCCACCATCCGGGAAGCCGAGCGGGCCGCCCTCGCCGCCGGCGGCCGGCCGGTGCTGCGGCTGGCCTTTGCTCGTACCCCGGCGCCCGGCCCCGCCTGATGCGGCATCGCATTCGAGCGCATGGCCGCGTTGGGGCGCCTTGCCGTGCAAGCGCACTGTCTTCGGCGCCCCGCCTTACCCTGCACTCGAATCCGACGCCGCGGCACCCCCCATCGGGTGCCGCGATCGGCTATCGTGCGCACGATGTTCCATGTCGTCCTCGTCCAGCCCGAGATTCCGCCCAACACCGGCAACATCATCCGGATGTGCGCGAACAGCGGCGCCAGCCTGCACCTGATCGAGCCACTCGGCTTTTCGCTCGAGCACAGCCGCCTGCGCCGCGCCGGGCTCGACTACCATGAGTTCGCGAACATCCGGGTGCATCCCGGCTGGGCCGGGTACCTCGAGGCGATGCGCCCGGCCCGCCTGTTCGCCCTCTCGACGCGGGGTCGACGGGCGCCGTCCGATTGTCGTTTCGAGCCGGGCGACCACTTCGTGTTCGGCGCCGAGACCCGCGGACTTCCACCGGCGATCCTCGAATCGGTGCCGCCCGGGCAGCGCCTGCGGCTGCCGATGCGCCCCGGCAGTCGCAGCCTGAACCTGTCGAACAGCGTCGCGATCGTCGTCTACGAAGCCTGGCGCCAGCAGGGATACGACGGTGCAGCCGTGCCCGTGACCGACGACGAGGCCGACTGAAGACGGGATCCGCCCGGCGGCGATCAGCCAGCCGTGGCCGCCGCGGCGAGCGCGTCGAGCAAGGCGTCGGCCGACGTCCTCACCAGCAGGTGGTCGATGTGCTCGCGCCCCACGAAGCCGTGATCGGCCATCGCCTCGATGGTCGCCAGCAGGCTGGCGAAATAGCCGTCGTGATCGAGGATCCCGATCGGCTTGCGATGCAGGCCGATCTGGTGCAGGGTGAGCACCTCGAAGAGTTCGTCGAGGGTGCCGAGCCCGCCTGGCAGGGTCAGGAAGACATCCGACAGGGCGATCATCCGTTCCTTGCGAACCGCCATCGAATCGACGATTTCGAGCCGGGTGATCTCGTGCTTGCCCTGCTCCTGGCGCATCAGGGCGCGCGGAATGATGCCGATGACCTTGCCGCCGGCCCCGAGCGCCCCGCCCGCGAGCGCGCCCATCAGGCCGATGTCGCCGCCCCCGTAGACCACGGTCCAGCCGCGTGCCGCGATGCGGCGCCCGACGTCGGCGGCGAGGTCGCGGAAGGCCGGTGAAGCGCCGTCGCGGGCGCCGCAGAAGACACAGACGGCGAGTTCGCGGGGATCATTCATGTTTCCTGCGCCCTCGGCTCGCGCGCCAGCAGCGCGAGCACCGCCTCGCGCGCGCCGCTGCGACCGTCGAGCACGGCGACCACCGCCTCGGTGATCGGCAGGTCGACGCCGCAGCGCCGGCCCAGGCCCAGCGCGGCCCGCGCGCAGGGAACGCCCTCGGCGACATGGCCGAGGCTGGCCACGATCGCCTCGAGCGGCTCGCCGGCGGCCAGCGCCAGGCCGACCCGGCGATTGCGCGAGAGGTCGCCGGTGCAGGTAAGGACGAGGTCGCCG
>CAYZBJ010000006.1:6567-83867 GCA_964476625.1 uncultured Burkholderiaceae bacterium | reverse complement strand
ACACCGGCCAGGCCGAGGAAGGTAGCGCGGTTGGCGCCCAGCGCCGCGCCGAGGCGCGCAACCTCGGCCAGGCCGCGGGTGACCAGGGCGGCGCGGGCATTGAGGCCGAGTTCGAGGCCATCGCAGATGCCTGCGGCGATCGCGATCACGTTCTTCATGGCGCCGCCGATCTCGACCCCGACCAGGTCGTCGCCCGGGTAGATGCGGGCGGCATCATGGTGCAGGGCCTTCACCGCCGCCTCGCACACCGCGGTGTCGGGCGCCGCGGCCACCAGCGCGACCGGCAGCCCGGCCGCGACCTCCTGGGCGAAGCTCGGCCCGGACAGCGCGCCGCAGGGAATGCCGAGGCCGGCCGCCTGCGCCAGCTGGTGCGGCAGATGGCCACTCGCCGGGTCGATCCCCTTGCACAGCCAGAGCAGGGCCGCCGGCTGCCCGGCTGCCCGATGCCCGGCGATGCCGGCGAGCACCGAGGCGAATCCGGCCACGGTGGTGCCGACCAGCAGCAGGCCGCCGTCGCAGGCGCCCAGCGCGGCACCGAGATCGGACCCGACGGCAAGGCCGTCGGGAAAGTGCGCGCCCGGGAGATAGCGGGTGTTCTCGCGCCGGGCGGCCATGTCCCGGGCCTGCGCGGCGTCGCGCGCCCACAGGTGGACCCGGTGGCGCCGCGCCGCGTGGCAGGCGATCGCGGTGCCCCAGGCTCCGGCGCCGAGTACCGTGATGTTCATCGCAACGGCTCGGGGTCGGCGAACCCGTGAATGGCTATCAATGCCCCCAGACCTCCTCGGCGCGCACGAACCCGGCCGTGCCCTGGTGGCGGACTTCGACCCAGCCGCCCCGGGCCTGGCCGAGACGCTCGAGGAGAACGCCACGAGCCACCTTGAAGCGGGTCGGCGAGGTATCGGCCGGCGCCGCGTGCGCCGTGGCCACCGAAACCGCCAGCAGGTGGCCGGCGTCGCGCAGCTCGCCCGCCCGGATCCAGCTCACCGAGCCATCGACGTCGCGCACCTTGGTCCAGGGCGGCAGGCTCGAGACGACCTCGAGGGGGGTCGCCTCGGTGACGATGAATCGCTTGTTGGCCTTGTCCGAGGGCGCATCGAACAATATGGCGGCGGCGACGGCGACTTCGACGTACTTCGCGGCCGCGACCGCGGCCGCTGGCATGCCCAGCGCAAGCACGATCATCAGCCAGCCGAGCCGGACACGCGGCATCAGCGCCCGCCGCCGGGGGGCAGGATGATCCCGGAGTCACCGCCATTGCTCCCCTTGCGGGCCGCTTCCTGCTGCAGCCGCTGCTGGTAGAGCGCCTCGAAGTTGATCTCGGCCAGGTGCACCGGCGGCAGGCCGGTACGCTGGATCGTGTCGGCGATGTTAGAGCGAAGGTACGGATAGATGACGTTCGGGCAGACGATGTTGAGCAGCATCGGGAGCTGTTCCTCGGGAATGCCGCGGATCTCGAAGATGCCGGCTTCCTTCGCCTCGACGAGGAACAGGGTCTTGTCGCCCACCTTCGCGGTGACGGTGACGGTGACCGCGCTCTCGTAGACGCCGTCGGCGAGCGCCTCGCCGCCGACGTCGAGCTGGATCTCGATCTCGGGACCCTGCTGCTCGAGGAAGATATGCGGGGCATGCGGGATCTCGAGCGAGAGATCCTTCAGGTAGACACGCTGGATCGCGAAAACCGGATCCTGGGACTGCTCGGCCATTTCGGCTCCTGGTTGGGGCCGGCTGCGGGCCGGCCGTTCGCGCGCAGGCTGCGCGCTGTATCGTGGTCGGTCAGGCCTGCAGCAGCGGCGTCAGTTCGCCGCGGCGGTCGAGGGCATGCAGTTCGTCGCAGCCGCCGACGTGGACCTCGCCGATGAAGATCTGCGGCACCGTCGTGCGGCCCGCCCGTTCGACCATCTCGCGGCGCCTCCCGGGCTCCGCGTCGAGGTCGATGATCTGCGGGTCGGCTACGCCACGGGCGGCGAGCAGGGCCTCGGCACGCTGGCAATACGGGCACCAGGCGGTGCGATAGACCACCACCGGCTTCATCGCGCGACCGGCAGCCCAGCCTGCTGCCAGGCCTGCAGCCCGCCGCCGAGATTGAAGACGCCTTCGCGCCCGGCCTGCTTGAGCTGCCTGGCCGCACGCGCCGACCGGGCCCCGTTCGCGCAGCACAGCAGCACCGGCCGCTTGGCCGGCAACTCGGCGGCCCGCTTGTCGAGCTCGACCAGCGGGATGTTGCGGGCGTTCGGCAGATGGCCCCCGGAGTACTCCGCCGGGGTGCGCACGTCGAGGATGATCGGGTTGTCGTCGTTGATCAGGCGGGTCGCCCCGAGGGTATCGAGCGAGGCCGCACCGCCGCCCATCCCCTTCTCGAGGAGCGGGTACAACAACATGCCACCCGAGATGACGGCGACCGAGATCAGCGCCATGTTCTCGAACTTGAGGAAGAAATCCAAGGTTGTCACTCCGACCGAATCGAACCGCCATTATAAAATAGACGGTTCACATAAACCGAGCCCGTCGGAGCCAATCTCGCCATGTACAAGCTAGTCCTGCTGCGCCACGGCGAAAGCCAGTGGAATCTCGAGAACCGTTTCACCGGCTGGACCGACGTCGACCTGACCGAAAACGGCCGGACCGAAGCCCGCCGGGCCGGCGAACTGCTGCGTGGCGAGGGGTTCGATTTCGACCTCGCCTACACCTCGGTCCTGCGCCGCGCGATCGGCACCCTGTGGACGGTCCTCGACGTCATGGACCGGATGTGGCTGCCGATCGAGCATTCCTGGCGGCTCAACGAGCGTCACTACGGCGCCCTGCAGGGCCTGAACAAGGCCGAGACGGCCCGCCGCTTCGGCGACGAGCAGGTGCTGGTCTGGCGGCGCGCCTACGCGATCGCGCCGGACCCCCTGCCCGACGGCGACGAGCGGCTCGCGCTCGACGACCCGCGCTACGCCGATATCGATCCGGCCCTGCTGCCGCGCACCGAATGCCTCAAGGACACGGTCGAGCGGGTGGTGCCCTACTGGTCCGAGCGGATCGCGCCCTCGATCCGGGCCGGCAAGCGGGTGGTGGTCGCCGCCCATGGCAACTCCCTGCGGGCCCTGATCAAGCACCTCGACCAGGTCGGCGACGACGAGATCGTGCACCTGAACATCCCGACCGCCCGCCCCCTCGTCTACGAGCTCGACGACGACCTGAAGCCCCTGCGGCACTACTATCTCGGCGACCAGGCCGAGATCGAGGCCGCCATGCAGGCTGTCGCCGCCCAGGGCAAGGCCCGCTGAGGCGGCGCCGGTCCGGCCGGCGGGTCGACCCCGCCGGTCGTACGGCGCAGCCCCCACGCGCCGGGCCGCGCCGCTATACTGGCAGCAATGCCTGCACCGCGCAGGATGGCGTGTGCCCGTGGCGCGCACCGGAAGCAACCAGGTTCAACCGCGGGCCCATCGCGCGCACGGACAGTAGATGAAGAGCAAGCTCAAGCAATTCGGCCTCATCGGCATCGGCACCTTCGCCGGCGTGCTCATCAGCGTCGGCATCAACGCGGTCGCGCAGCGCGACCAGGTCGCCGGGCTGCCGCTGGACGAACTCAAGCAGTTCTCCGAGGTCTTCGGCGCCATCAAGTCGAACTACGTCGAGCCGGTCTCCGACCGCAAGCTGGTCACCGAGGCGATCAGCGGCATGCTGTCGGGCCTCGATCCGCATTCGGCCTATCTCGACGCCGACGCCTTCCGTGAGCTGCAGGTCGGCACCCAGGGCGAATTCGGCGGCCTCGGCATCGAAGTCGGCACCGAGGACGGCTTCGTCAAGGTCGTCTCCCCGATCGAGGACACCCCGGCGGCGCGCGCCGGCGTCAAGGCAGGCGACCTGATCATCAAGATCGACGCCAAGCCGACCAAGGGCCTGACCCTGAGCGAAGCGGTCAAGCTGATGCGCGGCAAGCCCAAGACCAAGATCGTCCTCACCATCTCGCGCAAGGGCGAAGCCAACCCGATCATCATCCCGATCGTGCGCGACATCATCCACGTCAAGTCGGTCAAGTCGAAGCTGCTCGACGACGGCATCGGCTACGTGCGGGTCACCCAGTTCCAGGAACACACCGTCGAGAACCTCGCCACCGCGCTTCGCAAGCTCGACGCCGACGGCATGCGCAAGGGAATCGTGCTCGACCTGCGCAACGACCCCGGCGGACTGCTCCATGGCGCCGTCGGCGTCTCGGCGGCCTTCCTGCCATCGCGCGTCACCGTGGTCTCCACCGACGGCCGCACCGAGGATGCCAAGCGCAAGTACCTCGCCACGCCCGAGGACTACCTGCGCGGCACCCGCGAAGACGTTCTCGCCCGGCTGCCGGCCAGCGTCAAGACCTTGCCGATGGTCGTGCTGGTCAACGCCGGCTCCGCCTCGGCCTCCGAGATCGTCGCCGGTGCGCTGCAGGACCACGATCGCGCCGTGGTCCTCGGCACCCAGACCTTCGGCAAGGGCTCGGTCCAGTCCATCCTGCCGCTCGACAGCAACACCGCGATCAAGCTGACCACCGCGCGCTACTACACCCCGAAGGGCCGCTCGATCCAGGCCCGCGGCATCGAACCCGACTTCATCGTCGAGGAAACCCCGAACGGCGGCATCGCCCAGTTCCGGGTTCGCGAGGCCGACCTGAACCGGCACCTGAGCAACGACCGCGGCGGCGAGGAATCCGGGCAGGGCGACATCGTCGAGAAGATGGCGGCCGAGGCAGCAGCCGAAGCAGCGAACGCGGCGCGCAAGCCGGTCGAATTCGGCTCGGACGACGACTACCAGCTCAAGCAGGCCCTCAACCACATCAAGGGCCTGCCGGTCATGGTCGCCAAGGCAGCCAGCGACAAGGAAGCCGAACCGAAGCCGGCCCGCAGCGAGTAGGCCCGGGCGCGCCCGGGCGACCGCGATGAACGACGAGCAGCTCCTGCGCTACAGCAGGCACATCCTGCTCGACGAGATCGGCATCGAGGCGCAGCAGCGCCTGCTCGAATCCACCATCCTGATCGTCGGCGCCGGTGGCCTCGGCTCGCCGGCGGCCCTGTACCTGGCCGCCGCCGGCATCGGGCGGATCGTCATCGCCGATGGCGACCATGTCGACGCGACCAACCTGCAGCGCCAGATCGCCCATCGCGGCAAACGGATCGGCTGGCCCAAGGCGAGTTCGGCCAAGGTCGCGATGAACGGGATCAACGACGACATCGAGGTCATCGCGCTCGATGCCCGGCTCGATGACGAACAGCTAGAGCACTGGAGCGCGCGCAGCGACATCGTGCTCGACTGCACCGACGACTTCACCACCCGGCATGCGATCAACCGCGCCTGCGTCGGCCAGCGCAAGCCGCTGGTGAGCGGCGCCGCGATCCGCTTCGACGGCCAGGTGGCGGTGTTCGACCTGCGCGACCCCGGCAGCGCCTGCTACCACTGCGTGTTCCCGGCCGACCAGGAGGTCGCCACGGTCGATTGCGCGACCATGGGCGTTTTCGCGCCCCTGACCGGGATCATCGGAACCCTGCAGGCGGCCGAGGCCCTCAAGCTGGCGGGCGGCTTCGGCGAACCGGCGGCCGGGCGCCTGCAGATACTCGATGCCCTGCGCATGCGCTGGTCCGATATCGGCCTGCGCCGGGCGCCGGATTGCGCGGTCTGCGGCCGCCCGGCCTAGCAGGCGCTTCGCGGCGTTCGCGGGGCGCGTTCTCAGGGCACCAGGTCATCGAGTTCCGGAAGCATCGTCACGCTCTCCCGTGTCGATGCCTCGCTACGCGCACCGACGAACACTGCGGGATCCGATCCGCGGTTCACCGCCACATGCGGCATCCCGGCAGGGATGAACAGGTAGTCCCCCGGCCGCGCGACCCAACGATGTTCCAGGCTTGCGCCGGTCCACAATTCGATCTCACCGCCGCGCAACATGTAGTGTGCGGACTCGTGTCGATGCGCATGCGCCTTCGTGCGTTCGCCGGCGGGCAGCGTGATCAGCCCGAGGAAAAGCGACTCGGCGCCGACCGTCTCGGCGCTGACGCCCGGCGCGTAGCGCGCGCCCTGGGGACTGGCGAAGGGCTTCGACCCGTGCACGATGAAGCATTCGCGGCTGGCTTTGAAAGTTTCCATGGTCAGCTCCGTCAGGTTGGCGAGCCGCTCCGGCCCACGAGGGCACCTTGGGCTTCCGGGATCCGGCTGTCACGCAAGAAACCCGGAAATCGCATTAAATTGCATTAAACGGAGCGCCCATGGCGAAACGCTTTGCGTTCGGCCCATTCCTGCTCGACACCGCCCGCGGCACCCTCGTGCGCGACGGCGTCGCGGTCGCCGTCGGCCAGCGCGGATTGCGCCTGCTGCACGCGCTGCTCGAGGCGGACGGCGAGCCGGTGTCCCGAGAAGCGCTGATGCACGCAGCCTGGCCGGGCCTGGTTGTCGAGGAGGGCAACCTGCCGGTGCAGATCGCTGCCCTGCGCAAGTTGCTCGCCGGCGCGGGCCCGGGAGCCGCCGTGGCGATCGACACCGTACCGCGCCTGGGCTATCGGCTCGCTGGAATCGTCGCGGTGGAGGAGTCCGACCTCGCGCCGCTGGGACAGGCCGCAGCGCAGCAGCGCGGACGCCCCGGCATCGCGGTGCTGCCGTTCAACCATTTGGGCGAAGACCCCTCGCAGGAGTATCTCGCCGACGCGGTGACCGAGGCGCTGATCGCCGCGCTTGTCCGCTTTCGCTGGTTTCCGGTGCTGGGACACAACGCGAGCCAGACATTCAAGCTCGCAGCCGTCGACACTCGTACGGCCTCGGTGGAGTTCGGCGTGCGCTACATCGTCGAGGGCTCCGTGCATCGATCCGGCGCGAATTTTCGCATCGCAGCCAGGCTCGTCGAGGCACGCACCGGCCGGTGCCTCTGGGCGGAGCGCTACGACTTCGCGGACGACGATCTCTTCGCTGTCCAGGATGCCCTCTCGCAGCAGATCGCGGGCGCGATCGAGCCGGAGCTCCTCAAGAGCGCCGGCAGCGAGGCGGCATCCCGGCGAGGCCAGAGCGTGACCGCCTGGGAACTGGTGGCGCGAGGTTCCTGGCTGTTCCATCACGTAACACGCGACACCCACCTCGAGGCGCGCGAACTGTTTCGCCAGGCGATGGCCATCGACTCCGAGTTGACCGAGGCACGCCTCTGGATCGGACGCGTGAATGCGGGACTCGTCGCGTACGGATGGAGCGGGGAACCGGAACGGGATCTCGATGAGGGAGTCGCCGCCGCCCTCGAGGCGGTTCGGCTCGACGCGCTCAATCCCTACGCGCACTACGCTCTCGCGATCGTCGCCAACTATGCTGACGACCTGGGGCTTGCACTGCGCAGCGCCGAGCAGGCCCGTGAACTGAGTCCCGGCTTCGCGCTCGGTCACCTGGTGCACGGAATGGCGTGCCTGTATTCGGGAGACGCCCATCGCGCCGCCCGCTCTCTCGAGCACGGGCTTCACCTGAACCGCTACGATCCGCAGAACTTCGTCTGGTACAACCTGCTCGCCCTGGCCCTCCTGTTCGCAGACGATGCCGAAGGAGCGCTGAAGCACGCCATCGCCGCGTCGAAGGTTCGCCCGTCGTGGCGCGCGACGATGCTCACCGCCGGCGCGGCGAATGCTGCACTGGGGCGCCGCGAAGACTCCGCGCGTTGGCTGAAGCAGTGGTCAGAGGCGCCGGCCGGCGCCGATGCGATGCAGCCGCTCTGGCGACGCAATCCGCACTGGGCCGCGGACATCGCGCAGCGGATCGGCCACGACCCCGCGGCCCTTGGCGAGGACCGATAGATCCCGGCCGGATTGTGCCGGGCGCCCGGCTGCCCGGTTTGCGACCGGCACCACGACCAGGCCGCTCCGGAAGCCGGCTAGCCGTGGAGGCGGGCCGCCGTGGGCATGGCGGGCATGATGTGCTGTGCCGCCGCGATGGTCGGTCCCAGCAAGGTCGCCGGCATCGGCCGGTGGAACAGGAAACCCTGCATCTGGTGGCAGCCGAGGCTGACCAGGACGTCGCGCTGCATCTCGGTCTCGACGCCCTCGGCGATCACCTCGGAGCCCATGCTCGCGGCGATCGCGATGATTGCCCGGATGATCGGGGCGTCGTCGCGGCTGTCGACGATGTCGTTCACGAAGGTCCGGTCGATCTTGATCACGTCGATCGGAAAGCGTTGCAGGTAGGCAAGCGATGAGTGGCCGGTGCCGAAGTCGTCGAGCGACAGCCGTACGCCGAGCGTCTTGACCTTGCGCAACAGGTTCGCGGTGCGATCGGGGTCGCCCATCACCATGCCTTCGGTAATCTCGAGCTGCAGCAGGTTCGGCGTGAGCCCGGTCTCGACGAGCAGCGCACCGAGCTCGGCGACGAAATCCTCGTTCTCGAACTGCGCCGGCGAGACGTTGACCGACATGTAGATCGGGTCGGCGCCGGCCCGCCGCCACTTGACCAGCTGCTGGCAGGCCTTCTGCATCACCAGCCGCCCGATCGGCCCGATCAGGCCCGCCTCCTCGGCGATCGGGATGAAGCGGCCCGGCTCGACGATGCCGCGCTTCGGATGCGCCCAGCGCACCAGCGCCTCGATGCCGCCGATCCGGCCGCTGCGGGCGCCCACGATCGGCTGGAACGCCAGCACGAACTGGGCGCGTTCGATCGCATGGCGCAGTTCGTTGACCATCTCGAGGCGCTCGAGGCTGCGTGCGTTGATCTCCGGCGCATAGAAATGCACGCCATGGCGGCCGTTCGCCTTGCGGGCGTACATCGCGGCGTCGGCGTTGCGCAGCAGCTCGCCGGTATCGGCTCCATCGTCGGGGAACATCGCGACGCCGACGCTGCCCGAGAGCTGGGCGGAGATCGAGCCGATCTGCAATGGCCGCTCGATCGCCTCGAGCATCTTGCGCGCGACCGCGGCAGCATCGGCGCGACCGGCCACGCGATCGACGAACACGAGGAACTCGTCGCCGCCGAAGCGCGACAGCATGTCCTCGTCACGATGGACTTCCGACAGGCGCGCGGCGATCTCGACCAGTACCTTGTCGCCGACGTCGTGGCCGAGCGAGTCGTTGATGACCTTGAATCCGTCGAGATCGATGAACAGCACCGCGAAACGCTCGCCGAGCTCGCGTCCGCGCGCGACGGCGCGGTCGATCCGCTCGCGGAAACAGGCCCGGTTCGGCAGGCCCGTGAGTTCGTCGTGATAGGCGAGGTGCTCGATGCGCGACTGCGCCCGGTGGCGCTCCGAAATATCGATGAAGGTACCGCGCAGCCTGCCGATCCGATAGTCGGGGCCGAGCTCGGACTCGATGCGGCACATGAACCAGCGAACCTCGCCGCCGACGGTGATCACCCGCAGCTCGTCGCCCACCGACATCGGCCGGCGGATCGCCCGCCACAGCAGGCGTCGCACCCGCGGGCGATCGTCCTCGAAGATCGCACCGAGCAAGGTGGCCGGACCGGCATCGGCCGCCGGCGAGCCGAGTTCGAGCAGCGCGGCCAGCTCGCTCGACACCTCGAGCCGGCGCAATTGCGGCAGGTACTGCCAGTTGCCCATCGAGGCCAGCCGCTGGGTCTCGGCGAGCTCCGCCTGGCTCAGGGCAAGATCGGCCGCCCGCTGCCGGATGGTGTCCTCGAGGGCCCCGCGTTCGAGCTGAAGCTTGCGATAGAGCTCGGCGAGTTCGCGGCTCGAACGACGTTCGGCCATCTGCACGGTGACCATGGCCTGATCGGTTTCCGCATAGGTGCGGTCGACCTGGTCGAGCAGGCGACGGACGGCCGTCGGCTCGATCCGATCCGCGCCCTCGATCTCGATTCCCGCCCGGCGCAACTGAAGCGCCAGAAGCGGATGCGCTGGGTGCCGCTTCAACCCGCGCTCCCCGGGCCACTCGGCAGGGAATCCGGAATGCAAGAAACTGTAATCATGCTGGGTACTGCGCTCGTCCTGCTGGTGCGCGTTCTGCTGCGAACGCGACCCGAAGAATACACCCGTCGCCCGAATGCACCGAACGACTGGTCGGAATGACAGGCGCCGGTCCGCAGCAGCCGTGCGTCGGCGCGCCGGGGACGCCAGGCCGGCGCCGCCCTATGCTCGGTCGGACGAGGAACCACCCCACCCGGCGCCGCATGCCGATCCGGCGAACACCGCCGCGGCGGCGCCGATCCGGGCATCCCGCACCCGGTCACGGAACGACGAAATGGCAGTTGGCAATAGCCTTGCGGCGCGGCCGCCCCGGGCCGAATCCCCAAACCCTTCGCCCGACGCCGGCAAGGCGGACCGGGAGGTCCGGCGCGCCCGGCGAATCATCCAGGCCCTCGATGCCGGCGAGGTCGGCGTCTGGGAAGTCGACGTCCGCAGGGACCGCGTCTCGTGGAACCGCCGCACCTTCCAGATGCTCGGCATCGAACCGCATGAGTTCGATGGCACGATGCACGGCTGGCTGCGCTTCGTCGAGCCCGACGACCTGATCGCCACCCGACGCGCGCTGGCCGACGCCATGGCGGGCCGCCGCCCGCTCGACCACTACTTCCGGATCCGCCGACCCGACCGCTCCATCCGTTACCTGCGGATCAGCGGCCAGGCCGACCACGACGCATCGGGACGGGCGACCAGGATGTGCGGTGTCGCCATCGACGTGACCCGCGCGATCATCGCCACGGTATCGAACGCGAGCGCCGAATCGGTCGAACAGTCGCGGCGGCGGCACAACGAGATGCTGCTGCGGATGGGCCATGACCTGCGCTCGCCGCTCAATGCCATGATGGGCTTCGCCCAGCTGATCGAACGCCACCCGTCGGAACTCCCCGATACGGTGCGCCAGCACGCCCACCACATCGCCGATGCCGGCTCCCGCCTGCTGGGCCTCGTCGCCGACCTGCTCGATCTGAGCCGGATCGGGGTCGCCTCGCCCTCGTCCCCGGGCGAAGGCTTCGATGCGGCCGAGGCCCTGCGGCGCTGCGCGCTCGCGATCGCCGAACCGGCGCGCAGCCGCGATATCCGGGTCGAGCTGGCGATCGAACCGAGCCTGCCGGTACGCGGCAGCGCCGAGTCGCTGGCCCAGGCGATCCATCGCCTCCTGCACTATTGCCTGGGCCGCAGCCCGGAAGGCGGCGCGATCCGCCTGGCCGCGCAACGGATCGAATCGCCGTCGGGCGCCAGGATCCGGATCGAGATCGCCGATGGCGGGCCGCTGCTCGGCGAGGCGGAGCGGATGCTCCTGTTCACCCCGTTCTCGCCCGCAAGCGGGCTCGGCGCCGGCAAACACACGCCAGACGAAGGCCTCGGCCTCGCCATCGCGCACGCCCTGGTCGAGCGCATGGGCGGCTCGCTGGTCGCGCCCGACGGCGAGCGCACCGGCGTCTTCCTGCGCATCGACCTGCTGGCCCATGCCGCCCCGGTCGAGCCGACGCCCGACGACCCGGCGGAGCCGACCGACACCACCGGCATCGCGGGCCGCACCCGGGTGCTCTACATCGAGGACAACCGGCTCAACGTCGCGGTCCTCGAGAGCCTCTTCGGCCGGACGCCGGGCTACGAGTTCAGTTCGGCTGCCGATGGCCCGGCGGGCCTCGCGGCGGCCGAACGCTGTGCACCGGACGTGGTCCTGCTCGACCTCGACCTGCCGGGTATCCCCGGCGACGAGGTCATGCGCCGACTGCACCGGATCCCGCGACTGGCCTGCGTTCCCTGCATCGCGGTCAGCGCCAACGCCCTGCCCGACGAAGTGGCGCGCTATCGGGCGATGGGTTTCGTCGACTACATCACCAAGCCCTTCAACCTGCAGATCCTGCTCGACGCCATCGCCAGCCACACGGCCAGGACGCCGGCCTGTTCGCCCGCCTACTGATTCCGTGCGGGCGGCAAAACAACGCCGACGCCGATCCGCCATCGGTCGATGTTGCGGTGCCGCAAAAGAATCGGATTCCGGGGTACGATGTGCACATGCGGACCATGGAGCACCTACCCTTTCGCGTCACGCCAGAGGGCCGACGCGCTCCCGAATTCCAGCACGCGGCGGATCCCCGGGAAATTCCGGGAAGTATGCGGAATGTCACTGAATCTTCCGGTACCGCCCCCCAGAATGAACCTCGAATCCGCATCGGATCGACGGTTCAAGGGGCAAGACCGGCCGACGTCGCGGACCTCACCGCTGGAATCCTCAAAATGACCAAGCTCTCGAAGGCCGGGACGGCTGCGATCCTCATGATGGCAGTGATGCTGGCACCGGCATCGGCGACCGAGCAGAAGAAGCCGGAGCCCGTGCAGACCGTCGCCGTGGCATCGCCTGCGCTGGAGATCTCGCGCCGCAGCAATCAGCGGGTCGAGACGAGCCCGGGCGAGGCCGCGGACTCGAACGGCTGGGGCATGCTCGCGGCCGGCCTGTGCGTCGGCCTGCTGATCATCTCCCGCCGGCGGCGGGTCTAGGAGCCGGGTGCCCGGCGGCCGGCCCAGCCGGTCGCCTCCTCGTACGCCTGGGCGGCGCACAACACCTCTCGGTCACGGCGCGGCGCGCCGATCAGCTGCATCCCCATCGCACGTCCCTGCGGGTCGAAACCGACCGGTACGCCGATGACAGGGCAACCGCCGAGCGTCGCGTAGATCACGACTTCCATCCAGCGATGGTAGGTATCCATCGCCCGCCCGGCCACTGAATCGGGCCAGTGTCGCTCGACATCGAAGGCGAACACCTGGGCGCTCGGCATGGCCAGCAGGTCGAAGCGCTCGAACAGCTTGCCGAGCGCATCGAACAGGGCGGTGCGCACCACCGAGGCGGCGTAGACATCGAGCGCCCCGGTTTGCATGGCGTTCTCGACCTCCCACTGCGCCTCGGGCTTGAGCAGTTCGCGGCGCGAGGGGTTGTTGTAATGCGCCGACAACGAGCCACCGACGAGCAGGCTGCGCAAGCGCATCCACGCCTCCCAGACCGATTCGGGAGCCACGCCGAGCGCGGCGCGCCCGAGCGGTTCGACGCGCGCGCCGGCCGCTTCGAAATCGTGCAGCGCCGCCTCGCACAGGGGCAGGATGCCCGCCTCCATCGGCAGGTAGCCGTCGAGGTCGCCGAGCCAGCCGACCCGGATCGGCCGGGCGGGCGCGGCCAGCGGCAGCTCGAAACCATCGCCATCGAGCGACAGGGGCGCACGCGGGTCCTGGCCGGCCTGCACCGCGAACAGCTTCGCGACATCGGCGACGGTCCGCCCCATCGGCCCCTCGACGCCGAGCTGCTGGAAGAATCGCTCGGGCGCCGGGTACTTCGGCACCCGCCCCTGGCTCGGCCGGAATCCGTAGACATTGGCGTAGGCCGCGGGATTGCGCAGCGAACCACCCATGTCGGAGCCATCGGCCACCGGCAGCATGCGCAGCGCCAGCGCCACCGCCGCGCCGCCACTCGAGCCACCCGCGCACAGGCTCGGGTCCCAGGCGTTGCGCGTGGCGCCGAACACCGGGTTGTAGGTCTGCGAGCCGAGCCCGAACTCGGGCGTGTTGGTCTTGCCGATCAGGATCGCGCCGGCCGCGCGCATGCGCGCGACCATCAGGCCGTCGGCGGCCGGGACGTTGTCGCGCAGGATCGGCGATCCCATGGTGGTGGGGATCCCGGCGACATCGCTCAGGTCCTTGACGGCCACCGGCAGCCCGTGCATCCAGCCACGGCTCGCGCCGGCGGCCAGCGCGGCATCGTGCGCATCGGCCTCGGCGAGCAGCGCCTGCGGGTCGCGCAGGGAGACGATCGCGTTGAAACGTGGATTGAGCGCCTCGATGCGCCGCAGGAAAGCGGTCATCAGTTCGCGACAGGAAATCTCGCGCCGGTGGACCAGGCCCGAAAGGCTGGCGGCGTCGAGTTCGCAGGGATCGGTGGGTAGGGTCATGGCGTGCCGGTCGGTTCGACGCCCCGTGCGCCGCGCCCTGTTCAGGTGATCAGCAGGACGATCTGCTGGTCGATGCCGTCGGTGGGACGCTGGTGGAACCCTGTCTTGGCAAAGCGCAGCCAGCGGCCGATCACGTAGGACACGAACAGGTTCGCGCGGGCGCCAGGATCGGTCTGCTCGGGCAGCTTGCCCTGCGCGATCGCGGTACGGAAGCACTGCTTGATGGAGGTTTCGACGCGATCGACGATCTGGTTGATGCGCGCCTGCAGCCGGTCGTCCTCGGTGACGAGGGCGTCGCCGATGAGGACCCGCGTCATGCCGGGGTTCTTCTCGGCGAAGCCGAGCAGCATCACGAGGATGGAGCGCAACTGCTTGAACGCGTCTTCCTCGTGCGAGGTGATCTGGTTGATCAGCATGAAGACCGAGCGCTCGATGAACTCGATCAGGCCCTCGAACATCTGGGCCTTGCTGGCGAAGTGGCGATAAAGCGCGGCTTCGGAAACCTGCAGGCGCGCCGCGAGTGCAGCGGTGGTGACGCGGTCGCCGTCGGGTTCCTGCAGCATGGCGGCGAGGGTCTGGAGAATCTGGACCTTGCGCTCGCCCGGCTTGGGCCGGGTGGTTTTCGGGGCGGTGCTGGTCTCTTCGCTCATGGTGTCTTTTTTACCGGACGCAGCGCCTCGCGCGGCAGCTGTGTAACAGATTGTACTTGAAGGTCGATCCTGCGACCGCGCCCGGCGCGTCGTCGTACCGGGCCCGCGGTCGCGTACCGGCCGATGCCGCTCACCAGCACGGTGCGAATCCCCACCGTGCGCGCGCTGTGGAGATTGGCCGGCGTATCGTCGAGGAGCACGCAGTGCGCCGCGTCGGTGCGCAAGTTCGCGACCAGCCGGCGCAGCATCGCGCGCGAAGGCTTGGGCTGGATGCGCCCGGCGAAGCGCATCGATTCGATCGACACCACCCGCTCGATCAGCGGTGCGATGCCGAGCGCGGCGAGCACTGCCTTCGCATAGGCCGCCGGCGCATTGGTCAGCACGATGCGCCGGCCGGGCAGGCGGGCGAGCGCGGCGCGCAGGCGAACGTCGCGCCGCACCAGGCTCGCCATGTCGTCGAAGCGATGGGTCTCGCGCAGGAAGTGGGCCGGATCGACGCCATGATGCCGGACCAGGCCGAGCAGGGTCGCGCCGTAGCGATGCCAGTACTGGTTGCGCAAGGCATCGGCCGCGTCGGCCGCCAGCCCGAGCCGCTCCTCCACGTAGCGGGTCATCGCGAGGTTGATCCGCGGGAACGCGTGCCGCGTGGCGTCGTGCAGCGTGTTGTCGAGGTCGAGCAACCAGACCCTGCGCGAGGACGGGCGCATCGGGTCGCGGCGCTCCCGCCGCGGGATCATCGGCCCACGGGTTGGCTAATGCCGCAGGATCATCGTGCCGACGCCGTGGTCGGTGAGGATCTCGAGCAGCAGGCAATGGTCGACGCGGCCATCGATGATGTGCACCGCATTGACCCCGCCGCGGGCGGCATCGAGCGCCGAGGAGATCTTCGGCAGCATGCCGCCGGAGATGGTGCCGTCGGCGAACAGCGTGTCGATCTCGCGCGGGGTCAGGCCCGAGAGCAGCTTGCCGTTCTTGTCGAGCACGCCCGGCGTGTTGGTGAGCAGCACGAGCTTCTCGGCCTTGAGCACCTCGGCGACCTTGCCGGCGACGACGTCGGCATTGATGTTGAACGTCTCGCCGCTCGCCCCCGAGCCGATCGGGGCGATCACCGGAATGAAGCCACTGCCGGTCAGGGTGTGGATGATGCCGGGGTCGAGCGCCTCGATCTCGCCCACCTGGCCGATGTCGATCATTTCCTCGGGCCGCTCGCGCAGCGACACATGGAGCTTGCGCGCCCTGATCAGCCCGCCGTCCTGGCCGGTCAGGCCGATCGCCCGGCCGCCGGCATGGTTGATCAGCTCGACGATCTCCTTGTTGACCTGGCCGGCGAGCACCATCTCGACGATGTCCATGGTCTCGGCATCGGTCACTCGCATGCCCTGGACGAACTCGCCCTTCTTGCCGATCCGGGTCAGCAGCTGCTCGATCTGCGGACCACCGCCGTGGACCACCACCGGGTTGAGCCCGACCAGCTTGAGCAGCACCACATCGTGGGCGAAGCTGCGCTTGAGGCGCTCGTCGGTCATGGCGTTGCCGCCGTACTTGACCACGACCAGCTTGCCGTGGAAGCGCCGGATGTAGGGCAGCGCTTCGGCGAGGATCGAGACCTTCTGGGCTGGCGAAACGCCGGGGAGGCTGGCCGCGGCGCTGGCGCCGGATGCTGGGTCGGTCATGGACACCGCTGCAATGCAAGAGGGTGGGGCCGGACCGACGCGCAGCGCCGGCACGGCATCGCAGATTCTAGACGAGGTGCGTCACGCGCGGCGTGGTCGCGCCAACGCGCGGCAAGACGCGGCGATGGACCACGGGCGCCTCGCACAGCGGCGGGTTTCGATTCTCGAGAACGCGAACCCGGGCGTACCAACGGGTTTCGAGCTCATGACGAAAGCCGGTTGTTGTGCAGAAGCATCAGCGACGCCCCTCGATCGTCAACGTACAGGAAGAAAACCCTGATGAAACAGTGGCTTGCCGACGATCGCGCACTTCGATTCGATGAAGTTCCCGCACGCTTTTGAAAGATGAGAACTTTTCCCGGTTTGCCGGTTCTCCCTCATGCGATGCCGACCAGCGGCCGAGTACACTGGACCGAAGGTCGGTCGGATTCGCAGCCAGCGCGTGCGGCCAGCCCAAGCGAGTCGGTAGCGCCCCATGGCGGTCGGGCACGGGCCCGGAGCATGCGGCGACCACCGGCCCCGGGTTCAAAAAACGTTGGTTGAAGCAGAAATCCGATGGCAGTACCCAGCGTCTCGACTCAAGGCGTTCGGCAAGGGGCATCCACCCTGGTCGGATTCGCGAAGTCGCTCGTCGATCCGCTCCTGATCCTCCTGATGCTCGGCCTGGTCACCCTCGCCCATGGCTATCCGATCCGTGGCGCCGAGGTCGTGCTCGGCCTGATCACCTTCTCGCTCACCTATCCCGGAACGATCCCCTTCCGCCATCGCAAGCTCGGCCTGTTGCGCGAGATCGCCGGCAGCTGGGGCATGGTGGTGGCCCTGCTGATGGGGATCGGCTATGCGACCGGCTTCATCGGGGCCTTCGAGACCCGGGTCCTGGTCGGCTGGATGATCGCCACCCCGGCGGCGCTGTTCCTGGTGCACTGGTCATCGCCCTACTTCGTGCCGAAGGTGCTGGCCCTGCAGCACTCCCAGATCGCGATCGTGATCGGGGCCAATGCGTCCGGCCGACGCCTGTCGCGAGTCTTCAACACCGATCCGTTCGGCACCACCCGGGTCATCGCCTTCTTCGACGACCGCGAATCCCAGCGCCTGGGCGAGGTTCCCGAGGCGCCGATCGCCGGGCGGGTCGCCGAGGTCGCCAATTTCGTGCGGGCCAACGGCGTGCACCAGATCTACGTCGCGCTGCCGATGGCCTCGCAGCCGCGCATCCTCAAGCTGCTCGACGACCTGCGCGACACCACCGCCTCGATCTACTTCGTGCCCGACATCTTCATGTACGACCTGATCCAGGCGCGGGTGGACGCCGTTGGCGGGATCCCGATCGTGGCGGTGTGCGAATCGCCTTTCCATGGCACGGTCGGCCTGACCAAGCGCCTGTCCGACCTGCTGATCTCGATCACCGCGATCCTGCTGACCGGCCCGCTCATGCTGGCCATCGCCATCGCCATCAAGCTGACCATGCCCGGACCGGTGCTCTTCAAGCAGCGCCGCTACGGACTGGACGGACGCGAGATCACGGTCTGGAAGTTCCGTTCGATGAAGGTCACCGAGGACGGCGCCCAGGTGAAGCAGGCGACCAAGGACGACGACCGCATCACCCCGCTGGGCGGCTTCCTGCGCCGCACCTCGCTCGACGAACTGCCGCAGTTCTTCAACGTCCTGCAGGGCCGCATGAGCGTGGTCGGCCCGCGTCCGCACGCGGTCTCGCACAACGAGCTGTTTCGCAAGGTGATCAAGGGCTACATGGTTCGCCACAAGGTCAAGCCCGGCATCACCGGCTGGGCACAGATCAACGGAGCGCGTGGCGAAACGGCGCAACTCGAGGACATGGAGCGGCGTATCCGCTACGACCTCGACTACCTGCGCCAATGGTCGCTGCGCCTCGATCTCTACATCATCTGGCGCACGATCCGCCTGGTGTTCAAGGACCCCCAGGCTTATTGATCATTCCGACTGCTTGATGAGCCGGCCGGCGAGCGGCTGCAGCGGGCGCACGTTCATCGGATGCACCCGCGCGAAGATCGCCACCTGCGACGGCGGCACCCGCAGCGGCTCGCGCATCACCATCCAGACCACGCCTTCGGTGCAAGGCGGTGACGAAAGCGAGCCCACGAAGTTGTAATAGCCGTGATCGGCCGGCAGCAGCGGGCCGAGATCGGTGCGATCGGCCACCGGCATGAGCATGTCCTGGGCGAGCGGCAGGTAGTCGAGCACCGTCTGTACCACCGGATTGCGCGGGCTGGATTCGTCGCCGAGCTCGAACAGCACCACGACGATCGCGGGACGGCCTTGCTCGTCGCGATGCAACAGGTGCGCCGACAGGTCGAAGGCCTTGCCGTCGACCCGGAACTCGGCCGGCTGGTGGAAACTGATCTCGCGCAGCTCGAAGCGCCTGCCGAGTACGCCGATGGCCGGGCCTTCCCGAACCACCGCGCGGATCGCCCGGCCATCGTCACGGATCGTCAGGATCGCCGGTGGCAGGTCGAACTCGATCGCCGGCAGTCCTACCGCGATGCCGTCGCGAATGTCGATCGGCGACTGGGGAACCTTGGCGCCGCAGGCGGCCCACTCCGGATTCAGCGTCGCCCAGTGCGCCGGGCCGGTATCACCCGAGTAGCTCCAGTCGCGCGGCCCGGCCGTATGCTCGGTCGAACGGCCGGTCGAACGCTTGCCCGGCGCAGCGGCCGGCCTGCGACGGACCATGGCGTTCGCGCCGGCCGACGCCGGCATCGGCCGGGCAGATGCCTCGGCGGCGCCCTGCGAAACCACGCGCAGCGCGTTGCGATCGACGCTGACCCGCGCGTCGACCGTGGCATGCCGCGCCAGGGTTTCCTCGAGCCGCTCGCGCAGCCGGGCCAGCGCCTTCGCTTCGTCGGCCCGCCCGGCTCCGGCCGGTGAAGGGTTCGCCGCCAATGCCGCGGCCTTCGGTTCGACCACCGGGTCGGCGCTTGCGCCGGCCGGGGCGACTGCCGTCCCGGCCGCCGCCACGGATTCCTTCGCACCTGCCGCAGGCGTCGGCGCCGCTGCGCTGGCCTTCGATGCTGCCGGCCCCGCGCCTGCCGCGGCAACCGGATCGACGGCGCGACTATCGCCGCGGATCGCGACGCCTTGCGGCGCGGGTGATGGCGGCGAGGCCACCGCGGCCCCCCGCGGCTCGGCGCGATCGGCCGTCCGGCCGCGGCCGAAGCTCAGGGGCGCATCGCGGGTCGGCCCATCGGCGGGTGGCGCGAGCTGGATCGGTCGGTTGGCGCGAAACTGGGGACCGACCCCGGTGGACGCGGTCGGCGGCAGCGGCCCATCGATGCGGCCGGGCGCCTGCGCCATGCCGCTGGCGCTCGCAATCGCCGCGAGGCCGGCGATCGCCGCTTTCGCCAACGCACGCGTCGCCATCC
The DNA here is from genome assembly GCA_964476625.1 of uncultured Burkholderiaceae bacterium. Classification (GTDB taxonomy): domain Bacteria; phylum Pseudomonadota; class Gammaproteobacteria; order Burkholderiales; family Burkholderiaceae_E; genus JAMLIN01. The sequence goes on along the minus strand of CAYZBJ010000006.1, from coordinate 64,313 downwards.
TTCCCATGCAGTCCTCCGCGAACCGGATCCCGGCGACGCCCCGTGCGCCGCCCCGGATGCCGTCTCACCGGCATCCGTCCATCCGCAGGAATCGGCCATCCGGAGCCGGACTTGAGCGCTGGCGCGTCCCCGGGGCCGGCCGGGCGCTCGGGCCGGACCGCCGGCCCTTGACCGGGCGGGCGACCCGGCTGCCCATGCGGGTTCGCATTCGATCGCAAGGTCGATCCGGGAATTCGCGAAGCACTGCTTCGCGCCGGCGAGACCGAATCAGAGGACGTAGCGCGAGAGGTCCTCACTGGCGGCCAGCGCGCCGAGCCGCGCATCGACTTCGGCGGCGTCGATCCGGACCGTGGTTCCGGCCAGCCGGGGCGCACCGAAGGAAACCTCCTCGAGCAGCTTTTCCATCACGGTGTGCAAGCGCCGCGCACCGATGTTCTCGGTCGACTCGTTGACCGAATGGGCCAGCTCGGCGATGCGGCGGATGCCGTCGGGCTCGAAGACGAGTTCGACGCCCTCGGCCGCGAGCAGCGCCGAATACTGCTTGGTCAGGCTCGCGTCGGTGGCGCAGAGGATCTGCTCGAAGTCGGCCGGCGTCAGGGACTCGAGCTCGACGCGGATCGGCAGGCGTCCCTGCAGCTCCGGGATCATGTCGGAAGGCTTCGAGAGATGGAAGGCGCCCGACGCGACGAACAGGATATGGTCGGTGCGCACCACGCCATAGCGGGTGTTGACCGCGGTGCCCTCGACCAGCGGCAGCAGGTCGCGCTGCACGCCCTGGCGCGAGACGTCGGCGCCACCATTGGACTGGCGCGAAGCGACCTTGTCGATCTCGTCGATGAAGACGATGCCGTTGCCCTCGACCGCCGCGATCGCTTCGAGCTTGACGTCGTCCTCGTTGACGAGCTTGCCCGCCTCCTCGTCGGCCAGCACCCGCAAGGCCTCGGCGATCTTCATCTTGCGGGTGCGCTTGCGCCCGGGCAGGTTCGAGAACATCGACTGCAGCTGCTGGGTCAGGTCCTCCATGCCGGCCGGCCCCATCAATTCCATCGAAGGCATCGCCTGGGCGACGTCGACCTCGATCTCCCGGTCGTCGAGTTCCCCCTGGCGCAGGCGCTTGCGGAACTTCTGCCGGGTCGCCGAATCGGCCTCGCTCGGCCGCTGGTTCTCGACATCGAAGCCGAAGCCGCCGGCCGGCCGCGATGGCGGCAGCAGGACGTCGAGCACGCGGTCCTCGGCCGCATCGCGAGCGGCCATGTCGACGCGCGCCTTGGCCTGCTCGCGCACCTGCTTGACCGCGACTTCGGCAAGGTCGCGGATGATCGAGTCGACGTCACGCCCGACATAGCCGACCTCGGTGAACTTGGTCGCCTCGACCTTGATGAAGGGCGCGTTCGCCAACCGCGCCAGACGACGAGCAATCTCGGTCTTGCCGACGCCGGTCGGACCGATCATGAGGATGTTCTTCGGGGTGATCTCGTCGCGCAGCGGCTGGTCGACCTGCTGGCGGCGCCAGCGGTTGCGCAGGGCGATCGCGACCGCACGTTTCGCACTCGCCTGGCCGACGATGTGCTTGTCGAGTTCGGAGACGATCTCCGCCGGTGTCATCTGGCTCATCGGCCCGCCTCGCTGCCAGCAGCGCCATCGATCGTCTCGACGACGTGCTGCTGGTTGGTGTAGATGCACAGCTCGCCGGCGATGGCGAGCGACTTGCGCACGATGGCCTCGGCGTCGAGCTCGGTATTGTCGAGCAGCGCCCGCGCCGCCGACTGCGCATACGGGCCGCCCGAGCCGATCGCGATCAGGCCGTGCTCGGGCTCGAGCACATCGCCGTTGCCGGTGATGATCAGGGAATGCTCGGCGTCGGCCACCGCCAGCATCGCCTCGAGGCGACGCAGCATGCGGTCGGTGCGCCAGTCCTTGGCGAGTTCGACCGCGGCCTTGAGCAGCTGCCCGGCATGCTGCTCGAGCTTGCCCTCGAAGCGCTCGAAAAGGGTGAACGCATCGGCAGTGCCGCCGGCGAAGCCCGCCAGCACCTTGCCGTGATGCAGGCGACGCACCTTGCGCGCCCCCGCCTTGACGATGATGTTGCCCAGGGTGACCTGGCCGTCGCCGCCGAGCGCGACCTGCCGGCCCCGGCGCACCGACAGGATCGTCGTGCCGTGAAACTGTTCCATGTCGTGTTCGAAGAGGATGTCCGTCGGCCCCGCCCGCATGCGACGGGGACAGGGGACTAGTTTAGCCGGCGGACGCCGAAGACAGTGCGGTGGCACGGCAAGACGTCCCAACGCGGCCATGCGCCCGGATGCGCAAACGGCTGCTCCTGCGGGCGCAGGGCAAGGCGGGACGCCGAAGACAGTGCGGTGGCACGGCAAGGCGCCCCAACGCGGCCATGCGCCCGCAGGAGCAGCCGGTCAGCCTTTGCGGCGGCGGATCTCGGCCAGCTCGTGGATACCCATGACGAGCATCAGCGCATAGACGGCGTGGTTCGGCTCGATGAACAGCAGGTTCTTGCCGAGCGCCTGCATGTTGACGACCTCGTTGAGCAGTTCGCCGGCGGCGGAGAAATCCATCCGCCGCAGTTCGCGGCAGTCGACGGCAACCTCGCCACGGTCGCGCGCATGCGCCCTGAGCGACTGCAGTTCGGTCTGGATCCGGCCGACCAGCTCGGCCGGCAGGACGAAGGCCGAGGCTGCCCGGGTCGGGGGTCCGCTGCGGGTGGTCGGCGGGTCGTCGGCGAGTTCGTCGCGCGCGCTCGCCCGCTCGGCGTCAGCGGCCAGGATGCCCGCGGGCACCGGTTCCCAGGGCGGCGGCGAGACTTCGAAGGTGACGCAGTAGTCGATACTGAGGTCATCGAACTGCTGGGTCTGGCCGAGCAGGCGCAGGCCGTAGAGCGCCAGGGTCCAGCTCGCCACCGACTGCGATTCGCCTCCCGGCTCGATCGCGGCCCGGGCGGCGGCGGCCAAGGCGCCGGCCCCCTTGACGCGCAAGGTCGCCCCGGTCGAGACGATGGTGTCGAACAGGCGGAGTACCTCGGCGGCGCCAGCGGCATCGACCGCGGTAACGGCCGAGAAGTCCGCCACCGGCTCACGCTGGCGGGCGCTGCGCAGGAGGGTGTCGATCGCCTTGGCGCAACCGGCATCGAGTACGGCCGGCAGGGTGCGGGCCGCGCCTACCGCGCGCGCCTCGACCGCCGCGGGGTCGTCCGGGGCCAGCTTGTCGTTCCAGACCGGCGGCGAGGTTTCGAAGCGTGCCGCGAAATCCACCGACACCGCATCGAAGCGCTGCTTGTCGCCGCCGAACTGGCACAGGTCGAGCATGACGAGCCAGACGAGGCGATCGAACCCCGGGGTCCGGCCGGCATCGGCCAGGGTCGGCTCGAGCGCGGCGATCGCCGGTTCGATCTGGTCGTTGGCATAGAGGATCGCGGCTTCCTCGAGCTCGGGCGGCAGGGCCGAAGCGGTCACGTCGATCGCCATCGACTGGCCGTGCGCGCCCGCGCGGCCCTCGCCGACCGCCGCTTCGACGGCTGGAGCCCCGCCCTCGCCGGCTTCGCCCGCCGGCTCGGTGAGCATATGGGTCGAGTTCGCCGCCGCCAGCGCCGAGGCACCGCCGTGGATCATCTCGGACTCGATCTGGTCGATCTTCTGGGCGGTGAGCCGGGCGGCCTCGCGGGCCGACAGCGGCGCTTCGCGCAGGGTCGCGGCGCCGGCGCGTGCAGCGCTGGGCGCACCCGGCTTGGGCGAATTCTGCCGTTGCTTGCGACTGAAAAGGGAAAAGACCACGACGCTACCGACCAAGGGGACCGGGCCAGTCTAGCAGGGTCCCGGGCCGAAAACCGGGGCGGAAGGACCGCAAATCGGCCCTTAGCCGCCTGTCGTCCGGGAATGGACCGGACCCCCTGGCCGCAGGCCGGGAATCACCCGATCGGGTGATCGGAAAGCACCAGAACCCGTGAATGGGCCGGACGAGCGGAAGTGGCTGGCCCGTCCACGGGTTCCCTGCTTCCCGCTCAGTCTCCGTAGAGCTTCTGGCGAAGTTCGCGCCGCTGCTGTGCCTCGAGCGAGAGGGTCGCGGTGGGACGGGCGATCAGGCGGGCGACGCCGATCGGCTCGCCGGTTTCCTCGCAGTAGCCGTACTCGCCTTCGTCGATGCGGGCGAGCGACTGCTGGGCCTTCTTGAGCAGCTTGCGTTCGCGATCGCGGGTGCGAAGCTCGAGCGCGTGCTCCTCCTCGATCGTGGCGCGGTCGGCCGGATCGGGGACGATGACGGTCTCGCGCAGGTGCTCGGTGGTCTCGTCGGCATTGCTGAGGATGTCGCGCTCCATCTGGCGCAGCCGCTCCCGGAAGAACGCCAGCTGTGCCTCGTTCATGTACTGCGACTCGGGCATCTTGAGGATGTCCTGCTCGGTCAACAACTTCTTCTCTTTCATACCTGCCATGTCGGATCCTTCAGGGGGTCGGCATCGATCCTCGGCGGGGGCTCCCGCACGTATGTGGATCAGGCCAGGCATTGCTCCAGGCCCTGGAGGAACAACTCCCGGGGCAAGTTGCGGCCGATGAATACCATCTTGCTGGTGCGGCTCTCGCCGGGCTTCCAGCGCCGACCGAGGTCGGCGCCCATCATGTCGTGGACGCCCTGGAACACCGTCTGGCGATCGGACCCCTTCATGAAGAGCACGCCTTTATACCTCAACATGTCGGGTCCGTAAACTTGGATGAGGCCGGACAGGAAATCCTCCAGTTTGGCGGGGTCGAAGGCCTTCTTCGAGCGGAACACGAAGGAAGTCACTTCGTCCGAATGAGTGTGCTCGTCGTCGTCGAGAAAATCCGGATCGATGTCGAGGATGGCGTTGAGGTTGAAGCCCCGGATATCGAGGATCTCGTCGATCGGGGCATCGCCGAAGTTCACCGTCCGGATCGACGCCCGCGGGTTCATCCGCAGCAGGCGGGCCCGCAGGCGTTCGCGCTCCTCGTCGGTGGTGAGGTCGGGCTTGGACATCAGCAGGCGATCGGCGAAGGCGACCTGTTCCTGCGCCTCACGGTGCTCGTCGAGCTGCCGATCGCCATGCCGGGAGTCGACCACCGTGACCACCGCGTCGAGCAGGTAGTAGCCGGCGACGTCGTCGTCGATGAAGAAGGTCTGCGCCACCGGGCTCGGATCGGCCATGCCGGTGGTCTCGATGATGACCCGGTCGAAGGCGATGTCGCCGGCTTCGCGGCGCTGGCGCAGGTCGCCGAGGATGCGGACCAGGTCGCCGCGAACGGTGCAGCAGATGCAGCCGTTGTTCAGCTCGACGATCTGTTCGTCCGGGTTCTGGAGCAACAGTTCGTTGTCGACCCCCTCCTCGCCGAACTCGTTCTCGATCACGGCGATGCGATGACCGTGGTCTTCGCGCAGGATGCGGTTGAGCAGGGTCGTCTTGCCGCTGCCGAGGAAGCCGGTGAGGATGGTCACCGGCACGTTCTGTGGTTGGCTGCTCATCTCGGAATTCGTCCGTCGAATCGACTCGACCATGATAGATGGGGACGGCGGGCCGGGTTTCAAGCCCCTGTTCGGCCGGGTGGCCTGCCGTGGCCGGACCGGCGGCCCGGCCGGAGGCCCGCTCGGCCGCCCGGTTCAGCGATCCCGGTGGCGGGCCCGCGGATGGGCCGCATCATAGACCGCGGCCAGGCGCTGGAAATCGAGCGCGGTATAGACCTGGGTCGTGGTGATGTCGGCATGGCCGAGCAGTTCCTGCACGGCGCGCAGGTCGCCGCTGGACTGCAGCAGGTGGGTCGCGAACGAATGGCGCAGCACATGCGGATGCACCCGCGACGGGATGCCGCGGGCGATCGCGAGCCGGGCGAGGTTCTGCTGGACGGTGCGCGGCGAGATCCGCGCCCCGCGCACCCCGAGGAAAAGCGCCCGGGTATCGGCGCGGGCATGGGTCGCCAGGAAGCCCGCCCGGGTCTCGAGCCAGCGCCCGATCGCCGCCAGCGCCGCCCGCCCTACCGGTACGCTACGGCTGCGGCCACCCTTGCCGCGGACCACCACCTCGGCTTCCTCGAAGGCCAGCCAGGAATGGGCGCGCTCACCGCCGGGGCCGACGGCGCGGGCGTCGAGTCCGCAGAGTTCGGCCAGGCGCAGGCCCGAGGAGTACAGCAGCTCGAACATCGCCTTGTCGCGCACCGAGGCGAAATCGCCGCCGGGCTCGAAGTCGACCAGCGCAACGGCCTGGTCGGGCGCCAGCGCCTTGGGCAGCCGCCGCGGCGCGCGCGGCGCACGCACCCCCGCCGCCGGATTGGCACCGATGCGCTTTTCGCGGCGCAACCAGTCGAAGAAGCCCCGCCAGGCGGAAAGCCGGCGGGCGATCGAGCGAGGCCCGAGGCCGCCGAGCGCCGAGCGGGCCACCCAACTGCGGATGTCGTGCTCGCGGATCGACTCGGGCGCGCGCCCGTCGGCGAACTCGCCGAGGATCGCGAGTTCGGCGCGATAGGCGCCGATGGTCCGCGCGGAGCGGCCGCCCTCGGTACGCAGGCGCTCCAGGAAGCGCTCGGCGAGCGGGCCGACGAGCCCCGGGTCGGTAGCGCCGCCACCCTCGCCGCTGCTGCGTGCCGCGCCCGCTGCGTCCATGCCCGGAGGCTCTAATCGACCATGCGCGACAGCGCCGCGCTGGCCATCTCGGCGATCCGTTCGAGGAACTCGGTGCCCATGGCCGCATGGAAGCGGTCGGCGTCGGGCGAACCGAGCACGATCAGCCCGAAGGCGTCGGGGTCGAGCCCCTTGCGCAGGGGCAGGAGGGCGACCGAACGGGTGGCGCGCCCGCGCTCGGGCAGCCACTCGACGCCCGCCTGCCCGGTGTTCGCGCCGCACTGCGGCCGGCTCATCGCGCCAGCGAGCTGGATGACCTCGACCGCCACCGGCTGGGCCACCTCGAGTTCCCCGTAGGGCTCGCGCACGCCCCACAGGCGCATGGCGAGCTCGGGCACCGAGAACCCGGTGCGCAGGCCGTCGAGGATGATGTCGGGCAGCTGGGCCGGGTCGCTCGCGAGCAGGAGCTGGCGGGTCCATTTCTGGAGGCGGGCGCCGATCGCGTCGTTCTCCTGCCCGAGCCGGACCATCTCGGCGAGCCGCCGCTCGAGCGCGCGGTGGCGCTCGCGCATGACCTCGAGCTGGCGCTCCTGCAGCGAGATCGCCCGGCCGCCATGCGGATGCGGCAGGGTCAGCCCCGCGAGGACATCGGGATGGCGGTTGAAAAAATCCGGATGCGAGCGAAGGTAGTCGCCGATGACGCCCTCGGTCAGCCCGGTATCGGCTTTCAGGTTCTCGCTCACAGTTCGATCTCGCCCTCGAAGACGGTTTCGGCGGGACCGGTCAGGGTGACCGACTCGCCCGCCCATTGGATCAACAGCGGCCCGCCCCGGGTGCGGACCTCGACCCGGGAATCGAGCAGGCCGCGCCGGATGCCTGCGACCACCGCCGCGCAGGCGCCGGTCCCGCAGGCAAGGGTCTCGCCCACGCCCCGCTCCCAGACCCGCAGCCTGGCCTCGCCACGGCCGAGGAGCTGCATGAAGCCGATGTTGGCCCGCTGCGGAAAACGGGGCGACTGCTCGAGCGAGGCGCCGATGCCGGCCACGTCGACAGCATCGACATCGGCGACGACGCACACCGCGTGCGGGTTGCCCATCGACAGCACCGAGAACCAGGGCTCGCCCGCTCCCGGCAGCGGGAGCCGCCACAGGGTGTCCTCGCCCTCGCGCCGGGACTCGAGCCCGGCCGGATCGAAAGGCACCTGCGCCGGCGCGAGACGTGGCGGGCCCATGTCGACCGCGACCCGGCCGTCGGGCGCGAAGGACAGGGTCAGTACGCCGTTGAGTGTCTCGACCACCACCACGGGGCTGGTCGCCAGCCCCTTGTCGTGCACGAAGCGCAGGAAGCAGCGCGCACCGTTGCCGCAATGCTCGACCTCGCCGCCGTCGGCATTGAAGATCCGGTAGCGGAAGTCGACGCCGGGCCGGTTCGAGCCCTCGACGAGCAGCATCTGGTCGGCGCCGACACCGAAATGGCGATCGGCGAGGCGTCGCCATTGCGCGGGCGAGAGATCGATCGGCTGCGAGACGCCATCGACGACGACGAAGTCGTTGCCGGCGCCCTGCATCTTCGTGAACCTCAGCTTCATCGCCCGATTATCACTGATTTGGAGGGCGCCCCCGCCATCGGCCAGGGCCCCCTCATTACCGGTCGCGCCGGTAGGGATCGGGCTCGCCGGGCGGTCTCGTCTTGAACCGCTTGTGGCTGAACAGGTACTGCTCGGGCATCTCGAGCACCCGCTCCTCGATGAAGGCGTTGACCCGCCGGGTCGCCGCGACGACGTCGGGACCAGGGTAATCCTCCCAGGGCGGATAGAAGCTCACGACATAGCCGTCGTCGGTCATCCGGGTCACGCAGGGAATCACCACCGCCCGGGTGATCTTCGCCAGCCGCGCCACCGAGGTCACGGTGGCCGCCGGCACCCCGAAGAAGGGCACGAAGACCGCGTCACGCGGCCCGAGATCCATGTCGGGCAGGAAATAGAAGGGAATGCCGTCGCGCAGCACCCGCAGCGCCGGGCGCATGCCCTCGTTGCGCAACAGCATCCGGGCGCCGTTGAAGCGCGAACGCCCCTTCGTCATCACCTCGGTGAGCACCTTGCTCTTTTGCACCGCGAACATCGAGGCGAAGGTCGATTCGAGGGTGATGCGCACCCCACCCGCATCCATGCCGACGAAATGCGGCGCGAGCAGGATCACCGGGCGGTGCTTGTTGGCCTCGAAGTGCTCGTAGCCCTCGATCGCGCAGAGCCGGCGGATCCGCTCGGGCGATCCGAACCAGAACACGAAGCGGTCGATGAAGCTGCGCACGAAGGCATGGAAGTGTCCACGCGCGATCCGGCGTCGCTCGCGCGGGTCCATCGCGGGGAAGCAGAGCTCGAGGTTGACGAGGGTCACCCGCCGGCGCGGCGCGGCCAGCACATAGACGATGTCGCCGACCACCGCCGAGATGGCCCGCACCACCGGTCGGGGCAGCAGCGCCACGCCGCGCAGCAGCCAGATGCCGATCCGGACCGCGAACTCAGCCATGGGCGGGCGGCGCGGATGCGCCGGTCGGCTGCTTGTAGCGGTTGTAGGCCCAGAGGTACTGCCCCGGCAACCGGGCGATCAGGCCCTCGAGGCGACGGTTGAGACGCTCCGGCGTCGGCGGCTCGCGCATGCGCTCGAGATGCAGCCGCCAGCCCCGGCCGCCGGGCAGCCGCTCACCGACCGCGAGCACCACCGCGGCGCCGGTCTGGGCGGCGAGCCGCTCGGGCAGGCTCATGGTGAAGGCCGACCGTCCGAAGAAAGGCGCCCAGGCGCCCGCGCCCTGGCCAGGCACCTGGTCGGGCAGCAGGCCGACCGCGGCGCCCGAGCGCAGCGCCCGCAGCAGGGCGCGCAAGCCGGCGGCGCCGGCCGGCACCGCGTGCATTCCCGGACAGGACCGGGCCGAATCCACCAGTGCGGCGAGCCAGGCCTGCTTGGGCACCCGGAACAGGACGGTGACCGGCCGGCGCGTCGCGTAATAGCGGGCGGCAGCCTCGAAGCCGCCGAGGTGAGGCGTCAGGAACAGGATGCCGCGGCGCTCGGCCTCGGCCTCGTCGAGTACGCGCAGCGAGTCGTGGGCCATCCGCCGGGCGATATCGACGGGCGAATGCGCCCAGATCCAGGGCAGCTCAGCCACCATCCGCCCCGCTTCGGCGATCGCCCGGCGCCGCACCGCCGGGGCATCGCCGTAGCCAGCCTGCTCGAGGTTGGCCACCAGCCGGCCGCGGTAGGCGGACGATCCCGCATAGACGACCCAGCCCAGGAGCGCGCCCGCCGCCCGCAGGACGGCCAGCGGCAGCGCGCCGGCGGTGCGGACCAGCCAGTGGGGGGACGGATTCGAAGCTGGGGATTCGGTTGCGGTCATGGTGGAGCGACCGGCCGGCGATGCATCGGACCGGCCTTGGCCCGGGCCGGAGCCTGGAACTTGGGGGAGGGCGCCCAGTCTATGCGAATCCGACCCCGTGGTGGGCATGGGCGTCGCCCCGAACCGACACCGGGCGTTATAATGCCGCCCCATCGGCCGCCGAGTTAATGACAACTTGCGGGGCGGCTCCGATCGTCGTCGGGTCGGGCACAAATTCCGCTAAAGCGTCGCCGCTTCCCTCCGATCCGGCAACGCCCCGAAACACTGGCGGTTCGCCGCGATTGCAGGAGAGAAGTTCATGGCCCAGGAGTACCTGTTCACCTCGGAATCCGTGTCCGAGGGCCACCCCGACAAAGTCGCCGACCAGGTGTCGGACGCCGTTCTCGATGCGCTGCTCGCGCAGGATCCGGCCTCGCGAGTCGCCGCCGAAACCCTCTGCACCACCGGCCTCGTGCTGCTCGCGGGCGAGATCACCTCGAAGGCGCAGGTCGATTTCATCCAGGTCGCGCGCGACACCGTCAAGGCGATCGGCTACGACAATACCGACTACGGCATCGACTACCGTGGCTGCTCGGTGCAGGTCTGCTACGACAAGCAGAGCCCCGACATCGCGCAGGGCGTCGACAACGCGCACGATGACAACCTCGACCAGGGTGCCGGCGACCAGGGGCTGATGTTCGGCTATGCCTGCGACGAAACCCCGACCCTGATGCCGGCGGCGATCCACTACGCCCACCGCATCGTCGAGCGCCAGGCACAGTCGCGCAAGAACGGTCGCCTGACCTGGCTGCGGCCCGACGCGAAGTCGCAGGTGACCCTGCGCTACCGGGACGGCCGCCCGGTCGCGATCGACACCGTCGTCGTCTCGACCCAGCACGCCCCCGACATCAGCCAGGAAACCCTGCGCGAGGCGGTGATCGAGGAGATCATCAAGCCGGTGCTGCCCCACGAGCTGCTCGCCGACAACGTGAAGTACCTCGTCAACCCGACCGGACGCTTCGTGATCGGCGGCCCGCAGGGCGACTGCGGCCTGACCGGTCGCAAGATCATCGTCGACACCTATGGCGGGGCCGCCCCGCACGGCGGCGGCGCCTTCTCGGGCAAGGACCCGTCCAAGGTCGATCGCTCGGCCGCCTACGCGGCGCGCTATGTCGCGAAGAACATCGTCGCGGCGGGCCTGGCGAGCCGCTGCCTGGTGCAGCTGTCCTACGCGATCGGGGTCGCCCAGCCGACCTCGATCTGGGTGACCACCCAGGGCACCGGCCGGATCGACGACGAGAAGATCGCGGCGCTGGTACGCGAGCATTTCGACCTGCGCCCGAAGGGCATCGTGCGGATGCTCGACCTGCTGCGGCCGATCTACGGCAAGTCGGCGGCCTACGGTCACTTCGGCCGCGACGAACCCGAGTTCAGCTGGGAGCGGACCGACCGTGCCGAGGCGCTGCGCGCCGTCTGAAGTAAAACTTCGTAATGGGGTCAGACTCCATTTCCCACAGATAATGGGGTCAGACTCCGTTTCCCAAAACGCGTTTTGAAAACGGAGTCTGACCCCATTATCACGTCACGGCCGTGGCGCGGAAATCGGGCTAGAATTCGGGCTCCGAGGAGCGCTGCGACGACCGCCATGGCGGCCGCCAGGCTCGGAACCGATCCGCTGGCGGTATCCGCCGGCCGCCGATCATCGCAACCGCGCTCGTTGAACCGTTCACCGACGGCCAGCGAGCACCCCCTGGATCTCCTCGCTGCGGCCGTCAGCCCCGACGACCAGGAGTTCCCCATGTCCGCAGCCCGCCAGATCCCGCCCCCGCCCGACTACAAGATCGCCGACCTCTCGCTCGCCGGCTGGGGCCGCAAGGAGATCCGGATCGCCGAGACCGAGATGCCGGGCCTGATGGCGATCCGCGAGGAATTCGCCGCCAGCCGGCCGCTCGCCGGCGCGCGCATCGCCGGCTCGCTCCACATGACGATCCAGACCGCGGTCCTGATCGAAACCCTGACCGCGCTCGGCGCGCAGGTGCGCTGGGCCTCGTGCAACATCTTCTCGACCCAGGACCATGCCGCGGCGGCGATCGCCGAATCGGGCGTGCCGGTCTACGCCCACAAGGGCGAGAGCCTCGAGGAGTACTGGAACTACACCCACCACATCTTCGAGTGGCCGGACGGCGAGCCGACCAACATGATCCTCGACGACGGAGGCGACGCCACCCTGCTGCTGCACCTCGGCGCGCGCGCGGCCACCGACGCGAGCCTGGTCGCGAACCCGACGAGCGAGGAAGAGAAGTTCCTCTTCGCGTCGATCCGGGCGCGACTCGCGCAGGATCCGGGCTGGTACCAGCGCCAGCTCGACGCCATCGTCGGCGTCACCGAGGAAACCACCACCGGCGTGCACCGGCTGCAGCAGATGTCGGCGCGCGGCGAGCTGGCGTTTCGCGCGATCAACGTCAACGATTCGGTCACCAAGAGCAAGTTCGACAACCTCTACGGCTGTCGCGAATCGCTGGTCGACGGCATCAAGCGGGCCACCGATGTGATGATCGCCGGCAAGGTCGCGGTGGTCGCGGGCTACGGCGACGTCGGCAAGGGTTCGTCGCAGGCGCTGCGCGCCCTCTCCGCCCAGGTCTGGATCACCGAGATCGACCCGATCTGCGCCCTGCAGGCGGCGATGGAAGGCTATCGCGTGGTCACGATGGACTATGCCGCCGACAAGGCCGACATCTTCGTGACCACCACCGGCAACAAGGACGTGATCACCCACGACCACATGGCGGCGATGAAGGACCAGGCGATCGTCTGCAACATCGGGCACTTCGACAACGAGATCGCGGTGGCGTCCCTCGAGAAGTACGAGTGGGAGAACATCAAGCCGCAGGTCGACCACATCATCTTCCCCGACGGCAAGCGCATCATCCTGCTCGCCGAAGGCCGGCTGGTGAACCTCGGCTGCGGCACCGGGCATCCCTCCTACGTGATGAGCTCCTCGTTCGCCAACCAGACGATCGCGCAGATCGAGCTCTGGAGTCATCGTGATCGCTACGAGAGCGGCAAGGTCTACGTGCTGCCCAAGCATCTCGACGAGAAGGTCGCGCGCCTGCAGCTCGCCAAGCTCGGCGCGATGCTCACCGAGCTCACGCCGGAGCAGGCCGCCTACATCGGGGTGCCGGCCGAAGGGCCGTACAAGCCGGACAGCTACCGCTACTGAGGCGCGTCCATGCCGACCCTGGCCGTCAGGCACACCAGACCCGAAGACATCCCGGCGCTGATCGACCTGCAGCGCCGGGTCTACCCGGACATCCCGGCCTGGAACGCGGAACGCTTCCTCGGCCAGATCGAGACCTTCCCGCAGGGCCAGGTCGTGGCGACGCTCGACGGCCGGCCGGTCGGCTGCGCGAGCTCGCTGATCGTCGTCTGGGACGACTGGGCGAGCGAGCACAGCTGGAAGGAGATCACCGCGTCGGGCACCTTCGACACCCATGACGCCACCGGCACCACCCTGTACGGCGCCGAGGTGTTCGTCGAACCACGCTCGCGCGGCCACCGCGTCGGACATGCGCTCTACGATGCCCGGCGCAAGGTGTGCCGGGCCCTCAACCTGAAGCGGATCATCGCCTGCGGCCGGCTCCCCGGCTATCACCGCCATGCCCACGAAATGCCGCCGGAGCTCTATTGCCGCAAGGTCCTGTGGGGCGACATCCGCGACCCGGTGCTCGGCTTCCAGCTGCGCGAGGGCTTCGACTTCTGCGGCGTCATCGAGGACTACATCCCGGAGGATTTCGAATCCCACGGCTTCGCCTCCCTGATCGTCTGGCTCAACCCGTCGTGGGACGCCCGCAAGCCGACCCGCTTGCCGACCGGGCCCGTCCTGTGAAGGCGAACCCCCTTCCCGGCCGCCGAGGCCCGAGGCCATGCGGGCCGATCGCCTGATCGTCGAGCGCGGCTTCGCCCGCTCGCGCACCCTCGCCAGGCGGCTGATCGAGGCCGGCGCGGTGTCGGCGTTCGATGCACGGGGGCGGGCCCTGCCGATCAAGCCGGCGACCGAACTCGCGCCCGATGCCCGGATCGAGCTCGCCGCCAGCGAACTCGACGCCTATGTGTCGCGCGGCGGCCTGAAGCTGGCCGGCGCGCTACGTGACTTCGGGCTCGATGTGCGCGGCTGGCACTGCCTCGACGCCGGCCAGTCGACCGGCGGCTTCACCGACTGCCTGCTGCAGCATGGCGCCGGCTTCGTCTGCGGTATCGACGTCGGGCACGACCAGGTCGACCCCACCCTGCGCGCCCATCCCGAAGTCCGGGTGCTGGAACGGGTCAACATCCGCGACCTCGACGCGGCCGGCCTCGCGCGACTGTGCCCCGAGGCGGCGGCACGCGCCTTCGATCTCGTCGTCGCCGACCTCTCGTTCATCTCGCTGCGCCTGGTATTGCCGGCGCTGGCCGGCCTCGCCGGGCCGGGCGCGCAGCTCGTCGCACTGGTCAAGCCCCAGTTCGAGGCCGGTCGCGAGGCGCTCGACGCGCGCGGCATCGTGCGCTCGGACGCCGCCATCGCACGGGTGCGTGAAGTCGTGACCACGGCCGCCGACGCGACGGGCTGGGCGGTTCGCGACTGGATCGCCAGCCCCATCGACGGCGGCGACGGCAACCGCGAGTTCTTCATCCATGCGCGCCGCGAAGCGGCGCTCACCGCCCCCTCGGGCCATCGATCCGGACCAGTGGCATGAACAAGCTCTCGATCAGTTTCGAATTCTTCCCGCCCAACACCCCGGTCGGCCACGACAAGCTGCGCACGGTGCGCGCCGAGCTGGCCACGGTCGATCCGGAGTTCTTCAGCGTCACCTATGGCGCCGGCGGCGCCATGCAGGAGAAGACCTTCGAGGTCGTCGCCGGGATCGCCGCCACCGGTTCGGCGGTCGCGCCACACATGTCCTGCGTGGGCAGCAGCCGCGAAGCGATCGGCGCCCTGCTCGATCGCTACCGCCAGCTCGGGGTCGACCGCATCGTCGCGCTGCGCGGCGATGCTCCTTCCGGCTTCGGGGTCGGTCCGGTTGGGGAGTTCCGCTACGCGAGCGACCTGGTCGCCTTCATCCGCAGCCACAGCGGCCGGGCCTTCACCATCGAAGTGGCCGCCTATCCCGAATTCCATCCCCAGGCGCGCTCGCCCGGCGACGACCTGGCCGCCTTCGCCGCCAAGGTGCGCGCCGGGGCCGACCGGGCGATCACCCAGTATTTCTACAACGCCGACGCCTATTTCCGGTTCCGGGACGATGCGCTTGCGGCCGGGATCGAGGTGCCGATCGTTCCCGGCATCATGCCGATCACCAACTACGCACAGCTCGCGCGCTTCTCCGACAACTGCGGCGCGGAGATACCGCGCTGGATCCGCTGGCGGCTCGCGGCGCTGGCCGAGGACCCGGCGGGCCTGCGCGAGTTCGGCCACGAGGTGGTATCCGACCTGTGCCGGCGCCTGGTGGCCGGCGGCGCGCCGGGCCTGCACTTCTACACCCTGAACCAGGCCGGCCCCAGCCTCGCACTCGCCCGCGCCCTCGCCGCCTGACGCGGGGCCGGCCGCGCGGCTCCTCCGTCCTCCTGCCACCCTCGCCCATCGACCGCCCGTCGGTGCCATCCGGCGCCCGCCCGCCGGCCCGCGTCCGCCGCCCGGCCGGCGCCGGTTCTCGCGAACCGGCGCCGATGCCTATGCTGGTCGCCTTATCAGGCAGCCTGCACATCCGGATTGATGGATATCGACCTCGTTTCCCGGCCCATCGAGGCCGGCGATCGCTTGCGGACCCCCGAGCCACCGGCCGACCCGGTCGAACCGGTCGGTAGCCTGTTGCGCCACTATCGCCTCGGCGTCGAGTCGGTCGCCATCGGCATGTGGGTCGCCGAGCTCGACCGCCCCTGGCTGGACACGCCTTTCCTGATCCGCGGCTTCAAGGTCGACACCCAGCAGGAGCTCGAAACCCTGCGCCGCTACTGCTCCCATGTCGAAGTCGATATCGAGAAGTCCGATGTCGATGTCGTGGACGCGATCCGACGCGCCGAAGCGCGCGGCGACGAACCGGCGGAAGCGGCCGTCGATGCCCCGGGCCCGACCGGTGGCAAGCGAGCCATCGTCCGCACCGGCGTGCGGACCGGGCCGGCCCGCCCCCGGGCGCGCGACGGCCGGGTCAGCGGCGGCACCCGGGTGCGGTTTCGCAAGATGGTCCAGGAGGCGACCCTCCCGGCCGAGGAACACGATGGGCTTCGCGGCCTGCTGCTGGCGCTGGCGAGGGCGATCGGGCTCGCGCCCGACCCGAACCGGATCGCCGCCGAGCGCAAGCGCCGGCGCGCCGAGTTGCGCAAGTCCCTGCCCATCGAGACCCCGCAACGCTATCGCGACACCCGGCCGATCGAGGAAGAGCTGCCCCGGGCCCGCAGCGCGTTCGCAAAGAGCTGCGACACGATCGAGACCCTGCTCGCCGACATCCGCAACGAACGGGCAACCGACATCGTGCGGATCCATGCGGTGGTCGACGACATGGTGTCGAGCATGATCGGCAACCCCGACGCGCTGATGTGGGTCGCCCGCCTGCGCGACGAGGACATCGGTACCTATTCGCACGGGGTCAAGGTCGCGCTCTACATGATCGCCCTCGGTCGCCACGTCGGCTTCCCGAAGGAAGACCTGAACAAGCTCGGCATGATCGGGATGCTCGCCGACGTCGGCAAGACCCTGGTGCCGCGCGCCCTGCTCGAGAAGCCGGGCATGCTCACCGCCGAGGAGTACACGGTCGTCAAGGACCATGTCGGACTCGGTCTCGAGGCGCTGGGCAAGAGCATCGTGCTGCCGCCCGAGGTCGAGCAGGGCATCGCCCAGCACCACGAGCGGCTCGACGGTTCCGGCTATCCGCAGGGGCTGGCCGGCAACGCGATCAGCATCTACGGCAGGATCGCCGCGATCGCGGACACCTTCGCCGCCCTGATCACGCCGCGCGCCTACGCCAACGCGAGCGCGCCCCAGGAAGCCCTGATGAACCTGTTCGAGTGGTCGGGCAAGTCCTTCCACGCGCCGCTGGTCGAGCAGTTCGTCGAGGCGATCGGCATCTTCCCGGTCGGCTCCTTCGTCGAGCTGTCGACCGGCGAGGCCGCGATCATCGTCGCGCACAACCGTACCCGCCGGCTCGAGCCGAAGGTGCTTGTCCTGACCTGGTCGGACAAGCAGCCGCTGCCCGAACCGATAGCCCGCGACCTCGGCGAACGCGGCCGTGGCGGCGATGGCAAGGTGATCCGCATCGTGCGCGGCCTGCCCTCGGGCGCCTACGGGCTGAAGGTCCGCGACTACTATGGCCGCGATGCCACGCCCGCCTGCTGAGCCGGGGGCTGGCCCGCGGGTCGCGCCACCCCTGCTGCTCGAGCGCATCCGCGAAGATGCCCGGCGGCCACGCCGGCGCGCCCTGCTGGTCGCGCGCCTGAACCGGACCGATCGCCTGCCGGCCCTGGCGCAGGCTGCCGAGGCGCGCCACGTGCACGCCGAGATCGCGCGGCGGCTCAACAACATGGTTCGCCCAGGCGACCTCTACTGCATGGTGTCGCCCGACGAGCTCTGGCTGCTGGTCGACGACCTCGCCTCGGAAGCCCTGGGGGAACTCGCCGGACGTACCCTGGTCGAGACGCTCGGCCGCCCGGCGCCGTGCGCCGGGCCAGCGGCGACCGCACCGTCGTCGGCCTGCGGCCGGTCGTGGGTGTCGCGACCTGCGAACCGGCGCCGATCGGGGACCCGCTCGAACTGATCGTGCTCGCCAGTCGGGCGGCCGACCAGGCGGCCCGGCGCGACGACCGGGTCAAGGTCCTGCGCCTGGTGGTCGACGAGGATGCCCAGCATCGCGACGAGATCGAACGCGCCTTGCGCGTCGCGCTCAACGACAATGCGCTCGATGTGCATTTCCAGCCGCAGGTCGACCTCGCCACCAACCGCTGCCTGTCGGCCGAGGCGCTAATCCGCTGGACCCGCCCCGACGGCCAGCCGGTCGATCCCGGCCTGATCGCCTCGATCTGCGAGGAACGCGGCATGATCGGGCAGCTCACCCAGTTCGTGCTCAATACCTCGCTGCGCTACCAGCAGTACTGGAACTCGCGCGGCCTCGACATCGCGGTCAGCCTCAACCTCTCGGCGGTCAGCCTCTCCGATGCCGCCTTCCCCGACGTGGTCGAGCAGGCGCTGTCGACCTGGGGCGTACCCGGCAACCGGCTCACCCTCGAGCTGACCGAGAGCGCGATCGTGCAGAACGAAGCCAGCGCGGTGGGCTTCATGTCGCGACTCAAGGCGCTGGGCTGCAAGCTCGCGATCGACGACTTCGGCACCGGCTATTCATCGTTTTCCTACCTGCGCCAGTTCCCGCTCGACGAACTGAAGATCGACCAGTGCTTCGTGCGCAACCTGGTGCATGACCGTGGCGACGCGCAGATCGTGCGGGCGCTGGTCGACCTCGCGCACACCTTCGACCTGCATGCGCTCGCCGAGGGCGTCGAGGACGAGCAGACCGCCGCTGCCCTGCGGGCAATCGGCTGCGACCTGGTCCAGGGCTATCACTTCAGCCGCGCGCTCGCGCCACGCGACCTGCCGATCTTCGTCGAAGACTTCAACAACCGGCCGCCGGCCGCGCCGGCGCCGCCGCAGCACCATCGACCAGACGTTCCTGCGTGACGATGCACGACAGGGCGATATCGTGCGCCTCGGGCTGCAGACCGGCCAGTTCGCACTCGTCGTAGGCGACCCCGACCAGCAGCCCGGCGAAACCGGCCAGGGTCCGGTCGTAATAGCCGCCGCCATAGCCAAGCCGCCAGCCGGCGGCACTGAAGCCGACGCAAGGCGCGATCACGACATCGGGCTCGACCCAATCGTCGCCGGCGGGCTCGACGGTCCCGTGGGCACCGGCGCGCAGGACACCGCCCGGTGCATGGCGGGCGAACCGCAGGGGCTCGGAGCGACCGGTAACGACCGGTAGCGCAAGCAGCGCGCCGGCGGCCGTCCAGTCGGCGAACAACGGGCGCAGGTCGGGCTCACCCCGCATCGGCCAGTAGGCGGCGACGACCCGTCCCGCGAGCGGCCAGGCGCGCGCCGCCAGCAGGCCGGCGAGACGGGCGCGGATCGCCGCATCGGCAGCCAGGCGCACCGGCGCTGGCAGCGCGCTCCGCGCCGCCAGCAGCGTCGCGCGGGCGCGCTGCCTCGCCCCGGCGGTGGTGATCGCGCATGTTAAGCTCGCCATTGCAGTGTTCCGCGAATCGATGTTGTACGCAGCCCAGCCTCCACTGTTCGTCCTGCTGCTCCTTTCCTGCCTGCTGATTCTAGGTCGCCCCGCCCTGGCCGGCGATGGCACCGATACCAGCGCGCTGCCGGACGCTAGCGAACAGGCCCTTCTCGACGTGCGCGCGGCCGCGCTGCGCCGTGACGAGGCCGCCTTGCGCGGTCACGCGCTGCGCGTCGACCCCGCCCATCCGCTCGCCGCATACGCGCAGTTCTGGCGATTGCAGATGCTGCTCGACGATCGCACCGAGATCCCCGATCCGGGCGCACTCGATGCCGAGATCGCCAGCTTCCTCGGGACCCATGCCGGCACGGTGGTCGCCGACCGCCTGCGCGCCGCCTGGCTGCGCAGCCTCGGTCGACGCTCGATCTGGCACCTGTTCGACGAGCACTTCCCGCAGGCCTCGCCGCGCATCGGCGACCCGCTCTGGTGCCTCGCCGGCGTATCGCAGGTCCTGCGCGGGCTGCCAGCCGGAGAACAGGCGCTGCGCACCTGGAGCGAGCGCCGCGAACTCGGCGAGGACTGCGAGCTCCTGACCCTGCGCATGTACGAAGCGGGGCAGCTCGGACCGGCAGGACTCGATCGCCGCCTGCGCAGCGCCCTGGAGGACAAGGCCACCGACACGATCCGGGTGATCGGCCGGCTGCTGGGCATCGGCGCCGACGACCTCGGCCTCGTCGTCGATTCGCCGGCGCGCGCGCTGGCCGGCTCGCGCGATCCACGGGTCATCATGATCGCCATCGGCCTGCTGGCCCGGCCGTCCCCCGACCAGGCCGCGGCGCGCCTGGCCGAACGCACCGACATCGCCGCGGCGGACCGGCAACTCCTGTGGGCGATCATCGGCGCTTCGGCCGGCCGCGACCTCGACAACCGGGCCTGGCAATGGGCTCGCCAAGGGCTGGGCGCCGAGGCCGGGCGCGACACCCGCGAGTGGCTGGTGCGCGCGGCCATGCTTGCCGACGACTGGCCCGGCGTGCTCGCGGCGCTCGACCGCCTCGACGAGGCCAACGCGGGGACCGCGCGCTGGACCTACTGGCGGGCGCGAGCGCTCGCCGCCACCGGGGCCGAGGATGCGGCTCGGGCCTTGCTGAGCCTGGTGGCCGGCCATGATGGCTACTACCCGATGCTGGCGGCCGAGGAGGCCGGGCTCGCGGCCCGTCGTCCCGAGCCGCAGCCCGAACCGCAGCCGGCCGTCGATCCGGAGAGCCTCGCGGCCCGGCCCGCGATCGCGCGGGCGCTGGCGCTCTATCGCCTCGACCTGCGCGGCGACGCCCAGCGCGAATGGCTGGCCGGCCTGCAAGGCGCCTCGGATGCCGAACTGCTTGGCGCGGCGCGCCTGGCCTGCGCGCGCGGCATCCTCGATCGCTGCATCAACGAGGCCTCGCGAATGCGCGGCCACGACGACTGGTCGCTGCGCTACCTGCTGCCCTATCGCGAACCCCTCGAGGCCGCGGCCCGCGCCCAAGGGCTCGACCCCGCCTGGGTCTACGGCCTGATCCGCCAGGAATCTCGCTTCGCGCCAGCGGCGCGCTCCGGCGTCGGCGCGCGCGGCCTGATGCAGATCATGCCGGCGACCGGGCGCTGGATCGCGCGCCGCCGGGGCATCAGCGCCTTCCGGACGGCCACGCTCGACGAACCCGCCACCAATCTCGAGTTCGGCACCTGGTACATGCGCCATGTCCTCGACCAGCTCGATGGCTCGATCCTGCTCGCGTCGGCCGGCTACAACGCCGGCCCGGGCCGGCCGCCGCGCTGGCGCGCCAGCATCGGGCGACCGGTCGAGGGGGCGCTCTTCGCCGAGCTGATTCCCTTCAACGAGACCCGCCACTACGCGCAAAGCGTGATGGCCAACACAGCTGCCTATGGCGCGATGCTGCGCGACGAGCCGCTGCTGCTGCGCCCGCTGCTCGGTCGGGTCGAACCGGCCATCGCGCCGGGCGACGCTGATCCCGACGGCGAATCCGGCCCGCAGCCGGCCGAGAGCCCGATCGACGACCTCGCGCGCCGCTAGCCTCGCCTCGGCAAGCCCCTGTATCGACGGTGTGGCCGGCGATAACGCGGTCGGCGCGGGGCTGTTCGCCCCACCGGCCCGGCGGTCTGAGAGAATAGGCCGGTCCCGCTATCGAATCCGTCCTTTCCTGGAACACCGTGAACATGCGTCACAAGCACATCCTCGTACTCGGCGGCTCCGGTTTCATCGGCAGCGAGCTGATCGGCAGGCTCTCGGGCCAGGGTCGGCGGGTGCGCGTTGCGACCCGCCGCTACGACGACGGCCGCCACCTGATCCTGCTGCCCACCGTCGAACTGGTCGAAACCGATATCAACCAACCCGGCGCGATCGCGCCGCTGCTCGCGGGTGTCGACGCGGTCATCAACCTGGTCGGCGTACTCCATGGTGGTCGCGGCCGGCCCTACGGCCCCGGCTTCGCGCAGGCCCATGTGGAGATCCCGCGCATGCTGGCCGATGCGGCCCGCAGCGCCGGGGTGCGCCGCCTGCTGCATATGTCGGCGCTCGGTGTCACCGATGCCGATCCGGCCGGCCTGCCCTCGATGTACCTGCGCTCGAAGGCGGCCGGTGAGCAGGTGGTCCGTGGCACCGGCGACATCGACTGGACGATCTTCCGCCCTTCGGTCGTGTTCGGCGCCGAGGACCGCTTCACCCGCCTCTTCGCCCGCATGGCCAGGTACCTGCCGATCATCCCGGTGGCCCGGGGCGACGCCCAATTGCAGCCGATCTGGGTGGGTGATGTCGCCAGGGCGATCGCCGCCACGATCGACGCGCCCTGGGCGAGCGGACGCTGCTTCGAGCTCGCCGGCCCCGAGGTGACGACCCTGGGCGCGGTGGTCGCCGATGTCGCCCGCTGGTCCGGCCGCCGGCGCGTGGTCTGGAACCTGCCCAACGACATCGGTCGGCTGCAGGCGATGGCCCTCGAGTTCGCCCCCGGTCCGACGCTCATGACGCGGGACAACTTCGACAGCCTCGGCATGCCCAATGTCGCCACCGGCCCGATGGCCGCCGAACTCGGGATCGAGCCGGTCGCGATGGCGGGGGTCGCGCCCGACTATCTGGCAGAGGACGACGTCGTCTACATACCGCGGCGGGCCCGGGCCGGCCGCTGATCACGAGGCGAGTGCGATGATCAGGCTCCTCATCGGCGACCGGAACTACTCGAGCTGGTCGATGCGCGCCTGGCTGCTGATGCGCCAGTGCGCGATCGCGTTCGAGGAGCAGCAGTACCTGCTCCAGACACCGGAGTTCGAGGCGGGCATGGCCGCCCTGCGGCCCGCCCGCACGGTCCCGACCCTGGTCACCGACGACGGGCTGGTCGTGTGGGACACCCTCGCGATCGCCGAGTATCTCGCCGAGCACTATCCGGATGCCGGCATCTGGCCGGTCGACGACGCCTTGCGGGCACGCGCCCGCAGCCTGTGCGCCGAGATGCATTCGGGTTTCTTCGCGCTGCGCGCACGGATGCCGATGAACATCTCGGCGTCGCTGCCCGGCAAGGGCCGCGACGCCGACGTGGAAGCCGACATCGCGCGGGTCTTCGAGCTGCTCGGCAACGCGCACGACGGCCCCAATCCCGATGGCCCGTTCCTGTTCGGGCGCTTCTGCGCGGCCGACGCCTTCTACGCGCCGGTGCTGATGCGCCTGCGCACCTACGGCGTCGAGCTGCCGGTCGATCTCAGCCCCTGGGCCGAGGCGATGCTGGCGCTGCCTGCGATGCGCGCCTGGATCGACGCGGCCCGCGGCGAGGGGCGCTACCTCGCCAGCGACGAGCCCTACCGGGATCCGCCGCCCGGGCCCGCATGAAGATCTACCGGGTCGGGGGCGCGGTGCGCGATGCGCTGCTCGGCCTGCCGCCCGGCGACACCGACTGGGTGGTGGTCGGCGCAACGCCCGAGCGCATGGCCGAACTCGGCTTCACCCCGGTCGGGCGCGACTTCCCGGTATTCCTGCACCCGCGCACCCACGAGGAATACGCGCTCGCCCGCACCGAGCGCAAGACCGCGCGCGGCTATCGGGGCTTCGCCTTCAATTGCTCGCCGGACGTCAGCCTCGAGGACGACCTCGCCCGGCGCGACCTCACGATCAACGCCATCGCGCAAGCCGATGACGGCAGCCTGGTCGACCCCTTCGGCGGCCAGCGCGACATCGCGGCGCGCGTCCTGCGCCATGTCGGCGAGGCCTTCGCCGAGGATCCGGTCCGGATCCTGCGGCTGGCCCGCTTCGCCGCCCGTTTCCCGGACTTCGGCATCGCCCCGGAGACGATGGCGCTGATGCGCACGATGGTCGACTCGGGCGAAGTCGATGCACTCGTGCCCGAGCGCAGCTGGCAGGAGATCGCCCGTGGCCTCATGACGGCGCGGCCTTCGCGCATGTTCACCATCCTGCGCGAGTGCGGCGCGCTCGCGCGCATCCTCCCGGAGCTCGATCGTCTCGGCGCGGGCGATGGCCACGGCTTTGCGCGGGCGCTGCGCGCGGCCGACCGTGCGGCGGCGGCCGACGCCGCGCTCGATGTGCGCTTCGCAGCGCTGTGCTCGCGCATCGCGCCCGAGCCAGCACCGGCGATCGAGACCATCGCGACCCGCCTGCGAGTGCCCAATGCCTGCCGCGTGCTGGCGCTGCTGGTCGCCCGCGAGTACGACGTGATCCTCGCCGCCAACACGCTTTCACCCGACGCCCTCGCCGAACTCGCCAGGCGCCTGGACCTGATCCGCCGCCCCGAGCGGCTCGAACCGGTGCTCACGGCCGTGCGCGCCGGACTGGCGGCCGAACGCGACATCGACGCTAACCCCGGCATGGCGCCAGCCGGCGCCAGCGACGACACCGAGTTCTCCCAGGCCGGCTGGCTGCACCTGGTCGCCGCGGCGGCAAGCTCGATCGACGCCGGGTCCATCGCCGCGACGGCTGCCGATCCCGCCCGGATCCCCCAACTCGTCCACCAGGCGCGGGTGGCAGCCATCGCCGCGATCGAGCCGCAACGACCGGCACGATAGCCGCCCTCGCCGGCAACAGGGCGACTCGAAGCCCCTCATACTGGGCGCATGAGCCAATCCGTATCCGCCCCGGCAGCAGGACCGCTTCGCTTCGGTTTCGACAACACCTATGCGCGCGAGCTGCCGGGCAGCTTCGTCGCCTGGCAGCCCGCGAAGGCGCCCGCGCCCCGGCTGCTGTTCTTCAACGAGGCACTGGCCGCCGAGCTCGGGCTCGATGCCGGCTCGCTGGGCGGTGCGCAGGGCGCGGAAGTCTTCTCCGGCAACCTGCTGCCGTCCGATGCCGAGCCGATCGCGCAAGCCTACGCCGGCCACCAGTTCGGCGGCTTCTCGCCACAGCTGGGCGACGGCCGCGCCCTGCTGCTCGGCGAGCTGCTCGACCACGCCGGCCGACGCCGCGACATCGCCTTCAAGGGCTCGGGTCGGACGCCCTTCTCGCGCGGCGGCGACGGCAAGGCGGCCGTCGGGCCGATGCTGCGCGAAGCGCTGGTCAGCGAGGCCATGCATGCGTTGGGCATCCCCACCACCCGTGCGCTCGCCGTGGTCGGTACCGGCGAATCGGTGTTCCGCGAGATACCATTGCCCGGCGCGGTGCTCACCCGCGTGGCCGCGAGCCACCTGCGGGTCGGTACCTTCCAGTTCTTCGCGGCGCGCGGCGAGTACGACGCGCTGCGCCGGCTCGCCGACTACGCGATCCGGCGCCACGACCCGGCGCTCGCGGGCGAGCCGGATCGCCATCTCGCCCTGCTGCACGCGCTCGCCGCGCGCCAGACGAGCCTGGTCGCGCAATGGATGAACGTCGGTTTCATCCACGGCGTCATGAACACCGACAACATGGCGATCTCGGGCGAGACCATCGACTACGGGCCCTGCGCCTTCCTCGAGGCCTACGATCCGGCCACCGTCTTCAGCAGCATCGACCACGGCGGGCGCTATGCCTTCGGCAAGCAGCCGGCGATCGCGCGCTGGAATCTCGCCCGCTTCGCCGAAACCCTGCTGCCGCTGATGGCCGACCCCGGCGACGAAGCCGGCATGCGGCAGGCCGCCGAGCGCGCCACCGAAGTGCTCGATGCCTTTTCCGCGCTCTACGAGGAAGCACTGCTGGGCGGCCAACGCGCGAAGCTCGGCCTGTACGCGGCCAATGCTGCGGATGATGCAGCCGACGCTGCGCTCGCCGCCGACTGGCTCACGCTGCTGCATGCGCAGGCGGCGGATTTCACGCTGGCCTGGCGCCACCTCGCCGATGCCGCCGAAGGCCGCGACGCCGCGCTGCGGACCCTGTTCGCCGAGCCGGCTGCGCTCGATCCCTGGCTGGCGCGCTGGCGCGAGCGCTGCGCGGCCGACGAGGCCCGCGGCGGCCCGGCCGCTGCCGAACGCGCCATGCAAATGCGGCGCACGAGCCCCTGGATCATTCCCCGCAACCATCGGGTCGAAGAGGCGCTCGCGGCGGCCAGCGAGCAGGACGATCTCGCGCCTTTCGAGCGCCTGCTCGATGCGCTGCGCCGCCCCTTCGACCAGGCGCCCGAACTCGGCGCCTATGCCGAGCCGGCGCCGGCGGCGCTCACCGCCGGCTACCAGACCTTCTGCGGGACCTGAGCTATATGTTCACGCAGGCCTGGCGCTGCTCGCCCAGCCCCTCGATGCCCAGGCGCATCACGTCGCCGACATTCAGGTAGACCGGCGGCTTCTGCCCCATGCCCACCCCGGGCGGCGTGCCGGTGGAGATCACGTCGCCCGGCTCGAGGGTCATGAAGCGCGATACGTAGGCGACGAGCTCGCGCACGCCGAATACCATCGTCTTCGTGCTGCCATCCTGGAAGCGCCGGCCATTGACTTCCAGCCACATCGACAGCGCCTGCGGATCGGGGATCTCGTCGCGCGTCACCAGCCAGGGGCCGACCGGCGCGAAGGTGTCGTGGCTCTTGCCCTTGTCCCACTGGCCCTGGCGCTCGAGCTGGAATTCCCGCTCCGAGACGTCGTTGACCACGCAGTAGCCGGCGACGTGATCGAGCGCATCGACTTCCTCGACGTACTTCGCCCGCGTGCCGATGACCACGCCGAGCTCGACCTCCCAGTCGGTCTTGCGCGAGCCGCGCGGGATCTGCACATCGTCGTTCGGTCCGCAGACCGCGCTCGAGGGCTTGAGGAACAGGATCGGCTCGGTGGGCACCGACATGCCGCTCTCGGCCGCGTGGTCGGAGTAGTTCAGTCCGACGCACACGACCTTGCCGATCGGCGCAACGCAAGCCCCGAGCCGTTCGCCGGCGGGGACTTCCGGCAGCGATTCGAGCTCGATCCGCGCCAGTTCGGCGAGACGCCGTGGCGTGAGTTCGCGCAGGTCGATATCGCCCACCAGGCCCGCCAGATCGCGGACCCGGCCCCTGGCGTCGACGGCGCCCGGCTTCTCCCGGCCGACCGGGCCATAGCGAAGCAGTTTCATCCCGACTCCGTCCGGCTAGACCTTGAGCACACGTTCGACGGGAACGCCACGGCAGTCCATCTCGTACTCGAGTTCGAGGATCGGCGGACGAACGAAGTGCCAGGTGAGCCCGCCGCGCATCGCGCCGCGCTCGACCAGTTCCTCGCCGATGAAGGGGTGCGCATCGTGCACCGTGTAGAGCTGGGCCGCCGTGGCAGATTGCCAGTCGAAACCGAGCGCCTGCATGCGGCGCTCCATTTCGCCGAGCACCCACTTCGCCTTGGTGCGAATGCCCGCGGGGGAAACGTCGCCGCGCGCGATCGCGTTGTCGCGGTAGTCGCCCTTGCCTTCGGGCGCCTCGGCGCTGCCGGCAACGACGAACGAGGGGTCGGCATCGGGGTCGACGACCGTGTAGCTGAATGCGTAGAAGCCGGGTTCGGCCGGCGGGTCGAGTTCGGGGCAGACATTGCTGCGCGCGACCGGGTTCTCCTCACCCTCGATCACGTTCCAGCGCTTCAGCGTGCCGACGTAGATCGCATTGAATTCGCGAAACCCGGCCTCGGTGAACGGCGCCGGCGAGCGCAGCTCGCAGGCGCAGAACGCCGCGTTCGGGCGCCCGAGAGCGGCGAGATGCTTCTCGATCAGGTCGAAGCCCTCGCGCAGTGGCACGACGCGCGAGAACCGCGCACGTTCGATGCGAAAGCCGGCCTCGGCTGCGACACCGCCCGAATACTGCGAAACCGCCGGGATATAGCGATAACCGCCAGCCGAGAGAACTCGGGTACTCATGCTTACTCTCCATCGGAAGTGAAATCAGTCGGCAAGCGCGCCGAGATAGGCCTTGCGGACGGCAGGGTCCGCGAGCAACTGGTCGCTGGGTCCGTGCTGGACGACGCGACCCATGTCCATGACGAAGGCGTGGCTGGAAACCTCCAGCGCGGCGACGACATCCTGCTCGACGACGAGGATCGTCAGTCCGTCGCGGTTGAGCGAGACCAGCGCTTCGATCAGCTGTTCGACGAGCAGTGGCGACAGCCCCAGCGAGAGTTCGTCGATCATCAGCAGGCGCGGGGCGCCCATGAGCCCTCGTCCGATCGCGCACATCTGCTGTTCGCCGCCCGACATGGTGCCGGCCGCCTGGGTGCGGCGCTCCGCGAGCTTGGGGAAGATCGTGTAGACGCGCTCGAGGTCGCGGGCGAGCTGCGCGCGATTGCCGGGACGCAGGTAGGCGCCCATGACCAGGTTGTCCTCGACCGTCATGGCGCTGAACAGCCGGCGCCCTTCGGGGACATGCGCGATGCCCATGCCGAGCACCTGCGCCGGCGTGCTGTGCTGGATCTCGCGCCCCTGCCACAGCAGGCGCCCGGCACGGGTCGGGACCAGGCCCGAAATGGTGCGCATGAGCGTCGACTTGCCCGCGCCGTTCGATCCGATCAGCGCCGTGATCCGCGCTTCGCGCACCACGAGGTTGACGTCCCACAGCACGGTGACCGGCCCGTAGCCCGACTGCAGGCCTTCGATTCGCATCAACTCGGCGTCGCTCGCCCCGGCGGGCGGACTCGATGATGTCGTCATGGATTCCCCGCGGCCTGCGCCGCCATCTGCGCATACTTCTTGCCGAGGTACGCTTCGACGACGTGCTGATTGGACACGATGCTCGAGGGCGAGCCGTCGGCGATGAGGGCGCCGTTGTGCAGGACCACGATCCGCGAGCAC
Organism: uncultured Burkholderiaceae bacterium; assembly: GCA_964476625.1. Taxonomy (GTDB): domain Bacteria; phylum Pseudomonadota; class Gammaproteobacteria; order Burkholderiales; family Burkholderiaceae_E; genus JAMLIN01. The sequence goes on along the minus strand of CAYZBJ010000006.1, from coordinate 35,945 downwards.
ACCGACAGCACGACCTTCATGAGGTGCTCGATCAGCACGATGGTCACGCCGGTGGCGGCGATCTGGTGGATGAGGCCCATCGCCTGCTCGACCTCGGCCGAGTTCAGCCCCGCGTTCACCTCGTCGAGGAACAGCAGCTTGGGCTTCATCGCGAGCGCCTTGGCCAGTTCCAGCCGCTTGCGCATCGCGAGCGTGAGGTTGGCCGCCGGCTGGTCGGCCGCCGCGGACAGGCCGACGAACTCCAGCTTCTCGCCGGCGACCGTGCGCGCATTGCGCAGGCCCCCGTTGCCACCGCAGAACAGGGCGGCGGCCGTCACGTTCTCGAGCACGCTCAACTCGGGAAACGGCTGCACGACCTGGAAAGTGCGCGCGATACCGGCTCGCGCCGCCTGGTACGGCTGGAAGGACGTGATGTCCCGCCCCTCGAACCGGACGCGCCCACCGGTGGCGCGATGCACGCCCGTGACCACATTGACCAGCGTCGTCTTGCCGGCGCCGTTCGGTCCGATCAGGCCGAGGACCTCGCCCCGGCCGATATCCAGCGTCACCCGGTCGAGGGCCTGCAGCCCGCCGAAACGGCGCGACACCGCATCGAGTTGCATCAGCTCAGCCATGGCCGGCCCGCAGTGAGCGCACGCGGCGCCCGATGGAGATGATTCCGTGGGGAAGGAACAGCAGCAGCACGACGACCAGGAAGCCGAGCACGCCGGTATGCACCTGCAGGTAGTTGCGCCAGACCACCTCCTCGATGCCGAGGAAGGTGAACGCGCCGATGATGGCCCCTGCGGTCGAGCCGAGGCCGCCGAGCAGCACCATGACGATCGGCTTGACCGCGAACAGGATGTCGTAGACGTCGGGCGGCTCGATGTAATGGACCCATCCCGCATACAGGGTGCCGGCCATCGCGACGAAGACACCCGAGAAGGCAAAGGCGAGGCTCTTGTACAGGGTCGCGTTGACGCCGATCATGTCGGCGGCCGATTCGTTCTGCCGGATGCACGCCAGGCCGAAGCCTAGCCGCGAACGCTCGATCAGGGCGATGACCACGACCGCGATGAACAGCAGGCTCCACATCGCGAGGAAGTAGAACGAGGCCTCGTCCATCATGCCGGCGCCGCCCGAAATGCTGAGCGGAATGTTCAGGCCCATCCCGCCGCCGGTGAGGTCCGTGGCCGAATTGGTGAGCTCGCGCAGCACTTCGGCCACGGCCAGGCTGGCGATCGCGAAGTAGTGGCCGCGCAGGCGCATGAGCACTGCGCCGAGGAGCATGGCGCCAGCGAATGCGAGCGCGCCAGCCGCGCCGAGCGCCACCGGCAGCGAACTGCCCGAGGCGAGCAGCACGCCGCCGGTATAGGCGCCGAGCCCGAAGAACGCGGCGGTCCCGAACGACGGATAGCCGGCCATGCCGCCGATCACGTTCCAGGAAACCGCCATCACCGCGTACATGCAGGCCATGGTGCCCAGGCGCAAGGTGTAGGACTCGCCGACCAGGGGCAGGAAGGCGAGCAGCAGCAGCCCGCCGAACAGGATCCAGTCCTTGCGGCGCATCATTCGAAACCCCGCTTGCCGAGCAGGCCCTGCGGCCGGAAGATCAGGAACAGGATCAGCAGCGCGAACGACAGCGTGACCGCATGCTCGGGCCCGAAGGCCAGCGCGCCGAAGCTCTCGACCAGCCCGAGGATCAGGCCGCCGAGCACGGCGCCCGGCACGCTGCCGAGGCCGCCGAGCACGCAGACCACGAAGGCCTTGCCGAGATAGGGCGTGGCCGAAAGCGGCGAGATCGGGAAGATCAGCGCGAGCAGCACGCCGGCGCAGCCGGCCATCGCCGCGCCGAGGCCGAAGGCGGCCGCGTAGGTCGAGGCCACGTTCACCCCCATCAGGCGCGCCGCATCGCGGTCAAGGCGCACCGCGATGATCGCGCGGCCGATGCGGGACTTGCGCAGGAGCACGTACAAGGCCGCTGTCAGGGCCAGCGCGAGCGCCATCGCGATGATCCGGTCGACCGGCACGACGACGGAACCCCAGGCCACCGAGCCCAGCGGAGGATCGAGCAGCAGCTTGCGATAGTCGGCCTTGAAGCCGAGGAGCATCGCATTGTTCAGGATCAGGTCGAGCCCGAAGGTGAGGGTCAGGGTAACCAGCACCGGCGCCGCGATGACGCGGTTGAGGATCCCGCGCTGGATCAGGTAGCCCAGTACGTAGAAGAGCGGCGCGGCGATGGCGAGGCTCGCCCAGGGGCTGAGGCCAAGGGCGTTGTATGCCCCCCAGGCGAGATAGGAACCGAGCACGATGAACGAACCGTGCATCAGGTTGATGACGTTGAGTACGCCCCACACCAGCGAAAACCCGACCGCGATGCAGGCGTACAGGCAGCCCAGCACCACGCCGTTGGCGAGAATCTGCAGAGTGAACATGTCGGTTCGATGCTCGTTCGAGCATGCCGCGGCGCGAGCGCTGCGGCATGGGTCGGGACGGTTCTACTGGATCACTTGACGCCGAGCCTGAGGTCGCCCTGCTTGATCTCCTGCGGATGCACGACGACCGTCTTGCCGTCCTGGATCTGGAACACCGGCGGCTCGAGCGAGTTGATCTGCCCGGTCGGGCCGAAGCGCACCGGCCCCCAGAAGGTCATCACGTCCATCTTCGCGAGTTCGTCGCGCACCTTGTCACGATCGAGCGAGCCGGCCTTCTCGATAGCCAGGCGGAACAGCGCGCCCGACACCGACGAGGAAGCCTGGGCGTAGTCCGGCGTCACCTTGTACTTCTCCCGGAACAGCTTGACGTAGTTGTCCGCCGTCTTGAAGAGATCGACCCCCTCGTACTGCACTGCCGGATGCCACCAGGCCGCGCTGCTGATGTTCTCCGCCCCCGCCCCGGTCGCATCGATGAACTCCTGGTACGCAGGCCCGGCGATCATGGTGACCACTGCGGCCTCGATGCGCTGGTCGGCCATCTGCTTGCGCAGCAGGACCAGGTCGTTGATGTAGCCGGTCGCGAAGATCCACTGCGGGTTTTGCGCCTTGATCTGCGCCAGCGCCGAGGAGTGGTCCATGGTGTTGATGGCGTACCTCTCGAAGGACACGACCTCGAGGCCATTGCTCTTCGCCGACTTCTCCATCTCCTGCGCGATGGCCAGCGGGAACAGGTCGTTGCGCGCGAGGATCGCCACCCGCTTGACATCCGGCGCCTGCTTCGCGACCAGCTCGGTCAGCGGCGTGGTGAGCGTGTCGTTCGGCGTGAAGGTCCCGAACAGGTACTTGTAGCCCTGGTCGTAGACCTGCGACGAAGACGCGGTCGAAGCGATGGTCGGCACCTTGTACTTCTCGGAGACCGTGCTCGCCGCCTTGGCAGCGCCCGAGCCGAACGGGGAGAAGAGGAAGTGGACCTTCTCCTGGGTGATCAGCTGCTCGGCGGCCTGGACCGCGCGCGGCGTGTTCGACTGGTAGTCGGTGTAGACGATCTCGACCTTCATCTTCTTGCCGCCGACATCGATGCCGCCCGCCTTGTTGATCTGCTCGGCCCACAAGTCGTAGCCCTGTTGCTGCTTGAGGGCCTCGGGCGCGAGCGCGCCGGTGAGCGGCAGGGGCGCGCCGAAGCGGATCGTGTCCTGGGCGAGCGCCGTCGAGCCGAAGGCAACGGGTGTCGCTGCGATCACGGCGGAGAGGATGATCTTCGATAGCGGACTGGCGGGCCCGCGGGCGAACAGGCTGGTGAGTGTCATCTCGTCTACTCCTCGTTTTTGTCGGCATGCGCCACGGGGTCGCTGGCGTGCGACCCGATGCGTCTCGCGCAGTCTATGCGTGTCGCGAATTCCGGGGAATCACAGAATTTCGACGCCAGCGTTCTGATTTCGAGAACGGTTTCGCCCTGCCCCGACAAGGTGCGAATCGGTATCCACGATGGTGCGCAAGGACGGCTCCGACCGGCCGTACTGCAGCCCGGCATTGCCGCGCGCACCCCGCCCGTTCACCGCCGGGCGCGCCGTGTCCCGGCCGTCCGCCTGGCGCTCGCCGCCATGGTCGATTTCAGCCGCTCACGCGTCCAGTCCGCGGCCGGCGACAGGGTGCGCGAGGGACTCGCCACCAGGGTCACCCGGGTGCCGCGCAGCAGGGTTTCGGCAAACGGCACGGCCACCAGCCGCCCCTCGGCGACTTCGCTGCGCACCGAGTCGAGCGGCAGGAAGGTCACGTAGTTGGTGCGCAGCACCATGCGCCAGCCGAAGGCAAGCGTATTGGTCTCCACCACGACGCGCAGGTCGACGCGGTCGACCGCGCGGACCCGGTCGATGAGCTGCCGGATGCCGAACGCGCGATTCGGCAGCACCACGGCGTAGGACGCAATATCGGACAGCCGGCAGGTCCGCTTGCTGGCCAGCGGATGGCCGGGCGCGACGATCGCGCACAAGGGCTGGCTCATGCGCGCGATCTCGACGAGGTCGCCGCGGGGCGACTGCCCGAACAGGATGCCGAGGTCGAAACGATGTTCGGCCACCGCTTCGGCCACGCTCTGCGAGCCCATGGCCGCGACGCGCACCACCAGGCCTTCGTGTTCGGCCTGGAGACGCTCGACGAAGTCGGGCATGAAGCCGTTGAGCAGGCCCTCGACGCAGGCGATGTCGACCTCGCCGCGGCGCAGGGCCTCGAAGTCCTGGATCCGCGAGCGCAATTCGTCGAGCCGGGCGCGCGAGTCGTCGATGTACTCGAGCATCAGGCGACCCGCCGCCGTGAGCACCATGCCGCGCGCGCGACGCTCGAAGAGCGCCACCCCGAGCTCGGCCTCGAGCGCACGGATCTGGCGACTCAGGGCGCTCTGCGCGATGTACAGCCGTTCGGCGGCATGCCGCAGGGAGCCCTGTGCGGCGACTTCGCGAAAATAGCGCAGGCTTGCTGTTTCGATCAAACCCCGTTGCCCTCCATGTGCTTGGCTACCCTTTGGCGCGGATTGCCATAGTATCGGCAGCCGCGCGGCGTGGGGATCACGCCACGCGCCGGGGCCCGGCCCGGACGGGCCCGGCAAGCATGACACGACGACCGCGCCCCGGGGCGCGAGGGGTTTTTTGATGCAGACAGAACCGATTCTCTCCCCCTACGACGGTTCGACCGTCGGCCACATGCCCGTATGCGGCGCGTCCGACATCGAGCGAGCCATCGGACGCGCACAGGCTGCCTTCCAGGTCATGCGCAAGCTGCCACGCTTCGCGCGCGCCGACATCCTGGAGCGCGCCGCCGGGCTCGTGAGCGCGCGCCGCGAGGAGTTCGCCCGGCGCATCGCCGCCGAAGCCGGCAAGCCGATGTACGACGCGCGCGGCGAGGTCTCGCGCGCCGTGTTCAACCTGCGCAATGCGGCGGCCGAAGCGCGCCGCTTCGGCGGCGAGGAAGTGCCGCTCGACATCGACGCCGGCGTATTCGAATACCAGGCGACCGATGCCGAAGGGCGGGCGCTCTCGCTCGATCAACTCGACCTCGAAGGCCTCGCGCGGGCACGCCGCCGGGTCGGGCTGGCGCGGCGTTACCCCGTAGGCCTCATCCTCGCGATCGCGCCCTTCAACTTTCCCCTCAACCTCGTCCTGCACAAGGTGGCGCCCGCGCTGGCGGTGGGCAACAGCGTCGTGCTCAAGCCCGCGCCCCAGACGCCGCTGACGGCGCAGTTGCTCCAGGAGGTCTTCACCGAGGCCGGCCTGCCGGACGGCGCGCTCGAGGTCTGCCACTGCCCGGTGGCGCTGGCCGAATCGATGGTGCGCGACGAGCGCTTCGCCATGGTGAGCTTCACCGGCAGCGCCAAGGTCGGCTGGCACATCAAGGACATCGCCGGGCGCAAGAAAGTCGCGCTCGAGCTGGGCGGCAATGGCGCGGTCATCGTCGCCGAGGACGCCGACCTCGAGCACGCGGCCACCCGTTGCGTGCGCGGCGGCGTCGTCTACGGCGGCCAGTACTGCATCGGCGTGCAACGGATCCTGGCCCACCGCAGCATCGCTGAAGCGTTCACGGAGATGCTGGTCGCCAGGGTACGGGCATGCCGGGTCGGCGATCCGATGCAGGAGGGCATCGACGTCGGCCCGGTCATCGACGAAGGCGCGGCCGTGCGAATCCAGTCCTGGGTCGACGAAGCCCTCTCGCAAGGGGCCCGGCTGCTGTGCGGGGGACAACGCGAGCGCGCCGTGGTGCAACCGACGGTGCTCACCGACACCCGGCCCGGCATGAAGGTCGAGGACGAGGAGATCTTCGGCCCGGTCCTGACCGTCAATGCCTACGACGACTTCGACGAAGCCGTCGCCCGTTGCGCGGATTCGCGCTACGGGCTGCAGGGCGGCATCTTCACGCAGGACCTGCGCCGGGCGTTTCGCGCGATCGACGAATGGGAGGTCGGCGGGCTGATGATCAACGACGTACCGATCTTCCGGATCGACAACATGCCCTTCGGTGGCTGGAAGGAATCGGGGTTCGGTCGCGAGGGAACCCGCTACGCGATGGACGAGATGAGCGAGATCCGTCACCTGGTCATCAACTATGGATAAGCCTGGACAACCCCGGCGCCCCCTCGCGGTGGGGATCGCCGGACTCGGCAACATCGGGACCGAAGTCGCGCGCTGGCTGGCCGCGTCGGCGCCACGCTCGCTCGAGCTGGCGATGGTGGGCGGGCGTGATCCGCAGGCGATCGCCGCTCGCCTGTCGTCGCTCGGCATCACCGCGCAGGCGGTGCGGCCCGAGGCGCTCGCCGGGCATTGCGACGTGATCGTCGATTGTCTCGCGCCGGAAGCCACCGGCAGCCTGCTCGAGACCTGCATCGACAGCGGCAAGGCGATCGTCGAGATCAACGTGGGCGTGCTCCTGCAGCAGCCGCACTGGATCGAGCGCGCACGGCGCGCCGGTACCCGCCTGCTGGTGCCCTCGGGCGCGGTCGCCGGCATCGATGCGTTGCGCGCCGCCTCGATGGGGCGCATCGACAGCGTCCGGGTCCGCACCAGCAAGCCGCCGGCCGGGCTGGACGCCACAGGTGCCGGGCAAGCGCAACGGGTGTTCGCCGGCAATGCGCGGGAAGCCTCCGCGGCCTGGCCGAAGAACATGAACATCGCCGCCACCCTGGCCCTGGCCGGCATCGGCGGCGAACGAACCGAGGTCGAGATCTGGAGCGACCCGGCCCTCGAGCGCAACGTGCACGAGATCGAGATCGACAGCGACAGCACCCGGCTGCGCATCCGGATCGAGAACCGGCCGAGCGCCGCGAACCCGCGCAGCAGCGCGATCACCGCCTACAGCGTCTGCGCCGCGCTCGCCAGCCTCGTCGACCCCGTGCGGATCGGCGCCTAGATCCACTTCGCGATCAGCATCGCGAGCAGGGACAGCAGCAGGGTCGACATCAGCGGGATGCTGATCTCGCGGCCGAACAGCCGGAAGTCGAAGTCGCCCGGCAGGCGGCCGAAGCCGAAGCGGCGCAGCCAGGGCATGAGGCCCGAGAACAGGATCGAGGCGAGCACCACGACGACCAGCCAGCGGATCATCGCCCGAGCGCTCCGCGACGGTCGCTGCGCCCGAACGCGGCGTCGTCGAACTCCCCGCCACGGGCGAAGGCGATGACCTTGAACAACTCGCCCATCTCCGCCTCGCTCACCAGGCGCCCGACCGCCTGGGCCTGGCGCAGGTAGGCGGGCGATCCGGCCTCGGCGCTGCGGGCCAGCTGCTCGAGCAGGCCGGCGCCGAGCAGGAAGCTGCCCTGCGAGCAGAAGCCGATGCAGTCGAGGCCGACCTCGGCCGCAGCGCGCGCCAGGGCACTGAAGTCGACATGGGCGGTGACGTCCTGCAAGCCGGGGAGGATCAGCGGATCGTGGTGGACCCGATGCCGGTAGTGGCACGCCAGCGTGCCGCCGTTGCGCTGCGGATGGTAGTACTCGGACGCCGGGAAGCCGTAGTCGAACAGCAGCACCACCCCGCGCACCAGGCGCTCGCCGACGCTGGCCAGCCAGGCCGGGCCCTGCTCGGCGATCTCCGACTGGTAGCCCGGCCCCCAGGCGCCCAGCGGCTCGCCGTCGTCGGCCCAGCCGGAGGCGGCGAGCGCATCGAGCACCCGGCTCGCGAAGCCCGGATCGGCGGGACGATCGACGAAGCGAAACGGACTCGCGAACGGATTCGCAGAAACAGAAATGGGGTCAGACTCCATTTCCGTGGAAATGGAGTCTGACCCCATTTCTGTTGGGGCCTCGACGGTCCCGCTGCCGCCGACGCCGCGCTCGAAGACCTGCCCCTCGTCGAGCCGGAACAGGCGCACCGGCATCGCGTCGACCAGCTCGTTGCCGATCACCACCGCCTCGATGTCCCCGGGCAGGCTGTCGAGCCAGTCGACCCGCGGCAGGAATTCGGGCGCCAGGGCTTCGAGGGTATGGCGCTGCACCTGGCGCAGCGGCGCCGAGAGCTCGACGATCCGGTAGTCGACGTCGGTGATGCCGTCGCGGGCGAGCCCGTTGAGCACCTGCGCCGCGAGCTGGCCGGTGCCGGCGCCGAACTCGATGATGCGGCGCACGCCGAGCGTTTCGAACCAGCGGGCGCACTGGCCGGCCACGCAGGCGCCGAACAGGGGCGAGATTTCGGGCGCGGTGACGAAGTCGCCGTCGCGCCCGAAACGCCGGCTGCCGCCGGTGTAGTAGCCGAGCCCCGGCTCGTAGAGCGCGCCGGCCATGAAGCGGTCGAAACCGAGCCAGCCGCCGTCCTCGGCGATCCGGGCCAGCAGGCGGGCGCTCAGTTGCGTACTGGCCCGGCGGGCGTTGACATCGGGTTCGGGGAGCTCGTCCATGCGCCGATTGTAGAATCGCGGGGATGAAGGACGAAGACACCCGGTCCGGCGCGGTGCTGGTGACCGGCGCCGCGCAGCGCCTCGGCCGCGAAATCGCGCTCGGGCTCGCCCGGGCCGGCCATGACGTCGTGGTCCATTACCATCGCTCGGCCGAGGCCGCCGCGGCGACCGTCGCCGACATCGAGGCGCTCGGGCGGCGCGCGGTCGCGGTGGGCGGGAACCTCGCCGACGCCGCCGAGCGGGCCCGGGTTTTCGAGGAGGCGGCCATGGCGCTGCCGCTCGACGGCCTGGTCAACAACGCCTCCCTGTTCGAGTTCGACAGCCCCGGTCACTTCGACCCGGCGACGCTCGAGCGCCATCTCGCCCCCAACCTGGTCGCGCCGATCGACCTCGCCGCCCGGCTCCACGACCATCTCGGCGAGGGCGGCCGCGGCTTCGTGGTGAACCTGCTCGACCAGAAGCTCGAGAACCTGAACCCCGACTACTTCTCGTACACCGTCAGCAAGTACGGGCTGCTCGGCGCGACCCGCATGATGGCCGCTGGCTGCGCACCCCGTCTGCGGGTGGCGGCGGTCTCGCCGGGCATCACCCTGGCCTCGGGCGGGCAGACCGAGGAAGAGTTCGAAACCGCCCACCGCCTGACCCCGCTCGGGCGTTCCTCGACCACGGCCGACATCGTCCGCGCCGTGGTCTTCCTCGCCGGCGCGCCGGCGATCACCGGCGTCAACCTGATCGTCGACGGTGGCCAGCACCTCGTGCCGCTCGCCCGCGACGTCATGTTCATCGCCCCCCACCTGCCCGCCGACGGACCCTCCAATTGACCTGGCTACTCGACCCGCGGCTCGCCGACTGCCGCCGGATCTTCCTGCAGGAGCTCGCGGTCGAAGCCTCGATCGGCTTCCACGACTTCGAGCGGCTCGCACCCCAGCGGGTGCTGATCAACGTCGACATCTTCGTGCCGATCGCGGCCTCGACCTCGATGCGCGACGCGGTCGAGGACGTGATCGACTACGACTTCCTGCGCCGCCGGATCGTCGAGATCGCGCGCTCGGGGCATTTCAACCTGCAGGAAACCCTGCTCGACCGGATCGTCGCGGCCTGCCTCGAGAATCCGTCGGTCAGCGCGGTGCGCGCCAGCACCGAGAAACCCCATGTCTATGCCGACTGTCGAACCGTCGGCATCGAAGTCTTCCGGATCCGGGCATGAACGATTCCGCCACCCTCGCCGACCCGCGCCGCCAGGAGCGGATCGCCCATGAGCGCAACAAGCTGCACAAGCGCCTGCTGCGCCTGACCGGCCAGGCGATCGGCGACCACGCCATGATCGGCCCGGGCGACAAGGTGATGGTGTGCCTGTCCGGCGGCAAGGACAGCTACGCCCTGCTCGACCTGCTGCTGACCCTGCGCGAGCGGGCGCCGATCGATTTCGGGATCGTCGCGGTCAACCTCGACCAGAAGCAGCCCGGGTTTCCCGCCGAAGTGCTGCCCGACTACCTGCGCAGCATCGGGGTGCCGTTCCGGATCGAGACCCAGGACACCTACTCGATCGTCACCCGGGTGATCCCCGAGGGGCGCACGATGTGCTCGCTGTGCTCGCGGCTGCGCCGCGGCATCCTGTACCGGGTGGCGAGCGAGCTGGGCGCGACCCGCATTGCGCTCGGCCACCATCGCGACGACATCCTCGAGACCTTCTTCCTGAACCTGTTCCATGGCGGCAAGCTCAAGGCGATGCCGCCCAAGCTCGTCTCGGACGACGGCCGCCACGTCGTGATCCGGCCGCTCGCCTATGTGCGCGAAGCCGACCTCGAAGCCTATGCGCAGTGGCGCGAGTTCCCGATCATTCCCTGCAACCTCTGCGGCTCGCAGGCGAACCTGCAGCGCCAGGTGACCAAGGACATGCTGCGCGAGTGGGAGAAGCGCTTTCCCGGCCGGGTCGAGAACACCTTCGCGGCCCTCGGCCGGGTGGTGCCCTCGCACCTGATGGACCGCGATCTCTTCGATTTCGCCGGCATCGTCGCCGACGGCCAACCCCGCCCGGACGGCGACATCGCCTTCGACCAGATATCCTTCCATCCTGCAATCGAAACCGTGAAGCGAGAGGTGAGCAAGCGATGAAATTCCGGACCCTGCCCGGCACCGAACTCGAGGTGTCCACCATCTGCCTCGGCACCATGACCTGGGGCCAGCAGAACACCGAGGCCGAGGCCCATGCGCAGCTCGACCTGGCGATCGAGCGCGGGGTCAATTTCATCGATACGGCAGAGATGTACCCGGTGCCGCCGCGCGCCGAAACCCAGGGTCGTACCGAGGAATACCTCGGTCGCTGGCTCGCCGGCCATGACCGCGACGCGCTCGTGGTCGCGACCAAGGTCGCCGGGCCAGGTCGGCGCGACTGGATCCGGGGCGGGCGCACCGACCTGAACCGGACCAACATCACCGAGGCCTGCGAGACCAGCCTGCGCCGCCTGCAGACCGACCGCATCGACCTCTACCAGATCCACTGGCCGCAGCGGAACCTGCCGAATTTCGGCCAGACCGTGTTCGACCCCACCGCCGAGCGCGAGGGCCCGTCGATCGCCGAGCAGGTCGAGGCGATGGGCGCCCTGGTGCAGGCCGGCAAGATCCGCTACTGGGGCCTGTCCAACGAATCGACCTGGGGGGTCTGCGCCTTTCATCGCGCCGCCGCCGAGCTCGGCCTGCCCGGTCCGGTGACCGTGCAGAACTGCTACAGCCTGGTCTCGCGCTCGGCCGACGGCGACCTGGCCGAGGCGCTGCATCGGCACGACATGTCGCTGCTCCCCTACGGTCCGCTCGCCGGCGGCAAGCTCGCCGGCAAGTACATGGGCGGCGCGCAGCCCGAAGGCGCCCGCTTCACCCTGTTCCCGTCGTTCGGCCCTCGCTACGCCAAGCCCCATGTCGACGATGCGATTGCCGCCTACGACGAGCTCGCGAGGTCGCGCGGCCTGAGCCTGGTGGAACTGGCGCACGGCTATGTCCTCGGCCGCTGGTTCGTCGGCTCATCGATCATCGGCGCCACCTCGACGGCGCAGCTCGCCGAGAACCTCGATGCAGCCGATACCGTGCTCGACGCCGAAACGCTCGCCGGCATCGAGAAGATCCAGCGCCTCTATCCGAATCCGGCGGCATAAGCACCCGCGACCGGGACAGGCAGGCCCATCGTGCGCATCACCCGGTTCACCCGAATCCTCTTCGTCGCCTGGCTGAGCGGCCTCGACGAAATCGTCGTCACGGGCGCCGGCAGCCGTATGCCGCTGCTGCTCACGCTCGGGCGCTGGCTACGTTTCGGGCGCCGCCTCGATGCGCCGCGCGGGGTGCGCCTGCGCCAGGCGCTCGAGCGCCTCGGCCCGATCTTCGTGAAGTTCGGCCAGGTGCTCTCGACCCGACGCGACCTGCTGCCGACCGACATCGCCGACGAGCTCGCCCATCTGCAGGACCGGGTCCCGCCCTTTCCCGGCGAGCAGGCGGTCGCCCAGATCGAGCGCAGCCTCGGCCGGCCGCTGGCAACGATCTACGCCGAGTTCGACCGCGTGCCGGTCGCCTCGGCCTCGATCGCCCAGGTCCACTTCGCCCGCCTGCACGACGGCCGGGAGGTGGCGGTCAAGGTCCTGCGGCCCGGCATGGCCGAGGTGATCGAGCGCGACCTCGAGCTGCTGCGCCTCGCAGGCTCGCTGCTGCTGAAGGTTTCGGCCGACGCCCGCCGCCTGCGGCCGCTCGAGGTGATCGGCGAGTTCGACAAGTACCTCCACGACGAGCTCGACCTGCTGCGCGAAGCCGCCAACGCCGCCCAGCTGCGCCGCAATTTTCTCGGTTCCGACCTGCTGCGCATACCGGAGATGCACTGGGATCATTCGTCGAGCACCGTGCTGACGATGGAGCGCATGCACGGCATCCCGATCGGCCGGACCGAGCAGATCCGCCAGGCCGGCGTCGACCTGAAGAAGCTCTCGCGCGACGGGGTCGACATCTTCTTCACCCAGGTGTTTCGCCACGGCTTCTTCCACGCCGACATGCATCCGGGCAACATCCTGGTCGGGGTCGACGGCGAGGACTTCAACCGCTACATCGCGCTCGACTTCGGCATCGTCGGCTCGCTCTCGGAGTTCGACAAGAACTACCTCGCCCAGAACTTCCTCGCCTTCTTTCGGCGCGACTACCAGCGGGTGGCCGAACTGCACGTCGAGTCGGGCTGGGTCCCCCGCGACACCCGGATCGACGAGCTCGAAGGCGCGATCCGGGCCTGCTGCGAACCCTTCTTCGACCGGCCCCTGAAGGAGATCTCCCTCGGACTGGTCCTGCTGCGGCTGTTCCAGGCATCGCGGCGCTTCAACGTCGAGATCCAGCCCCAGCTCGTGCTGCTGCAGAAGACCCTGCTCAACATCGAAGGCCTGGGCCGGGACCTCGACCCCGACCTGGACCTCTGGGTCACCGCCAAGCCGATCCTCGAGCAGTGGATGGCCGAGCAGATCGGCTGGCGCGGCCTGGTCGACCGGGTCCAGCGCGAAGCGCCGCAGTGGGCGCAGCTGATTCCACAGATCCCCCGCCTCGTCCAAGCGGCGCTCCACAAGTCGATCGAGGACGAAAGCGGGCAGCGCCATGAAAGGCTGCTCGAGCGCATGGCCAGCGAGCAGCGCGACCTGCGCCGGCGCATCGGCTGGCTGGCGGCGCTGGTCGTCCTGCTTGGCGTCCTCGAACTCTGGAAATGGGTGGCCTGAACGGCCACTGAACCATCCGCGCAACGCGGATGCCGCGCCGGCCGCGGATGGCCTTAAAATGCGGCGCCTTCCCCCGGGATGCCCGCCATGCTGCTCGCACTCGTCGCCGTCTACCTGACCGGAACCGTCCTGATCGCCCTCTACGCGGCGAAGCGGGTGCACAACGCCAAGGACTTCCTGGTCGCCGGGCGCAGCCTGCCGCTGTACATGAACATGGCGACGGTGTTCGCCACCTGGTTCGGCGCCGAAACCGTGCTCTCGGTCTCAGCCACCTTCGCGCGCGATGGCCTCTCGGGCGTTCCCGCCGACCCCTTCGGCGCCTCCTGCGCCCTGATCCTGTTCGCGGTGCTGTTCGCCCGGGTCCTGTACCGGCTCGACCTGCTGACCATCGGCGACTACTACCGCCGACGCTACGGCAAGTCGATCGAGGTCATCACCAGCCTCGCGATCACCGCCTCCTACCTCGGCTGGACGGCAGCCCAGCTGACCGCCCTGGGACTGATCTTCTCGGTCTTCTCCGGCGGCGCCCTGAGCCTGACGCACGGCATCATGATCGCCGCCGTGATCGTGATGCTCTACACCCTGTTCGGCGGCATGTGGTCGATCGCGCTCACCGACCTGGTGCAGACGGCGGTGATCGTGATCGGCCTCACCGCGATCGCCTTCGTCGTCAGCGACATGGCCGGCGGCCCGGTCACGGTGGTGACGGCCGCCGCCGAGGCCGGCAAGCTGAATCTCCTGCCCAGGGGAGGAAGCGTGGAATGGTTCGCCTTCGTCGCCGCCTTCCTGACCATGGCGCTCGGCTCGATCCCGCAGCAGGACGTCTTCCAGCGGGTCACCAGCGCCCGTGACGAGAAGACCGCGGTGCGCGGCACCCTGCTGGGCGGCATCATCTACCTGTGCTTCGCCTTCGTGCCGATGTTCATCGCCTACTCGGCGATCGTCATCGATCCGACCTTCACCGAGCTCTTCGCCTCGGAGGACGAGCGCGACATCCAGCGGATCCTGCCGCAGCTGATCCTCGACCGGACCCCGCTCTGGGCCCAGGTCCTGTTCTTCGGGGCACTGGTCTCGGCAATCCTGTCGACCGCGGCGGGCGCCCTGCTCGCCCCCACCGCCCTGTTCACCGAGAACGTGCTGCGGCCCTTCATGCCGCAGATCTCGGACCGGCGCTTCCTCGTCCTGCTGCGCACCGTGCTGGTGCTCTTCACCATCGCCGCCCTGCTCTTCGCCCTCAACAGCCAGAGCACCATGTACGAGATGATCCAGGAAGCCTATTCGGTCACCCTGGTCGGTGCCCTCGTACCACTGGCCGCCGGGGTGTTCTGGAAACGGGCCACGGTCCAGGGCGCGCTGCTGTCCATCCTCTGCGGCGAGACGACCTGGCTTTTCTGCCTGAACTTCGCACCCGAGGCGCTGGTGCCGCCGCAGCTCGTCGGCGTGATCGCGGCCATCGTCGGCATGGTCGTCGGCACCTTTGCGCCCCAGATCTTCTACGAGCGCCAGCCCGCCCGAAGCTAGCGAACGGCCGCCGGCGCTGCGCGCACCGGCCGTGCATCGACCCCAGCAGGCATTCCGTCATCGACTTGGCGCGGGGTCCCGGCATATCGTGTCTACTGTCGTAGCACGCATGCTAAGATCGATCGACCCTCTCCTGTTCGTCGCATAACCCCTTGATCCAAAAGACAAAATGAACGTCGTCATACTGGCCGCCGGGATGGGCAAGCGGATGCGGTCCGCCTTGCCGAAAGTCCTCCACCCGCTGGCCGGCAAGCCCCTGCTCGGCCATGTCCTCGACTGCGCCCGCACCCTGTCGCCGGGCCGGCACATCGTGGTCTACGGCCATGGCGGCGAGACGGTGCCCACGCGCATGGCCGCTCCCGACGTGCGCTGGGTGCTGCAGGCGCCGCAGCTCGGCACCGGCCACGCGGTAGCGCAGGCCGCGCCCGAACTCGACGACAGCGCGCCGACCATCGTGCTCTACGGCGACGTCCCGCTCACCCGCGCCGCGACCCTCGCGAAGCTGGTCGCCGCCGCCGGCGCCGACAAGCTCGCGCTGCTCACCGTCGATCTCGAGGACCCCAGCGGCTACGGCCGCATCGTGCGCGAGGATGGCCGCATCGTGCGCATCGTCGAGCACAAGGACGCCGATGCCGCGACCCTGGCGATCCGCGAGGTCAACACCGGCATCCTCGTCGCCCCGACCCCGGCGCTCAAGCGCTGGCTCGCCGGGCTGTCGAACAACAACGCCCAGGGCGAGTACTACCTGACCGACATCGTCGCGGCGGCGGTCGCCGACGGCATGCCGATCGTCTCGGCGCAGCCGGCCGATGCCTGGGAGACCCTCGGGGTCAACAGCAAGCGCCAGCTCGCCGAACTCGAACGCGTCCACCAGCGCAGCATCGCCGACGCCCTGATGGACGCCGGCGTCACGCTCGCGGACCCGGCCCGGATCGACGTGCGCGGCAGCCTCGCCTGCGGCGCCGAGGTCTCGATCGACGTCAACTGCGTCTTCGAAGGCCGGGTCGAGATCGCCGACGGCGCCAGCATCGGCGCCAACTGCGTGCTGCGCGACGCCCGCATCGGCGCCGGCGCGCAGATCCTGCCCTTCACCCACATCGACGGCGCCAAGGTGGGCGCCGAGGCCCGCATCGGCCCCTACGCACGACTGCGCCCGGGCACCGAGCTTGCGGCTCACACCCATGTCGGCAACTTCGTCGAGATGAAGGCAACCCGCATGGGCGAAGGCTCGAAGGCCAACCACCTCGCCTATGTCGGCGACGCCGATGTCGGTGCCCGGGTCAACATCGGCGCGGGCACCATCACCTGCAACTACGACGGCGCCAACAAGTACAAGACGGTCATCGGCGACGATGCCTTCATCGGCAGCGACACCCAGCTGGTCGCGCCGGTCACGGTCGGCGCGGGCGCCACCCTCGGGGCCGGCACCACGCTGACCCGCGAAGCCCCCGCCGGCAAGCTCACCATCTCGCGCGCGAAGCAGACCACGATCGAGAACTGGAAGCGTCCCGTCAAGCAGCCCAAACCATGAGAACCTGCGAATCCACAGGTTCCCAGCGAGCGTGAGCAAGGAGCCACCAAGATGTGCGGAATCGTAGGGGCCGTCGCGGCGCGCAATGTCGTGCCCATCCTGATCGAGGGCCTGCGCAAGCTCGAGTACCGCGGCTATGACTCGGCGGGGCTCGCCACGCTCAACGGCCGGATCGACCGGGTCCGGGCGGTCGGCCGGGTCGCCGACCTGGCGGCGCGCGCGAGCGAAGCGCATGCCGATGCGCCGACCGGCATCGCCCATACCCGCTGGGCCACCCACGGCGGCGTCACCGAGAACAACGCGCATCCGCACTACTCGAGCGGCGACGGCTTCGAGGTCTGCGTGGTGCACAACGGCATCATCGAGAACCACGAGGCCCTGCGCAACAAGCTGCGCGCCGAAGGCTACGAGTTCCAGTCGGACACCGACACCGAAGTCATCGCCCACCTGCTCCATCACCATGTGAAGGCTGGGGCGACCCTCTTCGAGGCAGTGCGCCTCACCGTCGGCCAGCTCGACGGCGCCTATGCCATCGCCGCCATCAGCTCGAAGCAGCCTGGCACCGTCGTCGGCTCACGCCGCGGCTCGCCGCTGCTGCTGGGCATCGGCAACGGCGGCAGCGGCAAGGGCGAGAACTTCCTCGCCTCGGACACCTCGGCGCTGCTGCAGGTGACCCGCCATGTGAGCTACCTCGAGGAAGGCGACGTCGTCGAGATCCGCGCCGACGGCTACACCATCGCCGACGCCGACGGGAAGCCGGCCGAACGCGCGATCGTCGAGAGCCAGATGTCGGCCGACGCGATCGAGCTCGGCAATTATGAGCACTACATGCAGAAGGAGATCTTCGAGCAGCCCGGCGCCATTGCCAACACGCTCGAGATGCTCGCCAATGCCAACGCGATCTCGCCGGGGCTGTTCGGCGCCGATGCGGCCGAGGTCTTCAAGCGCACCCGCCAACTGCTGATCATCGCCTGCGGCACCAGCTACCACGCCGGGCTGGTCGCCAAGTACTGGATCGAATCGATCGCCGGCCTGCCGGTCAACGTCGAGATCGCGAGCGAATACCGCTACCGCGACTCCGTCTCCATGCCCGGCACCCTGGTCGTCACCATCTCGCAGTCGGGCGAGACCGCCGACACCCTGGCCGCGCTCCAGCATGCCAAGACCCAGGGACTGCGCGACACCCTGACGATCTGCAACGTGCCCGAATCGGCGCTGATCCGCCAGAGCAAGCTGCGCTTCCTGACCCGGGCCGGCCCCGAGATCGGCGTCGCATCGACCAAGGCCTTCACCACCCAGCTCGCCTCGCTCTTCGTGCTCAGCCTGGTGCTGGCCAAGCAGCGTGGCCGGCTCGGCGCCGAGCGCGAACGCGAGCTGCTCCAGCAGCTGCGCCACCTGCCGGCGGCCATGAACCGGGTGCTCGAGTGCGAAGGCGAGGTCAAGGAGTGGGCCGCCCGCTTCGCCCAGAAGGAAAACGCCCTCTTCCTCGGCCGCGGGGTGCACTACCCGATCGCGATGGAAGGCGCGCTGAAGCTCAAGGAGATCACCTACATCCACGCCGAGGCCTATGCGGCGGGCGAGCTCAAGCACGGGCCCCTGGCGCTGGTCGACCGCGACATGCCGGTGGTGGTGGTGGCGCCCAAGGACTCGCTGATCGAGAAGCTCAAGAGCAACCTGCAGGAAGTGCGCGCCCGCGGCGGCGAGCTCTTCATCTTCGCCGATCGCGACACCCGCATCGAGCCGGCCGACGGCGTCCACGTGATCAACCTCGTCGACCACGCCGGCGCGCTCAGCCCCATCCTGCACGTCGTGCCGCTGCAGCTGCTGTCCTACCATGCCGCCCTCGTCCGAGGCACGGATGTGGACAAGCCGAGGAACCTGGCCAAGAGCGTCACCGTCGAGTGACGCTCTTGGCGCGCGCAGCGCCGGCGCGCCTCGCGCCGCAGGTCTCTTGGCTTGCGGCGAAGGCAAGTTAAGGCCGCGCAGCGGCCGGCCGGAGGCATAAGCCACGAAATCTGGCGAAGTGGGCTGTCCTCATTCTTCCGGACACTCCGAGTAGCCACACAGCCACCCCTGATCGGTCCAGACGTAGGTAAAGTCGGCCACCCATGATTTCGGGATTGATCCGAGGGTCGAGTATGGCAAGGTATTACCTCAAGAGACCGCTTGGGAGCTCGCCATGACTTCGACATCCGCTCGCCCTGTGGCGATCAGGATCGACCCCGATATCAAGGCGCGCGTGAAGCGCTTGGCCGACGCACGCCACCGCACGTCCCACTGGCTGATGCGCGAGGCGATCACGCAGTACGTCGAGCGCGAAGAGAAGCGCGAGGCTTTCCGGCAGGACACGCTCAAGGCGTGGGAGGAGTACCGCACCACGGGCCGGCATGCGACGGCCGACGAGGTGGATGCCTGGCTGGCAAGCTGAGGCACGGATGACGAACGGCCGGCGCCGGAATGCCACAAGTAAGGTACGCGCCCGGCGCCATCCGAGACCTGCAGCGGCTGCGTGACTTCCTTCGACCGAAGAATCCTGTTGCAGCCCGGCGCGCGGCCGAGACCGTCATAAAAGCCGTGCAGGTGCTTGGCCTGCAACCCCTTACCCGCGTCGACGCGTCCGACCCCGTCGTCACCTCGTAGAACGGCACCTGCTACTACAAGCTGTCCAGGAACTCCCCAATCACGGCCACGCAATGGTCGAAGCCGGGCGTGTAGTCCAGCGTAGCGATGGCACTGAACGCGGCCCGCAAGCCGACATGCGGCCGCCGGATCTGGACAAGGAATGCCTCCCTGTGGCGCAACAGGAACGGCGTCGCCGCCAGGAGCGGCTGAGGCTCGCGCTCGATCACGAGCGCAAAGTCGAACAGATCGCGCGCTGTGGCCCGGTCGCCACGGTGGTACATCTTCTTGGCAATGATTTCGGCGGCCGTCTCCACCTTCACCGAACGGCCGCCGATATCCCAGGTTTCCCAGGCATCGGCCAGCAGGTTGGGGGCGGCCACGAAGTCGATCTCGCCTTCGTCGAACTGCAGTTTGACGAAGGCGCCAGGCTGCTCAGTGTAGTCCTGCGTAAAATCCGCCGCCGTGTCGCTCAACCGAGGTGTAACAAAGCCGAGGTACTGCGGATCGGGCACGAAGATGTCGATGTCCTTGCTCAACCGATGGCGGTAACGGAACATCAGTACCGTCCCACCACCCAGGGTCCAGAACGGATCGGCGATTCCACCGTACCGGCTGATTTCGTCGATCAACGCCAGTGCCCGCGGGAACAGCCCCTCCCAGGGGCCACCAGGCAGTGAACTGGACTTCATATCCACAGCGCCCGCCGGTGGACGGACAAGGATTCGGCCAGTTTCGCCACGTTGCGCCAGATCCGCCGCGGCGGCAGGTGCGCGCGCGAGGCCGCCTCCTCCACGGCCATCACGACGATTGGCACAGGCGCTTCGTCGAGCAAATGGGCCAGGTGCGGGGCGAATGGAGGCGGCACCTCGCCACTCGCCAGGGCCTGCTCGAGCGCCTCGGGGACCAGTTCACGCGCATAACTGACGCTGGCCGTCTTGGCCGCCATCCACAGGCCTCGCTTCTTGCGCCGCGCCAAGGTATCCGGCTTGGGAGTGTCCAACCCCAGCACCGCCATCACCTGCCCGACACGGTTGACGCCCAGATCGTTCAAGGTGCCGTTTTCCAGGCCGACCAGGGTTTGCCGCGACAGGCCGCTCAGATGCGCCAACTGCGCCTGGGACAGGCCCAGCTCAGCGCGCCGTACGCGTACGGCCTGACCGATGTCGATGAGATTCATGGCATGTCGCAGCCGGATATAGTCCAAAATACTAGACATATTACGCCTACCCTTCCCTGCCTGCAAGAATGGCCACTCCGGGTGGGGAAAACTGAAATTGCGTTGACAGACCCGCTCGTACTCCCCGTTGTACGTGAAGCTGCGGTACCAGTCCCCCACCACCTCTGCGACAGCCGCTTGACCCGGTTGAAGCTCGTCCACGTCATCACATGACCACCCCCGCTGGTCATGTTCCCGTTCGCGTCGTACGCGTACGTCGCCCCCGTGATCCCGTCCTGCACCGTCCCCGAGACGCTGGGCACGTCAGCTGCCCCAAGGCCGCGCGTGCCCTTTCTCATGGCGACCGCCTCCGGCATTGTGCAGAATGCGAACCCGGCACAGTCGGGTCGATTGCATCGCAATACATCAATGGCAACGCATATGGGGGGGGTCGCAATGCAGAGGCTCGCACGCTGGTTCTTCGCGCTCGCGCTGGTTTTCGTGCTCGGGGCATGTGGCGGTGGTGGCGGAGGCGCCCCTGCCGAGACCGGAGATGGTGGCGAAGTCATCGGCGATAGCGCAGATGCGGGCACCGGCGATGAAGGGACTCAACAGCCGACCCAGGTCACCGAGTTCCCATTCAGGGCAGCGGTCGAGAAGCTCGCGACCGTTCCTCATGTGTACTCCCTCAACGGCACTGGAAGCGACGGCCAGGAATACGCCTTGACCTTCTGGAGTACCCCAGGCCCGGACACGGTTTTCCCGGAAGCAACGTTCAAGACGTTCACCGTCAACGAGGTGATTTCGACGCCTGCCGGAGGCACCATCTCGAGCGTTACCGAGTTCCTGTATCAGGATCCCTTTGTCATTGGGCTTGTGGTGCTCGACGGTGATTGGGTTACAGGGAGCACAACCTTCGTCGTGCCGCGGACAGCGACGGTCGGGAGTTCAAGCGTCCTCTTCGAGAATGCGACCGTGTATGACCGAGACTTCCTGCTAAGACCGACCAAAGGCACTGCAGAGCTCACTTGGCGCTTTGGCCGCCACAGCCCGACGACCGCCTGGATGTGCCTCAAGTTCACGAGAACGGTGCTGGGCGACACCGCTTCGAACGACTACTGCTTTGTCATCGATGAGAACGGCGATGCTTCGGCGCTGCGGCTGACGGTGAATTCCGGCGGGCCTGGCGGGTTCACCGTCGAGTTTCAATAGTCGGCGAGCACACCACCGCCGACGAATCGACAGTACCGATCGTTCAGGGCAGCGTGAAGCCTCTTGCTTCACAATGGCACGAACCGGCGGCGAGATCACCGCGAGGCACACCCCCCGCGAAGCCGACCGCCGCCCGCACGGCCCACTTCCCATCGAGAGCCACTCATGACCCAGTCCATCCCCTCTACAGCCCTGCAACTGCGTTCGCTCGTGCAGGCAGACGGCACTTTGCAGGTCAGCCTGGAGCCAACTCCCGTTCCCGCCCCTGGTCCTGACGAGGTGTTGATCCAGGTGCAGGCAACCCCCATCAATCCGTCGGACATTGGGCTGCTCTTCGGACCGGCCGATCTGTCCTCCGTGAAGGTCGCCGGCAGTGCCGACCGGCCGCTGGTGACCGCCAGCATCCCCGAGCGCGCCATGCCCGGCATGGCCGCGCGCGTGGGGCAAAGCATGCCGGTGGGCAACGAGGGCGCCGGGCTGGTGGTGGCCGCCGGTGCCTCGCCCGCCGCACAGGCCCTGCTTGGCCGCACGGTGGCTGCGATCGGCGGAGCCATGTATGCGCAGTACCGGGCCGTGCCCGCGGCACAGTGCCTGCCGCTGCCGGCCGGCGCCACGGCGGCCGAGGGGGCTTCGTGTTTCGTCAACCCGTTGACCGCACTGGGAATGGTCGAGACGATGAAGCGTGAAGGCCACACGGCCCTGGTGCACACCGCCGCGGCGAGCAACCTGGGCCAGATGCTCAACAGGATCTGCCAGAAGGACGGCATCGGCCTGGTCAACATCGTTCGCAGGCCCGAGCAGGCGGCGCTGCTGCGCGGAATCGGCGCCGAGCATGTGTGCGACAGCAGTGCGCCCGACTTCACGGCCGAGCTGACCGATGCGCTGGCGAGCACGGGCGCCACGATCGCGTTCGACGCGACGGGCGGCGGCACGCTCGCCGGGCAGATCCTGCAATGCATGGAAAGCGCCATCAGTCGCAAGGCCCGGGAGTACAGCCGCTACGGCTCGGCGGTGCACAAGCAGGTCTACCTGTATGGCAATCTCGACACCCGCCCGACCGAAATCCAGCGCAGCTTCGGCATGGCCTGGGGCGTGGGCGGCTGGCTGCTGTTCCCCTTCCTGAACCGGATCGGCCCGGCTGATGCGCAGGCGCTGCGCGAGCGCGTGGCCGCCGAACTGAAGACCACGTTCGCCAGCCACTACGCCCGCACGGTATCGCTCGCCGGCGCGCTGAGCGCCGACGCCATCGCCTTCTACGGCCCGCGCAACACCGGCGCCAAGGTGCTAATCGATCCGTCGATGTGATCGGGCAACGCCGATCCGGCCTGCCGATCGCTGGCGGCCGGCGGCGACCCTGGCCTTTCTTCAGGCGCGCTTCTTCGCGGCCTTTTTGGCCGCAGGCTTCTTCGCCGCCGCCTTGGCGGCGTTGGCCGCCTTGCGCTCTGCCCGCTTCGGGTCGACGGCCGCCTTGAAACCGGCGCCGGGCACGAACTTCGGCACTTTCATCGCGCTGATCTTCACGGACTCGCCCGTCCTCGGGTTGAATCCGGTGCGCGCGGCGCGCTTGGCCTGGCGGAAGGTCCCGAAGCCCACGAAGCTTGCCGTGTCGCCTTTCTTCACTGCGGCGACGATGGACGAGAGGACTGTGTCGAGAATGCGTGCGGCGCCGGCCTTCGATAGGTCGTGTTCGGCGGCAAGCTTTTCGACGAGTTCGATGCGATTCATGGGCGGGAAGCTCCTTGTTAGCCTATGTGGTGAATGATGCCTGCGGATGATACCGGGCCGGCCCGGGCGCGACCACTGCTGTCGATACGGGAATCCGGCTGTCGAGGCCGACATTCGAGACCGTCGCACCTTGTCTTCGGGTAGAGCCTGCACAAGAACAACCTGGGAGCAGATCACGACCCTATGCGGCTTTCGTGAACGCCTGGTGGGCGGCAGCGAGACTTGCGGGAACATGAAGGGTCGCCTGAAGGTGTCGCAAGGCGCTGGAGGCGGGTCCCGCCCAGATCAGGTGAGTCCGGTTTCGACGAATCCGGGCGGGAAGCTCGTGCTGGGCGACATCCTTTGTCACTCGGAGCGCGGCCAAGAGCGAGCGCGGAGCCAGGGCAAAACCGGTGCCGGCCGCAACGCAAGCAATCATCGCCTGATAAGAGGCTAACTCGAGCGTTCTCGAAGGAATGACGTCGCTCGCGTCGAGCCACTCATTGATGCGTCTCCTGTACGAGCAGCCATCCGCGAATGCGACGAGCGTCATCCCTTGAAGACACGAAGCGCGTCGCACTTCGGGAATCCCCTTGGACGTGATGAGAACGAGCTCTTCGTCGAAAACGGGAACGGATGTCAGCTCGTGGGCGTCAAACGGCTCCGAGACAAAGGCAGCCTCGATCTCGTAGTCGCGCACACGCTTGATCAGTGAGCATGTCGTCCCTGTGACGAGTTCGACCACTACTCCCGGAAACTGACGGTGGTATTTCGAGAGCACCGGCGGAAGTCGGCTCCCGGCAGTACTCTCGAGCGAGCCAATCCTGAAGCCTCCAGTCGGGATTCCGTTTCGGAGCTCGCTCTCCGCTTCGTCAGCAAGACGGAACAGCCGCTGGGCATATGAAAGAAGCAGCTCTCCCTCTCGAGTAAGGACGATGCCGCGTCCCTGCTTGCGAAACAACGCGACACCTAGCCGGCCTTCCAGCTGCTTGATTCGCGTCGTCACATTGGACGGCACTCGATTGAGCCTCTCGGACGCTCGGAGGATCCCGCCGGCCTCCGCCACGGTGCGAAATATCTCGAGTGAATCAAGGTCCATGTTTCTCATTTTGAGAATCCTCTAGCCAAAAAATTCAATTGTCGACGAGACATCGCTGGACTCCAATGATATGCATGTTGAGCCGCCACGTACGCTCGTCCCCGACAGTAGTCGCCCTTGGAGGACTGCTATCCCTGGCGGTCGCAATGGGAGTCGGGCGGTTCGTGTTCACGCCAATGCTCCCGCTGATGGTTGAGGAGCGGCTGCTCACGGTGGCGCACGGGAGCTGGCTCGCTGCTGCGAACTACGCTGGCTATCTCAGTGGCGCGCTCATCGCCGCAGAAATAAGGATCGACATGCGACGCCTCGCAATCCTGTCCCTGGCGCTTGTCGCCTGCAGCACGGCTGCGATGGCGATACCCGGGAACATCGTATGGACTGTGCTGCGATTTTCCTCTGGTGTGCTGTCTGCCTGGGTATTCGTCGCCACAAGCGTCTGGTGTCTGGCGAGCCTGGCGCGAATGCACCGATCGGACCTGAGCGCCTGCGTCTACGCCGGAGTAGGTGTCGGCATCGCAGCGGCTGGGGGGTGCTGCCTGTGGATGGCCGTTCGAGGTATCGAAACACAGGTGATGTGGATCTATCTCGGCATACTTTCTGTCGCGATGACCGTTCCCGTCGCATTGGTGATACGGCTACCGATCATCGCCGGTGAAGGAACGCTACCGCCGCGCTCCGATGCCCGAACCTTGCCTGTCGGCACCCGCGGACTCGTCGTCAGCTACGGCATCATGGGTTACGGATACATCCTCCCCGCGACATTCCTGCCTTTGCTGGCTCAGTCGGTGGCTACGGATCCCGCAGTATTCGGATTGGCGTGGCCCGTGTTCGGCGTGACCGCGGCGCTATCTACCCTGTTCTCAGGAGTACTGATGCGCCGGTACTCCAGGCTCGGGGTCTGGGCTGGATCACAACTTCTGATGGGTGTCGGTGCACTTCTGCCAAGTATCTGGTTGAGCGGCGCCTCGATCCTCTTGTCGGCGGTTCTCGTGGGCGGAACCTTCATGGTGATTACCCTCGCTGGTGTCCAGGAAGTGCGCGAGCGAGTGGTGTGGAATCCCGTGAAGTGGGTCGGCTACCTCACCGCCGCCTTTGCCTTGGGACAGATTGCGGGTCCGGTAGCTTCCTATCTCCTGCTGCTTCAACCAGGCCTCGCCGACGAGGCACTAGGTCTTGGCCTGCAGTCTGCCGCGCTACTGTTGTTTGCATCGGGGTTCTGGTTGTGGCGCCACGCCCGTCCCGTCAGTACTTCAGAAGGAGTGCCAGATGTCAGGTGAGTC
The DNA here is from genome assembly GCA_964476625.1 of uncultured Burkholderiaceae bacterium. Lineage (GTDB taxonomy): Bacteria > Pseudomonadota > Gammaproteobacteria > Burkholderiales > Burkholderiaceae_E > JAMLIN01. The sequence goes on along the minus strand of CAYZBJ010000006.1, from coordinate 10,303 downwards.
ACATGCCACGAGTGTTCCTCAGGGATATGCAGACGACCGTGTCGATCGCATGCCATTGCCCACGCTGGATTCCATGGATTCGAAGCAAAGGGCAGCCGCGCAATCACTGGCTTCGGGGCCGCGAAAGGGCGTGTTTGGCCCGTTCGTATCCTTGCTACGGACGCCCGAGCTCCTGCATTGTGTTGCCACGCTGGGCGAGCACCTCCGGTTTCACAGCAATCTCGACGCTCGCATTCGCGAACTCGCAATCTGCGCGGTGGCGCGACACGTCTCGAACCAGTTCGAGTGGTTGACCCATGCAGCGCTCGCCCTCGCCGCCGGAGTCTCCGATCGAACCCTGGAGGCGGTCCGGGTTGGAGCCCGGCCGCGGGATCTACCGGAAGACGAGGAGGTGGCGTTGGACTTCGTGCGCGAGCTTCTGTCAACTCACGGCGTTTCCGAGCCGACCTATCAACGACTGCTGAGCGTATGCGACGAACGGGGCATCGTCGAACTTACTACGCTGACAGGATACTTCGTGACAGCCTCCTGGTTGATGAATGTCGCGAGAACTCCAGTGCAAACACCCGCTTCGGGGCGACCGCTAAGCGCCTTTCCTCAATAGTGTGTTCAGAGCTACTGCGTCGGCTGCAAGGCAGAGCTCGGACCATCGGTCAGACGGACCTCGACGGCCGCAGAAGCGTCACGCCGTGTCTGGCCGGCCCAAAAAGGCATGCGGGGCGCGGCATCGCGATTGGATTGTCGCGGAGGCTGCCGCAAGCGAGCGCCTCGGAGTGGGTACATGTTCGCGCGACGCATGTGAGAGCTGCAAAGAGGTCTGTTGAGCGGCGGCGGCCCGGCGTTCATATTCACTTCGGCACAACAATGCGCCGCGCCATACGCAAGGAACAGAAATGCGCAATCCGGAGAACAATGAGGCACCGCTTCCCATCGCGCGCGTCTTCAAAGCAAAGGCACGGCCGGGGCGACATAAGGAACTTCTACGTCGTTTCAGAGAGGTCTCCTCTGCCTTGGTGGTTCCGAAGCAGGGCTTGCTCCGGTACGCGATATACGAGCCCCTTGTCGCGAGCAGCGAAGAGCTCGTTTTCGAATCGGTTTGGAGCAGCCTGGAGTCAATCCGCGAGGCGTTTGGTGAAGTGTGGATGTCGCCTCATCTTCCGGAGGGATACGGGGAACTCATCGAATCGTCGTCAGTGACGCACTATCTTGTTGAGCAGCTCTGCCCCGGCGGTGGGGACGGTGCTTCGCCCTAGATTGGCACCCTTCGGGATCACCTGGCCGTCGTCTATCGACTCCTCGCGCGGATGCACTCCGCGCGGGATCAGCGCGATGCCCGCGGGAGAAGCGCAATGCCGGCGGCGTCCTCGCCTGGTACGAGCCAAGTCCAGCCATGCGACCCACGCAGCCTGGCGTGTAGATGCCCGGCATACGCCGACGATTCGTAGAAGGCTTGTGCCGCCTCTTGCGAAGGCCACTCGATGATCAGGAATATGGAGGGTGCGGGGGCGTCGCCTTCCAGAAGCTGAGCGTTCGCGCTCCTCGATAGGTACTGCCCTCCGTACTCTTCCACCATCCGGGTGACTTCCTTCGCGTAAGTCTTGAGCCAGCTCTTCTCCGTGATGTGGATCTGGGCGACGGTGTAGTGCAGCAAGGTTGCTCTCCGTTTGGTTCGCGGATGCTCACAGTGATGGCGAGAACATCCTTAGCGACCGCAGGGTCACCATTCCGGCAAGGCGGCGGCGTCACGGATTACACCCATTGAACGACTTTCCTTCAACCGTCAAATTTGCAAGCGTCGGTTTACCGAGGCGCAAGCGCGCTCGCGGCGAGGTACAGGCCGATGCTGAGCACCGCATGGGTAGCCATGTTTTTCGCGCGGTTGACTGGCGGCACAGGCGTACGGTCGTCCCGACTCCCGATGGACGCATCCCCAAGGTCCCGCTAGGATGGCCGGAACCCCGCCAGCTGCGGGCGCCGGAGACAAGTCCATGCCCTCAGGTTTCACCTCCCTGCACCCCCTGTTCGTCGCCGAGGCTGCCGGCGTCGAGCTGCGGTCCTGCCATGATCCCGAAACCCTGGCGGCGATCCGTCGCGGGATGGACGAGTACGCGGTACTGGTCTTTCGCGACCAGCACCTGTCGCACCAGGAGCAGCTCGCGTTCGCCGAGCGCTTCGATGGCCGGATTCACCGCGCCACTTCAGCGGCGGCGGTGGCGAAGAACCGCCATGGCGACGAAGGCCTCACCGACATCAGCAACGTGGCCGACGACGGCCAGGTCATGGCGGCGAACGACCGGCGCCGGATGAACAACCTGGCGAACCGCCTGTGGCATACCGACGCATCCTTCGTCGAGCCTTGCGGCCGCTACTCCCTCCTGGCGGCCAAGGTGGTCCCCATGGAGGGCGCCGATACCGAGTACGCCGACATGCGCGCCGCCTACGATGCGCTCGACGCGGACTTGCGCCAGCGGGTCGAGGGCCTGCGGGCCTTCCACTCGATCGTCCATTCGCGCAGCACCCTGGGCTTCGAATTCTCCGAGGCCGAGCGCCAGCGCCTGCCGGGTGCGATCCAGCCGCTGGTCCGGACGATCCCGGGCTCGGGGCGCAAGGCGCTCTACCTCGCTTCGCATATCTCGCACCTGGTCGACTGGCCCGTACCCGAGAGCCGGCTCCTGCTGCTCGATCTGATCGAGCACGCCACCCGGCCGCAGTTCGTCTACCGGCACAAGTGGCGCGCGGGCGACGTCGTCATCTGGGACAACCGCTGCACCATGCACCGGGGCACCCGCTTCGAGGACACCACGCAGCGTCGCGAACTCGTGCGCACCACGACGCTCGACCTGCCGCTGGCGGCGGTGTGACGCGCAAGTAGCGCGATCCGTCCTCAGCGCCCGGTAAAGCGCGGCGCGCGCTTCTCGGCCCAGGCGGCCGCCCCTTCCTTGAGGTCTTCGGACGACACCGCGCGAGCGATGTCCTCGTGCAGCTCGGCGACGTCCAGGGTGCCGCGCGCGATGCGGTTGAGATGCTTCTTCATCCCGACCACGGCGATCGGCGCCATCGATGCCACCGTCGAGCACAGGCGCTCCGCGGCCCCGGCCAGCTCCTCCGGCGCGACGAGGTCGGTGAGGAAGCCGATCGCCAGCATCCGCTCGGCCTCGATGGTCTCGGAGGTCAGGAACAGGCGCTTGGCATTGTCCAGGCCGAGCCGGCTGAAGTAGCGCTCGAGGCCGCGGCGGTAGAAGTGCAGGCCGAGCCGGGCCGCTGGCATGAACATCTCCATGCCAGGCACCCCGATCCGGAAGTCGCAGGCGAGCGCGAAGTCGGTGCCCCCGCCATAGACGCTGCCCTGCATCACCGCGACGGTGACCGGGCGGGCATCCTCGAGCGCGTTGACGACGTCCTCGAAGTTCACCGAGCGGGCCTGGCCCATGCGGTTGATGTCGTAGCCGGCGCAGAAGTACTTGCCTTCGGACTGCAGCCGCAGCACCAGCACCCCGGGCATCGCGTTGACGGCGGCGATGTGCTCGGCGATCGCCGCGAGGTCGTCGGGTTCGAGCCGGTTCGCCCGCTCGGGGCGCTTGAGCGTGATGCTCGCGACGGCGCCGTCGACTTTCAGTTCGGGGGTTCCCATCGATATCTCCATTCGTTCGGTTGGCTGGCGCTCAGGCGACGGCGCCGTCGCGCTTCATCGTCTCGATCGTGGCGGCGTCGTAGCCCAGCTCGCGCAGCAGCTCGT